>NZ_JACVQA010000005.1 GCF_018881595.1 Polynucleobacter sp. UK-Gri1-W3 | reverse complement strand
CATGGAGCCGATGGGCTAAAACCCAATTACGGACCTGAGCATGACTAATCTTAAATAGATGGGCAACCCGCTTGAGGCCACCAGACTTTAAAAACTCCTTAACTACCTTTAGTTTGAACTGCTTACTGTACTTGCTCATAAAACAAAACCCCCTTGGTTGGACTTGATGTCCAACTTTTGGGGGTCAGTTCACGTGGGTAGTTTTTCTATTTAAGACAAAGACTTTCTCTAGTTTTGTGGTCAGGCGTTAGCCAATGGCTTGCCAGCAATACGGTCTTTCACCCAGGCTAGATAGAAGGGCTTGGATGAACCAGGAGTTGTAAAGTGAGATTGCTCTCCAGGTAACTGCATTCTTCCAACATTACCGCCTAACTTGCAGGCTTGCTCTTGGTAGAGTTTATGCATCATTGGTGGAACTGCTGTGTCCTTTGAGCCAAAATAAATCTGTATTGGTGCAACAGGTTTAACAACTGGTACCCCACCCTTTAACATCGCCTCAGCCCAAGCAACAGTATTACTCGGCTTTTGCTTTAACAAGCTGGCATAGCTTGAACCATAGTTAAAGTTAAATGTATCGCTAGCGGTATGCATACATTTATTGCTGTAAATCTCGTTAGCAACCTTTACTCCCTCATCAGTAAAAATATCTGATAACTTGAGATTAGGGAATGCAGCCTGCGTGCCCCAATAAAACATGGTTGCATGTGTGAAATTGAAAACGTTATCCAAAAACATTTTTTGTGAGTCTTGGAAGTATTTATCTGCGGTAGCTTGATCATGTTTGCCTGCAGGGGCAAGAATTGAAATATCTTGTGGCGCCAAGGCTACAAAACCCACAATATCAAGATTGTCGGCAACCGTACCAGTCTGCTTGATGTACTCAGGCATTCCAGCCAAGGCAATCGTTGCCCCGCCACCTTGTGACCAGCCATAAACTAAAGTCTTTTTACTGGCGCCTGTTTCTTTCATAGAAACTACAGCACGAGCAGCATTGAGTGTATCCATACCATTAGTAGCAGCAACGCTATATTGATGTCTACCGCCACCGCCTAGACCTTGATAGTCAGTTGCAACAAGAACATAACCTTCTTTGATGAACTCTTCTGCCGCAGGAAGACCGTAATCAGTCCAAGAATTACCTCCTACTAAAAAGTATTCGTTCAAAGGAACGGCAGGATCGATAACTTGTGATGGGCCACAGTTTTGTGCTGAGCCTGTTGTTCCATGCGCCCAAGCCATTACTGGACGACCGCCTGCTGGAGCTGCTCCTGTAGGCGCAACCACTACACCAGTTGAAATAGTTTTACGACCAGAAATATCCGAGGAAATATAAGCAATCTTCCAAGCTTGCGCACCTTTAATGGAGGTAGTGATTTTTTCTTGCTTAATTACTTGCCCCAACTTGCCTTCAGGCGCCATTTTCATGACGGCAGCTTAGAAAGGCTGCATTGGTGGATCGGCATGGGCTGCTGAGAAGCCAAGGCCAAGCAAAGAACCAACAACTAAGGTTGCTAGAATTTTTTTTATTTTCCAATTATATAAATGAGGTCTAAAACAATATTAAACACTAACTTTTTATATATTTAGATAATTTATATTGATATTTTTGAAGCAACTTTAATAGGCCGAAAGAGTCCCGCCCATCCGGGATAAACCTTGATGAAGCCTAAAACAAGAGATTTTCAACCCATCATGTAATGTTAGTATGGGGTGCACCCAACATAACTGGACTCTTGCGATGCCTTTTAATGACGCCCTACGCCTTTTAACTATTAACTTGATACGAGGGATCTATTTAGCGATTGCAACCTTATTCATCTCTCTGACTTTTAGCTTTTCAGCACAAGCTCAAGACAAACCTGAAATTAATTACGCCTCTGTGAATGGCGTGAAGTTAGCCTATTACCTCAAAGGTAAGGGCGATCCCATGATTATGATCATGGGCTACGCTGGCACCTTGAGTGCATGGGACCCTGCTCTGCTTGATGAGTTGGCAAAGAATAACCAACTGATTATCTTTGATAATCGTGGTGCTGGACTATCAACTGATACCAAAGAAAACAATACAACCATCCCACAAATGGCAGATGATGCCGCCGCTTTAGTTAAATCACTGGGCTTTAAAAAGGTAAACGTGTTCTCGTGGTCAATGGGTGCTCGCGTTGGACAACAGCTTGTGATTAGACATCCAAACTTGGTAAGTAAAGCCATTCTCTGTGCCCCCAATCCAGGTGGAAAATATCAGATTGCTATTAATAAAAAGGTTGGAGAGGAGCTGAATAATCCAAGCCTTTCTCCAATGGAGAATTTTGAGCTACTATTCCCAATGACGCCACAAGGTAAAGCGGCTGCCAAGGTAGTGTATGAACGTTGGGCAGCAGCAAAAGCTGCAGGGACTATCCCTGATGATTTTGTAGTGTCCAAGGAAACAAAAGCGCGGCAAGTTCGTGCTCGCATCACCCTTTGGGATGCTGATAATCAGAATTACCAGGACTTAAAGAACATTAAAATTCCAGTCCTCGTTGCAGATGGTCGCGAGGACATCATCGACAACCCCCAAAACTCAGTCATTATTGCCAAACAGATTCCTTTTGCATGGCTAGCGTTTTACGAAGGTGGACATGCATTCTTGTTCCAGAGCTACAAGAAGCTTGCTGAAACTGTGAATGTCTTCCTGCAAAAAGGCTAGTTTACTTAACTGGAGCGCTCTAGATTTTCTAGAATGACTTCAAGAAAGTGTTCGCCATAGCGCTCCAACTTTGCTTGTCCCACTCCACCAATACGGCTGAATTGAGCTAAGGTAGTTGGCGTAGATTTAACCATCTCCTGCAAGGTGCTGTCATGAAAAATGACATAGGGTGGCACACCTTGTTCTCGTGCCAACTCAGTACGTTTGGCCTTGAGCGCATCCCACAGTTTTTCATCTGCAATATTGCTAAAGGGATGTGTTGATTTCTTACTTGGTCCAGACTTTGTAGCTTTGCTCTTGGAATAACCAGTTTCTTTCCGTAGCCAAACCTCTTGCTCTCCACGCAACACCGGCAAGGCAATCGCATCAACCAGCTTTAAACCACCATGTAATGCAATATCAGCATCCAAATAACCGCCCGCAACTAATTGACGATAGATGCTATTCCACTGCGCCTGATTGAGTTCCGAACCAATACCAAACGTACTTACTTGCTCATGAAAAAATTGCTTCACTCTAGGTGTCACTTTGCCCAGAAGCACATCAATTAAATGGGTTACACCAAAACGCTGCCCTGTACGATACACACATGACAATGCCTTTTGTGCTTCGTGCGTAGCATTCCAAGTGGCTACTGGCTCTAGACAGTTATCGCAGTTACCGCAGCTACCAGCATGCGTCTCTCCAAAGTAACGCAATATTGTTTGATGGCGGCACGTTGTAGATTCACAATAGCCCAATAGAGCATTGAGTTTTTGACGCTCTACTCGCTTACGATCTTCAGAAGCTTCGCCTGAATCTACCATTTGCCGCAAGTTCACCACGTCACCAAATCCATAAGCCATCCAAGCATTTGCTGGCAAACCGTCACGCCCTGCCCGTCCAGTTTCTTGGTAGTACCCTTCCATGCTTTTGGGCAGATCTAGGTGAGCCACAAAGCGGACGTTGGGCTTATCAATCCCCATACCAAACGCTACGGTTGCAACCATGATGACGCCCTCTTCACGCAAGAAGCGTTTTTGATTGGCGCTGCGTGTTTCCACACTTAAACCTGCGTGATAGGGCATTGCATCCCAGCCGCGGTCCACTAACCATTGCGCAGTCTCTTCTACACTACGACGCGATAGGCAGTAAATGATTCCGGAGTCATCGGCATGCTCTGCATCTAAGAAATGTTCTAACTGTTGTTTAGCACCTTGCTTTTGGAGAACTCGGTACTTAATATTGGGTCGATCAAAGCTAGAAACAAACTGCTCAGCAGACTCTAGTGAAAGACGCTCCACAATTTCTGCTCGGGTTGGTGCATCGGCTGTAGCCGTTAAGGCGATACGAGGCACCTTCGGAAATCGTTCGTGCAAAACAGTTAACTGGCGATATTCTGGGCGGAAATCATGACCCCATTGCGAAACGCAGTGTGCCTCATCAATAGCAAATAGCGCAATTCCAGGTCCGCTATTAAGTCTATCAAGTATCGATAGAAAACTAGAGCTCATCAGACGCTCTGGCGCTAAATATATTAAGTCGAGGTCTCCAGCCAATAATTGACTTGTCACCTTTTGAGATGTTGCCGCATCTAGACTAGAGTTTAAAAATGAAGCCTTAACACCCAACTGGTTTAATGCATCAACTTGGTCTTGCATCAATGCAATTAAGGGTGAAACCACTACTCCAACACCGCGTCTAACAAGTGAGGGGATTTGATAGCACAGAGACTTACCAGCACCAGTAGGCATGAGGACCAAAGCATCCCCGCCAGCTACAACATGCTCAACAATAGACTCTTGAGCACCACGGAATTGATCAAAGCCGAAAACATCATGAAGTACTTGGTGGCTCGATTGCAACAGTAATGCTCCCTTGTCTATTAAATATCTGTGCATCACAAATTACTTACAAATAAAAAGCCCCATGTCCTGCGGGGCTCTTTCAATATTTTCTTAATGTATGCAAATACAAAGCTTAAATGGCGGAGAGGGAGAGATTCGAACCCTCGGTAGGTTTGACCCTACGCTTGATTTCGAGTCTTGCACATACCCCATACAGATCAATGACTTAAGGTCAAATCGTTTCCGCAAGCTAGCATTATGAACGAACAGCAAGGCCGCAAGATATAAAGGGGCGCTGGCAACATGCTGAAACGATTATTGACTACCTATACACTTAACTTGTTACTAGAATATCACTGGTCTCATGGGGCAATCGAACAATAAAACTAGCCTCTCAAAGCTCTCTGTTATGAACTTTGGAAAAATACCCGCCCCGTGGAATTCCGGCAAATCCAAGGAAATTCCCAGCTTTATCCCGCTGCCTACCCTTGAAGGGTTTTTTAACTTCTTCATTCATCTGGAGAGTATTGCAAATACTAGGCTCATAAGGCGAGCTCACTTATTAAACTAATCTCCAAATGATTCGCGTTTATATGTAGCTGTAGTACTATCAGTAGTCTTTGGAGCTTAAAACCGTTGATTCCGAGCCCGCTCAACCACCAACTCAATATATCTCCTCACAAGCCAACCTTATTGTGAGTTTTAGGTTAACTTTAGGCTTTGTGCTTATGAGAAGAAGCAACCAAAAGTACTTTGGAGCAACCATCTAGCGCTTGGTTGCTCCAAAGTACTTTTTAGAGAAACAAACGTTACTTAAAGTAACGCTCATATGTGCAGCCCTTATAGACTCATCGCTTCAATAATGTCATTAGCGAGCTCTAAGCTCATGGCCTTTTGCTCCGGTGAAATAGCCAAACCTTCTGCGTAAATAAACTCCACATCAGTAATACCGATAAAGCCTAAAAAGTCTTTAACGTATTTTGTTTGCGTATCTTTATCAGTTCCAAAATAAAAACCACCACGAGTCGCTAAGACAATCGCCTTTTTACCAATTAATAACCCCACAGGGCCAGTAGCTGTGTATTTAAAGGTCATGCCCGCTCTAGCTAAATTATCAAAGTAAGATTTAAGCTGAGATGGAATTCCAAAGTTATACATAGGCAAAGCCAGTACTACCGTATCTGCATCGCTAATTTCCTTAATTAGATCATCGGATTGACTAGCAAGTACTTTTTGCTCACTAGTACGCTGCTCAGGCGGCGTAATGAACGCATTAATTTGCGCGCCATTTAAATGGGGTAGCGGATCCTTTACTAAATCGCGACTCACAATTTTGACGCTGGAATACGTTTTTTTAATACGCTCAAGCAGTTTATTAGACAACTGTCGTGATTGGCTTTTATCACCTTGTATGCTGCAATTAAGACACAGTACGGTATTCATATCTAAGCCTATTTATATAAACCCATTATGCAACACCAGTAATGGCCTTTAACGGACTCATTGGCACTCCGGCTGAAGATCAAGAGCTAATTAGACTAACGGCATGAGCCCAATACTCTCATTCACAAGCTCTGCTAGAAATATCTGCAAAACTGCCTTTGGCATAGCAGGAGAGACGCAATAACTTGCTCTTTTTCCTGTAGCTTTCTTTGCAATCAACTTTACCTTTTCTAGCTTTTTTAGATGAAAGCTTAAAGTACCTGAGTCAACATCAAACTCCTTAATGATATGTTTGGGTGCAACACCCTCATTTCCGGATTGAATAATGAATTTAAATATTTTTAATCTAATCTCAAAACCTAGTGCCTCAAAAATGGCGCAATACATATTGATATTCATAAATCCTCCAAACTAATGCAACTTAACAATCGAGTGGGTCCTACGATGAATTAATCGACTCAGAGTGTCTAAAGCTACTTTTACCCAGCCATGAAGTGCTAATTGGTGCATCTTATAAAGGCTAATGTACATACATTTAGCGAATAGCCCCTCCACCATAAGGCTGCCACCAATGAGACCGCCCATCATGCTGCCGACACTGCTGTACTCACCAAGAGAAACTAGAGATCCAAAATCCCGATACGTATAAGGTTTCAGGGGCTCATGCCTCATGATCCGATTAATTTGTTTGTAAATATGCGTTGCCTGTTGGTGCGCCGCTTGAGCGCGTGGTGGCACAATACCCCCCTTGCCATTATTTGCTTCGGCCCATGGGCAGGCCGCACAATCTCCAATCGCAAAGATATTTTGGTCCAAAGTAGTTTGCAATGACGACAAAACTAACAATTGATTGACGTGATTAGTTTCTAGACCACCAATACCCTTAAGGAAATCAGGCGCCTTCACTCCGGCTGCCCAGACAATTAATTCAGCAGATATTTCAACGCCATCTGAAAGCAATACCTTATCCGGCAGTACTTTTTGCACCTTTGCGTTGGTTATGACTTCAACACCAAGATCTAGTAATAGTTTTTGAGCGGCGGTGGAGATGCGATCAGATAGTGCTGGTAATATTTTAGGTGCTGCTTCGATCAATATCACTTTTAGATCTTTTTCTGGATCAACTCTATCCATTCCAAAAGAAATGATTGCGCGAGTAGTTCTATGTAACTCTGCAGCAAGCTCAACTCCAGTTGCTCCTGCACCAATAATTGCAACTTTAAGCTGATGAGGAGCCAAAGGGTCGGACTGAGCTTGCGCTCTTAAACAGGCATTAACCAAACGTAAATGAAAGCGCTTTGCATCGGCTAGTGATTCTAGTCTTTGTGCATATTGGGCAACGCCTTCCGTCCCAAAATCGTTTGTCAAGCTACCTATGGAAATAATCAGCGTGTCATATGAAATCGTTTGTATTGGAGTTACCAATTCGCCCGCTTCATCAAGAACAGGGGCAATTTGGATTTGCTTTCTTTCTCGATCAATACTGATTAGCTCACCCAATCGAAATTTAAAATGGTGCCAATGCGCTTGAGCAATATAGTCTAACTCTTGATCGGCAAGGTCCATAGAGCCTGCAGCTACCTCATGGAGTTTTGGCTTCCAAATATGCGTTCTGTTCTTATCAACAAGAGTAATACTTGTTTTATTAGATCCTAAGTCATCGCCTAATTTGGTTGCTAACTCAAGCCCGCCTGCGCCTCCACCCACTATGACTATTCGATGTGCGCTTGACATGTGTGCTCCTAAACTTTGGCTAGCCTAAGATCAGCCGAACATTGACGGACCTTGGAGACTAGTGCGGCAACATTTTCTGGCGGCGTAAATTGGCTAATGCCATGACCCAGATTAAATATATGCCCATCTAATGGACTTCCCTCTAGCACCTTTAAGGTTGATAAATCTTCAAAGCATTGCTGAACCCTTTTTTCAATCTCTTGTGGATTGGATAGAAGGATAGATGGATCAAGGTTCCCTTGTATAGCTATATTTCGGCTACTTGCATGATTAATCAGCCCACGGGCCCTAGCTAAATTAATGGTCCAGTCTATTCCCAATACATCGGCCCCTGATTTAGCAATATCACTTAACCAAATGCCCCCTCCTTTGGTAAATAAGATGATAGGCACTGGATCATATTTAGGATTGTTACGGATATCTTTAACAATCTTTGTCATCGGCCCAAGAGAGTATTGCAAATAATCCTCTGAAGTTAATAAACCACCCCATGTATCAAATATCATCACAGCCTGAGCACCTGCATCTATTTGTAGGCGCAAATATTCACTAACCGATTGAATATTGATATCTAGAATTTTCTTCAAAAGATTAGGCCGCTCATACAGCATTTTCTTGGCTAAGGAAAAGTCGCGAGAGCCTGAACCTTCAATCATGTAGCAAGCTAATGTCCAAGGACTTCCAGAAAACCCAATCAAAGGTACTTGCTGCTTACCATTTGAAGTTAGCGCCTTTGCTATTGAGCTAACCGCATCAAATACATAACGTAACTCTTCCATGTTAGCCACACGTAATTGATTTACCTCACGTTCAGAGGTTAAGGGCTTAGCAAACCGTGGCCCATCGCCATTTTCAAACGATAACTCCAATCCCATGGCATCGGGAATTGTTAAGATATCTGAAAATAAAATTGCAGCGTCCAAGTCAAAACGATCGATTGGTTGCAGCGTTACTTCGGTAGCAAAATCCGGATTTTTAGCCAGATCCAAGAAACTTCCCGCCTTAGATCTAGTCTTTCGATATTCAGGCAAATATCTACCAGCCTGACGCATCAGCCAAACAGGCGTTCTATCAGTTTCGCGACAAAAACAGGCTCTGATGAATAAATCGTTTTCTAACTGAACTGCCATAAATGTTCATTAATAATTTAGCGTAATCGCTCAACATAAAAAGTGGCTTTTTCAAGCGCATCCTCAGCATCCATACCAACCATATCTGCCCCAAGATCCCCTATTAGCTCGGGGAACTGATTAAAAACAGGGCTACCGATGATGACACCTACATTGGGATTTTTAGACTTAGCTTTAATGCTCTTAATTAATTCTTTCAACTGTGGAAATTGCTCTCGAACACTGGCTGATAAACCAATAATGTCAAACCATTCGTTTGCAGCCATAGAAACAATATCTTCTTCGGTGGCGGCTAATTCACCCCATATTCGCCATCCAGCTTTTGCAAAAAACTCGGAGACCATAAAGAGACCTAAATTATGTTGTGAACCAGGCAATGGAACCAACATAATGCTAGAGCCAGTTTTACCCTGCTCAGCATATTGCTGGAAAACAGGGCTTAAGTCATACATTAGTTGCTTGATTCGCCACAGTGCAATTGTGACCTCTGTAAAGCTAGATTGATCTTCATCCCACATTGCCCCTAATTTTCTAGCCACTGGAGTAAGCAGGAGTAAGTAAATATCTTCTAAAGCAGTTCCAGACGCATGCATTTCTTTTACGTAGTCAACAGAAATACGCGCATCTTCTTGCAATACCAATTTAGTTAAATCCTCCACAGCTTTTTGATCGATGATTTGCTTAGCCTGCAATTGCGCAGGAATAGATGAATCTAGGTGCTGCTCAATAAGATGGGGAAGAATGTTCCCTTCAATAGTTTTAACCAGTGATTCCAGGTACTCACCTTCTGTACAAGCTTTTTCTATTGGATGAGTATTTTTATTTTGCTGGAGAGATGATTTTGTAGGCGCATTAGATACTAAGCAATCCTCCCACATATCATTAGAGGCCTTAGTCGCTTGTTGTTGATCTAACTTGAAATCGTCACGAGTAGATTTCTTTTTAAACCCCGCAATGCTCACCAGTTTGGATAAATTCATGAACATCACTTGATCAAGACACGGTCTCAAAAGAGTTTTTTTGAAAAATACCGTGGCTGCCTAAGAGCCTCTTTATTGGAATAATTACTTTATAAATTGATTTAGATCAAATCACAAAGACTTATTTGTAGGTGCTTTCCCTAGAGCCCTTTGTTTCATCATATTGAGGCTCTAAACCGTAGCTCTTCGTTAGCTTCCATATGTAGTCAGGGACCATATTTTTAATTTTGTGCGGTGCAGTATTCCGTAAATGAATAACAGATTCAATTGCCTTCATCTCAATTCTTGCTTTTGCAAACTCCAGGCCTCGAGGTCCAAACCTAGGCATTACCCAAGCAAATATTCCTCTTAAAAAATTCGGCATTCTTTGAAGCGGCAGCCCACCCGCAGCTAATTCCACATTCTTCATAAAACCCTTAACAGGACTTAAGCGATTGCCAGATGAAGATAAAGGCTCCAAAATGAGCTCCGCCGCAAGTAAGCTTGCTAAACCTTTTCCTTTTTCATTGCGAATAATCACCCACTGCTCACCTGTGCCTGCCATGTACCCAACTGTAATATCAGAAAGTGAATTGACATAGTCAACACAGGTCTTACAGGTTGTAGGGAAAAAATCTGCCGGCAAATTAGATAGGGGCAGCTTTAGGAAAGGTATTTCTTGCTTTTGACCATTTTCAAAGCGAATCTCAACGTGATAGTCAGCCCTAAATTCTAGATAAGAAATCGTTTCCGGCTTTTCAGAAAGTAGGCCTAAAAACTGATGAAAATGCTCAGTAGTAGTGTTATCAGAACAAGGGGAGCCAATAATCAATAATTTCTCAAAGCCAAATTCTTGTTCGAGCGCTCTAGCAGCATAGACATGGCATGGAATTCCCACCATAGCCACCTTTTTATATCCTAGATCTTTTGCTTGCTCGAGGTATTGAATGATTGGGGCATAACCCATCTTCATTCCTCTGCATTGCACCATATCCTGAGGTCTTGTCACGATTACCGGAACAGGTTTCCAGCGGTCATCAGCATCAGAGCGCATTGTAATGACAGCATCAACAGCACCCTGCTCTAGCAGCACCTCACAAAGTCTCGTGATAATTCCAGTCCACTGAGCGCCTTGTAGCGGGGTCTTTAATCTAGCTCTAAACATTTCTAAATACGGTCCAAAAAAGACCTCATCAGATTGATCTGTAACGCGTTCCCTGCCGTGAACTAAGGTCTCAAATTTAGGGTATTTGGGCTGAATAAACTGACAGGCAGTTGCGCAACGTTTGGGCTGCTTAGTTCGAGATACCCCGCAATCGGTGCATAAATCACGAAATGGGGCAATCTCAATTGACTCCACTCTTTATCGGACCTTATAAAAAACGCGCCAAAACTCTTTGCTTAATCTTTTCTTTAGACAGTCCATAGCTATCTAAAAGCATATTAAGCTCACCATGCTCTACATACTCATCAGGCAGGCCTAGCAATAAAGTTTGAATATGGATATTGTTGTCTGACAGCACTTCTAAGCAAGCACTACCGGCGCCACCCTTAGTAGCGCTGTCCTCAACAAAAACTAACCCATCGTGACTATCAGAGATTTCTAATAATAATTTTTCATCCAAAGGCTTCACAAACCGCATATCTACAACGGTAGCATTGATTTCTTGGGCTACTGATAGTGCGCTGTAAAGCAATGGCCCAAAACAAATAAAAGCAATTTTTTTCTTTGGCGGTGAAGTCCTATCTATTGGACGTACTATGAGCCCCTTGCCTATTGGCAATGACTCTAATGGCAATCCCGATGTTTCCAGACCGATTCCAGCACCGCGAGGATAACGTACAGCCGCAGGACCATCATGCTTAAAAGCAGTTGTTAGCATTGCTCGGCATTCCTGCTCATTTGATGGCGTCATCAACACTAAATTTGGTAAGCAGCGTAAAAAAGCAATGTCAAATACTCCGGCATGTGTTGCCCCATCAGCGCCTACCATACCAGCTCGATCAATAGCAAATACGATAGGTAAGTTCTGCAAGGTCACATCATGTATCAGCTGATCGTAGCCACGCTGCAAGAAAGTTGAATAAATCGCAACTACTGGTTTTAGTCCCTCACAAGCAATTCCAGCCGCAAAGGTAACCGCATGTTGCTCCGCTATTCCTACATCGTAATATCGATCAGGAAAGCGACTTTCAAAATCTACCAGGCCCGAACCCTCACGCATAGCAGGAGTAATGGCAATCAAGCGTTCATCTGCCTGAGCCATATCGCATAACCACTCTCCGAATACCTGGGTATAGGCCTTCTTAGACACGGGCTTTGCTTCAATGCCCACTATCGGATCGAATGCGCTAGGGCCATGATAGGCAATAGGATCAAGCTCTGCTAATGAATATCCCTTGCCCTTTTTTGTAATAATATGAAAAAACTGAGGGCCCTCAGTTTGAGCAAGCGTTTTAACGTTTTCTAGAGTTGAAATTAGTACCTCTAAATTATGGCCATCTATTGGGCCGTAATAGTCAAACCCAAACTCCTCAAAAATCGTTGCAGGGCCGACCATTCCCTTTGCATGACCTTCTAATCTTTTTGCAAATTCACGGATGGGTGGCGCTACAGAGAGTACTTTATCGATACCTCTTTTAGTAGCCGCATACATAGAACCAGAGATCAATTTCACTAAGTAGCGGTTTAGCGCTCCTACCGCCGGTGAAATTGACATCTCGTTATCGTTCAGAATCACAATAAGCGGTACTTTTTTATTCACGCCAGCGTTATTCATCGCCTCAAAAGCCATACCAGCACTCATTGCACCATCGCCAATAATTGCTACTACATTACGTTTCTCATTTTTTGTTTTAGCAGCCACTGCCATTCCTAAGGCCGCTGAAATACTTGTAGATGAATGGGCCGTTCCAAACGCATCATATTCACTCTCACTGCGTTTAGGAAACCCTGAAATGCCACCGAACTGCCTTAGACCTGACATTGCCTCCCTGCGGCCAGTGAGTATTTTATGAGCATAGCTTTGATGACCCACATCCCAGATCAGGCGATCATAAGGGGTATCAAATACATAATGAAGTGCTATTGCGAGCTCTACTGTCCCCAGGTTTGAAGAAAGATGACCGCCCGTACTTGAAACAGAGCTCAATATAAAATTTCTAAGCTCTCTCGCTATTTGAGGGAGCTTAGAAATTTCAAAGGCCCGTAATTCTTCTGGGTTTGATATGGTTTCGAGTAAGTTAGTCATTTTTAGCATAGTCAACTCACTTGGAAGAATATATTTTAGAAATAATTTGTTTATATTCTTCCAGATTCGCATCGGAAGATTGCTTTAATGCATGAATTGGTGCGTGCATAAATTTATTAGCAAGCGCTATCGCCATATGTGAAAGGACAACCATAGGGTCGTCACCGTTAGCAATCCTTCTGCTTGCCTTTTCCAACTCAATTTTTTGATATTGCTCGCCAACGTTTTGAATTGACTTAATGATTGGTACAACGGTTCTTTTTTCTAAGGTTTCATAAAACTCCACTACACCTCTTTCAATAATCTTTTCAGCATCGCCAATAGAATCCAAACGATTTGCTTTTCCTGCGCTTACTATTTCACCGAGATCATCAATAGAGTAAAGATAGGCATTTTTAAGAGTCTTAATTTCCGGCTCAAAATCTCTTGGTACCGCTAAATCTATCAGAACAATGGGGCGTGATTGCCTAGCTTTGAGAGCTGTTTTAACCATTCCCATGCCAATGATTGGGAGCGAACTAGCAGTACAAGAAACAACAACATCGTATTCATGTAACTGCTTTGGTAAGTCAACTAAAGGGAATGCATCCGTTCTTAAATTCTTATCAGCAAAAGTTTTAATTAACTGACTACCACGATCAACGGTTCTATTTGAAATTGCAATCTTTTTTGGGGCTTTACCTGCAAAGTGATTAGCACAAAGCCCGATCATCTCCCCAGCCCCAATAAATAAAATATTGCAATCACTGACTTGTCCAAAAATACGCTCAACCAACTTAATAGAGGCGCCCGCTATTGATATAGAGTGCGCTCCAATTTGGGTATTACCTCGAACAACTTTTGCCACTGAAAAAGTTTTATTAAATAAGGGCTTTAAATAAGCCCCCAACGTCCCAACCTGATTAGCATTCTCTATAGCTTTTTTCATTTGCCCTAGGATTTGTGTTTCTCCCAGAACCATTGAATCCAATCCACTTCCGACTCTAAAGGCGTGTTTTACAGCATCGCTTTCTTTTGCTGAATAGATGTAAGGACGTAACTCATCTTTTTGGACATTATTTTGAGCTGCCAACCATTCAAAAGCTCGATCTTCCAAATGGTTCTCGGTATATTCAACATCATTTGCTGCGCAATAAATTTCCATGCGATTACATGTAGACAATATAGCTACCTCTGGTTTATGTCCCGAGCCATTTCCCTGTAAATATTTACATAAATCGATAAGTGAGTCCTGCAAAACCTCAGGCGACACTGCAACACTTTCTCGAATATCGACTGGCGCTGTGTGGTGATTAACACCGAGGTTTAAGAGCTTCATGCCTGACATACTTTTAGTAGGCCCCTGGGTTTAAGACCATCGTTTCCCAATTCAAGCGCATGGCGATACTTACCCATATTAAGTATGGAACCATTAGTAATGCGGCTAACTTTCTAATCGGCCAAATCACTAAAATAATCCCCAACACTGAGCCCCACAGGAAGCATGCTTCTATTAAGGACCAGTCTGGATGGTGCATCCTGAAATAGAAAACACTCCAAAGCACATTTAAAAATCCATTCAAAAAAAATAAAGTAATAATCTTATTTTTCTGAGATGGAGATGGATTGCTATTAAATGCAATCATCCAGGCGATTGCTGATAAAACAAAAATAATGGTCCAGATGACACCAAAAGCCCAATCTGGGGGTTTCCAGTCCGGCTGCTTTAATGAAAAGTACCAAGGGCCTATTTCTGTTGCAAGACCCCCCATTAATGATGTGCCAACCATCCAAATGGCAACCAACAAAAGGTACTTATGTTGAAAGAAAATTTTCATACCTTTGCTAGCCCTAGCAGATGTCCCATATCTTTAATAAAGATTTTGAAATGTGCAAGAGGTTTTTTGCGAACCAACTTTTTGTTCATATAAGACTCAAAGGTGAGTCTTTGCACATCTTTGTCCTCACACATTTTTACAAAACTCTCGCGACGTTTATCAGTTGAATACCAAAAATATTGCATGATTCCAAGCACCAGAAACGTCATACGATGCTCTTTCATAAATCTTTTTCTCGCGAGTTGTAGTTTTGCCGGGTTTTGCGTCTCTACAAATTCAGCAATAGCCTCACCCGCTAATTGACCACCAAGCATGGCGTAATAAATCCCCTCACCAGATGCTGGCGCTACAACTCCTGCAGCATCACCAGCCAGTACAACCTGCTTTCCGTCATCCCACTTTTTTAAAGGCTTCATAGGTAGCGGCGCGCCCTCATGTCGAACTAGCTCAGCATGCTCTAATCCAATATCCTTCCTCAATTTCCCTACTGCATTGCGGAGAGAGAAACCCTTATCAGCACTGCCAGTTCCAATACTGATCGTATCGCCATGGGGGAACACCCAACCATAAAAGTCAGGAGATACCGGTTGCTGATAGAGAACATCGCATCGACTTGCGTCAAATGAGCTTGGGCTGTCCTTAGGGGTTTTAATAATCTCGTGATAAGCAAATACATAATTTGCCTCTGCGCACCCCTTAACCCCGGCACTTCTACCCACTTGGGATTTAGCACCATCGGCGCCAATAACTGATTTGGCTAAAACGCTCTTTATAGAACCATGATCGCCATCACGGGCGCCCCTAGATCGATAATGAATCCGGACATGAGAATTCTCCCTTGTCAGGGTTTCAAATAAACCATCTTCTCTTTCGGCGCCCGCATTTACGGCACGCTTTCTTAACCATTCATCAAATTGTGCTCGATCCACCATTCCTACAAAACCATTTTCAATCGGAATATCTACTGCTTTCCCGCTAGGCGAAACCATGCGTGCTGATTTTGCTCGAGCAACCAGTAATTCATCAGGAATCTGAAAATCTTTAATTAATCTGGGGGGAATAGCGCCTCCACATGGCTTAATTCTTCCCCGTTTGTCCAGCAAGAGAACTTTCATTCCCTTTAGCGCTAGAGTATGTGCAGCGGTAGCACCGGCTGGTCCACCACCAACAACTACTGCGTCATAAATCAATTCTGATGACATTCTTCACCCCGCCTTGAATTCATTAGTGGATTTGCGTTCAACCAAAGATGCCATGTAGGCAGAGGCAACAAATAAAATTGCCTCTATAAAAAATACACTTGCATAGGCCCAGGCAGGATTCGTGAATATTGAACGGGCTAGATCACTAGCGCCAGCCCCCAATAGGCCTCCAAGACCAAACGCTATTGCTTGAGCACCACCCCAAAGGCCAATTCTGACCCCCTCTTTTCCGCCACCCCCAACTACCGCCAAGCGCATCATTGATGCGATTGCCGCAATTGAAAATGCTCCATTTGCAAGACCCAAAACATACACATTGAGCTTTAGAGGCCATTCACCTTCTAATATTCCGGCCATTACCAATCCAAACATTGCCAATGCTGATGCGAGGCAGCCATAAATCATCCATGACCTTAAAGACCCGAAGTAGCGCCTTAATCTACTTGAGCCACAAACGGCAACCAAGAGCATTCCAGTTAAAACCCCGGAATGTTGAATTCCTGAAAGACTAGTCGTTTCTCCAAGCGTGTATTTGAAAATGATTCCCGCAAAAGGCTCCAAAATTAAGTCTTGGGCACTAAAAGCAAGCATCGACAAAAAGATAAAAATGGTGAATTTTTTAGTATCCGGATCGGATAGGATCTCACTAAGGGCGCTCTTGAAAGGGATTTTTTCTTTGGTCTTGGATATCTTATTTTCAAGGTCAGAGCCTTCTAGCCTGTATAGGGCTAATGATGTAAGTGCAATAGCAACTAGCGAGATGATCCCTGAAATCAGAATTACCTTTTCAGGGGCATAAGGATCTAAAAATTTCCCTGCTAATCCACTAGTCAATGCAAACCCAAAAATCATCATCAGCCAAACGGTTGTTGCTGCAGCAGCCCTACGGTCGTCACTCACACCTTTTGCCAACAAGGCAAGCAATGATGTGCCGCTCATACTGACACCAATGCCAATTAAGAAGAAGGCTAGTATTGCAGCCAAAATTCCGATAATTAAATTAACGCCCATCAATGTCGTAGCAATAGCCGCGCCAAATCCACCTAATGCTAGCAATGCAACACCGCCGATAATCCAAGGCGTTTTCTTCGAGCCACTATCGGATTCAAAACCCATCCGCGGCCTAATAACCTGCACGAAATAATGAATAGCAACCAAAAGCCCAGGAAGGCTAGCAGGTAAAGCCAATTCAACCACCATAATGCGGTTTAGTGTTGAGGTTGTCATGACGACAATGGCACCAATTGAAGCTTGGACAAGACCCAATCGCACAATACTGAGCCATCCAAATGTAGAGTGACGAGCGACAGCTTGAGCAATTGCGATACTCATGATCCCAACTCCATGCTGTTGACTGCAAATGCTGCGACCATCATCCCCGACACTAACAATGGAACGCCAAAGCCACTAAAAAAAAGTGCTTTTTGTATAGGTTTTTTGAGGAAATCAACTAACAGGAAAACCTGCCCCATCATTAATACCCCAATAACGATGGCATAACCCTGCTTATCCCAATAAGACAATAAGATCATTACCAAGATCTGCGGGATTAACATAAATGCCGCAGAAAATTGAGCTGCTCTTTTTGCTCCCAGCTGAACAGGTAATGAGCGCACGCCCATTTGTCTATCGCCCTCAATCGCCTTGAAATCATTCAAGGTCATGATGCCGTGGGCACTTGCGCTATATAAACCTGCGAGCAATAGCGATGGTTTATTTGGAATAGATCCACCTGATAACAATGTTGCGCCTGTTATCCAAGCCAAACCTTCATAGCTCACTCCACAAGCAAGGTTTCCAATCCAACCATTATTTTTAAATCGTATCGGTGGCATGCTGTACAGCCAAGCCAAGACTAAAGCTAAAACAGTCGCTAAAAAACCAATCGCACCTAAGTAGCTGGCAGCATAAAGCGAAATCAGAGACCAAATAATGGCTATATATAATCCCCAACTTCCAGGAATTCTGCCTGATGGTATTGGCCTATCTGGTTCATTGATTGCATCAACATGACGATCGTACCAGTCATTTATAGCCTGACTTGAAGCGCAAACAAGGGGGCCAGTTAAAAGTAAACCCAAGAAAAATATTGGGAGATGTTGATTGATTGTTTCACTGCCAGTGATGGAGCCGCAAGCAAACGCCCACATTGGAGGAAACCATGTGATAGGTTTCAAAAGCGTCAAAATTGCTCTAGGTTCTGGCAGATTCATGCAAATGATTTTGTCATTGACATTTTAAAGTGTCAATTAAATTTGACACTTTTATAGCCTGTTTTTACCAGTGAAAACCCTTATATATCAATAAGAAAGGCAATTTTAGGGGTTTATGCAGCCTGCAATAAGGCTTTTGGTAAAGAGAAATTGACGTTCTCTTCAATGCCGTCTAGAGCCAGTATTTTGGCCTGACAGATAACGCCAACCGCCTCAATAATTTTGGCGGTTAATGCCTCGGGAGCAGATGCGCCAGCGGTAATTCCAATATTCGCTACCCCTCTAAACCATTTATTTTGGATTTGGCTTGGTTCATCAACCAAATAAGCAGGAATATGCAAACTGCTAGCTAATTCTTGAAGTCGTTTGGAATTTGAACTATTTTGACTTCCGACAACAATAATTAAGTCGACTTGAGGTGCCATCGCCTTAACGGCATCCTGGCGATTTTGTGTTGCATAACAAATATCTTGTCGCTTAGGCGCGTGTATCTGCGGATATCTTCGAACTAATGCAGCAGTAATCTCATGAGTCTCATCAATGGATAAAGTAGTTTGAGTTACGTAAGCCAATAAATCACTCTCACTAAATTTTAATTTGGCTACATCAGATAAGCACTCAATAAGATGAATGGATGCATCAACTTGCCCCATAGTCCCCTCTACCTCAGGATGGCCATGGTGACCAATCATAATAATTTGATAACCACGCTCTTTTAAGCGCACTACTTCAGCATGGACCTTTGCTACCAATGGGCAAGTAGCGTCAAAAACTGTAAGTTCATGCTCATCAGCCTCAAACCTCACTGCCTTGGATACACCATGTGCACTAAATATAAGGATAGCCCCCTTAGGGACGAGAGATAAGTCGTTTACAAAAATAACTCCCTTACTTTCAAAATCTTTTACTACATAAGCATTATGAATAATTTCATGTCTTACATAGATTGGGGCACCGAATCTCTTAAGGGCTTCCTCCACAATAAGGATTGCCCTTTCGACGCCTGCACAAAATCCTCGCGGTTGAGCAAGATAAATGGTTTTAGATGAGATCATATAGATTCTCTCTAGCGATTATTCTTATAGCCCCACTTCCATAACCACTCATTTGGAAATGGAAGTATGAGAAATAAATGCTCCAACAGACCAAGCCCTAATAAGGTTCCCAAAAGTGCAGAAGAAGTTGTTTCAAATAGGGAAGATTCAGAGGCTGCATGAGACCAGATTGGAATAAGAATAAGCAAAGACACGAGAATAGAAAAAGGCATCAATAAATTCATAGCCCTACGTCTAAAGTATGTAATTAGATATTTCAAATGCTGAGGCAAAAATGCTTCATTGAAATTCAAGACTCCCAAAAAGATATTTACCTTAGTGCTTTGCCTCATCCCCCACAAAATAACGTAGGTCCAAAAGCCAGTTTGATTGGCGGAGTCAAGATTAATCAAAAATAGAACGAGACCCAAACCCAATAAAGTTAATTCGTGATAATTGATCGTTTGAAATGCATACCAGGCACGTCGTAAGCCGCCTGAATCCTTTGGGCAATCTGATCGCCGTGATCCTGTGATGTAGCCGAGTAAAAATGCAAGCTCTTGCCACCCCCAAATAATAATGGCACATGTAAATGAACAATAAGCGCCGGCAATAGTTGCCTCCTGACTAGATATTTGTAGGCCCCAAAATGCAAAAATCAGGGTCACAATCGAAATAACAAATATTGCTTTGTAAAAGCGTCTTGGAAGGCTATTAATTTTTAAAATAAGTCCTGTACTAAACCACCATATAAAAATGGTAAAAATTAAAGGGCTTATCCAAAAATACATGAGTAGTTACCAAACAGGAGCAAGACGAATGTCTTGAGGAAGCTCATTTGGAACAACGGGCATGGTATAAATTTTCACAAATGTAACCATTGCGCAGGCTGCTAGGTATCCACGTTTGATTAGGGACAAAGGCCCTCCTATCAGCTTTAACTCCTCAACCTCATCGGAAATCCTTCTTAATTTGTCGAATCCTTCCCAGAGTCGTGGATTGTCTAAATCAATAGTGAAAGGAAATACTTGCTTAGTAATATCTGAAGTAATTTGCAATACTTTACGGTCATAGTCTGATGGGGAAACACCGAGCGCCTTATGAAACTCTGGACGGGAATGATCTCTAACATACATCGTGGCATATACCGCCAATAAGAAGAAACGAATCCAGAGCTTATTAACACCGCTTAGCAGATTTGGGTTTGAGCGCATCAATAAAGCAAATGCTTCGCCATGGCGAAACTCGTCGTTACACCACTTTTCAAACCAGAGAAATATTGGATGAAAACGTAATTCAGGCTTGTTTTGAATTATTCGGTAAATCGTAATATATCTTGCATATCCGATCTTTTCCGATAGGTAGGTTGCATAAAAAATAAATTTCGGCTTAAAGAAGGTGTATTTTTTAGTTCTTGCCAAGAAACCCAAATCTACGCCAATACCGAAATCCTTCAGCCATTGGTTAATAAATCCAGCATGCCTACTTTCATCTCGAGCCATATAAGAAAAAAGGCTTTTAAGATCTGGATTGTTAATCGATTTTTTAATCTCAGAATAAAGAACGCAACCTGAAAATTCGGATGTAATCGAGCTAATTAAGAAATCTAAAAATTCCTGATATAGGCCATCTGGTAAATGCGAATAATCCTTGGACATATCTTCAGGGCGCTGAAAATGCGCCTGATTAATATCCCGATCAAATTCTTGCATTAATTTATCCCATTCAGGCTTTACAGAAGAAATGTCAAATCGATCCATTTCATCAAAATCAGTTGTATAAAAGCGTGGGCTAAGAATGGTATTTTCCAAAGCCCTATCAGTTGATTCATTAATTGGACGAACAGAATCCATGCTGGTAGTGGATGCGCTCATGCCTTTACTCCTTCTTGCATAATTAATGGGCTAATTTCTTGCTTCACATTTGGCCTTGGGTATCTTTTGGCTTTACTGAATCGAGTTGTAGAAAAACTGACCTCGTACAACATAGTAATTTCTAGCCTTGCAGTAAGGTAGACCCACAGGCGCGAAAAAATCCCAGCCTTTGAAACCGTCGCCGTTCTGCTGTAGCTAAGAATTTCTCCATATTCAATATCTACGATTGGGTTATGTACTAAAACTGCATCGCCTGGCCCCACCTTGACACCATTAAGATCAACGTGTGCATACAAAAATTCAGATGTGTTGGACATATCAATATGACAATTCACTAGCTGTGTTGACATCTCTACCTCAGACTATTTAAAAATGCAGCAAACTCAGCCGCGTTATCTTTTCCAAATGACTCTAAATCAATTCGATTCTGAGTAGCCGGATCTACTAAAGTTAGCCTACCGTCAGAGTGACTAATCAATAAAAAAGCTTCATCACTTGTAATTTGACGAATGCGGCGTTCACGCGCCATTGCCCTGAGAATCCCCCTCACAAATCCGGCCTGCCCTGTTACTTTTGCTATTACCTCTCCATTATTAGCAGAAATGACCCCAACCGATCCATCCGGTAGATCCCTAAAATAGAGATCTTTTTGAACCAATACACTAGCATCTGCCTGGCGCTCTAAGGCTCCAGCCTTCATGAAACTACCAACACCAATAACCACCATCACCAAAGCAGCGAAAATTACTAATCCAATGTAATTTTGTATGCGTGCAGTAGTCATCTGAAGAATCATGCTGTTTCAACCCCTGTGAAATGACGCTTTGACTCATCTGATGCATTCTTGCTGATCTGAACAGAACGCGAAATCACATTATTTTGCACAGACCAGGCATCAACCAAAATTTGCGCAACTTCAGCACAATTCTTGATACACCTTAAGCTAGGTTGCGGAACAGCCCATTTAGTCGGCCTTGAATGGGGCCAAAGATGAAAAATAGCGATCTTAGTACCCTTATTTAACTTCATATAGATATCGCCATAACCATCTTTAGTAAGCCCACAATCGGCTGACTCGATCTGTTTAAGTGGAAAGTTAAAAGTCATATTGAGTACAATCCCAATCCGCATCACCACCCTTTTATTAGTGATCGTATACACAGCTGTAGATGCCATGAGGTAGCCTAATAAGCCAATTAAGCCAAGTCCCAAACTTGAAAAAATAATTATTTGCAATATTGAGAGAAGCATGGGGTATAGGGCTTCACTATCTAGCACGCCACTAATAACTCGATAGGCTAGCAATAACCCAAAATATAGAACAAGACCCTTCATATGAAAAACTTTAAGTAATAAAGTTTTCAGATCTGGAGAGCCTTGCCATAACACTTTCTCCCCTTCCGGCAGCTTTTCTGGAAGCCCTAATTCCGGCTCAAACTCATGCTCCGGACTGCTGTGGATATTCAAACTCATATCAGCGGTTCCTGACGACCTGGAGTAGCGTATAAAGTGCCCGCACCAAAGTAGGCCATGATTTTTTCTTCCTCTAGCAAAGTTACTTCTTCAGGATGCTTAGTCTTAGGGACCTGATTGAATTGTTCAGCAAGAATTGACTGAACTTTGATATCCCTCTTTCCTATCCGTGAAAAATTGATTGGTAGCAGCGTCCTATTGCCAGCAACATCTACCTCTAGATAGCGAATCAACATTTCCATATGATCTACCCAGACATCCGTTACAGTTCCAGCTTTTTGGCCATCTGCCCCGATAACACTTAAGCCAATTGGGTTGGTATCAATCTTAGATATTGAAATTTCGTGTAATTTTCGCAATGGACGGATACGCGCGTGGCCCTCTAGATCATAATCAACATGATCAGCTCTATTGGCATATGAACCAGGACCGACACCGGCCAGGAGAGGGTTTCCAACTGGTGCTAAGGGTGCACCGTTCCATGGATGAATAGGCACTGCTGAGACTTTTTCAGTATCAGGAGGACTTGCCAATGGGGCTAGATAAATCTCGCCAAATTCTGTAACAAACTTTTTAATACGCGGCATACCAAGAATTCCATACTCGCGACGAATCTTTCCAAAACGCTCCGTCTCCAATGGAAATCCTTCTCTTTTGCTTTCCAATGTTAGATAGACAACCAATCCAACAAAGAAAAACAAAAAAAGGTAAACCACAACTTGAGCTACATCAACATATTGTGTAATTGCACCTGTACCCATTTTTCTCTCCTTCTTTAAAAAAACTAGCCTGGAAAATCAGCTAGACCAAACTTACTCATTTTTGAACCAACCTTATTGGATCCTTTGTTGACTAATGGACCTAAAGCAACCAAAGTAATAAATAACAAATAAATTTCAATGTGATAGACGAAGCTATATCCAGTTGCAGGGCTTATTAGGGCAGATCCAATAACTCCATTCATTGCCAGATCGGCTACTACATCGCGCACCACACCACCCAATGACATGCCAATACCGGAACATGTTGCTGTAACAGCCCCCCAAGCGCCTATTACCATTCCACTCATATTTTCTTTATCCATACTCATTGCAATGGTCAGCGTACTGACCGCAAATAAGCCGCCACTAAAGCCGATCAACAAAGCCCCTGCCCTGAATAAATTTGGCGAATCCATAGGTTCAGAAAAAATGACTAATGTGAATGCAATCAAACCTAGCAATAGACCAACAGAAGCTATTCTGTATGCGTTATATCCTCGACTTAACCAACGCGCAGAGAGAGAAAATGCTGTTAATGATCCACAGGCAATTAAAGCAGTTAGGAAACTAGTTGCAGATACATCGAGCTTTAAGATTTCACCGCCATAAGGCTCCAAAATGATGTCTTGCATACTAAAAGCAGTGGTACCAAGCCCCAACATAATTAAAAAACGGCGTACATTGGGTGCTTTAATAAAGTCTTGCCAACTTTGGCTAAATTTAGGCTGCGGAGTCGAGGGGGATGTATTTTTTGGTTGCCTTGCCTCTTGCTTCCAAAGCGCGGATATGTTTAGCAACAAGGTAACTAAAGCTACACCCTGAATTACTTTAACAAGTTGTAATGGGCTAAACGGCTTCAAAAATATACTAAATAAAATTCCACTTACTACCATGCCCACTAGCAACATCACATACATCATTGCTACTACTCGGGGTCTATTTTTTTCATCGGCTAAATCCGTCGCAAGAGCCAAACCAGCTGTTTGAGTTGTCTGCATCCCAGCACCAACTAATAGGAAAGCAAATCCGGCTCCTAAATAACTAAACCAAATCGGCCAATGCGTATCCCCAGAGAGAATGATTAAGGCAAAAGGCATGATGGCAAGACCGCCAAATTGCAGCCAAGTGCCAATCCAAATGTAAGGAACTCTTCTCCAACCCAAAATTGACCGATGAACATCAGACTTATGGCCAATAAGAGCTCTAAATGGGGCAAAAATCAACGGGAGCGCTACCATCAACGCAACCAACCATGCTTCCATTCCCAACTCAACAATCATGACACGATTCAAGGTTCCAACCAATAATGAGGTGGCCATGCCAACTGAAACTTGGAACAATGAAAGTCGTAAGAGTCGGCTTAAAGGCAAATTAGGAGTAGCTACATCAGCAAAAGGCAAAAACCGAGGGTTTATCCTCATCCATGTCTTAGCCATCCTTGATAACTTAATCATGATTTTTTTTGCAACTCCATCAGTTGCGACTTATAAAAACCACTAGATACCAAATTAGTAAAAGGGGTTCCCCAATCAACAAACCAAGGAGATTGGGAGATAAGCTTATGAAGCTTTAGGTGGCTTATAGGCTCAATGAAAGGAGCCCGGTTCTTTCTTGGAAACAGGCGACCAACTCGAATCATAACCTCTAACGGTAAGGTGCTCGGCGCAAATGTAAATAAGATCTTGTCTTTAACACGAGGTGATAACTTCTCCAGGACTACCAGCATGTCGGCAGCACAATAGTGAATCATTGAATCCATCCCTACTACATAATCAAATTCACCTAAAGCCTCATCCAGCATATCGCCAGCATGAAACTCTATATTTTGGCGATCATGCTCGGCAATTCTGTCTTGGGCTAATTTGATGAGCTGAGGAGATAAATCAACGGCCATTACCTTAGCGCCTTTTTTTGCCAACTCAAGCGCTAAAGCTCCGGTACCACATCCCGCATCAAGGACTCTTTTTCCATGAAGGTTTTCTGGTAATCGACCAATGATGCTATTGCGCATTTGATCTCGACCCGCTCTCACAGTGGCCCGAATTCCGCTTACTGGTGCATCCGATGTTAGTTTCGCCCAGGCGTCGAGAGCTGTTCGATCAAAATAATCTTGCAACTTACCCCGTCTACTTAAATATGAAATAGCATCCATGATTAATCAAATCCTAGTAGGTCAAAAATTTCACGATCTTTGAGTGATTCCATGATTAAGGGGTCATCATCTAACAGTAAGCTAGCTGCCAAGCGAAGATATTCCTCCTTAACCTTCTCGATTTCTGGCGTAGACTCCATCTCAAAAATGGTGCACTTCTTTAAGCGACTTTTACGTATAGCATCTAAGTCAGGAAAGTGGGCCATCTTCTTCAAGCCGACACGATCATTAAATTTATCAATTTGATCTGTGTCTTGACTGCGGTTTGCAATTACGCCACCTAGCCTTACGTTGTAATTTTTAGCCTTTGCACTAATTGCCTGAACAATTCGATTCATTGCAAAAATAGAATCAAAATCATTTGCAGCGACAATTAAGGCGCGATCAGCATGTTGCAAAGGAGCAGCAAATCCACCGCAAACTACATCACCCAAAACGTCAAAGATCACAATATCCGTATCTTCAAGTAAATGGTGTTCTTTTAATAATTTGACGGTTTGACCAACGACGTATCCACCGCATCCTGTTCCTGCAGGAGGTCCACCCGCCTCCACGCACATAACCCCATTAAATCCCTCGTAAACAAAATCTTCGACCCTTAATTCTTCAGAGTGAAAATCAACCGACTCTAAAATATCAATCACTGTCGGAACGAGTTTTTTAGTCAAAGTAAAAGTAGAGTCATGCTTAGGATCACAACCAATCTGTATTACTCGCTTGCCTAACAAAGAGAAAGCTGCAGATAAGTTTGAGGATGTTGTACTTTTACCTATTCCCCCTTTGCCATAAATAGCAAATACCTTTGCATTGCCGATCTTTTCATTAGGGTCAAGGTGTACCTGCAAGCTACCCTCACCATCTAATGGCTTAGTTTTAGTACCGATGGATGAAACTGGGACACTAACTGTGTTCATTAAATAGGTACTCCTTCATAGACACCTTCAAGTCGATCTTCAAAATCATTGGCTACACGACGTAATGTTTCCAATACGGATGGTTCAGGCTTCCAATAGTTTCTTTCGGAAGCCTCTAATAAACGACTTGCAACCTTTGCAGATGAGGCTGGGTTTAAACTCATTAAACGTTCACGCATCTCAGGATCTAGGATGAATGTTTGGGTTAAATGCTGGTACACCCAGGGCTCGACTTGGCCAGTAGTAGCTGACCAACCAACAGTATTGGTTAAGTGACTCTCTAGTTGACGAACGCCTTCATAGCCGTGCTTTAACATTCCTTCGTACCACTTTGGATTTAGCATGCGTGAGCGGGTTTCAAGAGAAACTTGCTCATTTAGGGTTCTAACTACCGCGTCACCCTTAGTTTGGTCGCCTATATATACTGGTGCAGCTTTTCCGCCCTTGGCTCTGCGAACAGCCCTACTAACACCACCTAAGGTATCAAAATAAGTATCAATAGTAGTAACACCCAACTCGATTGAATCGAGATTTTGATAAGCTAGTTCAACATCTGCAAGAATATTATTGAGTAGTTCTGACTGCAATACAGGAATCCCGGATCTTCCGTACGCAAAGCTTTTGCGGCGTGTATATGTCTCCGCTAATTCGTTTTCGTCTTGCCATAATCCATTGTCAATCATCATGTTGACATTAGCGCCGTAAGCACTTTCAGCATTACCGAAAACACGCAATGATGCAGTTTCGAGATCGCATTGATGCAATGCCTGATACGAAAGTGCATGTTTACGAATAAAATTTTGCTCTAATGGTTCGTCAGCTGATGCAGCTAAATAGGCGGCTTCTGCAAGAATCCGAATCTGTAATGGCATCAAGTCTCTAAAAATTCCAGAAATCGATACCATGACGTCTATTCTTGGACGCCCCAACTCTTCCAAGGAAATTAATTGGGCTCCTGCTAACCGACCAAAACTATCAAAACGGGGTAATGCGCCCATTAACGCAAATATTTGTGCGATGGGACCGCCCTCAGTTTTTAAATTATCAGTACCCCATAAAACCATAGCAATCGACTCTGGCAAAGGATTTCCATCAGCCTGATAACGCTCCAGAAGCTTGCTTGCCTGATATTGACCGTCTTTCATAGCGAACTTACTAGGAATACGAAATGGATCAAAGCCGTGAACATTACGTCCAGTAGGTAAGACTTGTGGGTTTCGCAGAACATCTCCGCCAGGCGCTGGCCTGATGTAACGACCATCCAAGGCTTTTAAAATCCCCTGCATTTCACTATCAGATTGAAGCTCACGATACATTGTTAATACTTGGTTTATTTCGGTCCTTAGGCTCTCACTAAGTGTTAAATTTTGGTTTTTTGCGAATAGCTCAATCCCGCCACCTTGAATCAACTCAGCTAAAGCTTCTTTATTAATATTCTGTAGCTCACCATCTTGCACTGATAAGTAACTGAGTAGCATCTCAATACTTTGCTCAAAATTTACAGGCGCTCCTAAAATATGTAATCCATAAGGAATTAGGGCGTACTCTAATTCGAGAATCTTTTCACTAAGACGTAAAACAATTGCGTTGACTTTATTTGCATCTAAATTTTTCCATAAGGGCTCAGCTACTTCAAACTCTAAACTCACTGCTTGCGCTTGCAATGAATCCAATAGCTCGATTTGATTGGCATCCCATGAGGTATCTTTAGCCATTGGAGCTAATTTGCGCCAATGTTCAACCGCTTCCTTAAACTCAAGCAGGCCTTGATACAAGCCAGCCTGAGACACAGGAGGAGTCAAATAGCTAATTAACGTTGCTCCAGCACGTCTTTTAGCAATCGCACCCTCGGAAGGATTGTTTGATGCATAAATGTAAAGATTTGGTAAATCATGAATTAGACGGTCTGGCCAGCAAGCGCCGGACATACCCGATTGCTTACCAGGCATAAATTCAAGTGCACCATGCGTGCCAAAATGAAGCACAGCGGATGCTGCAAAGTCCTCTCGAATATAGCGATAGAACGCTGAAAAAGCATGGGTAGGAGCAAATCCTTTTTCATGCAACAAGCGCATAGGATCGCCTTCGTAACCAAATCCAGGCTGTAGTGCTACAAAAACATTTCCAAACTGTTTTCCAAGAATAAAAATTGAGGCTCCGTTCGTTAGAAAAGTACCTGGTGCAGGACCCCATTGGGATTCAATCTCTTTTAGCCAAGGCTCACGTTTGATGTAGTCGTTTGCGTCAACTTGCGTATGTACATTTGCATCGGTACCAAATTCTTTAGAATTCCCCGCCAATATTTGATTCCTAAACTCATCTACTGAATTCGGTACATCAACTGTGTATCCCTCTGCCTTAAGGCTATTTAATGTATTGAAGACTGACTCAAATACACTTAGGTGTGCCGCCGTTCCTACCCTACCAGCATTTGGAGGAAAGTTAAACATGACTAGCGCAACTTTTCTATTGGCCATCTCTGATTTACGCAAAGCGACCAACTTACTTACTCTTGCAGCCAACATTGCAGTTCGTTCTACACAAGTGTGCATGTCATGCCGATTGATGCTGGCCTCAAATACACAGCCTTTATGACAGCCCTTGCATTGCACATCAGCATCACCTGCGCGACCACCAAATACCATAGGCACAATCGCACCATCTAATTCTGGTATGGCAATCATCAGGGTATTTTCAACTGGGAGTAATCCGCGATCAGAGCTACCCCATTCATTTAATGTCTGGAACTCCAGTGGCTGTGCTGCAAGGTAAGGCACATCAAGAGATGCCAATACTTCTTCAGCTGCTTTTGCATCGTTATATGCTGGACCGCCAACCAATGAAAATCCAGTTAAAGAAACTACTGCATCAACTATATTTTTTCCATTTTGGTAGAAAAATTGATCTATCGCAGGTCTTGCATCAAGACCAACAGCAAAGATTGGTAGAACCTGTAAACCCTGAGCTTCTAGCGAAGCAATCACTGAGTCATAATGCAAAGTATTGCCAGCCAAGATATAAGATCTCAGCAAAAGCAGTCCAACCCGACCTTTGGATTTCTTATCAGAAACCAATTTAGGTAAATCATCAATAGACTCACTCATACGGCCTTTGAGCCGTGGATGATAAATACCGTTATCAGGATAAATGACTGGCTCAATAAGCTTTTCTTTAGTCCTTAAAACTTGTCTCTCACCGGCGGCATAACGATTAACTAAATTGGTCACCATATGGAAGAGGTTTTCCTCGGAGCCACCCAACCAATATTGCAATGTCAAGAAATAGGCTCTGACGTCTTGTGCGTTACCTGGAATAAATCGGAGAATTTTTGGCAAACGACGGAGCATTCGCATTTGTGCTGCACCACCAGTTTGAGCCTTCTCTTTATTTCCGCGCAAACGCTTTAATAAAGCCATCAATCCAGTCGCCGGCTTACCCATATCGAACCCGCCCATACGAGTGAGGGAAACCACTTCACCTGCTGACATTGCACAAATCATGGCATCGCAATGATCACGGCGAGCTTTTAAGGCCTCAATTACAGGCTTGTAGTGATCTTCCATGAACAGCATCGTCACAATCAGAATGTCAGCTGCCTCGATATCCTGAATGCAGCTATCAAGCGCTTTGCTATCGACCGTCCAAGCTGAAGCAGCATGAATAGATAATTCCAGTCCTGGAATTTTCTTTTTAAGTGCATAACGAGCCCTCTCTGTCGCACTGGATAGGTGCGTATCCATGGTGATAATTGCAACTCTCATAGGAATATGCTTATCTACCATAGTGAGCCTTTGCATCGTAGAGGGTTTCAATGGTGATGTGACTAATACCATGCTCAACTGCAAATTTTTCAGTATTACGACGCGCCTTCCCTCTGACAAAAAATGGAATCTTTCCCAACTCTTTTTCAGCATCGGCAGCCCACAAACTATCAACAGAGCTAGATATTGCCTCTCCTGCATTAATCTTGATGGGGGATGGGCTTGCTACAGAAATCTGTGAGGTCTTTGACTGGCTAGATTCGGGTGGGGCTGCATGCCCTAAATGAGAAGGCGCAGCTTTTGCACTAAATTCAAAATCATCCCGAAACATCATGATCAGATGCTCTTCAAGCCCCATCATCAGAGGATGAATCCAAGTATCAAATAAGACATTGGCACCCTCAAAGCCCATCTGAGGGGAATAGCGCGCAGGGAAGTCTTGTACATGCACTGGTGCAGAAATTACTGCACAAGGAATGCCTAATCTCTTAGCGATATGGCGCTCCATCTGAGTACCTAAAACTAGATCTGGAGCTAATTCAGATACTTTTTGCTCGACCTCTAAATAATCATCAGTAATGAGCGCTTCAACATCGTACAGTTTTGCTGCTTCGCGTACTTCACGAGCAAATTCACGGCTATATGTTCCTAAACCGACTACCTTAAAACCAATTTCATCTGCGGCCACCTTGGCTGCAGCGATAACGTGACTTGCATCACCAAAAATAAATACCCGTTTATCAGTTAAATAAGTAGAGTCAACTGATTTTGCATACCAGTGTGCCCGCTCCTCTTGATTTGCTAAGGTGGACTCAGGATTGAGATTGGCGAGCCGTGCTACCTCCTCAATAAATGCCTTAGTCGCTTTAGTACCAATTGGAATAATCTTTGTAAATGGCTGTCCAAAGGTTTTATTCAACCAAGTGCAAGTCAGCTGACTAATCTCAGGATAGAGTGATACATTGAAATCAGCCGCCGGGATCTTGGCCAGATCAGATACAGATGCATTTAAAGGGGCTACTACCCTCACTTCAATGCCCATAGATTCCAATAAGCCCTGAATCTCCTGTACATCATCACGATTTCTGAACCCTAAGGCTGTTGGTCCCAAAATATTGCAAGTAGGTTTCTGACCTTCTTGCTTACTAGCAGTGCGATTCTCTTGATACTGCTGAGCTGAAATGGATTTATCTACAGCTACCAAACCACGAACAATGTGATAGAAAGTTTCTGAGGCACCCCAGTTTTCCTTTTTCTGATACGAAGGTAGCTCTAGAGGAATCACCGGAATTGGCAGAGTAAGTGCTCTAGCTAGACCACCTGGGTCATCCTGAATTAACTCAGCAGTACAAGATGCTCCGACAATCATCGCCTTAGGTTGAAAACGCTGATATGCGTTATTCACAGAATCCTGAAATAGCTGGGCAGTATCCCCTCCTAGATCCCTTGCCTGAAAGGTCGTATAGGTAACTGGAGGACGCTTACGAGACCTGCCAATCATCGTAAATAGTAAATCTGCGTAAGTATCTCCCTGGGGAGAATGCAAAACATAATGTAAGTCAGTCATTGATGCAGCAATTCGCATTGCACCAATATGTGGAGGGCCTTCATAAGTCCAGAGTGTTAGTTGCATGGACCTATTCCTTATGCCGCTAACTTCATACTGCGATTTAAAGGACGTGCGAAAAGCTCTGCCAAATCAGCAGCTTGCTCATAGCCATGCACGGGACTAAATACCAGCTCAATAGACCACTTTGTAGTGATTCCCTCTGCTTCTAGGGGATTTGCCAGCCCAAGGCCGCAAACCACAATATCGGGTTGATCGGCGCGACAACGATCTAATTGGCGCTCAAGATCCTGCCCCTCTACAATTTTTGAGCCCTCTGGCAATAAATCTAGCTCGCACTCTAAATGCTGCTTGTGAAGGTAAGGCGTCCCAATTTCAAGCACCCTCATACCGCACTCACGAGATAAAAATCGTGCCAAAGGAATTTCTAATTGCGAGTCGGGGAAAAAAGAAATGGTCTTGTTTTCCAGTACCGGAAGATAGCGTGCCAAACTTTTTTTTGCCCGCTCAATTTTTCCCTGAGTTACACCTTCAAAATGTTCTGATGTAATTCCCCACAAATGAGCGGCTGCTTTTAGCCAGGCGGTAGTTCCTTCAATTCCAAAAGGAAATGGTGCTGCGATTCTTTTTGCGCCACGCTCTTCAATCAATCTAGCTGTCTCAGCTAAGAATGGCTGAGCCAATAGATATTGTGTACTGCCATGTATTTCAATTGACTGTTGAGAATTTTTTGGCGGGAAAAAGGAAACATTTTCAATGCCAAGCTCAGTAAAAAGTCGTTTGAATTGATCTTCAACGACGTCTGGCAAGCAACCTACGATTAATAGATTTTTGTCTTTTGCCGCTACCTGTTTAGGGGTATCGTTAATGAGTGAAGCTAAGCAAGCATCCTCACCCTGTGTAAAAGTTGTCTCAATTCCACTGCCGGAGTAACTTAATATGCGGCATTTGCTGACAAATTCCTTACTCAATCGCTGAGCAGCGCGAGATAGATCTAATTTAATTACCTCCGATGGACAAGAGCCAACTAAAAAAAGCATCTTAATGTCGGGGCGCCTAGCCAGTAAGGCCTTCACAACGCGATCTAACTCCTCGTGCGCATCTGCCAAACCCGCTAGATCACGATCATCAATAATGGCCGTAGCAAAACGGGGCTCGGCAAAAATCATTACGCCAGCCGCAGACTGTACTAAGTGTGCGCAAGTACGAGAACCGACAACTAAGAAGAAAGCATCTTGAATCTTACGATGCAGCCAAATAATTCCTGTCAGACCACAAAACACCTCTCTTTGACCACGTTCTTTATAAATAGGAATACTTTTCCCTGATTTATTCAAATGGTCTTGGGGCAATTCAACAATGGCATTCATGCAACCACCCCATTACTCACTTGTAGGCGGGCCATCCTGAGCTTATAAATAAATTGCCCAGCATTAACAAAGTAGGAGGTATATGCGGCTAATGCGAGATACATTAAGCCCTCTTTACCCATTCCCCCAACGATGAGGAAATAAAGATACAAAGTATGCAAAGAGATCACGAGCATACTAAATACGTCTTCCCAAAAGAAGCTCTCGGCAAAGAGATATTTACCAAATACAACCTTCTCCCAAATACTTCCAGTCAACATGATCAAATAGAGGAAGATTGTTTTGACTATCACAGAGATAGTTGCTATTTCATACCCCTCACCACCAATGAGGTATCGCAAGACTAAAGTGAGACTAATCAAACAAACTAAAAATTGAATTGGTGCCAAGATTCCCTGAACCAAGGTCCACACAGTTGCATCGCGTTTTGCACGCTGCTCTTGGCTGTAAAGTGGCTTACTAATCTTCATTTTTTGGCGCTGTCTTATTGGCTTTGTGTAAACAAAACTTTACGCCAAATACGCCTTACTAAAACTAGTACTTACCCCTATTTAGGTAGGTAATAACCCTTAAATATCAAAAATAATTGCATTATTAAGGACATAAATGTAATATTTATTTTACATATAAGTAACGTTGATAAGCAACTTTTATCCTCGGGAGCATTGATGGACACCTTAGTCAAAAAAGAACTCATCAGGGAAGTTTTCAGCACTCAATTACCCAGGCTAATTGAAGAGATTGAACGCAAGGTTGATAAGTCAACCCTTAACCCACCATCCAATGAAAGCTGGATTCAAACTCCAGCAGCTCAACATAAAAACCAAAAAGCGTTAAACGAAGAGCAGGTATGCAAAATTACTGAGTTATTACTTGATGCAGAAGAAGGCGCATTCGAGCTTGCAATCACCGTATTAAAAACTCATGGAGTATCAATTAACTATATTGTTTTAGAGCTTATTCCCGAAATCGCCAAGAAGCTGGGGAAGCAATGGGAGGAGGATACATTAAGTTTTGCCGAGGTATCCATTGGGGTTGGAAAGCTAGAGCGCGCAATACATAAACTGGATTACTTATTCCAAGCTACTCAATTAGAAAAGCGACAGGACAAATCAATTCTGATCTCCCTCTTTCCGGACTCACAGCACTCTCTTGGAACATTAATCTTATCTAACTTCTTTACCTATTCTGGCTGGCAGGTTTATCGGCCAGCTAATAATGGACTGAATGCAATAATTCATGAAATTGAATCAAAACATCACCATGTATTAGGAATATCTATTTCTACTTATGAGCAACTTCAGGAGCTTCCAAGCTTAATTAAGTTACTCAAGGGAAAATCTAATAACCCTCAAATCCTTGTTCTAATTGGAGGTCCGCTCTATAATAAAGCGCCTGAAAAGTTTAATCATATTCAGGCAGATGTCAAAGCTTTTACTCCTAAAGAATCTGTGCAAAAGTTAGATCAGCATCTCAGCCTAATAGAAAATAACACTTAGATGCATAAGTAGAAAAAATATTGTGACCAAAATTGTGAATTTAGCCACACCTGAACTAAATACATTAAATGTAAATCAAGCAGCTTCTCTGCTTGCTCATTCTGTAGATCTCGTTTTAGTCATCGATCAATCTGGAATGATTGAGAAAGTCATCGACGGCTCAAAACCAGTTCATACCAAGACACAGTCATTGCTTGGGAAAAAATGGATAGACACTGTTGCGATTGATAGCCAGCCGAAGGTAAACGCACTACTTAAAACAACTAGCAATAGTGAAGAGCAGAATTGGCGTCAAGTAAATCAAGAGATGGGTGACTCTTCTTCCATTCCCATTCAATTTAGTACGCTTTTTTTTCAGCAACAAAATAAGCTGATTGCAATCGGTAAAGATCTTAGCGGCCTATCCGCCCTTCAACAAAAATTAGTTCAATCTCAACAAGAAATTGAGCGGGACTATGCAAGTCTTCATGCAATAGAAAATCGATACTTACAATTATTTAATAGCATTGATCAGGCCTATTTAATTGTTGATAGCTTGACGCTGAAAATTTTAGAAGTAAATAAATCCGCCGGGTTTTTAGTAGGTGATCTTAAAAAGATTCAGGGCAAGCTATTTACCAATCTTTTTCCGACTAAGGATCATGTCGCTATACAAGAATACCTTACTGGATCTAAGTCGGGGATCATGCAATCCTCTATTCATTCGACCCTAGAGAACCTTCAGGAAGATGTAGAAATTTCCAGCGTACTTTTACGCGAAGGTAATCACAATATCTGCCTAGTTACGGTAAAGCCTAAAGCTAGCGGCATTCAAGTTGGTAATGCAAGCGATCAAAGCGTCTTGGTATCACAAGCAATCGAAGATTTCCAAGATGGCTTCATCATTTGCAGTACAAATGGCGTTATTTTGACCGCGAATAACGCTTTTCTTTCAATGTCACAAACTACTCAGAAAGATAATATTCTTGGTAAGTCTTTTGAGCTATGGCTTGGTAGAGCCAGTATTGATTTAAAAATTATTCTAGGGACTGTACGTGAGTATGGAGTAATTAAAGACTATGCAAGCACCATCACTACTGATGATGGCAGCTCACCGATAAATGTTGTCATATCGGCAACAAATTTCAATGCTGGAAAATTATCAGCTGTAGCCATTGGCATTCATCAAATATCAAAAACTTCTCGTGAGCCAGCAAGCAAATCAGATAACTTGGGCAAGAATGCAAAAGAGCTTACCCAATTAGTTGGCAAAGTTCCGCTTAAGCAAATTGTCACTGAAACAACAGACATTATTGAAAAACTTTGTATCCTAGCAGCCCTCGATCTCACCATGTCTAACAGGGCCTCAGCTGCCGAGCTGCTGGGATTATCACGCCAAGGTCTCTATATCAAAATGAGACGTTTTGGTATTGTCGATAACAACGTTAGCGATGATTTAGATTCATAAGACCTCATGAGTGAACAGACGGCAGTACTGGTTTTAATAGATATTGCGTCTGGATCTAGGTTGTGGGGGTTTAGTCGCTATATTTTTGGTAAATTTCCATTCAGGAATATTCCAGGCCTCCTCTTTTGTAAGATCCTAGGGTCAGGTTTCAATGGTGGCTTTAGTACCAAGCCAAGTCTTACTAAACAGGGATTCTTTTGTATTTTTGATACAAAACAAAACGCAGAAATTTTTCAGCAAGCATCTCCCACTGTCAAAGCGTACAGATCCCATGCTAATGAGTTCTTTATAGCTACACTCTTTGCTTATTCCAGCCGAGGATCATGGTCAGGCTTCTCAATAAATGATTTAAGCTCTCCCCCTGAAAGTGGGCTCATAGCATCTCTTACCAGGGCATCAATAAGACCTTTCAAAGCAGTGAAATTTTGGGCCAAAGCAAAACCAGCAGAAGAAGCTATTAAAGAAGCATCAGGATCGATTCTGACGGCTGGACTAGGAGAAGCACCCTACTTTCGTCAAGCTACATTTACTATCTGGGAAAATCTCAAATCCATTGATGCGTATGCACAATCAGGCGCACATCTCTCGGCCATAAAAGCAGCGTACGGAGAGAATTACTTTTCAGAATCTATGTTCACTCGCTTTAAGGTCGGCTCAGCAAGCGGTGTTTGGCAAGGCAAATATGTCCAAATCCCCTAAGGTCCTCATAGTTGGTGCAGGTATTGCTGGTCTTACAGCCGCTCTAGAGCTAGCTCACCATGGTCTCAACGTTACCATTCTTGAAAAGAATAGCTACCCAGGAGGGAAAATTCGTCAAATCGATATTGATGGTGCGTTGATAGATTCAGGGCCTACGGTCTTTACAATGCGCTGGGTTTTTGAAAAATTATTTGATAATTGTGATGAAAATTTTTCTTCTGAATTTGAGTTAGAGGCTTTAGATATCCTTGCTAGACATAGTTGGGGCGACGACTATCTAGACTTATATGCTGACAACAAAAAAAGCGCAGATGCTATCGCTCAGTTTTGCAATCCCAAACAAGCACAATTATTTTTAGAGTTCTGTAGTAAAGCTAAAAAAGTTTACGAATCCTTAAAACAGCCCTTTATAGAATCTACACGCCCCAGCATGCTGGGAATGATGGGTGCATTAGGAATTGAGAAAAGTAAAATATTATGGGATATCGGACCCTTTAGCAGTCTTTGGTCCGCTCTAGAAAAATACTTTCCAGACCCACGCTTACATCAACTCTTTGGACGTTATGCAACTTACTGTGGCTCGTCTCCCTATTTAGCTCCGGCAACTCTGATGTTGATTGCCCAAGTAGAAATGGATGGAGTTTGGTCAATCAAAGGTGGCATAGCAAAAATACCTGAGGTAATAGCTAGGTTAGCACAAAAAAAGGGTTGTAAATTCCGCTATGACTCAGAGGTTGATTATCTTGAGCTGGCTGGTTCGCAAATTAGTGGTGTACATCTCAAAAGTGGTGAATTTCTAGAATGTGATTACCTCATTTTTAATGGTGATGTAAACGCTTTAAAAAATCACTTATTAGGCGAGAGAGTAAGTACTGCGATACCTTCCAAGCTCAAACAAACAGACTCCCTATCAGCGGTGACTTGGTCAATGAAGGTGAAATCCTCTGGATTCCCTCTGGTGCGTCATAACGTGTTTTTTAATCAGCCCTATCAGAGCGAATTTTCTGATATTTTTGAAAAACAGCGCCTTCCACTCAACCCAACAGTCTATATCTGCGCTCAAGATAGAAATGATTTAGCACTTGAGAATAATCAGCCTGAAAGATTGTTTTGTTTAGTAAATGCACCTGCGAATGGCTCAAAAAAACCTTATAACAATGAGGAAATCGATCAATGCGAACAAAAAGCATTTTCAATCATGAACAAATATGGACTCCAGCTGGAGGATGCCCAAATTACGCGAACGACCCCTCAGGATTTCTCAATGCTATTTCCGGGTCGAGGCGGAGCGCTATATGGCCAAGCAACTCATGGATGGATGAGCTCATTTCACAGACTAGGTTCTCAATCGCAAATCAACAATCTGCTCCTAGCGGGAGGCAGCACCCACCCAGGTCCGGGAGTTCCAATGGCGGCAATGTCAGGACGATTGGCGGCCGCAACCCTGATGGATCGCCTAGGTTTGACCAAGCGGTAAATCCGGGCAACTATCTTTGGTGGTACATTGACGGCCTTAGTGATGATGGTTTAAATGGGTTTAGCATTATTGCCTTTGTTGGCAGCGTCTTTTCTCCCTATTACGCTTGGGCAAATAAAAGCAAGCCTGCACAAGCTGAAGACTTTTGTTCCATTAATGTTGCGCTTTATACGCCAACCAAAAAATATTGGACGATGACTGAAAGGGGCAAAAATGCAATCCATCGCACAGCCAATCAGTTCACTATAGGTCCCAGTCAGTTAAGCTGGAACGATAACGCTCTTACTATCACCATTAATGAGCGAGTTCCTTTGCTTGGTCAAAGAGTTCAGGGAACCATCAAAGTATTTACAGAGCAACTTTTTAATCATGTAGTAGCCCTAGATGATCAACAGAAGCATCGCTGGGGACCAATAGCGCCCTCCTCCAGAGTCGAAGTCTCTTTCAATAAACCTAATCTAAACTGGATTGGTAATGCTTACTTTGACTCTAATGAGGGAGATGAGGCAATCAATAAACCCTTTAGTGAGTGGGATTGGTCACGAGCTCACTTAAAAGATGGAAGCACTGCTGTAATTTATGATGTGCGGCAAAAGAACGGAGTTGAAAAGGTTTTGGCAACCATCTTTAAATTGGATGGTAGCACTGAGGATTTTTTGGCGCCAAATAGAGTTGAACTTCGCAAAACAGGATGGAGAATTCAGCGAAATATGCGTTCTGAGTCAGATCACAAGGTAACGGTAATGAATACCTTCGAAGATACGCCTTTTTATGCTCGCTCGATGATTGCATCAAAACTACTTGGAGAGGATGTCATTTCGATGCATGAAACATTAAATATAAAACGCCTGGAATCCAACATTGTCCAATTTATGCTGCCATGGAGAATGCCTAGAAATCCAACGCGTATATATTAATAAACTAGCAATATAGAAGACAGCTAAGCAATGCTAATGCCGAGCAAAAGAATGGTATGAGTCTATTTTTCTATGCTCTACTTTTTCCAGAAGACTAACAACCCAAATGAGCCTATCTTCAACAGATCCGCTGTAATGCGCGTACCGTCCTTCTGGCTCTACCGCATCAACCAAAAATTGTATTGCAGGAATGGGATCTAAACTCTGCACTAGTTTTGCACTATAGATAGCCGCCCCAAGAGATTTGAATAGTAATAAAATTTTTCTTCTCTTTGATACGACAGCTCTTTTTGTAACCGAATCCATCCCCTGTCGCTCAATTTGTCTACCGATTTCTGAATAAATTAAACTAGCAGCAGCTATGGCTGATCGACAATTTCTTGGTAAACCAGAGAATCCAAATGCCGAACGAGCATATAAATCATCGGCGTACTGAATAAGCTTTTGATTCACTCGCAAGATACCATCATTAAAAATAGGATTTTTTAGCCATTGATCAGGGTCTATATTTTCTTCTTTAAGCCAATCCCTAGGAAGATAGAGGCGCTGGTTTCTGGCATCCTCTCCTACATCCCGCGCAATATTAGTCAACTGCATTGCCAAGCCAAGCTCGCATGCACGCTCTAATACAGCCCGATCCCGTATACCCATAATCAGAGTCATCATGACACCAACTGTGGAAGCAACTCTCGCAGCATAGTCACATAACTCTTCTATGGTTTGATATTGGCGACCAGTACGATCCCACTTAAATCCCTCTACCAGCGCCTCCAGAAGACTTCGAGGAATTAAAAATCGCTCAACTACAAGAGCTAAAGCTCTATCCGCGGGTATATCTAGTGGATTTTTTGAATAGATACGATCTAATCGATATTCAATCTGCTCGATAACATTATCAGACGCATTTTGGTCGTCCACCATGTCGTCTAATAAACGACAAAAAGCATATAACGCTATAGCAGAATCACGAATATTAGAAGGCAGTATCCTGGATGCAGAAAAAAAGGACTTGGAGCCATCCCTCATCAAGCTCTCGCAAGAGAGTAGATCAAGCTGAAAACCGTATTCGGAGGTAATAGCTCTATCGTGCATTTTGAGAAAATATTTTAGCGGGTTCAATCAACGAATCTAAGGCTTTGGCTGATGACAAAACTCCAGGAATCCCCGCACCCGGATGAGTGCTTGCCCCAACCATATAAAGACCCTCGATATCCTCGCTACGGTTATGTGGCCTGAACCAAGCGCTTTGAGTAAGCAAGGGCTCCAAACCAAAAGCAGCCCCCTTATAAGAAAGCAGCCTGTCCTTAAAATCTTCCGGAGTCATTACAAATGATTCCACTAAATTCTCTTGCAAGCCCGGCAAAACAGTTTCTTCAAGCATCTTTGCAATGGCTTTTCTATAAGGCTCAGCCTCTTGCTTCCAATCGGTTCCACTGTCCAGATGAGGAACGGGAGAGAGTACGTAAAAGGTATCGCAACCTGAGGGTGCTAAGCTAGGATCTGTTGCTGTAGGACGATGCAAATATAGACTAAAGTCTTTAGCAAGATGATGGCGTTTAAAAATATCTTCTAAAAGTGCTTTATAACGCTTACCTAACAGCATCATATGGTGTGGAATTTTTGGGTATTGTTTTTTAGTTCCAAAATACCAGACAAATAGACTCATTGAGTACTTACCATTCTCAATTTTTTTATCAGTCCATATTTTTCGATGCTCTGGATCAATCAAATTTTTGTAAGTCCATGCTGTATCAGCATTACAGACTACCTTATTGGCAAATAAAACCTCACCATTTTCCAATGTTACGCCCGTTACTTTATTGTCAACGATATTAATTTTCTTAACGGTACTTGCATAACGGATTCTTACGCCAAGGCCATTTAGCAAACCAACAAGTCCTTTAATAATTGATCCCGTTCCACCCATTGCGGAATGAACGCCCCATTTGCGCTCTAAGGAATTAATTAATGCATAAACAGAGGTAACCGAAAAAGGATTACCGCCAATGAGCAATGGATGAAAGCTCATCACTTCTCTAAGCTGTGGGTCTTTGATATGTTTCGCAACTAAGCTATAGAGATTATTCCAGGCCCTCATCTTGACGAGGCTTGGAAATGCTTTTACTAAGTCTTTTAAGCTGTCAAATGCAACATCTCCCAGCTCTTCAAACCCTAGTTTGTAGCAATACTCTGCCTCTTCTAAAAAACGTAGGTAACCCGGTAAATCACTAGGACTAAATTTGGCAATTTCTTGCTTCATTCGCTCCAGATCACCGGTGTAATTAAATATGCGGCCATCTGCAAATCGGATTTGATAAAACGGATCCATTGCGCGTAAATCAACATCATTGGACATTTTTTTGCCGCACAAGCTCCATAACTCTTCTAGTAAAAAAGGCGCGGTGATAATAGTAGGGCCGGCATCAAACGTATAGCCATTTCTTCTATGTACATAAGCCCTACCTCCAGCGTCTCCCAATCTTTCCAATACCTGGACGTCATATCCTTTTATGGCTAGACGTATTGCTGCAGCAAGACCACCAAACCCTGCGCCGATTACAAGAGCGCGTTCAGAAGCATGTACATTTCCAACTGTGGCTATGTTTTCGGGGATCTTAAATTGATCGACCTGTTGGTCCATCAGACTTCCTTTGTTTAAAAACCCCTTTGATATTCACCATCAAAGGGGTTGGTATGACTATTTTGCTGCGCTATGGGTGCTATCTTTTGGCATATCTCTATTTGGAGCAAGATACGGATAATCCTTAAGCATACTTTGACCTAAGAGTGGTTTATTTACACCTTGATGACAAGTAGCGCAGTTTGCTTTAGCAACGTCGCCTGTGGGCCCGAGTCGATTTGGTGGAAATACACCATCTAAGGATGTCAAAAAGTTTGTATTAACATCTTTGAGCATCTGTATTCCATACCAAGCCTGTACCCGCTGTGGCGTACTTTGCTCCCAACTCGAAAAAGCGCGGCTGTTATGGCAATAAGTACAGTTGACTCCTAATGAGTGGGACATATGGGTCATCATTCCGTAGACATTTTCTGTACTCTGGATACTGGCTTTATTACCCGTTGGTAGTGCAGTGTCACCAATAACTCTCGCTGGTCCTGATTTTTCCATCAGATAAGAGGCGAACGGTTGATTAGGCAGCGAACTATAGGCAACGGTGTCTACCGGATTATTTTGCCCATTAGCATTTCCTAACATATTCCCACCACGCTTTTCTTCTGGGTTGAACCAAACATTTTGAGGAATGTTATTGCCTCTATGGCAGGTATAACAAGTTACGCCCGTTTGTTTTACGTGATCAGTCCAATTGCTATTAATTTGCTGATTCATCTGAATCATTCTTCTGGCAACAGTTTTAGTGTAGAGAGAATCATCTGCAAAATTTTGAACATTGTGACAATAAGAGCAGCCCTCTTTGGGGGCCACCCATGAGGTCATGGAGACCATAAAAGCACCAAACTGTGCAGTGCTTAAATTATTTAAAACTTTGACGTTCTTATATACGGCACCAGCCTTTGGTCCATCCGGGGACGCAGGAACCCCAGCTGGCATTTCATTAATCTTAGCTAGCTGCTCTTGTGTTCGAGGATTATTAATCTGATCCATACCAGTACCGCGATATCCAGTTTGTTTTGACTCAACAGGAGGTCGCTCACATGCCGTAAGCGTCACGATTGCCAAAACACTGAATGCAATGGCAATTTTTTGGCGAACGTTTTTCATTTTTTCTCCCCTATTGCTACTGGAGCTGAAGGTGCTTTTAAAGCAGGATCAGAAACGGTCCCATATATTGCAGGATAAGTTGGCGCCATATTATGCTTAACAGCCCATAGATACCAGTTATCCACAACGGTGCCGGTTAGTAAAATTCCAATGCCACCTGTTAATGGAGTGAGTACAGCAAACCACCAGGCCCAACGGTGAATGGATTCCATGGTAGCGTTAAAGCCCATAGTCCATCTCCAGAATAAAGCAGCCCTTTCAGATGCGGTTCCGCGATCGACAATTTGTTCAATTTCTCTTTCACCGCCAAATCGACTCACTGCCAGAATAGTTGCGCCGTGCATGGCAAACAAAAGAACTGACCCATAAAGAAACACAATGGACAGCATATGGAATGGGTTATAAAACAAGTTGCCGTAGCGAATTGAAAAGGCGGATACCCAATCTAGGTGCGAAAAGATACCAAATGGCACTGCTTCGCTCCAACTGCCCATCAGCACGGGACGAATCAGACCTAATACCAAGAACAACCAAATTGCTGATGCGAATGCCCAAGGTACATGAGTACCCATTCCAAGAGCCTGAGCCCTACGGAAGGTTCTCAACCACCAGAGCATGATTGAAATCGTTAAAAATAATCCAACAATTGACCACCAGCCCCCTTCATTTAATGGCGCAAGGGTTAAACCATACTTTGGTGCTGGAGGGTCTAAAGAGAGCCAAAATAATTTCCTCACAAATTGCAAAGGATTCCAGCCAACCTGGGCCAGCATATTCATACCAATAATGAAAAATGCTGTCATCCCAAATATTAGTGATGCGACCCCTAATCTCCCAAGGTATATAGGTCCGAGCTGCGCATTACCAATGCGCCCCATCAAATGACTAAATCCAATAGAGCGAGTTCGCTCACGCATATCGTAGGCGTTGATCGGAACGCCATGACTCGCAGGACCAGTTACTTGTGTTTGTGTAAATAGATTTTGATATTCCATAATGCTCTCCGCATTTTCAATTTAGCTGAAAACTAACCCCAGATTGGCAAATTCAACCACCATGTCCACCATTCAGGCCAACCCTTTGTCCAGAAGGGGCCACTAATAACAATACAAACAGCACTCCAAAATACAGCCGCTAAGGCTAGGAATAATCCAAGACGATGAATGCCCAATGTTCCAACGGAATATCCAATAATGTCTCTAAAGAAAGTATCCTCGTGCTCAGGAGTTTTAACCGGCTGTCCAGGTTGTGGATTCGTAGAAGATAAGATCAAAGCTCCATGCAGCGCAAGCGCTAATGTTGTTGTAAAAAATAGTGTTACAGCAATCATGTGGGCTGGGTTGTAATGAAAGTGAAGATACTGATACCCAGTATTCGATACCCAATCTAAATGGCTCAATATTCCATAGGGAAAACCGTAGCCCCATGCACCCATTAACACTGGGCGAATTACAACCAAAGTGAAATACGCAAAGATGGCCATACTAAAAGCAACTGGTACATGAAGGCCCATTCCCAATTTTCGAGAAATTTCCACCTCACGCATTGCCCAAGAACCAAATGCACCTAAGGCGCAGATCGTAATGATTTGCCATAATCCACCCTCCATCAAAGGAGCTACGCCTAACCCATATTTCAAATCCGGAGGGGCAATATTTATTTGCCAAGGATTAAAGACGCCCGCTTGGGATGTCCCCCAAAGAATCATTGCAGTCCCAAGGAATGCAAAGAATATAGTGGTTACCCCAAAAAATCCGACGTAGAAAGGGCCTACCCAGAAATCAAAAAGATCTCCTCCTATTAGAGTCCCACCGCGCACGCGGTATTTTTTTTCAAAGTTGAGCATGGCCATTTAGCGCTCCTTACACAGTGAGAATTTTTCTCACATTAAATTAATCTTGCGTAGACGAATCACTATTTCTAGAAATTCGCCTACGGTTTGCACATCTAATTACTTCTTCGCTGCTGATATAGCTGCTTTGTACTGCTCTTGACTCATACCATCCAACCATTTGTATTGAACTGTGCTCAATAAAATGAGATGAATCATTGCTGCCAAAGCAAAGAGAAAAACGCCCTGTGCAACCATCGCACGTAGTGGGTCGTATAGTTTCCAAATTCTCCACATAATATTTCTCCTAATTTAAGTAAGACATAAAGCCGTAAACACCTGTTTCAACTGACTTGAAGAATGAACCTCCGTCAGCACCAGAAAATAACCAACTTTTCTGTGATGCAGGCAAGACAATTAAAAAAAGTGCTACAACAAAGAGCACCACGTAACTAATCAAAAAAATAATTTTGAATGACCAGGTGTCATGCAAAACATGTTTATGCATTAAATCCGTATTGATCTTCATAAAAACACTCCCTCTAATTGACTACGTTTACTATGTGCTTACTACTGCATCAAAAGAACCATGGACGCCATGCCCATACAAGTATGTGCGCGACGACAGCGATTGCAGTAAATCCAAGAAGACCTTGCATATAAAATGTATGGAATTCTTTAGCTTCTGCATCGGTAAGCCCAGATATAGATCTGTTTTCACTCATGATGACTACTCCTTGAAACTGACCTTGCGGTCTTTTCTACATCACCCCTGTAGATTTGAGGATATGGCTTAACCACACCATATTGGTTTAGCTCTTTACAAGAGCAATATCTTTGAATGCGTGTCATACAGCCTCCCCTTCAACTAAGGAAAAGGATGACTTCTGTAAACAAGCTACAGTTACTCTTTCAATATTTTGTTTACGTGCCTCTAACTCAGCCTCATCACGAATTTTTTTCGCTGCCGAAATCTGAGTGAGCACTGGTTGTTTACTAATTAACTTGTTTAATAACTCCTGGGCCTCCTGCTCCCATGGCATTGCCTGAATGAAGCTTTGTAATTTCGCAGGGGTTGGATCAACCTTATCCATTTCAGTACCTAGGGGCAAAATATTGAATAAAGCATCAAACAGTGAATTGCAAACTTCCTGAATTAAATAGACTGATCCGGAATATCCCATATAAGGGGTGCCGGTATGCCTACGGATAATGGCCCCAGGAAATGAAGCGGGTATAAAAGAAAACCGGGCACTGATTTCACTACCGTACATCCGCTCGTTATAACTTCCAAACATCACTAGAGGAGTTTTCTTTTGAACTAACTCTCTGATTTCAACGTTATTTGTCTTGTTTCCAGGCAATCTAGAGACTGCAAAATTACACGGAAGACCCATTTCTTCTTCGAGGAAATTTCTAACTCCTCGTGCATAGGTTTCACTTGCTACGATGGCAAAGCTAGCTGTGCCAAAAAAATCTTGTGTGACAGAACGCCATAAATCCCAGATTGGCTTTAATGTTGTGTGCTTCTCTTTTTCAATGAAAGGTTCTACGTCAAGACCACACAACTCGCCCAGCTTTCGTAAAAAAGCAGTGGTAGATTGCATTCCAATGGGGGCTTGCAAGTAAGGTCTCTCAAGCGTCTCGCATAGGAGTCGTCCATACTCTCGATACATGCAGATATTGACATCCGCATCAATTAATTTTGGAATATCTGCAAGGTGGGTTCCCAAGGGAAATACTAAATTTACTTCTGCACCAATACCTTCGACTAAACGCCTAATTTCAGCTAAGTCACTATATAAATTGAAGCTGCCATAAGAAGGTCCAATAATATTGATCCTAGGTTTTGTATCTGCATCTCTTTTGCGTGGGGGAATCTTTTTAAGGCCATATTCGGTCCAAAGCCAATTCATTGCCCTATTTGCGCATTGCCATTGATCTTCGTCAATTGTTCTTGGCAAGAAGCGCTTAATACCAGTCCCCTCGGGCGTTACTCCACCACCAATCATCTCTGCAATTGAACCCGTCACTACTACTGCTGGCAAATCGGGATCAAGTACTTTATGAGCGCGCTTCATTGATTCTTCAGTCCCCTCCCTGCCCAACTGCTCTTCAGCTAAACCAGTCACTACTATTGGCAATTCATGAGGGGGCAAGGCATCGGTGTAATGCAGTACTGATGTCACCGGCAGGTTTTCACAGCCAACTGGACCGTCAATAACAACTTGAAGCCCCTTTACAGCTGTAAACACATATACAGCCCCCCAATATCCTCCAGCGCGATCGTGATCTAGGACTAGCATTAGCCCATCTCCTCAGCTTTTTGCTTGGCTCGCGCTTTTTCCATGCGACGCCTTACATCGGCTTTAAATTCCGGCCGATCAACTGGTACCGATTCCCATACGCCAGTAGCATGATCTTTACCAACACCCTCAAAGAACGTATTCATGCTATTGAATCGATCTTGATTTGCTAAAGCAGCATTCACTACCTGCGCAAGTGATCCCGCGCCAGCAGCGCCCATTAATGGTCTAGCTGAAATCAGGTTTGTAAAATACAAGGCTGGGATAGCTAATTCTTTAGCCTTTTGAACAACTGGGGTTGTACCAATCACCAAATCAGGTGAAAACTCTTTCATTGCGGCGAGATCTTGCTCCAAAGAAGCGCGATACTCAACATGAACGCCGTGTTGCTCAAGCCAATCTAAGTCGCCGCTGCTCCAAATTGTCTTTGGACAAGCAGTGCCAACATAACGTACATCAGCGCCACTCTCAACTAGTAAGCGTGCTACTAATAATTCAGATCCCTCATATCCGCTTACAGTAATCCTACCTTTGATAGGCTTTGCTTTTAAGGCCTCTTGAATCATTGGTAAAAACTTATCTTTTGCGTTGCCAATTTTGTGTGCGCTGACGCCATTAGCTATACCAATCTGCTCCAACCAATTTGCGGTACCGTCATAACCAACTGGAGCAGATCCAACAATAGTCCGGCCAGCATTTTCAAATTCACGAATACTTGCCGTATAAAAAGGATGAATTGCTGCGACAACCTTGGAATCTAAAGCCTGGTATAGCTCACGCCACTCTCTCGTTGGCACAACTGGTCCAACCCCTAAACCCATTGGCTCTAACATCATTCCAATGCTGATCGGATCTACCGGAAACATTTCACCTAATAAGGTAACTGTCGGCTTATCAGAAAGACCATTCCGCGGTGCAGACACTGGGCCATTTTCTATTTCAGTACGTGCATAACGTAACATTGCGCTTGCTAGAACATCTTTAGCCTCAGCATGGGTAGGCACCCCAAATCCTGGAACATCAATACCAATAATACGAACACCATTTATTTCTTTTGGTAATAATTGCAACGGCACGCCACTAGCAGTTGGAACACATAAATTGATAATGACTATGGCGTCATAGAGTTCGGGATTGGCCTCTTTATAAACCGCATCCCGTATATCTTCGAATAACTTTCCAGTAACCAAGGACTCAGAGTTAAATGGTACATATCCGACACTACGCCTCGCACCATAAAAGTGGGAGGTAAAAGTAAGGCCGTATACACAACAGGCCGAACCCGACAGAATTGTCGCTGTCCTACGCATTCTCAAGCCTACTCGCAAAGAACCAAATGCAGGGCACATACTTTGTGGTTGATCATGAGGGCCCTTAGGGTAATCTTTTGCGTACTGACCCAAGATCTCACTTTTATTGGCAGACTTAGCAGCAGCCAGCAATTCTTCTGCGCCTGAATGACAGGTTATTCCAGTCTCAGAAATGTTCTGGGCTTGTATCGGAATAACTTTAGATGATTTCACGATGGCTCCGGTTTCTAGGCTTTGTCGTAAATCACTTCAAGCGTTGGCTTAATCACTTCATTTTTACCAACCATATCGAAAATTGTTGCAGGCTCAAGAACGATATCTCTACCAACCTGACTTGCTGAAAATAAGCCCAGTAAATCATCCGGAGCCATTGGCTTTGGTCGCACTGGAGGCGCCTCGGCAACATTGCTTGCCAAACCCTCAAAGAGCGGACCCCATTGTGAATCTGGCTTACCAATGATTTCGTAGCTAGCACTTTTCCTTCTGATATCGTCATTCGCTGGAATAACCGAAAGTACAGGGATGCCTACATGCTCAGCAAAAGCTGTTGCTTCGCCAGTGCCATCATCCCTATTGATAACCATGCCAGCTACACCAACATTGCCACCTAATTTACGGAAGTATTCAACCGCAGAGCACACATTATTAGCAACATAGAGCGACTGGAGATCATTGCTTGCCACAACAATAACCTTCTGACACATGTCTCTAGCGATTGGTAATCCAAAACCTCCGCAGACTACGTCACCTAAAAAGTCTAGCAATACGTAATCAAATCCCCAGTCATGAAAACCCAGCTTCTCAAGTGTTTCAAAGCCATGAATGATTCCCCGGCCACCACATCCTCTACCAACCTCAGGGCCACCTAACTCCATGGCATATACGCCATCACGCTTAAAACAAACATCGCCAATCTTGACTTCTTCACCGGCTAACTTCTTTTTGGAGGAAGTTTCAATAATGGTAGGACAAGCTTTGCCTCCAAATAGCAATGAAGTGGTGTCGCTTTTTGGGTCGCAGCCAATCAGCAATACCTTTTTGCCCTGCTGCGCCATCATGTAGGACAGGTTGGCTAATGTGAAGCTTTTCCCAATTCCGCCCTTACCATAAATCGCAATGATCTGAGTTTCTTTTTTAATCTCACCTGTATGGACCTGATCAGGCTCAATAGCGGCCTCTTTTTTCAATTGCGTAAATTGAATTGTTATTTCTTTTGGGACGCTTGGGGCATTCATAGTGCTTCTCTCCAATCAACTACCATTTTGAGACAGTTAGGATCTTCAAATGCGGTGCGATATACATCACCAATTGAAGAGGGCTTACGATGATGAGTTATCAATCCATCCAGATTTAATTTGCCAAACGATATAAGCTGCTTTACATCTTTCAAATCCTGGGGTGCCCACTGCGCAGCAATTCGCAATTTAGCTTCCTTCATAAATGCACTAGGAAAATTAAACTGAATGTCTTTGTCATAAAAACCAGCAAGGGTAATTTCTCCGCCAAACTGGAGTTGACTAATTAATTTATTTAATACACTCACCTGTCCACTTGCATCGCAGATTTTTTTATATTTGTTATCTTTGTCATCACAAGGATGAAGAACTGTATAGCCCTTAGCTCCACCCATACGATCTGCATCAATTTCCCAGACAACTGGCTGGTGACCAAACATGACTGCAATTCGAGCGATCAATCTTCCCAATACGCCATGGCCCACAATCAAATCAGGTTGTAGTGATTTTTTTCCTTGAGTAACGTGATAAGCGGTGGCTGCTAAAGCAAGCAAGACACCCTCTTCGCCAATTTCTTCGGGGAGTTCAATAACCCTATCGGAAGGAACAACAACATGTGAGGCAGCCCCTCCAAACAACCCCTTCACATCACCAAAACACTTTGCGCCAGGAACAAAAACTCTTTGGTTAAGACTTAGGTGTGATGACTTTCCTACCCGAGTAACCCTGCCAACGGATTCGTATCCAGGAACTAGCGGATACCCCATCCCAGGAAAATCTGGCATGGTTCCATTCCACAGTAGCTTTTCAGTCCCAGTGCTGATGCCACTCCACTCAATTTGCACTACAACATCTGAGTCATTAGGCTCATCAAGTAAAAGTCGCTTCAACCTGAGCTCTCTTGGAGACTCAAGTAAGACTGCTGTGGAATGAAGCTGACTTTGCATATGTCTATTTATATTTACTATGTTCTATGTAAAGTAATTTATACACTATTCAAATACTTTCTATTAGTACTTACCCTTAATTAGGTGCTCAGTAGCAAAACTTGGGCATTTATAGGCATATCCGAGTGCAATATGTCGATATTTTTAAAGCCAACATGAAGAGCTAAATGACTTATCTCTTCAACTGTTCTGGGTCGACCCCTACCCATCGCCATTAAATAAAAACCAAAATAGGCATGCCCCATTGGGGGATGTTCAGGCGTCTCTGCCATAGGCTCAGCAATCAATAACTTGCCACCTGTAGGAAGAGCCTTAAAAATTGATTTCAGTAAAATTTTTACTCGCTCATCATCGTGATCAAAAATGACACGGATAAGAGTGATTAAATCTGCTCCACTAGGCAGGTCATCTTTAAAGAAATCTCCACCAAAAACTTTGATGGATTGATCTTCTGAATTGGCCAAGAAATTTTCTGCGGCAAGATTCACAACACCCGGCAAGTCGAAAAGCATTCTCTCTAACCGAGGGGATTGAAGGTGCACTCTTTTTAAAAAAGTACCCTGCCCTCCTCCAACATCCAACAAGCAGCGGTGCTTAGAAAAATCATATGCACTCACGACTTGATCTGCCACCAATGGTAGCGATATAGACATTAAATCTGAGTAGCTCTTAACTCGATCTTGATCTTTAAGAGACTCTTGATCCTCAAGATCATTCGAAACGTAAGGCCAAAATTTCTCTAATTTCTTATTCTTTAATTTGCCAGATAGCAAAAGAAGAGGATCTCTCAAATCTTCATACAAAACAGTATGGTGCTCAATCATTGCCGCTAAAGCAGAATTCTCAACTAGCGGCGCACCTAACTTTCCTAAACCAAATTTTTGATTGCTACGAATTTCTAATAAATCAATTGATACGGCGGCGTCTAGTAATTGTTTTAGAGGTGCTTGCTCTAAACCACATTTATTTTTTATGGCCTCTAAAGTTAATGGGCCGTTTTTTAAATGATTAAAAAGATTTAGGCGTATACAAGCTAGAAGGATTTGGGAATATACAAAACCCGCCATTACATCAAATAATTGATTAGCTCTTTTTTTTGCAATACGCCTTAGAAATGGAATTTTTGCGACTGTGTTTTGGAATCGAGAATTTGCTATTAGCTTATCTTTGTAGATAAATAACCTATCCCACAGACCATACTCACTTTGGTCTTGTTCAATCAGAATTGTTCGGGCTTGAGGCACTCTAATTAGGCGCGCTATGCAGCCTGACGAAGGGTTTCAATAGCAATGTGTCTTTCACCACGCTCAAACCATGATGAAGGCAGTAATCTCTCAGCCTCAAATGCGACTAATTTTTTAAGCGCCTTATCACCTACGCAACTTGGGATGGATGCCACTGCCTTACCAACCAACAAATCAAAATGCTCAACAGCTCCATTTAATCCCAATTCTTTTGCAGAGCTAGGGCGATGATGTTCCTGGTCTTGCCCTGCAGGCTTACCCAAAAATTGCGCATCACCTAATACATCTCGAATATCATCTGCAATTTGATATGCTTCGCCAAGCCATTCACCCAAACCCCTCCATGTCTCGGCATCAGCTCCAGCAGCCTGTGCACCGCTTGAGGTTGCCGCAGCAAACAACGCTCCAGTTTTAGCTCTCTGATAGTCACTAAGGTTGGCTTGTGTCTCACACTCCCAAGACTGTCCTGCAATAATTCCAAATGGCGCTCCAACGCCCTGTGAAATCGTTTTGATAATTGGTGCTAAGCGATGAGAGGATCTTCTTGAAGCAGCTGCAACTGTTTCATAAGCCATAACAATCAGCGCATCGCCAGTTAAGACGGCCAACCTTTCGCCATATTCTTTATGAACTGATGTCTGACCGCGCCGCATATCTGCATTATCAAAACAAGGCAAATCATCATGAACTAATGAGGCGCAGTGAATCATTTCAATAGAAATTGCACTGGCCATCGATAATTGGGGATCATCATTTCCGCAGGCTTGAGCCACTGCCAAAGTCAACTGAGGCCTAATCCGTGCACCACCAGGAAAAACAGCATGTCTAATAGCCTTGCTTAGCGAAGGAGGTCCCTTCATAGACTCGTGCGATTTCAACGCCTGCTCTATTGCCCGATCCAAATGCTTAATTGGTGACATGATCTTGCCCCTTTGAAGGAAATAGCTTTGTCTAAATTAAAATACAATTTAATATGTAAAAAAATATAGACACAATTGATCGAGCTGTCAAACTTATTTATTCGGGTTTACCCTTAATTAGAGTGAAGTTTTAGAACAAATGAAAAACATCCCAAAGGATTGGCCTAATCAATCCTTCAGTAGAGAGATAAAGACTGAGGACCTATCTTGGCATGTACAAGTTGGGGGTAATTCGCCAAAACACATTCTCATGCTTCATGGAACTGGTTCTTCAGCACACACCTGGGGAACAATCTTTACAGAGTTAGCAAAGAATTACACCGTGGCTGCTCCTGACTTGCCGGGTCATGGTTTTACAACGAGTGTTACGAAAAAGTCCTTCAGCTTAGATGAGCTTGCAACCCAACTCACAAGGCTAAGGGAGGGTTTAGGTATTTCATATTTTGATTACATTATTGGTCATTCTGCTGGTGCAACACTTGGATTAAGTTACGCACTCATTAATGAGCAACCCAAAGAAATCATTGGACTAAACCCATCCCTAATTACCTTACCTAGCTTTTATCAAAACTTTATAGCCCCACTATTAAATCCTATTGTCACTTCGTCATTCTTCACTTCCATATTAAGTGACCTATTGCCTCACACCAAGATTATTGATGGACTTTTAGACTCAACGAAAACAAAGTTAAGCCCTGATAAAAGAGAGAAATATAAGACTTTATTTAATAGCGCAGATCATCTTAATGGCTCTATGAGCTTCATGGCAGGAACAGACATAGCGATTTTGCTAAAGAAATGCAAATTAATAAAATCAAAATTGACCTTCATCCTCTCAGAAGATGATGGTTGGATACCAATTAAAAATTTACGTGACGTAATTAGGGAATATTTTGATAAAGCAAAAGTGATTGAGCTAAAAGGTGGCCACTTATTTCACGAAGGCGATGAAGAAATGGCTCTGAACTTAATTCAGAATGCCTTAAATAAGGAGGAAGAGGAGAATGTCAACTCTTAACAATGTATTAATAATTGTCTGCATTGCCCTTGGTCTTGGGATGTTTTTAAATGCTTACATCAAAGGCAAAAAGGTTCTCCGAAAAATTCGAGAGCAAGCCTATATTAGAAATTTGCCAATTGAATAGCTGCAGATGTAATTTTTTTTCTGGACCCGGTATACGGAAGGGGGAAATATTGTGCAGCCATGATCCCAGCAAGCTCTTGGGCTAATTTTTCGGGTTGAGGTGAAGTGTCTACGAATAAAATTCGATGACTCTTCATGCTTAACTCTTTTGCGGCCGTGATTGCATCATTGTGAGCCCCCGCTCTTCCGCCTACGCCATTCAAATTAACATTTGCTTTACCATCAGTCATGATTACGATGATTGGCGTTAAGCCTTTTCGCTCTGATGAACTTGCCATTTCATTAGCGGAACGAAGTCCTAATGCAAGGGGGGTGCCACCACCCCCAGGTAAGGTAGCTAAATTTCTTTTTGCTCTAACTAGCGACCTAGTTGGCGGCAAAACAATATCTACCTTAGAGCCTCTCATAGACAGCATTGCTACTTCATCGCGTCGAATGTAGCATTGACTCAATAATTCTTCTAAAGCGCCTTTAGCCTCCGATAATCGTTGAGTTGCTGATGAGCCAGAGGCGTCCACCAAAAATATAGTTATCGTGCCTCGGCGTTTCAAATATTGTTTGGTATGTAAATCCTCTGCTCTAAAGTGAATTTTGCTTCCATTATCTGATTTTAAGAAAGCATTGTTCTGTTGAGCGCGTATTCTTTGCCATGGGATAGCAGATCGGATACTTTTTAAGATATCAAGGCGCCTGCCATTACCAGGAAGCCCTTTTCTCGCACCATGAGGTCTCCCGCTGGTGAAGCTTTTCTCAATTGATCCCGATTTACCAGCAATACTCGCTTTAGTCTTAGTGGATCTTAGAGTCTGATTCATCCGCATCATAAATTTTGGGGGTAAAGAAGCCTGTACAGCTTCAACCACCAACTCCTCTAATCCATCAGCAGAAGATGGAGGATCTGTATTTTCTAAATCTATAGTTTCTTCATCTTTTGAAAGTTCATTGTCTGAGTTTTGTTGACTTTCTTGATTACCCTCAACATCTTCGCTGTCATCTGTTTTATTGTCCAGCCCCTCATCGGGCGGCGATTGCATACTTTTAAGATGGGTGTAGACAAGTCGTGCAGCATCAATTACCTCTTCTTGGCCCACCCCAATTAATCCTCTTAGTGCAGCTAACGACTTGGCAGCCTCTAATGCAAATTGATTGGCTCTTAATGAGGAAATTCCAAGGCTGAGACCAGCCTTTATGAGCACCTCCATCAAATCTTGGGGGCAAGTTACAGATGGTAGCAATGCTATAGCATCCTTAATATCGGATGGAGTAACTTCTAGATATTTCTTAGTATCGTTAATTGAAAAACGATCGAGATAAATCCCAAACGCAAGCCTATCCAATAATCGTAGGTTTGCACCCTCTTCTTGGAATTCAGACTCGTCAAAGACAATTACTCCAAAGTGATCATTGTTGGCCGCATGAGGATGATTGAAAAGATTTTTTTCATCTAAAGCCTGAGATATATGAGTTATCGTTTGTAAATTCATTCTCTCAGCCATGGGCAAAAGAAGATATTGCCCGCCCAGCCTTTCTAGAAGGCCCTGGCTTACCCTAAATTCTCCAGACAAAAGTGCGCTTTCAATATCTAATGAGCCAAATAATTGCTCAGAGGATAAATTTGCCGGAGCTTTAATAACTTTACTGTCTGCGGGCAATAGATTTATAAAATAATTAAGCCAGGAATCTCTGATGGGCCCAAACTGACTCTTTATCGATACCCCTTTTAAGCCACGCGGGTTAATAGCCAAAAGAATGGCGATTAAGTTTGCATCAAACCAAGCTTGTTGTACTGGATTCACTTTTCAGTACTAGCAAAGAATTCCTGCATGGCACGCTCAATACGAATTTTTGAATTGCTATCGTCAAGTGGATTACGACGCAATCTATGCCCAAGCGCTATTGGCGCAATTTTCTTTAAATGGTTCAGATTTGCTTTTTTCTTACCCTCAAAAGCAGCTAATGCTCTTACACCTCTAAGCAAGGTAAGCTCACCTCTAAGGCCGTCAGTGCCAAGATGAGTGCAAAGCTTAGTAGCAGACTCAAGCAATTGATCATCTACCTCCACTTTATCCAGAAGCTTCTTCGACTTAATGATCTGCTTCTTAAAGTCTTCTTCTGACTCTTCCCACTTGGCAATAAATTTTTCTGGATTCCGCTCGAATTCATCTCGTCTTTTTATAATCTCAATCCGTTCTTTAAAATCAGTAGGTGTTTTTACCTCTATAGACAGTCCAAAACGGTCCAGCATTTGCGGGCGCAGCTCCCCCTCCTCCGGATTACCGCTTCCAATAAGAACGAACCTAGCCGGATGTCGAATACTCAATCCCTCACGTTCAATAATATTTTCACCAGAAGCAGCTACATCAATTAGCAAATCAACTAAGTGATCTTCAAGTAAATTGACCTCATCGATATAAAGATATCCTCGATTAGCCTTTGCAAGCAGGCCAGGCTCGAAAGATTTGATGCCTTGGGTCAAGGCTTTCTCAATATCCAAAGCGCCTACAACTCTATCTTCTGTAGCCCCAAGCGGCAAATCTACTACTGGAACAGAAATATTTTCGGACCTTAGCTTATGTCCCGCACTCTTTTTGAGCTCACATTCAGGACAAAGGCTTTTAGCATCTGGATCGCAATGATAGTTACAGCCAACCACTGATTTCATCGTTGGAAGCAAGGAGGCCAAGGATCTAATGGTAGTGGACTTACCTGTTCCACGATCTCCAAAGATAAGAACACCGCCTAACGAAGGGTCAATCGTACAGAGGGCGATTGCCAGCTTCATTTCTGATTGCGCAACAATGGCGGTAAAGGGGAAGTTGATAGTCATTGACGTCCTACATAAATCATTCAAATTAAAATATAGGTTAAATTTAGCTCAGTTTAACCAGATGTTAATAACGCTTTGAGTAGATTGCCATGTCGCAAACCCTGAGTTTTAACCCCACCTCTTCATCTTCGGCAGCCCCAAAGCGCCTCGTAATCGCCTCCCGCGAAAGTCGCCTAGCCATGTGGCAGGCTGAGCATGTCCGAGATTGCCTTAGAAAGCTCTATCCAGGCTGCGATGTCCAGATTTTGGGGATGACTACCCGCGGTGACCAGATTTTGGATAGAGCCCTCTCTAAAGTGGGCGGTAAGGGTCTTTTTGTAAAAGAGCTAGAAACAGCGCTTGAGGATGGACGAGCCGATTTAGCGGTGCATTCCCTGAAAGATGTTCCGATGGTCATGCCTGAGGGTTTTGACCTGGCCTGTGTCATGGCCAGGGAAGATGCCAGAGACGCCTTTGTTTCGAATGACTATGCAAGCCTAGAAGAGTTGCCACACGGTGCGATCGTTGGCACCTCGAGCTTGCGACGCGAATCAGTACTTCGTGCCAAGTTTCCGCATCTCGTTATTCAACCTTTGCGCGGTAATTTAGATACCCGCATGGGTAAGTTAGATAAAGGCGAGTATCAAGCCATTATTTTGGCGGCTGCCGGCTTAAAGCGTTTAGGCCTAGAATCACGTATTCGCGCATTCTTGCCCTATGATCCTTACACGCCGGCTGCAGGTCAAGGCGCTTTAGGTATCGAGACTTTGAGCAAGCATCCTAATATCAAGCAATGGCTTGCCCCATTAAATGATTTACCTACTTTATTTGCTGTTTCTGCTGAACGCATGGTGTCTCGTCAACTAGGAGGCTCGTGTGAGGTGCCATTGGCGGCCCATGCGGTGTGGGATCAGAACCAAATGCGTATTCGTTCCTTCGTTGCTAGTGCTGATGGCAAAGCGATTTGCATGGCACAGGGAAGTGGGGCAGTGCAATCGGTTGAGGATGCAGAAGCCTTGGGACTTGCCGTTGCAAAAGACTTGCTGGCACAGGGTGCTGCAGATTTAATTCCCAATGTGAGCAAGTAAAGCGCTTGCCTAATTAGAGATCTGCGTGGCTACCGTCGCAATAAGGCGGTGTTTTGGTGTGCTTACATCCACATAAGTAGACAGTTTTGCTTTGCATCTCTGAAAATTCAATAGGCTGAGCTGTATCGCTTGCATGGGAGCTATTGCACAGAGGTTGCGTATCACTCAAACCGCAGGCGCACCAGTAATATTTTTTTTCCGCATCTACTAATAGCGGATAAGGCAAATTATCAGACTTCTTTTTTCTCATAAAAATGCCTCTGAATTACTGAATCTATGTAAGATAACTTCTGCAAGGCCATTACATAACAGCTATATTTAATAGTCAAGCACCCCCTTCAAAATAAGATAAATCCTCAATAACAATGCAATAAAGCAATAAAAAATGGCTTATGACTGATAAAGAAATTCAAAACTCAAAAAAACTTAACTCAATAAAGTCATTTTTACCTTTTTTAAGGCCTTATAAAAAACAGCTAATAATTGCTGCAGTAAGTCTTATTCTTGCTGCGTCAGCAACTTTAGTAGTACCACTTTGTTTTCGGAAGATCATTGATCTAGGATTTAGCGATATAAGCCATGAGCAAATTAACCTAACCTTCATTAATCTTTTTGCAGCTGCGTTTGTGCTTGCATTTGCAAGTGCACTACGTTATTACATCGTCTCCTGGCTAGGGGAAAGAGTCACTTGTGATATTCGGAAAGCAGTCTACTCACATATCATCGTACAAAGTCCAGAGTTCTTCGAAACCCAACAAAGTGGCGAACTTCTCTCTCGGATTAATAACGATACTTCAATAGTTCAAATACTAATAGGTACAAGCATTTCTATGGCGGTGAGAAATTTATTTCTGCTGCTTGGTGGGATGACAATGATGTTTATTACTAGCATTAAATTGTCCTTACTCATTCTTGCTACCCTATTATTAACCGTAGTACCCATCATGGTGATGGGTAAAAAAGTTCGGAAGCTATCCAGAAATTCACAGGATAAAATTGCGCTGGCCTCTGCAATAGCAGGTGAAAAAATAAATGCCATTCTTACTGTTCAGTCGTTTGCAAATGAACAAAAAGAAATCCGAGCATTTAACACATCTGTTGAAGCTTCATTTTTGGCTTCAAAAATTAGGAGTGCAGCTCGCGGCAAGCTTACTTTTGTTGCCATACTCTTGGGCTTTACCAGCATCATCACTGTGTTGTGGCTTGGCGCTTATGCAGTCAGCAACCAGGAGATGTCTGGTGGTGAACTAACCCAGTTTTTCTTATATGCAGTAATTGTTGCAGGCTCTATAGCAGCTCTTTCAGAGGTTCTTGGCGACTCACAAAGAGCGATTGGTGCTGGCGATAGACTTTTAGAGCTATTAAGCATCGAGTCACAAGTACAAAATCCTAAAGAACCCTTTATTCCTCCTTCATCAGCTAATAAAGCTATCAGCATTAACCTCCAAGGATTAAGCTTTCACTACCAATCTATTCCAACAAATGTACTTACAGACATTTCTCTAAATATTCAGGCTGGAGAAAAAATTGCGATTGTAGGTCCATCAGGTTCAGGTAAAACAACCTTATTTAAATTAATACAGAGATTTTATGATCCTCAGTCAGGTAGCATTTCTTTTGATGGCGTTGATATAAAAAACTATAAATTAGATGATTTACGAAAACTCATTGGAGTGGTGCCTCAAGATATCAGCATCTTTTCAGAAAATGCGCTAGAAAATATCCGCTATGGTGATGAAAATGCAAGCGATGAGGATGCAATTAAGGCGTCTAAGATTGCCTTTGTGGATGAATTCATATCTAAGTTACCTGATGGATACAGCACATTCTTAGGTGACCGAGGTGTCAGGCTATCTGGCGGTCAAAAACAACGAATTGCCATAGCAAGAGCCTTGCTAAAAAATCCACCATTACTTTTGTTAGATGAGGCTACTAGCTCCCTAGATGCAGAGTCCGAAAGGCTGGTACAACAAGCACTCGAAGAGGCAATGAAAGATAGAACAACCATAGTCATTGCACATAGACTGGCGACTGTCAAAAAAGCTGACAGAATTGTCGTCATGGAGAATGGTCGCATTGTCGAAATTGGCAACCACTCCTCACTTGTGAATAAGCAAGGTCTTTACTCACATCTAGCTAAGCTGCAATTTACTGATGTCTGACAATAAAGAACAACATACCCAAATTGATATCAATGCCTTAAAAGAATATTTTTTGGGCTTGCAAGATCGCATCACCACTGCCATGAGCGCTTTGGATGGCAAGGTCTTTGTTGCTGACGAATGGCATAAGCCGGAA
>NZ_JACVQA010000004.1 GCF_018881595.1 Polynucleobacter sp. UK-Gri1-W3 | reverse complement strand
ACCGATAAGGAGCTTAGAATGATCCAAGACCGTTTAAACAACCGACCTAGAAAACGATTAGGATTTAAAACCCCCAATGAAGTATTTATGCAGTCCTTAAACCGTGTTGCACTTCGTGTTTGAATCTACGTGATATTAATCAGAAGGATAAAGCAAGATTCAGATTGCAGGCCTAATCCAAGGCTGAGGCGGATATATTAGGACTTTTTAATCTGCGCAATGACTGGAGCATGGTCAGAAGGCTGCTCCCAGGCTCTAGGCTCCTTATCCACTATACTGGCGCTGCATTGTTCTTTAAGCGCTTCGCTGAGCAAGATGTGGTCAATGCGCATTCCAGCATTTCTTCTGAATCCCATCATGCGGTAATCCCACCAACTAAAGGTCTTAGGCGCTTGTTCAAACATTCTGAATGAGTCATGGAATCCCAGCTTGATGAGATCTTGGAATGCATTACGCTCTGGAGGGGATACTAGATTCTGTCCTTCCCAGGCTTTAGGATCATGGACATCCTCATCAGCTGGAGCAATATTGAAGTCCCCCAAGAGGGCCAATCGCTGATTCTGATCAAGCTCATCTGTTAACCAAGTTTGTAATGCTTTCAACCAGCCCAGTTTGTATTGGAATTTATCGCTATCAGGCGATTGTCCATTCGGAAAATATGCCGATACCAGTCGCATCGGTTGCGTGCCGGCAAAACACACAGTCGCAGCGAGGATGCGCTGCTGCTCATCTTGGTAGTTTGGGATATTTCTAGTGGGCTTGAGAAACGCTGTTTCAATATCAGAAGCGATCGGCGCAAGGGCCGCCTTACGCAAGATAATCGCAACGCCGTTATAAGTTTTTTGCCCAGCGGCTAGACTCAGATAACCCGCATCCTCTAATTCTTTATGGGGATATTTATCATCTGTCAGCTTTAGCTCCTGCAAGCAGAGGGCGTCAATAGGCTTCTTGGCTTTTTCCTGATCTTGTAACCAGCGTAGGACATGTGGAAGGCGAACTTTTAAAGAGTTTACATTCCACGCGGCTATTCGAACAAAATCAGTCATCAATACCCAACTCTTGCAGTTTGCGGGTAATCGTATTGCGCCCAATACCAAGGCGTTGTGCAGCCTCCACCCTTCTGCCGCGTGTCACTTCTAGCGCTGCTTGTAGTACTGCTTTCTCAAAGCGTGCAGTTAAGGCATCAAAGACCTCTTTATCGCCATCTTGCAACATCTTGACAGCAAGACGTCCTAAGCCACTCTCCCAGTCACCTGAGGGAACTTTAGTAGCAATAGGATTGCTTGGTGAAGACTCGCCATGAATAATAATCGGGTTTTCACTGGCCTCTGAAACGATATCAGCTGGGAGATCGCTTACACCAATCACGTTTGCGGAAGTCATTACGGTTAACCAGTGACATAAGTTCTCTAATTGACGAACATTTCCCGGAAAAGGCATTGCACTGATTTCTTTTAAAACTTCATCAGACAACTTTTTAGGCTCAACGCCTAAAGACTTCGCACAACTCAACATGAAATGTCGGGCCAACATTGAAATATCTTCACTTCGCTCACGCAATGAAGGCATACGCAAGCGAATGACATTTAAGCGATGTAATAAATCTTCACGGAACAATCCAGCAGCCACTTTGGCATCCAGGTTTTGATGGGTCGAGGCAATAATGCGAACGTTTGCCTTAATCGGATCTTGACCACCGAGGCGATAAAAATGTCCATCAATCAGAACACGAAGCAAACGGGTTTGCAGATCAAATGGTAGATCTCCTACCTCACCTAAAAATAGAGTACCGCCATCGGCTTGCTCAAAGCGGCCGCGACGCAAGGTCTGTGCGCCCGGGAAAGCACCACGCTCATGACCAAATAACTCAGACTCCAACAAATCTTTTGGCACTGCTGAAGTGCTTAAGGAGATAAATGGGCCTTTTGCACAAGGGCTATGCTTGTGTAGCGCATGAGCAACCATCTCTTTGCCTGTGCCAGACTCACCAGTAATAAGAACGGTGGCATTGGATTGCGCTAAACGACCAATGGCGCGAAATATCTCTTGCATCGCCGGCGCTTGACCAATAATCTCGGTGGCATCTTGCCTCCAAGCACCCAGATCTTTGGCACCAGAGTCATTGCGAATGCCCTGCTCTACAGCACGACGAATTAACTCAATCGCTTTTTCTACATCAAAAGGTTTAGTGAGGTATTCAAAAGCACCACCTTGCAGTGCGGAGACTGCAGAATCTAAATCAGAATATGCCGTCATGATAATGACCGGCAAATTTGGATGGCTCGCCTTCACATGCTGCAAGAGATCTAAACCATTACCGCGTGGCATGCGGATATCGGAAATCAATACCTGAGGAGATTCTTTTTCTAAAGCATTCAATACGTCATTTGGATTAGAAAAGCTCTTGTGCGGAATATTCTCACGCGCCAATGCTTTTTCTAAGACCCAACGAATAGATTGATCATCGTCAACGATCCAAATTGGTTTCATGATGCTTTCTCCTGCCTACGGTATGGAATTTGAATATGAAAATCGGTACGCCCAGGTCGACTATTGCATGCAATAAATCCCTGGTGCTGCTGAACAAAGGTTTGCGCTAGGGTTAGGCCAAGGCCACTACCGCCTTCTCTACCGGAAACCAATGGAAAGAAGATGCGCTCAATAATTTCTTCTGGAATACCGGGCCCGTTATCAATCACATGTAAATCCATCGCTAGCTTATAGCGATGCTTTGCAATAGTGACAGAGCGTGCCACACGGGTCTTTAACTCAATTTGCGCAACACCACTGCGAATCTCTTCTGAAAGTGCCTGTGCTGCGTTATGAACAATATTTAAGGTTGCTTGAATCAACTGTTCTCGATCCCCTAATACATCAGGCAAACTAGTGTCGTAGTTACGGATAATTCGCAGACCTTTTGGGAACTCTGCCAAGACTAGACTACGCACGCGCTCCAAGGCCTCATGCACATTGAAGGACTCCATTACATGTGCTTTGCGATGTGGTGCCAAGAGACGATCCACCAAAGTCTGGAGACGATCAGATTCCTTAATAATGACTTGGGTATATTCACGCAAGCCCTTTTCAGGCAATTCAAATTCCAATAGCTGAGCTGCCCCACGAATACCGCCCAATGGATTTTTAATTTCATGCGCTAAATTACGCATCAATTGTTTATTTGCCTCAACTTGCTGTGTCACGCGTTCATCGCGCTCACTGCGCAGTTGTTGATCTATCGGAAACCACTCCATCATGATGAGATTGGGATCTTCTAGGGCCGCTACGACTACGTGCGCAGGAATCGAGTCTTGATGAATGCTTCCTGGCAAGGAATGCAAAATCATTTCTTGGCGTTGCGCAAGAACATGCCCTAATTTCACCTCAGAAATCATGTCATTTAATGCAATGTTGTCGCCAAACAAATTGTGCACAGCATGACCCTCAAGTGATTTACGCGAGAGATCTAGCGCTGACTCAGCTGCCGGATTCACGTACACCAATTGTTGGTTCTCGGCCTCAAATACCACGATGGCATTGGGCATCTGATCAAGCAATGTCGGAAAAAAAGGAGCAGCCGAAGCTGCTCCCTTGAACGAATTGCGCAACATACCTGCGCTCAAGTTCTCTCCTTCGCTTACAGGGAGTAGTACATATCAAATTCGATAGGATGAGTAGTCATACGGAAACGTGTGACATCTTCCATCTTCAAATTGATATATGCATCAATCATGGACTCAGTAAATACACCACCGCGAGTCAAGAACTCGTGGTCTTTCTTCAATGCATCCAATGCCTCTTCCAAGCTTGCACAAACGGTTGGGATCTTTGCATCTTCTTCTGGTGGCAAGTCATACAAGTTCTTGTCAGCAGCTTCGCCTGGATGAATCTTGTTCTGAACACCATCCAAACCAGCCATCATCAATGCTGAGAAGCAGAGGTATGGGTTAGCCAATGGATCTGGGAAACGAGTTTCAATACGACGACCCTTAGGATTTGGTACGTGTGGAATACGAATAGAAGCAGAACGGTTACGTGCTGAGTAGGCCAATTTCACTGGAGCCTCAAAGCCTGGAACTAAACGCTTGTATGAGTTTGTACCTGGGTTAGTAATCGCATTCAATGCCTTAGCGTGCTTGATGATGCCGCCGATGTAGAACAATGCGAATTCTGACAAACCTGCATAGCCGTTACCAGCAAACAAGTTTTCGCCATTCTTCCAAATAGATTGGTGAACGTGCATACCAGAACCGTTGTCACCCACTACTGGCTTAGGCATAAATGTTGCTGTCTTGCCGTATGCATGAGCTACGTTTTGAACAACGTACTTCTGCCAGATAGTCCAGTCAGCGCGTTGTACCAATGTGCTGAACTTTGTGCCCAATTCGTTTTGGCCTTGGCCAGCAACTTCATGGTGATGCACTTCAACTGGAATACCCAATGACTCAAGAATCAAACACATTTCAGAACGCATATCCTGGAATGTATCAACAGGGGCAACTGGGAAGTAACCACCTTTTTTACCTGGACGATGGCCAGTGTTGCCGCCTTCGATTTCTTTTCCAGAAGACCATGGAGCTTCTTCGGAATCAATCTTCACGAAGCAACCCTGCATGTCAGCACCCCAACGAACGCCATCAAAAATAAAGAACTCTGGCTCTGGACCAAAGTAAGCAGCATCGCCTAAGCCAGTGCTCTTCAAATACGCTTCAGCGCGCTTAGCGATTGAACGTGGGTCACGGTCGTAACCTTTGCCGTCTGCTGGCTCAATAACATCACATGTCAGAACCAAAGTTGGCTCTTCATAAAACGGATCAATGTAAGCTGCCGTTGGATCTGGTTTGAGCAACATATCAGAAGCTTCAATACCCTTCCAACCAGCAATAGATGAGCCGTCAAATGCATGACCATTCTCAAACTTGTCTTCGTCAAAAGCAGAGATAGGCACTGTCGTGTGCTGCTCTTTACCCTTTGTATCCACAAAGCGGAAATCAACGAAAGTACATTCTTTTTCTTTAACTAACTTCATCACATCAGCGACGGTCTTCGTCATGCAAATCTCCTCTATTAACTAAATTGGGAATCAAAACTCAAGGTATACACCCTTGTCTATTCCAGGCATCAAACATGCCTAATGGATGTATGTAATTTACTGAAGCAAACAAATGGGAACGCCCATTATTGCACTGTTTAAGTGCTCAAATAACTCTGATATAAGCTTAAATACCGCTATTTGCACCTTTTTTGTGCAAATAAACTTAGCTGATATCGTGGATTTCGTAGCCCAGCTCTTGAGTGCCCGTTCTGAGGGCAATCCAAGCACTTTCTAGTAGGTTTGCGTTGCCCTTGATGCCCAGCTCGATATGACGTTGCGCATACACACCACCCCTTGCGGAATCCCCTACTGACGGCAGGCTAAAGACCTTCACACCAGGGAAATTGGCCTCTATACGCTCCATCAAGGGGGTCAAAGTCGATTCAATACCTTTTGGCACGATAAAACTCTGCTCCGCCCAGTTCTCTTGATGAAATAGGTCTTTGTAATAAGTATCTAAGCACCAAGCCATCATTGGCGCTGCCATTACCGGGAAACCAGGAACAAAGTGATGTTCGTGAATGCGAAAGCCAGGAATTTGGTTATAGGGGTTTGGAATGATTTCACTTCCAATCGGAAACTCACCCATCTTGAAGCGATGTTGATTCTCAGGAGTATTTAAATCCGCTTTAATGGGATCACCTTCTGCCATCGACTGAATGCGTCCCGCAATCAATTCTTGCGCCGTTGGATGCAGTTGCGTTTTAGTGCCTAATGCAAGTGCTGCACATTGACGGGTGTGATCATCTGGTGTCGCACCAATACCACCAGTACTAAACACTACATCCCCACTCGCAAAACTTGCTTTTAAGGTGGCAGTAATTTGCTCAGGATCATCGGCAACATATTTAGCCCAAGCCAGACTGAGTCCACGCTCATTGAGTAACTCAATGAGTTTGCTCATATGTTTATCTTGGCGGCGTCCTGACAAGATCTCGTCACCAATCACAATTAAACCAAAGCGGCGCAAATCTGCAACTGGCGTAACCGCTGGATCATCTATTTCAACTTTTTGCATTTCATTTTCCATCGCATTAGCCATCGCATTAACTATGATGCGGAAGTTCCATATCAACAACACGTGATTGCACCGTTAATGCTTGGTTTAATTCCTCTTCTCTCAGTTGCTTGAGAGCATCCAATAAGAAGTAACTAAACCATAAAGCTGCAAACACGAAAATCAAAGAATAAATCCAGAGCGCTATAAAACTGACGATCGGAAATAAAACCAAGGCCAACGCAGAGGTTGCCCAAAAGAATGTAGGTACTGCACCCAACATTCCCGAAGCAATGCCCATGCAGAGTAAAGGCCAACGATATTTTTCAAGCAGGAGATCACGCTCTTCTGTACTAGCATGTTTAGCAAGAACGTCGTATGACATGAGGCGCATTGTTAGCCACCCCCAGAGAAGCGGAGGCAATACAGCCACCAATGGTGGGACCCACCAGACTGGTAAGGTCAACATCACTAAAGCCAAACAAATCAGCGCTGACCATAAGCTATATACCAAGCTACCAAAGAAACCTCCGCCTTGTTTGCATTCCAAATCATGGAATTGGGATTGTCTAGAGGCAATCTTGACAATCGAGGGTACCGTTGAAAAAGCAACAAACACCAGCAAGCTAATCGTGATTAAGGGAATGATCAACATCACAAAAAATAGTGGTGCGATCCATGCCCTGGCATCTTCAAACCCAGCCCAAATAAGGCCTTCTTGTATCCAACTTGTAAACATGGAAGTCGTCAGAAAAACGCTCAACATCTCGAGCGCTGGCGTCCAAGTTAACCAAATTAGAACACCCCAAAGAACTGAGACGATTAAAAATGGTCGCAAGCTTAGCCATAACATCCGAGGATGCATGGTTCCAACCAAGGCCATTCCAAATGATTTAAATAATTGCGGTAACCCGACCATACAACTCCTATTGCCTGCAGACTTGCAATCTACTTTGGCTTGAATTCTTTGACGGCACGAACTAAACCCTGCCATTGTTGAGCGAAGATATTTTGTGAAACCGTTAAATTTCTTACTCCCGTAGGATAGACCTCTTTCGGGAAAACAACAGTTCTGAAAGCCATATCCCACCACGGAAACAAAATGCCAAAATTACAGCCACCTAACACTCCAGGCCTGCCCTTTGCCTCGTGCCCATAACCCACCGCATGATGCATGCGGTGAAACATCGGAGAAATCAATAAGTATTTAGCAGGCCCAAGATGAACTTTGATGTTGGCATGCTGCCAGCTTTGAATAAATTGACTGAGCGCAATCAGCATGATGAATTGCCCAGGAGATACACCAAACAAGAGCGCAAAGAACGCCATGAAGGTGGCGCGCATGATGTCATCCAGAATATGATTACGGTTGTCAGACCAAGCGGTCATAACGGTTTGACTGTGATGCAAAGAGTGTAGTTGCCACCACCAGTTAAATGCGTGCGAGGCACGGTGGTAAAGATAGTCCACAAAGTCCAACAGCACTAAGTAGATCAAGAAGCTAACCAGTGGGATTGAAGTCACCTCAGGCCACCAGGATTCAACATTCAATCGATCGAAACGGAAGTCATGCAGGATCGAATCGATCTCAAAGAAGAATCCGGATAGAGCAATAAAGATGATTCCATGAAAAATTCCTAGGCGATGAAACAAGGTGTAGAAAACATCTGCCTTACTCGCGCTTGCAAAACGCTCTTGCTTTTCTGCTGGAGCCAAGCGCTCCCATGTTCTTAATACAACGATGATTAAGAAAATTTGAATGCAGCCAAATAAGAACCAATCAACGCCATCAAATACATCCTCTGCCCAAGCCATTAAGTCCAATTGATACAGAATTGGACCCACCACATTGGAAAAAATAAATTCCTGAACGCTTGCGTAGGCGTTTGAAATGAAAGAGGTAAGGAAAATGAAGTCCATGTCTTATTTTGACGGATTTACAGCATTTTTGGGGAGCAAGCTAAAGCAAAAGCCACGCCCTTTCAGATTCACAATGAGTTGCTCTAAAACGGCTGGCGCCCAGGGGTCTTTTCTAGACCAAATACCCAAGTGGGCCATTGTGATATCGCCATCCTTCAGATCTCTAGTCGCCTTATCCAGAAGACTGCTATTGGGATGCTTGTCCGAGCTCAACTCATCCCCCAAGAAGCCCGCAGGAGCCCAGCCAATGTGCTGGTATCCGCACATTTCCCCAATCCGAATCAAGGTAGGTGAAGTTTTGCCGCCAGGAGCGCGCCAGATTTTCTGTAACGGCTGATTTGTCATTTCTTGAAAGCGCTGGTCAACCCGACGAATTTGCTTACACATCGTTGCTTCGTTATACAAAACGGTTTCTCCAGCCTTTGGACCAAATTGTGGCTTCTCAAAAACCTGCCCTTTAGGACCATCCTTCACAAAGTAATCATGGTCATAGGTATGGCTACCAAAATGATTCCCCTCCTTTGCCAATTGCTGCCAAAAGGGTTTCCAAGAATCATCTAAAGCAAAGTCGCCTCGAAAGGTTTTTTCATTAGCCAAGAAAAAAGTGGCCCTCACATTTTGACGCTTGAGAATCTCAGCTACTTTTTCAGCTACCGCCATATTGCCGGTATCAAAGGTAAGGTAAACCTTCTTATTACATTCTGCTCGAGCAATTGCACCCAATGAAAAACAGCCGAGAATAAGCGCGGCTGCGGAACGGGTAAATGCGATACGAATAAATGCGTTATGACTGATGCGCTTCATAGTAATGCTTATTCCCATCCAGCCCTTGGGGTAAAGAACACACCATGAGGTGATTTACCAACGGGAATGACTGTTACCAGTTTCATTGTTGGGATATCGATTACCCCAACCTTTTTGGAGAAGCGGAAAGTGACCCACATGGTTTTACCATCAGGGGTGATTTCCATATCGTCTGGACCAGCTGGTAGACCAGTGATATCACCAACCTTCTCCAGAGTTTGCATATTTAGCAGACTGATCGTAGAGGCAATGCGATTGCTCACGAATACGTGCTTTTTATCACCCAAAGGACGGAAATTATGAGCACCCTTACCTGTCGGAATACGCTTTACTTCTTTGCGCGTTTTCCAATCAATCACCTGCACGTAGTCGTCACCAGTAATACCAACCAAGAGGTATTGATCTCCAGGGGTCATCCATAAGCCAGCAGGAACTTTTCCTGTGGGGATGACCCACAATACATTCTGAGTTTCAAGATCAATTGCAGCAAGCTCATTAGAGTCTTGCAAAGTGATAAATGCAATTTTGCTATCCGATGTGAAAGCAATATGGCTTGGAGTCTTGGCTAATTTAACAGTCTTAGCCAATTTGAGATTAGCGCCATCAGCAGCATAAATATCCACACGATCTAAGCGATTGCCATTTGCCACAAACCATTTATGGTTTGGTGAGTAACCAATTTGGTAGGGATCAATAATGTTAGGGATCGTGCCAGCTAACTCTCCAGTTGTTGGATTCATCAACACAACATCATTGCCTGCTGCATTAGCAATTAAAAGTGTTTTTTGATCTGGGGCAATCATCAAGTGATGAGGCTCCTTGCCAACGGGAACCGTTTTAATAACCTCACGAGTATTCATATCAATGAGGCTGACTGAAGCTGAACCAGAATTCAGAATAACAGCCAATTTGGGTTGATTCGCAGGGGTTGCAGGCGCCGGGGTATTGCTAGGCTGAGCCAGAGCATATTGATTGGCCAACAGCAGGCCCATTAAAGCGGAGGTCGCAAGGATGCGAAAACCTCTAATCTTGATAAATTTGTACATATCTCCATTGTAAGCAATTGGGGAGGTTTAATAGACCTCTCCATCCAATGGATATCAGCATAGATTTGACCTAGCGCAAGCTTGCCAAAACCTTTTCAAGGCGCTTTAAGGACATAGGAGTAGGTGTTTTGAGCTCTTGAGCATATAAAGCCACCCTTAATTCCTCTAACTGCCAGCGGAAATCCGTTAAGGCCTGGTCCTCAGTCATCGCATAAGATGCAGACCCTTTATTACCCTGCATCAGCTTTTGCCATGGGCGCGCAACAGATTCCCAATCCTTCTGGAGTTGAGCATCACGACTCGGGTTGGAACGCAATTTATCGATCCGCATTGCAATCGCCTTTAAGTACCGAGGCACATGCACTAGCTGGGAGTACGGTATGTTGGCAACGAACTTCGCAAATATCAACCCTTGCATCTGCGCCTGAATATCAGCATAAGCTGTCGGCGAAGCAGCTTTTGCGCTAGCAACCTTTTTTTGTAAATCGGCATGGGCTTGCAATGCATTTAAGGCATGTCGAGAGATCTCTTGCGCGATGAGTGCCAATCTTGGTTTACCAGCTTGTAATCGCTCTGCAAATTGCTCGGCATTGACTGGAAGTGGTTCAGCCATAAATGCACGCTCAAGAGCAATATTCAGAATCTGTTCTATCAAGCCCTCTACTGAGCCCACATTGATAAACAGCAAACCCAATTCACGAATACCAGGTAATTGTTTTTGCAAAGCCTTAATCGTATCTTTATTACTTAAAGAAAATAAGCGACGCAATCCTAAAGCATGCTGCTTACGGGCTTCCTCTAAATCATCAAATACCTCAAGATCACAATAGTCAACACGATCAACCAAGGCGGGATACCCAAATAAGGTTTTATTACCTTTTTGAATCTCCAAAGTTTCTGGTAACTCACCAAACTCCCAGGAGCGGTAACCGCCCTGCTCGACCTTGCGAGTCGCATCAGCGGTATTTGTATTTCCATTCAAATGAGATTGAGATCTTTCACTAGCTGGTGGCTCTACGCCCAACTCGACCTGAGCCGTCTCTTGAGCAATTGCCTGAAAGGCATTGCGAGCAGTCTGTCCATACTCATAACGTAAGCGGGCTAAGTTGCGCTCTACCTCTAACTGGCGCCCATGCTCGTCAATCAAGCGGAAGTTCATGGATGAATGCAACGGCAAGGCCTCAGGCCTAAAGTCTGTGCGTTTAATTTCTAAACCACGTTCTTTACGAATATCGCCAATCAAGCTATCTAAAAAATCACCTACGCCAAACTGCTTCTCATCTAACCTACGCTCGAGGAAGGACTTTGCGTAATCCGGTAACGGTACGCAATGACGTCTGAGTTTTTGCGGCAAGGATTTTAAGAGCAGAAGCACCTTCTCTTCACACATACCAGGAACTAGCCATTCACAACGGCGTCCGTCTACTTGATTGAGTTGAGTTAGAGGCACAACCAGCGTCACACCATCTTTAGGACTGCCGGGTTCGAAGTGATACGTCAGGCTCAACTGTGCACCGCCGACCAACATTGTCTTTGGGTAGCGATCTACCGTAATACCGGCCGCCTCATGGCGCATCAAGTCTGCTTTTTCTAAGCGGAGTTGGCTATCTAGATCTTTGTCCTTATCTTTATTTTTATCCTTCGCTAGCCATGCCTTGAGACTTTCTCGACTGCGAACTTCTTTCGGAATACGTGACTCGTAAAAAGCAAATAGCAACTCATCATCCACCAACACATCCGGTCGACGTGAACGATGCTCTAAGGCTTCGATTTCTTTAATCAGGCGGCGGTTATGCCAAAAGAATCCAAACATATTGGGGTACTTCTTTTTGGCATCGGTTTCTGTTTCACGTTGAAGCGCAGGTGTATCCATGCGCCCGAACATTTCCTCTTGAACCAAAGCTTGCTGAATAAATAACTCTCTTGTTTCATCGGGATTGTGTGGCTCGTAACGAACCCGACGGCCATGGTAGATCGGCAAGCCATACAAAGTACCTCGCTCAAATGCCATAACCTCACCCTGGCGGTTATCCCAAAATGGATCACTCAAGGATGTGATTAAGCGATGTGCAGCGACACGTTCAACCCATTGCGGCTCGATCTTAGCAATTGTTCTGGCATACATGCGATTGGTTTCTTGCAGTTCACCAGCCAAAATCCAAGCGCCTGCCTTTTTGCCGATAGTAGAACCCGGCCAGATGAATGGCCGAATGCCACGCGCCCCAACGTAACCACCTATTTTGCTATTGCGATCTTGGGATTTTTCATCCTCTTCTTTTTTAGCTACGTATCCCAGCAGGCCTGTTAATAAAGATAGATGGACTTCTTCATAGGTTGCGGCTATGCCATTTTCTTTCCAACCCTTTTCGCCGAGCATAGTGTGTAATTGGCCATGAACATCACGCCACTCACGTAAACGACGTGGTGACAGAAATTTACTTTTACACAGATTCTCAAGCTGACGGTTACTACTCTTATGCTTTAAAGCATCTTGATACCAATTCCAGAGTTTTACAAAACTGAGGAACTCAGAGCGCTCATCCGCAAACTGAAGGTGCGCTTGATCAGCTGCAGCAGCTTGATCCATGGGTCGATCGCGCGGATCTTGTGTGGCTAAAGCAGAAGCAATGATGGTGACTTCTTTTAGCGCATTCTGCTCTTTAGCGGCTAGCAACATTCTGCCTATGCGTGGGTCAAGAGGTAAGTCCGCAAGCTGCTTACCAGTCGCAGTGAGTTTGAAGCTGTTATTGATGCCCTTACCAATATCCTTAGAATCCGCTGGCTCCGATTCATCAAATTCAATTGCACCCAATTCATCTAGAAGTTGTACACCATCCGCAATCGCTCTACCCAAGGGCTTATCAATGAAGGGAAAATGCTGGATCTTGGGCAAGCGTAAGGAACTCATGCGCAAGAGCACTGCAGCTAATGAGCTACGGAGGATTTCTGGATCAGTAAATTTAGGGCGACCTTGATAATCCTGCTCGCTGTAAAGGCGCACACAGATACCATCAGATACACGGCCACAACGCCCAGCCCTTTGGTTAGCGGCTGCTTGAGAAATGGGTTCAATCTGAAGCTGCTCTACCTTATTACGATAGGAGTAGCGCTTAACTCTTGCGAGACCGCTATCAATCACATACCGAATATTCGGAACAGTTAACGATGTCTCTGCAACGTTAGTTGTCAGAATGATGCGTCGCCCATTTCCCGGACTAAATACCCTCTCTTGCTCGGCAACAGATTGACGTGCAAATAAACTGAGGATTTGCGGATGAAAACGTTGTTGGAGGACATGGTCCTTGCGTAAAGCTTCTGCGCAATCACGTATCTCACGCTCGCCCGGCAAGAACACCAATACATCGCCAGCACCAGCAGTGCCTTCACGCCATAGACTCGCAATCTCTTCGGTCACCGCATCCGGAATTTCCTTTGCAGTTTTGGATTCTTTTTTGCCGTCTGGCTTATTACCTGAATTCGTATCTAGTTCTAGTGGTGCATAACGCTGCTCTACTGGAAATAGTCGACCACTGACCTCAATTACTGGGGCAATCTTGCCGTTGATTGCAAAGTGCTCTGCAAATCGCTGGGCATCAATCGTTGCTGAAGTAATGATCAGCTTGAGATCTGGTCGCTTTGGAAGTAACTGTCTCAGGTACCCCAATAAGAAATCAATATTCAGACTACGTTCATGTGCTTCGTCAATGATGAGCGTGTCATAGGCGCGTAACTGCGGATCGCGCTGCGTCTCCGCCAGCAAGATGCCATCTGTCATTAACTTGATGGAGGCGGTATGGCTAGTCTTGTCTGCAAAGCGAACTTGGTAACCCACATCCTGACCAATGGGTGAGCCTAACTCTTGGGCGATTCTCTTGGCGGTGGCAGTTGCTGCAATTCGGCGAGGCTGAGTATGGCCAATCAGCTTGCCGCCATTGATCGTGCCCCTCCCCAGATCCAAGCAAATCTTCGGTAGCTGGGTAGTTTTACCTGAGCCCGTCTCACCACACACAATCACTACCTGGTGGCTCTGCAAGGCATCCTTGATCAGCTGGCGCTGACCAGAGACCGGCAATTCCTCCGGAAACCGAATTTCCAGCCTACGTGAGGTGTTGGAAGCAGGCACAGGCTGTGGCATTGCTTTGGGTTTTTGTTGGTTTATAGGCTCTTGCACCCTATAATTTTCTCACTATGCCAACAAATGCACCGAACCAGGCCTTAATGGCTGAAGAAACGACCTCCAACTTCCCTTTCGTAGGGTGGTTGCGCGATGTTGCGCCCTACATTCATAGCTTCCGCGAGAAGACCTTTGTGATTGCCTTTGCGGGTGAACTAGTCCAAGAAATCGGCCTTGAGAACCTCATTGAAGATATCGCCATGCTCCATGCCATGGGTATGCGCATTGTTCTGGTTCATGGTATCCGGCCACAGATTGAAGAGCAGTTAATGCTCCGGAATATTAAAAGTAAGTTTGGTAAGAGCGCCTTACACACCTATCGGATTACCGATGCAGCCGCATTAGAGTGCGTTAAAGAAGCTGCTGGTGAATTGCGTCTCGATATCGAGGCAGCATTTAGCCGTGGCCTACCAAATACACCAATGGCCGGCTCACGCATCTCTGTGATCTCTGGCAACTTTATTACTGCAATGCCTGTGGGTGTTGTTGAGGGTACTGACTACATTCATACTGGACTAGTACGTAAAGTGGACTCTAGCTCCATTAGGCAGTCTTTAGATAGCAATAAGATTGTGTTGCTGTCACCTTTGGGCTTCTCACCAACAGGTCAGGCATTTAATCTGGCTTACGAAGATGTTGCAGCATCTACTGCCGCAGCACTTAAAGCAGATAAGCTGATCTTCTTAAGTCCCTATGCAGGTTTAAAAGATGATGAAGGTGATTTCATTACTGAACTCTCGATGCCTCAACTAAAAGAATACGTAACGCAAAACAAAGATATGGATGTGGGCATGAAGAGCCTTCTCAATATCTCTGGTAGAGCTATACGTGCGGGTGTTAGCCGCGTTCATTTCTTGCCATGCAATCAGGATGGAGCGCTCTTGGAAGAGCTCTTTACCCATGATGGTATTGGCATGATGCTCGCCTCATCTGATATCGAGAACTTACGTGAAGCAAATCAAGACGACGTTGGTGGAATCTTGCAATTAACCATGCCTTTGGAAGATGAAGGCATCTTGGCGGCTCGTGGTCAAGATGTGATTGAGCGTGATATTCAACGCTTCTCAGTCATTGAGCATGACCGCGTTCTCTTCGGTTGTGCTGCCCTTTTCCCATTTCCGAATGGCGTTGGTGAATTAGCCTGTCTTGCTGTTGATCCCGATGTTCAAGGATCCGGCGATGGCGAGCGCCTCTTGAAGCGGGTTGAAATGCGTGCCAAACAAGAAGGCATTAAAAAATTATTTGTTCTCACTACGAGAACTGAACATTGGTTCTTAAAGCGCGGCTTTAAACGGGCAACGGTAGATGATCTGCCCGAGGAAAGAAAACAAATTTATAACTGGGACCGCAAGTCCATGGTTTTAACTAAAGATCTATAAAAAATCCAAGCAACTTTAGAAACATAAGCGATATAAGAAAGGCATTACAGATGGCACGCATGGTTCAATGTATCAAACTCAATAAAGAAGCTGAGGGAATGGATTTTGCCCCGCTTCCGGGCGAGCTAGGTAAAAAGGTTTGGAATCAAGTTTCTAAAGAGGCTTGGGCGGCTTGGTTAAAACACCAAACCATGCTGATTAATGAAAACCGCCTCAATATGGCTGACCCACGGGCACGTCAGTATCTTTTAAAGCAAGTGGAAAAGTATTTCTTTGAAGGTGGCGCTGATATGGCTCAAGGGTACGTACCCCCTGCAGACTAAGTAAATATAGCTTGTAAATAAAGTTTGCCGTGTTGCAGCAAATAATTTATTGAAAAATATATTTTGAATTGCTGTTGACACTGCCAACGATAAGCGTAGGATGAAGTTGTGGTGGGACAGAATTAGTGTCTCACTCACATTGGCGAAAGCCACTAAAGATGAGCGCATCTGTGCACTCATAGATGTCGGAACCAAATACCTTCCGATTATCTGCGCCATGCATACCATGGCAAACAAACCCGATGGGCATACCCCGTCGGGTTTTTTAATTTCTAAAGCGCAATTCTTTCAACCCCTGCAGCGTTGCTGACCAACAGAATATTGGCTTTTTCTTTAGCAAACAGCCCAACAGTGATCACACCAGCGATTTGATTAATCTGCGCTTCCAACTGAATAGGATTGGCAATCTTTAAACCAGCTACATCCAAGATCCAGCCGCCGTTATCCGTGACAAAAGGTTCGCTTGGGGTTTGATTGAGATCGGCTCTTGTACTCTTTGCTAAACGTAGACTGACCTTACCACCCAATTTTTCTAACTCGCGGCTAACTACACCTTGAGAGAGCGGAATAATTTCTACTGGTAATGCAAAGTTACCAAGCACAGCTACCTGTTTAGATGAATCGCAAATACAAATAAATTGCTTGGCCATGGAGGCGATAATTTTTTCTCGTGTAAGCGCCCCGCCACCACCTTTAATCATATGCCCCAAAGGATCGATTTCATCAGCGCCATCTACGTAAGCAGGAAGCCCTTGCACATCATTTGGGCTGAGCACTTTAAAGCCATGCTTTAGCAATCGCTCGGTAGTTGCGTTTGAGCTCGAGACTGTTCCGGCAAAATGATCTTTATGTGGAGCAAGCGCGTCAATAAAGCAGTTTGCAGTCGAACCTGTGCCAATACCCAAAACCAGTCCGGCAGGAAGCTTAAGCACTTCGTCTCTAGCTGCCTCACCTACCATTTGCTTTAGTTGATCTTGATTCATATGCTTGCCAAAAGCCCTTGCGCCTTAATTGGAACTGAGTAATTAATCCATCTATCATATGATATCTATCAGAAAACTACCCTAGAGCAGCGAGCAAGCCCATGAATAGCACCCCCGCATCACTAAGCCAACTTGAGCAACTCAAGAAACTCACTACAGTTGTGGCCGATACAGGCGATTTTGAGCGCATGCAGGCGTTTTTGCCGCAAGATGCGACTACCAACCCCTCGCTGATTCTGAAAGCTGCTCAGCAAAGCAATTACCAGGATTTGGTCAACTCTGTAAAGGCCGCTCATCCAGGAATGAGCCCGACTGATTTAGTAGATTACATCTTGGTTGCGTTTGGCTTAGAGATTTTGAAGATTGTCCCGGGCCGAGTATCCACAGAGGTGGATGCACGTTTATCGTTTGACACCAAGGCAACGGTAGTTAAAGCTAAGCATTTAATTGGCTTATATGAATCACACGGGATCGATCGCAAACGTATTTTGATTAAGTTAGCCGGTACATGGGAAGGTATTGCTGCAGCAAAAGAATTAGAGGCACAAGGGATTCATTGCAATATGACGCTACTCTTCTCGCTCGTCCAAGCTGCGGCATGCGGGGCAGCGAATGCAAAACTGATCTCCCCTTTTGTGGGCCGCATTACTGATTGGAATAAAGCAAAGTTAGGCTCTAACTGGAGTGATAGCGCCAATGGTGGCGCGAATGATCCTGGCGTGACTTCCGTTAAGAGAATCTTTCATTACTACAAACACTTTGGGATCCCTACTGAAATTATGGGGGCTAGCTTTCGCAATACCAATCAAATCCTAGAGCTAGCTGGCTGTGACCTTTTGACCATTAGCCCAGAGCTATTGGCCGAGCTCCAGAATAGTAATGCCTCTGTTGAGGTAAAACTCAACGCTGCCAACGCTCAAACTGCGGTACAAGCTGAAGGTATCACACCATTAAAGTTGGATGAATCTAATTTCCGCTTGCAGCTAAATAATGATGCAATGGCTACCGAGAAATTGGCTGAAGGAATTCGGAACTTCTGCGTAGATACCGAGAAGTTGGAAGCACTACTGGCTAAGTGATTAAGGCTTTAGGTAGGACTGCTGACGACCCAAAGCAGGCCTTCGGGAGCAATCAGCGTTTACTGTAAAGCGTTATATAACAATAAGGCGTTTAGGTCGCTATAGGATGCCGAATTCTTACCAGCTGCAGGTAAAACCAAAGTATTTAAAGTGTGGACAGCTACTGCTCCAGCAGTACCCATGGCTAATGCTTGGGCTTGAATGGCGGTCAAGGCAGTTGCTGCAGTTCCCAAGTCAGCTATTTTTTGACTCACCGTTAAATCATTATTAAAGCTTGTAACTAAGGTGTTAAAGGAGCTATCAGGAATATAACTAGTACCATTCATTGTTCGTGTTGTACCGTCAATAGCCGACAGTAGTTTATTTACACCTGATCCGCCAGTCAGGATTGCCGTAACTGCGTATGCGCCACCAGCATCACGAAATGCTTTAGCTGCTGTATCGTAGCCAGTAGTTTCTGTTTGAACCCAGGCATTTGAAGATGCAACTGAGCTTGCAAAGTTATTGACCCAGGTAATTTGTCCGGTAGTACTGCTATAGGTAGGGGAGTTCATGGCTAAGGTATCGATATTTTTTATATCTACCGAAAGTGTTAAATTTTGGGCAGCCTGATCCAATAATCCAGTTGCTACTGGGTCATTTAAAGCAAACGCTGTCCCTACAGCTTTAAATGCATTGACCACACCTAGCAAGTTAGTTAATGCTGGAGCAACAGCTACTGATGCTGGCGCCACAAATGTAAATGCAGTTGGTGGCGCTGCAAAGGCGGTAGTGCAAATCGTTAGTAGCGATGCTGTAAGTAGCTTTTTCATTTCTATATTGCCTTAATGGTTGAGAGTTTCTCTTGGATCACTGGCTGTTTTAGCCTGACCGTTTGAAGGGGTTGGTGCAATTTCGACTACCTTTTCTGGTAAGCCGGGAGAAGTCTGTATTCGCCTAGCCATGATGCGCACTTCTTTATTGGCTTTGCTGAGCTTTTCTTCCAAATCAGCAGTAGATTCACCCATTTCTTTTGCATCATCGAACTCTGCTTGCAGGTTAGCTAACCGATCCTTTGATACTTGTAGATAAACTGATGGGCTTGAAGTTCTGATGGCTTTTTCAATATCTTTGTTTTGCAACATCATCACTACTGCTGCATTGCCAAAGCCCAAAGCTGCCATACGTTGACTATTTTTTAATAAGACACAATTCTCATCTGTGTAAGTTCCGCCACCAGCTAGCCCAAGTCCCAGGATAGATCCCGAAGCCGATACAGATCCAAGGCAAACATCGCTACCTGCTGCAGTTAAGCCCGGGGCATACATGGTTGGAACGGAATAAATTTTTGCGGTAGTTGTTCCCGGCGTGTTTGAGTTGACGTTGCCATAACCACCAGTCACGTTTGTCGAGTTTTGCTGCGTGCCAATATTGCTACCCAGTAAATTGGATTGCCCTCCTCCAACCGAGGCATTGGCCGCTCCAGCTCCTGTGGAGTTGACGTCATTGCTTGTCTGCCCAAATGCAGAGGTAATCATTAATGCAGAAAAAAACAAAATAAATAAGCGGATAAGTCTCTCCAGGTGTTGCGTACTTTTGCACTCAACGGGTGGGAATAATTTGGTCACATTGACCAGCACCAATAAGAATGATTGAGACAAGGACTTACATGCAGCGGGTCATGAGCAAGCTCATTAACTGCTGCAGCTAAGGTGTCTGAAAGAGGCCCACAAGAAAGTACTTGCTAATGAAATAAACATTAGCAGTAGTTATTTGACAAACTAGTTTGAGGGGTGCTACCTACTCTAATTCGCTAGAGAGGACGACCGTTACGTAGGGTTGAAATAGTCGAGTGCTGTAACGGTTATTAGCCTTGACCTAGGGCATACCCTACTCCTTAAATCCAGAAATAGATACTACTTATTTTTATAATTTTACAAAGGGGCACTCAAGACCTCAATTGACGTTTTTAAGATTTATGATGTGACTGCTCTTAACCGTTTTGAGCCAGATAGAGTCATTTAGCTATTGAGCACTTCTTGACTTAAGCAGTTATTTACATCAAAAAATAACCACCCGAAGGTGGTTACAGTATTTCTCAGTTGCCTGGGGCGGTATCGACCAGGGCCTGAGATTCTTTGCAAATATTAATTTAACTTGCGGTTTTAAACCTCAAAGCTATCAATATCGTCTATTGGGCGCACCAGCAAAAGATTGCCTCTTCTCAATATGTCTAAATGTAATACGACCTTTGCTCAAGTCATAAGGAGAGACCTCTAAAGAAACCTTATCTCCAGCCAATATACGGATGTGATTTTTTTTGACCCTTCCTGCTGTGTAGGCAATAAGCTTGTGGCCATTGTCTAAAGTAATTCGATAACGAGAATCCGGCAGAATTTCATCAACAAGACCTTCCATTTCAAGCAACGCTTCTTTTGCCATTTAACATCCTTAATGAAAATAAAAAAGCCCAGACATGCTGGGCTTTGGACCAGGCAAATAATTTCCGCCTGGCATGTGCTTCTGATTTAAACAGGCTGAATATTGGATGCTAACTTGCCTTTAGGACCAGTAGTAATATCAAAAGTTACCTTTTGACCTTCAGCTAATGACTTAAATCCGCTGCTATTGATTGCTGAAAAATGGGCAAATAAATCTTCGCCACCGAGTTCAGGAGTAATAAAGCCGAAGCCTTTAGCGTCGTTAAACCATTTCACAATTCCGTTTGCCATATCTGACTATTCCTTAAAAAAATATAAAAGGGGTTATGCCCCAAATGAGGCGAAAGTCAAGAATGGCGAGGGAGATGCTAAAAAGAACTATCGCAGAACTGCGGTATTAATTACTAGTACAACAACACTATTTGCTTGAAAATCGCTAAATGTATTTTACTCTACTTTGGTCATAAAAGGTAATTTACTAACAAATCGCCCTTTATAACAGCCATAGCTATAGGTAAAAGTGCCTCGGCTAGGACTATTTGAACGTTTGACCTACACCTTAGAAGCTGGAAAAATGAATTAAAGCTAACTCATACAGTGGTTTAAGCCTTACAAGATCCGGCGTTCAGTACGCACCGAAATCCATGGGATTGGGTGGAATTTAATGGTATTCGGTTAAGGTACGCCCATGAATCTACTAAGACCCCAATATTTAGGTTAAGGAGTTTGAATAATCTTTAGGGATTAATCTTGAGGTCTTTTTTCTAACAAGTACGATGCCAAGTCATTATTGCCTGCAAGATGTAAAAGAAAGCGATAGGCGATATAGGGCAAGATAATCAGCCAATAGAAACATGTGAGCGCCAAAATATGAGCAATGTCCCCATCACAAAAATTTCGCATGGATTCAATAAATCCTTGATGCTTAAAAAAGCCCTCTGTTCCAGCAGCAGAATAACGCAGCAGAAGAGCAACGATGGATGCGAGAGTTGTACGAACTAAAACTGCTAAATAAATAGTGAATTTCACCTTAGGATTGAATATCACTCCAACAGGAACAATCATTTCTACGGTGAGCATAATTTTTGACATCACCAAGGCCTGAATCACCGCAAACCCATAGGACTCAATTCCTCTTTCTGGCATATGAACGGCAGCTTGATTATAAAAAGTAATCGCACAAAACCAGAGTGATAGGTAGGAAGCTACTAATGGCAGCTCCTTTAACATCTCCTTCGTGTGTCCTAAAAAACTAAATTTCATATAAGGTCCGTTCAAAACATGGCATTACATAGCTAAATCTACTGCAATTTTTTAAATAATACCTCGTAGATTCAAACACGAAGTGCAACACGGTTTAAGGACTGCATAAATACTTCATTGGGGGTTTTAAATCCTAATCGTTTTCTAGGTCGGTTGTTTAAACGGTCTTGGATCATTCTAAGCTCCTTATCGGT
>NZ_JACVQA010000003.1 GCF_018881595.1 Polynucleobacter sp. UK-Gri1-W3 | reverse complement strand
AGCCTCGGCTTGCTTGAGGATGTCCATGATTTGGCTATCGGTAAAGCGGGAGGTTTTCATAGAATTTCCTTTAAATCAAACAACTTAGAAATTCTACTTTTAAGTCAGGTTAAGGGGTGGGGGGATTACCATATAATGCAACAAAACTTAAACGCCAACTTAAATGTAGATCGCATTACCGCGGGCCAGATTAATCGTATCTACAAGAAGATCGCTAGAAAAGCTGGATTAGATGAATCGGCTATTGAGGGTATCAGCGGCCACTCTATGCGCGTAGGTGCCGCGCAGGATTTACTAAATTCTGGAGCAAGTATGCCAATTATTATGCAAAAGGGAAGATGGTCAAAGACGGATACAGTGATGAGATATTTAGAGCACAGTTGCTGCACGGTCTAAAAATTAAAGCATCGAATCTATTTGGTAGTTACCAACTTTTTCAAGTTACCAAAATAATACGCCGCATCAGATGAATCCTCGGCCGGAGCCCATGGAGCATTTTCCTTTGCGGCGCTGGCAATAAATGGGCCGGATTTAACCTCTAAAAGGATTGAACCCTCTACTAGAGCCAATACGGTATGCCAAGCATCAGGTGATAATTCGACTCCAACATTAGCTACGCCTTGAGTAAGAAATTTTTCAGTTCCAAATTCGGAGATTTGCTTAATTTCTCCAGCCTCATCGAAAATTATCAGCGCAAATAACCCCTTAACTGCTATCAAAGTTTCCTCTTTAGGATCTTGATGATGCCTGTGTGGAGGAATGTAACTCTCGATCCCTATAGCGTTAAATAATCTTTGGCAAGGCTCAGCATAATCAAGGTGTAAATTAAAATTTTTCCTACCCCTAGGCGAATGAAAAGCAGATAGAGATAGATTATCCAAAAATGTCTTAGAGAAATCCTTAACGCTCATACTTCAAGAGCCGTCAATATTTGCTTAACCGCAACTTCAGTTGAAAATAGTTCTTTCGCCAAATTTTTGCAACGCAAATCCATTCCATCAACCAGAATTAATTTATCAACCAGAGCCTCTGCAATGTCTCTTAATTCCGTCACTGAAGATCCAGTATAGACAGAGCCAACATTAGCCTCGTTTATCAGATCAACTAGATCATTTCCTGGATTAATTTTTGCCAACACCGGTAGTCCAGACTGCATATAAGATAAAAACTTTCCCGGAATATTATGAGTCTTATGACGTGAATCTAAGATCACCATCCCAATACTGCATTGACTGTAGAGAGCGGGAATCTCAGCAGAATCAATTTCATCAAAAAAAATCATATTATTGAGATTGCGATTTGAGGCCTGACGCTTTAAATCCACATATTCACTACCCCTACCAACCATCAGAAAACCAATATCCGCTCTATTGAGCAGGGATTCCGCTAAATCGAGCACGATCCCTATGCCTTGGGCAACCCCCATATTTCCAGCATAAACAAATATATTTCTGCCGGCCAAAAAAGTATTGCCAACGGATATGCTGCAAAGACCGGGTGAGGTCTCTGATAACCAGTTTTGCAACACCTCAATGTTCTTTGAATTAAATTGAGGCCAGCTTTTAAAGTACTCAATGTTTTTACCAGCCTGAACCCCAATAGTGTCTGCAATCTTGTATTGACTAGCCTCAATCCACTTGAAAAATCTATATGCAATGCCCTTTCTCATCAGACCAAGGTCGAGCGCCCACTCTGGAAAAATATCACGAAGAATCAGATATCCACTACATGAGGAGTTTCTTTTCAGTCTTTTAACAAAGGGTGCCCAGAAAATAGTGGGTGAATACCAAATTACTCCATCTAATTTTTCACTAGAAAGTGGCGACATTAAATAACGCATCCACATGAAATATGGCATAAAAAATTCGGCCGCCGCCCTTCTTATGTAACCCACATCCTTGGTTTTTGGTGACTTAAGTCTGAGTACCCGAACCCCATTCAACACTTCCAACTTCCAAGCTTGATCTAACCCGGAATCCGGGATAATAACCAAAGGAGAAATTCCTTGTTTATTAAGCTCAGCGGCCAAATCCTTAAGCTGTGAAGCAGCGGATGTTCGTGCAGGGTAATAAGAATCAGCAATAACTGCAATGCTTTTCATATACAAACTACTTAGACCAAACCGTTCTATTCACGTAATCAACATAACTCATCACTATGCGAAGTAGCTGCTTAGAAACAGGACCGCCTTCATAGTCTGCAACGGGGTGCATTACTCTTTTAGACCTATCATGTTGAGCAATAATCACCCGAATAGCATCTAACACTCTATCTTTTTTCAAGCCAGTCATAATTAATGTGCCCTCGTCCATTCCCTCGGGGCGTTCGTGAGCATTCCGAATAGTAATAGCAGGAAGGTTTAATAGGGATCCTTCTTCAGAAATTGTTCCGCTATCGGACACAACACAAAGGGCTTCCATTTGAAGTTTGATGTAGTCACAAAAGCCAAATGGCTTTAGAAATTGAATATTTTTATTTAATCTGCCCAGTTCCATAGTATCCAGTCGTTTTTTTGTACGCGGATGGGTTGAGACAATAACCGGCATGTTATATGTATCGGCAATAGCATTGAGCGCCTCAACCATATCCCGCATATTCTCCTGATTATCTATATTTTCTTCTCGATGAGCGCTGACAATAAAGAATTTATTTGACTCGAGACCCATTTGCTTAATGACATCGGAGCTATTGATTTTCGGCATATAAAAATCGAGAACCTCTTGCATATGAGAACCAGTTTTTATGATAGTCTCCGCGGGAATTCCCTCGGCTATTAGATAGCGACGCGCATGCTCTGTTAAGACCAGATTAATATCGCTTAAGTGATCCAAAACTTTACGATTCAACTCCTCCGGAACCCGCTCATCAAAGCATCGATTTCCAGCCTCCATATGAAAAACAGGTATTTTTCTACGTTTGGCAGCAATGACGGCTAAGCATGAATTTGTATCCCCGTAGAGTAGAACTGCATCAGGCTTCTCCGACTCCATTACCTCGTCTGACTTCTCAATCACCCTAGCTATAGTTTGCGCCGCATTGCCTCCAACCACTTCCAGAAAATAATCTGGTTTGCGTATCCCCAAATCCTCAAAGAAAAGCTGATTTAGCTCATAGTCATAATTCTGGCCAGTGTGAACGAGCACATGTTTGGTGTGCAAATCAAACTCAGCAATCGCTCGACTCATCTTAATTAACTCGGGCCGAGTGCCGACTATAGTCATAACTTTAAGCATTTAATTCTTCCTTGAGATAATCTAAAGATAGGAGCAATTCTTTAATTTCAGCAACATTAAGCCTTCTAGTGTTGTGAGAGGTATAGTCATCAAGGTTGGAGATATCTTGCTCGCCCTCACTAAAAAACTGTGCGTAATTTAGATCGCGATTATCGGCTGGAATTCGGTAATATTGCCCCATATCATCAGCCTTTGCCATCTCCTCTCTTGAGATTAAAGATTCATATAGCTTTTCACCATGACGTGTTCCTATAGTTACGATTGCTTGTTTTGACTCGAATATATCTTTTAATGCAATAGCTAAATCCGCAATAGTGGCTGCGGGGGCCTTTTGAACAAAAATATCACCTTGTTTGGCATTGCTAAATGCATGTAGCACCAGGTCAACAGAGTCCTCGAGAGACATTAGAAATCTTGTCATATATGGATCTGTAATTGTCAGCTCTTGATTTTTTTTAATTTGCGAGACAAACAAAGGAATTACAGACCCGCGGGATGCCATCACATTTCCATACCGGGTTGCACATAAAATAGTTTCGCCATCCATTTGAATACGCGATTGAGCAACCATTAACTTTTCAGCCATAGCCTTCGAAATACCCATCGCATTAATTGGGTATACGGCCTTATCTGTACTCAAGAAAACCACTCTCTCCACATGATTTAGTGTGGCTGCATTCATCACATTTTGAGTGCCCAAAATATTGGTATGAACCGCTTCCATCGGATAAAATTCACACGAAGGCACTTGCTTCAAAGCAGCTGCATGAAATACATAATTCACACCCTTCATAGCACGGGAAATACTATCGAAATTTCTAACATCCCCAATATAGAACCTAAGCTTTGGATTATTTAGGGCGATCCTCATATCCTCTTGTTTTTTTTCATCCCGACTAAATATTCTAATTTCCTTTACATCCGTGGAAAGAAATCTTTTCAGCACAGCATTTCCAAATGAGCCGGTGCCACCGGTAATCATTAACACTTTATCTTTAAACATTATGGATACCCATTATTTGCATTCATGCATAGAAGTAATTAGATCAGGCCAACTCGGAGGCACATATCCCGTAGCCAATTGAAATTTCAATGAATTAAGCGAACGATCAATTTTAAAATCATCGTCCATAATTATATCAATCGGCTTCTTATATTCATCAGCAATTAATTTCAAAAGGGAGTACTTATCAATTGGTTTCGCTGCAACATGATATAAACCGGATAAATTTAAATTTGGCAATATAAAATCCCTCACAACCCTTCCAAGCTCGACCGTAGGGAGGCCAGAAAAAATTGCCTGCCTATATCCATTACAACGATTTTTTTGCACCAAAAACCATTCCAACAATCCATATTTAGTATTAATTTCATGACCTATGGTTGAAGTTCTTAAGGTAAGTGCATTTCCGGATAAAACCTCACCAAGAGCCTTGCTCTTACCATAGACATCAGAAGCATCGGGAGTGTCATCCTCACAGTAAAAACCCCTTGTTCCAGAAAAAACACAATCAGAACTTATCTGAATAAATTTTGCATCGGCCAATTTACATAGATTTGCCAGCCTATGTGGAATCAATCCATTAATGGGAATGGCTATCAATGGATTTTCTGCCTCTGCCTTGTGTTTTGTAAGGCCTGCACAATTTATAACTACATCCGGTTGATGTTTGATTAGGATTTCTATGACTGAATCCGTTGACAGTAAATTAATACCTGACTCTAGAGTTACCGGAAGGTCTTTAAAAAAATCCATACGACTTAATTCGGGACGACTAACTCCTATTACGGTATATTTATTATTCTCTGAAATGATCTTGCAAAAGTTGCTTCCAATAAGCCCACCGGCCCCAAAGATTAGTATCTTCATATTAAGTCCATTACGAGAGTGATTTTATAAATGTATCTAAGTTAATATTTTTCCCAATTTCATCAAATTTCATAAAATAATTATTAAAATAAGAGGAGTATGGCAGCCAATATTTATTATCTTTTGGCGTAAAAACAAATACCGGTCTATCTAAGTAATAAGAAAAATGAGCAGGAAAACTATCTGCAGAAATAACTGCTTTTGATTTATTAATTACGCTGGCAAGATTCGGGAAATTTTTTGGAATATATGAGACTGAAATACCTTCTCCATATATATTAATATCGCCCTCCATGAGATAAACAACAGGTAATAACCCTTCAGATATTAATTTTTCGATCAGATATTTTATTACATTATTTGGAATATTTTTATTACCTATCCTGCTAACTGGAAAGATAGAGATTTTCACAATTTTATTTGAATATTCGGCAATCTTAATTTCTTTTTTAAAAAAATTATTATAAGCCAGGTATACATTATTAAAATCTTTAGGTATTGAGCAAACCCTCAATCCTAAAAAAATTAATTTCTCTCTTATTGTAAGCTTGTCAAGCACAATAGTTTTGTTCTTTAAAATCGATTTTACAGCATTCAATGCTTTTCTTAGAGAGATAATACTATAAATACCCTTAATAATACCCTTATCTCTCAAATCAAATATATTGGGCACATCACTGCTACCATAGTTAATTTCAATAATCTCACATCCAGGATTTATTAAATTTGCCAATGGAATAAGGTGAGGCGCTACCAAAAGGGTAATTCCCTTAATTTCTGATTCACTTAGAATTTTTAAAGAGGATATAAGGATTGCAAAATCCCCAAACCCCTTTACACAAAAAAATACCAACCTATTAGACATTTGTGACAACTATTGTTGATGGACTCTTAGCGATTATGCAAAATGCAATAAATAGTGCAAATCCAAGCAATATAACCTTAACCTGTATAATAAATGGATCCCTAAAAAACATAAATGGTAATATTCCGATTAAATACATATAAAGTGAAACTAGATTTTTTGATTTTAAGTTAAATTGTAGAATTTTTAATATATAAGAGAAAATAAAAACATAACAAAGCCCCCCCAGTAATCCAAAGCTGGCAATGGTAGAGGCTACAATACTCATCCCCCCTTGTGGAGATTCTATTTTTGAACATGTGTCAAATATTGTTAACATGTTATTAATTTTATCGGGCCAAATAAAACTTGGAATGATGTTTTTAAATCCCGATAAATAATCTGATGGCCACGAAAATAAATTTAAATCGCAGTTAAATATTGTAAATCCTGAGTAAGAAATAAATATTGGCTCAAAAATATATCCACCTAATAGTGAATCTAAATTTAAATGGCCGCCATTTCTAATAATTCCTATAATTGAAAAAAATGTAATAAAAATTACAGCATAGACATAAATTTTAAATTTTGATATTTTTTTAAATTTTCCGAAATATAATTCGTATGTTAATATCGATATAATAGACATTATTACATATAATCTTCCACCCATTCCAAGCAAAACTATCGAATTAACTATTAAAGAAGTATTATTTATGTAATAGTTTACTTTATTTTCAGAATTTATAATATGTAAATAAGTTTGAATTAATTGTATTGTATTGATTGGACCAACTACTAACGCATCAAGATTCGTGTACCCCTGAAATATATTGTCTCTAGCTATAAATATATAAATTAACTGAATGCACACAATAAAAATTTGTATAAATAAATTTATATTTATAGAAAACTTTTTATTTTTTATTTTTAATATTGGAACTCTGAAATATCTTGGCATCAAAAAAAATATTAGTATTAAAATTCCATAAACCATCGAATATTCAATATTCTCATGAATTGCACCATAATAAAATTGTAAATTTTCAGGCATATATTCTTCTGGAAATTTTAATATCAGTATTGGTGTAAATATATAGTATACCCACCCTAAAAAAAATAATAAATAGTGAATTTTTTTTAATTTTATATTCATAGATTAATTGATTTTCAAATTGAAACCATCTTTTAATCCTGAATTAATACTGTCTGATAATTTTTTTTCTAAAATAATGCTTTTTAATAACCTACTGATCACAATCCACGTTAAAGTAAATATTTTATGGAGCCCATATAAATTTTTTCTTGCGAAATAAATCATATTTCTGGTCGAATAGTACATTGCAAATGGACTATATTCTCCACCTGTAGAATGACTTACTTTATGATAAACAATAGATTTTGCATTGAATTTAATGGCAATATTTTTTTTACCCATTCTCCACACAAAATCAGTGTCGTCTAAATATACGAAATATTTTTCATCCATTTTTCCGACAATGTCAAATACCTTTATATCAAGCATCATAAAACAAGTTGGAGCATAATTTACTGTTATTTGGCTATCGAATTGACATTGATCTTTCTCTTTATACCCCTTATGCGGTGTACGCATGAGCCAACTATTAATATGCCCACCCGCATACCAAATATGCTCTGAAGGCTCATAAAATCTAATTTTTGGCGTCACGACCATATCTCCGCATACTTTAAGGTCACTTAATAGAGTGCCAACCACTTCTGCGCCAAACTCAGTATCATTATTAGCAAGCAATACGTGCGTGCAGCCATTTAATAGCGCCAATTCAATGCCTTGATTGTTACCCTCTGCAACGCCTAAATTAGCATTATTAAATATAACCTCGCAGTTAATTCCATATTGTTTGGATAGCTGAAGTGACTTTAAACTTCCAGAATTTTTGGCGCTGTTATCGATGACATACAAAATATAGTTAGTGAAATTTTGCTCTGAAAGGCTTCTAAAAAATCCTTCAAGTACATCTTCACTGTTATACAACACGGTCACAATGCCTACTTTTGCATCCCCCAAATTATTCACTTAAATAGACCTCGTTTTTTAAGGATATCTAAACTCTCTCCATATCTATCATCTTGTAATGGCTGACCTTTCACCCAATCTACAAATTTAACAATACCCGCTTCAAATGAGGTTTTTGCTTTAAATCCAAGTACCCGCTCTCCTTTTGAGGTGTCCGCAAAATTATGTCGAATATCTCCAACACGATAGGATCCTGTAACCTTAATAGGCACATCAATTCCATATAAACTTACTAATTCCTCGGCAACCTCCAACACACTCGTTGCTGTGCCAGTGCCTACACCAAAAACCTCTCCCGTAACTTCTTCATTGTTTAATGCAAGCACTATTGAATCCACAACATCATCAATATAAATAAAGTCGCGACTCTCATTGCCATCCTCATATATATCAACCCCATGTCCATGGAGAATCCGCGTGGAGAATATCGATAAAATACCAGTATATGGATTCGATAATGATTGGCCTGGGCCATATACATTTTGGAATCTTAAGGCAACAACAGGAATGTTTAGAGCGTTACAATTGAGCAAGGTCATATGCTCTTGTGTATATTTTGTTAGCCCGTAGATTGAATTGGGCTGAATTAAGGAGTCCTCATGAGTTGCAACGGCCTGCATTACTCGTCCAGTTTCGAAACATCTCGGCTCAAAAATACCCCTTGATAAATCGCCTTCATTGCGCGCCCTTGGATAATGGTACTTATCTTCCAAAAAATAACGTCCCTCTCCATATACGGCTCTAGACGACGCCACAACAACTTTACGAATTGCATTTTTGTATTCAGTCATAGCCTCAAGCAGAACACCCGTTCCCTGTACATTAGTCTGGCAATATTTGGTAACCTCATACATTGACTGCCCAGTACCTGTTTCTGCTGCAAGATGAACTACTGCATTACATCCCGCTAGTGCTGAGCGAACAGTATCCAAACAACATACATCGCCATGTATAAACTCACACTTTCCATTGACATGCTGAAGAAGCGGTGACAATGATGGATTGTCACCATGAATCTGTGGACACAACTTATCAAGCACTCGGATCGTATGCCCCTCTAAAAAGAGTCTAGAAACTAGATTGGATCCGATGAAACCCGCTCCACCAGTAATTAATATTCTCATGAAATCCTTGAATGTATTTTTGCGGGAACACCTATAGCCACCGAATAATCTGGAATATCGCAATTAACAAGCGTACAAGCGCCTATAATGCATTTTTTTCCAATTTTTACATTGTGCAATATTACAGAGTGCGCCCCAATTAATGTCCCCTCACCAATCTCAATACTGGTCTTAACATCTGGCAATTGATCGCCGTATTTCTGCAATTCATCTATGCCAATATAAGGGTGGTACGCATTCAATATGCAAACGTATGGCCCTATAGACACATTTTTTGAAATAATTAATTGTCCCTGTGAGATAATATGAGAGCCCTGCTCAATATTTACATGGTCACCAATTATAATTTCAGAAGACCAATTCTTATCGGGTCGGGGAACAATTTCAATCCTACTATTCTCCCGTATAACCACACGATTACCAAGCCGAATTCGATTCATGGGGACCAATAAAATTGGCTTGTAGATCACACATTTACTGCCTATTTCTGAAAATAGAAATTTCCAAAAGAATATTGTGACTAAATATCGGTAGACTAACTTTAACTTAATCATTATTATTTTTACTAAAATAAATCCAGCCATTTGAAGTGAAGTTGTATTGTGCGACTATTTTTGCTGGCATACCTGCCGCCATCGAATAATCCGGAATATCAGATCTAACTATTGAACCAGCAGCAATAACGCAGCCTTTACCAATTTTTACGTTTGGCTCAATAATTGAATGCATACCTATAAAAGTTCCATCGCCAATTTCTACAAATGTTCTTTTTGTTGGCAGTCTTGATCCAATTTTAGGTAATTTTTCTGGATGGTCGATTGGGTGATATGTATCAACAATTACACTAAAACCAGTTATCGATACATTGCTCCCAATCTTAACGCTACACTGACAAATAATATGCACGTTCTGTTCAATATTTACATTGTCGCCTATGAATAAATCTGGGCTCCAGCCTACATTGGGTCTATTAATTACCTCGATCCTAGAAAAATCCCTTATCATTGTTCGGGCACCTATTGAGATATTTGATGCTCCAGTAATAAGCATTGGCTTATAGATCAAAGATCTAACACCTAATTTTTTCAATCTAACCCGCCAATAGGTGTGGGTGATTATTAATCTAATTATTTTATTTATCATTTATTTTATATTTGACAGAATAATATCTTTTTGATTATTATTAATTTGCTCAATAGTTGCATTACTGAATAAATTTTTTTCGTCTGATTTCATGTAAAGATTTAAATGATAAAAAATTTGTTCCATACATAAGTAAAATCCCGCTTTACCTGCCTTGTAACCCCGTTTTCCAATATAGTTAGATAGAAAAATTTTGAGGATATTGCCAATTATTTTATACAAGCTGGCAGACTCAAATTCCTCAACTTGTATATCTGTATATCTATCAATAACACGAAGGTGATCCTTTGCGGTATAAGAAATAAAATGATGTATAAAATATATTTTACTATTTAATCTTAATATTTTATCTTTTGAAACTGTTACAACGCCAAAATTATGAATTTTATTTCCGATAAAATCAATCGCATTTTTTCTAAAAACTCTATTTATATAGCCTGAATGAGCATCAAAACAATATGCGCCATAGTAATAATTTTTCCTACTGATGGATATTATATCTAATGCGGAATCTTTAATTTTTTCTTGGATCTCAACAAGAGTACCCGGGGAAACCATTTCATCGGCATAACCCCAATATATCCATGGAGTTGTAACGGCATCCTTTACAGCTAATGCAGTAAACTCGTCATCTACCCACCCTAAATTTTTATGCAACAGGATTTCAGAACCCAACTGCAATGCAATTTCTCGCGTTCTATCAACGCTATAATTATCAACTATTAAAACTTTTCCGTATTTTATAAAATTTTTTACAACACGCTCAACCCTATCCTCCTCGTTGAACGTGAAAATAACAAATGTAATTTCCTCCGAGAAATTAATGCTCATATTTTAAATTTTCCATTAATTACCAATAAAATTATCAGTAGAAATTGAGATAAAACAATCGGGAGTCCGATAAGAAATATTTTTTCAGGATAATAAATAGAAATTAAAATACCAGCTAATAAGGAAATCGTGGCTGCTATTACGGAATAACTTGATAAATTTTTTGTCCTGCCCATTATGGTCATAGCCACAATTCCTGCCCCAAGCACTAAATTCATTCCCTCAGTCAAAATCCCATAAAATATTAAATTAGAGTATGAAAGATAACTATTGCTCCCCAATATTAAAACTATTTCATCCTTTAATACAATACAAAAAATTATTACTATAAATATTAGAACAATAGAATTTATTATATAATTTATTATATATTTTCCATTTGTAGAGTATATTTTTGGGAGTTCAATTTGAGAATAAATGGATGAAAATGATGCCATTATGCTCGTACCCATATTTCCGACGGCCCCATAGACACCAGAGGTAGCCTGAAATCCCGCCAGTGGATATATTATTCTATATCCTTGCAATTGTAAGAGATTACTAATTGAGGCAATGCTAAGATGAAATACAGATTTTAAATAACTTAGATCTATATTTTTTGCTATTCTGTATTCTATAGTAAATATTTTTTTAGAAATCCACAATAAAGCTAACATCTCAATTGAAATCGCTATTATCGCTGAAAATATTAAACCTATTGCATTAATGGAATAGAAATGACAAATTATATAAAAAATAATTATCTTGAGAATAACCTCAATAAGCAAAGCAAAACCGTTAATTTTATTATGTCCCTTATTATTCAATAGATCACGTAGACCAGAAGTTATAAATAGAATACATGCCATGATATAAATTTCTACAGATGCCAATATATTGATCTTATTAAAAATAATTAATGGCGTGGAAATTAATAGAAATATGGGAACGCTAAAAATAAATGCATAAATTAATATTTTTTTCGTTTCATTTATGTTGATTTTTTCATTTTTTGAAAATTCTGATTGCAAAAAATAATTTACGGGAACAAACAAAATTGAGTTCAATAAGTAAGATAAGGTACTTAAATAAAAAAACACACCCAGTTCCATTGCATCCAATACATTAAGGTAGTACTTTATATATAGAAGACCAAAAAATATTGTGAAAAACCTCAGGATTATTATTCCTGAATTTTGTCTTACAATCTTTGCTAAGGCATTAAAATTTATAGTGAATAACATAAAGAATTAAGAGAAAAAAAGAAATAAGATAAATGAATTTATTATTTATTTTTTCAAATAAACCTCTAGTTTTTTTTATTTCCATAATTGTATCCCCCTCATTTTCAGAAATATTTTTCAGGGCTATTGAATCGGGGCTCACAACAACTGCGATTGCCACTGCATAATCTCCACTGTGAGAAATGCTTACCAAAAAACCCTCTGATCTTGGCATGCCATTTAAATCTGGCAATATCTCAATATCCATAAGTTTTTTATTTAAATTTGAAGCTTTTTGAATAGCCTCTTTTGCGCAAAATATACCAGTTAAAGTTGCTATTGGGTCCGTTTTCGATTGTGCATAAGAAAGTTCTTTTGTAGTGTAGATTTGAGTTAATCCTTTATCTACCTTCGGATCGAAAGATAAGCCCTTCGGAAATAACTCATCGACCCTCTGAATATCAATCCCGATTTGAAATTTACCCATGTCCAACTTACTAGAGGCTGCAGCAATCTCCTTTGAACTTATTTGCAACTGCTCCACACTCACGCCAGCACCACCAAGCAATTGATTGATATAAAATTTTCCAGCTAAAGTAGACTCGTTGAATAAAATGCCATTCTGGCTTAGCCACCCATGAACTCGTGATTTTTGTGCCGAACTAAGGGCAATTTCAACTCGATCTGTAATTGGTTTATTTAAGAGCTTGGACAAATACTCCAAGGTAATTTGAACTGACATTTTCACCAACCTTCAAAACAGTTTCTACAAAGATTCTCATCTTCACCATTAGCTAAAGTCATTTTTATGAACCCACGATGACCCAGCCCCAATTCCTCAACCATGGATTTGCCACAAGCATAACAAGATAATTTAACAACCCCGTTTTTATCAAAAAAATATGATAAAACTCTAGATTTCAATTCCGTCAAGAAGTTGACTACGCTTAACCCTTCTGAAACTCTGTGATCAAAAGATGCAAAGATCTCAAACGTATACTTAGATTTACGAACTACGCCCAAAATCAGAGTTTGATGTCCATTAATTAATGGATACATAAATGAGGCGGGTGAACGCGATAAATCCGAAAAGGTTACGGTTGATTCATTCAGCAAATCCATGGGAATGGTTGTGCCAGAATCATACAAATCTAACAAGCGCCCCACCTCTCCTTGGAGATCTCCTAAAGAAAGCGTATCCGCATTTTTAATGGCCAATACTTTTAGATTTTTACCATTATCAAAACTCCAGCCAAAATTAACTTGCCCATATTGCGCCCAAGTTTTTTCATCAATATAAGAACCATTGAGCTCTGGATATTGCCTCAATAACTTAGAAGCTTCAAAAGCAATTAAATCAGAAATACTATCTTTGAATAAGAAGGGTGGAACAACCAGTCTTTCACCTAAAAGCTTGATTTCAATACCAATAGTAGAGGTAGTGCTTCCGTGATCACCAGCAATCAAGTTTTTAGCCTCAGCTTGCTTTCTCTTGGATAAGGTAACTTTAGTTGATGTAGAGGCGAGAACTGGAGCATCTTTTATTTCGGGCTTTTTATCGGTAGCGGCATACTGATAGATGGCTATAGGTATTGATACGCCTGCATGCTTCTCAACGTCTATACTCGTTAGCCAGCCATGGTCAAATTGACTAAGGTTTACTCCTAACTCTTTTGCACGCTTAATCGCTGCAATTGAAAATTTAGCCTTTAATTTTTGATTACCTAAATTTGATTCAATGCTGTGGGCATTCGATTGCCCTCTAATTTCAACCTCGAAGTCCTGCCCACTTGCAAGCGTAAACAAGAGTGAGCCAACATCAACCTCATCGCCCTTTTCAAGTTTATGGGCTACAACTCCATCCTCAGGAGCATCAATATCTATATTTGTTTTCGATGTTTCGATACTAACAATCACATCTCCTTTTTTAACTTTAGAGCCAGATGCAAAATTAACTTCCAAAATTATTACGGATTCATCATTGACATTTTCACGCGGCACTAATATCTCAATCATGATTTAACTCCATGAGAAGATTTTTTAGCATTCACTAACGCAATAATTCGATCAATTGTTGGCAATACCTCTAACTCTAGCTTGGTAATCGATGGCACAGGAACGGGTTCTGCGCCCACCCTCAGTACGAACCGAAAGAATTGACCTTTCTCGATAAGCTTACTGAGGATTTCAGCCCCAAGACCAAAATCAACCGAACCATCTTCAACGGTTAATAGTCTTCCTGTTTTTTTCACTGAACGCTCAACAAGATTGGTATCCAAGGGATGCAACTGGGTTAAACAAATTAATTCAGGAACAAAATCCGTCTCTTCAAAGAAGCGCTCTAAATGATCTGCAATATGGCGTGCGGTTTCGCCATAACTAACAATAGTCAGCGATGGCGCAGCTACCTTTGGATTTAATCGTAATGCGCCAAATATTTTGGCTTCTCTATTAAGCTCAAAATACTCAGAGCCGCCCCAGAGAGTCTTCCCATAATCAACTTTACTCTCCAAAATCACCAAAGGAAAATTGACCTCTTTTGACTCTTCAATGGGCACGACTGGGTCTATTAAAGAACTTAAGGAAATTACACCAACGTTATCAATCCCCAAGAAGTGCTTTTCGAGTGACTGGGAGTGCGTTGGGCCATAGCCACGCTTTCCCCCCATCGGCGTTCTAATGCGAACTGGAACTGAGGTTTGAAATGCATACATATGATGAATCTTAGAAGCATTGCTAATGAGCTGATCCAATGTATGGGTCATAAAATCACCAAACATGATTTCAGCAAAACTATGAGCGCCCATCAAAGCCATGCCAATAGCAACTCCGAGCAAACCATTCTCACTGATAGATGTATTTCTAACCATCAGTGGAAAATCTGTCGAGAGCCCCTTTGTTACCTTAAATGCGCCACCATAAGGATCACAAATATCTTCCCCAATATGAAAAGCCCCAGCCTCTAAGGTTTTTCGGTAGGCACCATTGAGCGCTTGAACCATCCGCTTTTTTTCATTGAAAACAGGCTCTAATTTAGCGGTTATTTTTCTGGGAAGTTGGTCTTTGACGTAATTATCAAAGCTCAATACTTCTGGATTTACGTTAGCGACGTGGTCATCAATTTGCGCAACAATTTTTTGTGCCAAAGTAGCCCACTGCTCAATGCCTAATAGTTTGGTAAGTGGGTCATTGTCCTTGAAGAATTGAACTTCACTTACATCACGGTCATCATCACCTTTAGAGTGGGCATTAAGCCTGTATGTACGAATCACTAAAAAGGCAGGGTGGCCAGTTCGCACATAATCGATCGCTGCTTTTGATACCTGCATCAGGTTTTCTAAATTCCAGGTATCAGCTTCAAAAGTTTTAATCCCAAATGCTTTTGGGCGATCTAAAACCGACCCTGAAACCCCAATCGTTTGCGGCGTAGATTGAGAATACAAATTATTTTCGCAAACAATTAAGTGGGGAGCCTGGTAAATGGAGGCCAAATTAAATGCTTCATAAAGAGCGCCCTCACCCAAGGTTCCCTCACCAATGTACGAGACGGCAATACCCTCTTGCTTGTGAATTTTATTATGCAGTGCAATGCCAGTTGCCACTGGCACTAGAGCTGCTTGAGGGCCGTTAGAGAGAAAGCCCTTGGCATATAAATGTTGACTGCTACCAAGTCCTTTGCAAACCCCACTCTCCAAACCCATTAATTCATCAATTAATCCCTGCCAATTTTTGGTCTTTGAAATAAAATGTCCATGGCAGCGATGATTCGATGTCACCCAATCATCCGCCGTTAACTGCCCTGCAACTGCAACGGCACAAAATTCCTGACCGACACAAGTATGAACCGTGCCATTCATCTTTCCTTGGGAAAACAATTCCAAAAACTTCTGCTCAACTAAACGAATACGCAGCGCCTCCTCAATCAAATGGGATGAGAGGCCTATTTGATTGGGATTGAGGCCGGGTTGGGCCAGCCGTTTAAAATCTTCTATATTCATAATTAATATATTTACAACGATTATGGAATCGAAATTCCTGCTATGAAAAATACTTTAATTAATTGCCTGTACCAATATTTATTAATAAATGCCTTCGAATTGAATTGCGGGATTTTTATACCTTATTAGTCGTATTTTTAAGTCGCTACGTTCCAATCGGTCTTACTTTCTATGTCACGCCAAATTTCATTAATTCGAGAATACAATCTGTAATAGACTTGATTATCCACGTCAAGAGAATTAATTATTTGACTCAGAATCCCTACCCTCTTATCACTTCCATTTTCTGCTGTCTCATTAGAAAATGGATTTCGTAGTGTAAAGATTTCTAGCGAACCTCTTGAATTTGATCTAATTTGGAATTTTTCTGACTTGCTTCGGCAGTTCAATTCAATCCGAATTTTCGCACCCTGACTATTCACGAATTCCGCTTGCCATTGATATGGCTTTAAGAATTTATCTGATACTATCGCTGAGTATTTCACATCCAAATCATGTGCCTTACCCAAAAGCGCAATCAACTGTATCCCATAAAATCGTAAGGGACCACCCCCTTGGTTATGATCACCTTTCCATGAGGGCGTCTCCGAACCAAAGTAATGCGCATAAAAGTGCCAAGTAATTTCAATTTCGCACATCGAGTCAATTTTTTCTATTTTTTTTATTAATTCTCTTCCCCAATCAGTATTTAAAAAACTATAGCCAATCCGGATTGAATCGGATAATTCAATACTTCTTTTTAGTATGCTGCATGCGTCTATTGGTACTGCAGCTAAAGGTTTCTCGAGAATTAAATACTTGTATTTTTTTAAATCAGTATCCATCAAATATTTTTTTTGAATTAATGGTGGCACAGAAATAATGAGTGAATCGGATTGAGTAAGAATCTCCTCGCGAGTACTAACAAAATTGATCATAGGTAAATACTGCCTAAGTTCTGGTCTTTTATTAATGACATCATGATGCTTTGCTAGCACTATTGCACGCAATAGAGGGTTTGAAGCTAATGCAGGAATATATCCATACAGCCCAAATCCACCTCCTAATACCCCCCATCGCTGAACTAACATTGCTACTAGCGAAATTTTTCAGGCGAAAAAATATCTACGCATTCATATCCAACGTTTATATTTTTCATATACGAATGAATTTCATCACTTATATGCCAGGCGAGATTCAATATCTTTCTAGGTGGGGGTGCCAGCACCGCCATTTCATCCTCACTGAGGATTGGAATGCTGGTTCCAGGTAAATAGTTGCCCACTTTCATTGAGTTTGGCCTCTCAAAAACGGCATTAATATCGCCTGATGACAAACCCAATAGCTTAACTAATATTGCCGCGCGCCCTGGAAACGCTTTGCAGAAAATTTTTCCATCTTCAGATCTAACTTTTGATAGAAGTTCATCTCGATTTTCTAACCATTTACTGATAACTCTCCGCATCTCCTCAAATTTTTGCAAAAAATCACTCTCCTCATCCAGTGCATTTTTTAAAGCCTCCGCATCCTCGGCGATTGGCGATTGCGACCCAATAAATACCCTAATATTTCCACCATATCTAGCGGGAAATTCAATAGCTTCAATATTCATGTCCAAACGCTTTGCTATCTCTACAAACGAATGGGCTGAGTATGTTCTGGGATGCTCATGGTAAAACGTGTCAAATTGAAAACGATCAAGAACAGCCCCTAAATAATGATTTTCGACAATTAAGCGCGTATTTTTACCCATCAATACCTTCACGGCTTTTATAAGCCCATCCATATCTTCTATATGCGCAAATACGTTTGTAAAGGTAATAAAATCTGGATGCCCGATTTCTTCTACTATTTTGTCTGCAGCCTCCAAATCAAAAAAATCATTCAGAGTCCTTATTCCATTAGCGATTGCATCATTAGCGGCACCCGTCGGCTCAACACCAAAAACTTCAGCACCTTCATTTTTAAAAAACTTCAGTAGACTTCCGTCATTGCATCCAATGTCTACCACCTTTTTTCCAGCCAAATTCCCAAATCTTTCTTTTGTGCGAAGCACAAGGCCCAGCATCCCATTTAAAACATCTTGCGTCATGCTTGATCTGTAATGATATGAACTTGGAAATAGCTTCCTCTTAGGCACAGGGTGTAATTGATGAGCAGTTAAGCAGTTATTACATAGGGCAATTTCGATATGAAATTCCTCACATTTTTCTTTTGCGCCAATTTTTAATAAGTCGTCGCACAGAGGGTGATTTCCCAAATCCAAGACTGTTACCACATCATCTGAGTGACACACTTCACATAACTGATCATTTTTACTCATATTTTTCCTTTGTCTATTGGCTTTATTAATTATGTTTCTCTTGAAATTCTCTTACTTGCCTGAGGCAAACTTCTTGCATATTTTCTTTTGCTTGATAAGATTTTTGCCATTGAACAATTTTTTGTGTGGTCACCTCTAGATTCCATTTCGGCATCCAGCATAGTTTTGTGCGTGCTTTCGAGCAATCCAGCTTTAAAAGATTAGCCTCATGAGGCTGCACTGAACCTTCTTTTTCCCAGCGAGCCGCGTTACCCCAACCCGAAATCAGCAGATCCGCCACTTCTTGCACCGCTCGATTATCTTCATCGCGCGGGCCAAAATTCCAGCCTGACGCAAAAGCAGAGCCTTGCTCATAAAGAGCTTGAGCCAAAATTAGATAGCCGGATAGGGGCTCTAAAACATGCTGCCAAGGACGCGTTGCCAAAGGATTACGAATCATTAACGGCAGATTCGCTTCAAATGCTTTAATCGCATCCGGAATTAAGCGATCCTCAGACCAATCTCCACCACCGATAACGTTACCTGCCCGAGCAGATGCAACCTTATTTGTTGAATTGGGACCAGAAAAATACGACTCACGATACGCAGAAGTGACTAACTCTGCGCAGCCCTTACTATTGCTGTAGGGATCATATCCACCCATCGGCTCATTCTCGCGATAACCCCAAACCCACTCTTTATTTTCGTAACACTTGTCAGTAGTGACAACCACAGTAGCGCGCACTGAATCAATAGCTCGCGTACCCTCCAAAACATGCACAGTACCCATGACATTCGTGGCATAGGTCTCTACTGGATTAGCATAGGAATGGCGCACTAAAGGCTGGGCTGCCATGTGTATTACTACATCGGGCTTTGCCTCAGACATGGCTTTTTGCAAACATGCTAAATCTCGTATATCAGCTATATGCGATTTCTCAATCAGAGAATCAATCGCTAATACATCAAACAAATTGGGAGTTGTATTGGGCGCTAATGAATACCCTGTAACCTTAGCCCCCATGGAGGCAAGCCAAAGCGACAGCCAACCACCCTTAAATCCAGTGTGCCCCGTTAAAAAGACTTTTTTGTCTTTCCAAAATACGGGGTCAACATGCGCTGCTTTCATTACCAAGATTTCCAAGGGGCATTACCAGATGACCAAAGCTCTTCAAGGTGATTTTTATCACGCAGTGTATCCATCGGCTGCCAAAAACCAGTGTGCTCAAAAGCAGCAATCTGATGATCGCGGGCTAAGGACTCAAGAGGCCCCCGCTCCCAAACTGTTGAGTCGTCTTTTATCAAAGAAATGACGCTAGGGGATAGGACAAAGAATCCCCCGTTAATCATGCCGCCATCACCCTTAGGTTTTTCTTTAAACGTAGTGACCTGGTGGCCTGCAATATCAAGTGCCCCAAATCGGCCTGGCGGATAGACTGCCGCCAAAGTCGCTTGCACCCCTTGCTTACGATGAAACTCAATGGTGGCACCAATATCAATATCGGATACCCCATCGCCATAAGTAAAGCAAAAAGCTTCTTCATTCTTAACATACTCAGCAACCCGCTTTAAGCGACCACCTGTCATCGTATCTTCGCCAGTGTCTACCAGAGTTACTTTCCAGGGCTCAGCATATCCCTGGTGTACCTCCATGCTATTTTTTTGCATGTCAAAAGTGACATCGGACATATGTAAAAAGTAGTTTGCAAAATACTCTTTGATGACATAACCTTTATAACCACAACAGATGACGAAATCATTAATCCCGTAATGGGAATACATTTTCATGATGTGCCAAAGGACAGGCCTACCACCCACCTCAATCATCGGCTTTGGTCTAGAAGAACTCTCTTCTGAAATTCGTGTTCCTAAACCCCCTGCTAGAATAACCGCCTTCATAGATGCTCTTTGAATTTATGTATTGTTCAATAACTTATTTAACTACTTACAGGGATAAGCCCGCTAATACCCGATCTAGGACGCTTCTTTGCGCCTGGATCTTCACTTAGCACCACCGCTTTTAATCGTTTGCCAGACTCGCCCACCCAGAAGCACTAACAGCATCAAAAAGAATGCTGCCGCTAAGCCGCCAACCGTCGATTTGGTCATGCCCTTTTTGCCGCTGGAAGTGGGCGCGGTATTGGCCTCTAATCCCTTGGTGAAGCGTACTTGGATAGCAAGTAGCTGGGCATGTAATTCATTTAAAAACTCGACGCTATTGCTATCATTTTTATCTAATTTAGCGCGCAGGTTTGATTCGATTTCTAATAGCTGTTTATCTAAGACCAAACCATCAAACGTTTGGTCTTGTAGTGGCAGGGCTTGGTCTAAGAAAGTTTTGGTCAGGGCAATTTGATCCAAACGTCTTTGCAGACGGGATAAGGTTTCTTTAGAGGCGTTGATGTCGTTGTTTGCTGCAATAATTTGCGTTTGCAGTGGCAAATATTTAGCACTGGAATCATTGGCATCAACTACTTGCTGGGCTGATGAAGCATTACCCGGAAAGCGCTTGTGTAATTGCTCTAATTGGCGAGCCCGCTCTTCTTGATAGCCCATCTCAATTTGGGTATTGGCAATTTTTTGCTGCAACTGAGCAGCGGTACTGACTGTTTGACTCTCATAACCATTGAGCAAGGAGTGCAACTGTAAATAGGCGCTGCCAGATCGTAAAAATTGACTTGCTGCGCGCACATTATCAATCGATTGCTCTTTGGATGAGCCTGTGGCGGTCAGTGTTAAATTCAAAATAGTGGTTGAGGCCGCATCTAAATCCTTACTAATACCGGCCAAATCTTTGGTATCGGATTTTGATAGCGCATAGCTAGGCACTGCATTTTTTTGCCACCAGCGCTCATCCCTCATCTCCCTATACAAAGATGTTTGATTTTCTGGGGCCTTGTTTTCCTCAATAATTTGATCGGCTAAATTAGGCAGGCTTTTTTGGAGCATCTTCCACGAAACAAGGTCTAGGGCGTAGCTATTATTATTATTATTATTATTATTATTATTTAGCAAAACATACTCCGCAGAGTAGCTGCCTAGAACAAACCACCCGCCCAAACCTAAGACTGCCCCCACTACTGAAGCTAAGATTAGTTTTTTCCAAGAAGCTTGCAGAAAATTGACGATATCCAAGAGAGAAATTTCTGCTTCATTCTCAGGGTAAGAGCGTTGTTGAAAGTCGGTCAAGGGTTGATTCATGTGCATTTGCAGTCAATTATGGGGTACAAGCCAAAATTAAATAATCTTAATTTTGCGCACTAAAAGTATCTCAATTATCTCATTATAAAAAGTAGATTCATCTAATTTAATCTTGGACTCAACTAATTGCGGCTTCCCGGCCCCAAATGACTAAGATTTAGACGCCTAAAGCGCGTACCAGCGACCAAGCCAGAAGCTAAAGCAACCCAGAAAATCAGGCTATCAAGAAAGACTTTTTGGCTAATCTCGGTGGTGCACCACATTACTAGGCTAGCTAACAAAATCCACCAGCAACAGGATAGCCAAGGGGCTTTAAAAGGGCTCTGAGCGACATTAGAGGGTGATTTTGGGATATTTTCTGGTAAATCAAGTCGGTATAACTGCTTCATGGCTAGTGCCAGCGACCCCAAAACCAGAGCAATTCCGGGGAGGCCGATTCCCAAGGCCAAATCAAGCCAGCCGCTGTGGCTTTGATGCAAAAGGGACTCGGGCCAGACCCTTTTTGATAAATGCCCAAAAGAGCGCTCGATCAAACCAAATCCCAGGGGATTTTGAGTTAACAACAAAAGGCCTTCTTTACCCCAAGCAATGCGTTCGTAATTAGTAATTGACACCATCGCGCCAAACTCATTATTGGGATAGCCTTTGGCACCATTAAATTTCCAGTGATCGTAACGATCAGTATCGATCGCGATTTTTGCGTCTACAGCAAACGTTTGCCATGATGTATTCTTTTGAATGTGATTGACTATAAATCCTGCCCCAGCCATCAATAGAATGGCGGCAAGAAGCGTCTTTTGAATCCAATGCTTTTTAAAGTCAACCAAAAATACCTGGGTTGAAAAGATCAGCATCAGAAAGGCTCCGTATATCACTCCATTCTTAATATTCTCACCATAGAACACAAAGAACACCGCTGGGATAGTCACTCCATATATGACGTTATCCCAGCTAAGCCAAATATGACTGCTAATGTTGCGCTTGAGCTGTCCAAGCGCGACAGCCAAGGTGGGCAAACAAAAACATACATAGGCAGTTTTAGGAACGTAGAAGGGAAGCGAGCCGTAATGCAACCTTAGATAATCTGGTGCATTGATTCCCCAGTTTGATCCATGGTGAGTCAAGCAATATTTCAGAATATAAATTAGGGTTGGAGCCAATAGTCCAAAATAAAAAACAGGCCAATAGATGCTTTGCTTTTTAGGGTCTTGGCCACCTAACGCAAGACCCAGACCCAAAGCAAATATAGCTCCTAAGGCCGTACGCTTCCAAATACTGGTGTATTCCTCAAGCTGCAGAGCAAAATCATGACTCAAAAATAATAGATGAAAGCTAGCCCACGCAAATAACCCCAGAACAAGCCAAATTGGTAGTGCGTATTTAGTAAAAAGCACTGCTCGATATTGGTAAATCTCGTAAGCCCCTAGGAGCGCTCCAACAATCAAACAAATATGTCGTATCAAAATAGTTTCAGGCAATGCCCAAACCGCATACAAGATCGCAAACATCAACACCTGCACCCAAATAATGAATGAAGGAGTTATGCGGGGCTGTTGGATCAAGGATTGATTACTCATAGTTAAATGATTAATCGAGAAAGATTTTTATAGATCATTGAAATAGAGAGAGAAGAGGGGGTTATAGATTTACCCTAAAGCCAATCTGAACATAGCGAATGTCATCACCAAGAATGAGATAAAGCAGCCTTGCAAATACTCTTGGGAAAAATGCCCTTGATGAAATATCGTTGATACCCGATATTTTGTCGATCCTAAAACCATGACTTAAAAAGAGATTTTTCAAACTCTTTTGGGTAAAGAATTTCAAATGCGTTCTATCTAGAATTCCGGCATCTTCATACTGCCAATCCTTTTGAATAAGCAACCCTTTTAAATTAGAGATATGCCTTACATTTGGGATGGACCCAACCAAAGAAGCGCCAGAACACATCTTTAGTTTTATTAACTCCAAAAATTGGTCGGGATCTGCCATATGCTCAATAACATCATTACAAATGACCAGATCAAAATATGCATCAGGAAGTTGATCTAAAACCTCCTCGAACAATCCCGAGAGCACCTTATCCAAGTGTTGGGAAGCCTCATTGGCAACTACTACATTAGGTTCAATACCCCAGTATTCATTAGCTTGTTCGAGATTTTTTCGAAATGTGCCATAGCTACAGCCCACCTCTAAAACCTTTTGAAAGTTAGTTGGCAAAAATGCGCTTACCTCTGATCTGAGATTGGGAGAATACTGGTAATGAGGGTCGACTTCTTTAGGCATGATTTAAGGTGCGTATGGCTTTGTTACTATTATCTTATATTACCCCGCCTTAGCCGTGATGCTGAGTTTGGCAACTAAATTAATCTTGCTCCATACATTTTTAAGTACATCATGAATACCGAATCCGCCTTTCAGAATTTACTTACCGGACTAAAAAAGCGCCTAGGGGTATTTCAATTCAAAGAATCGATTACTGGGCTAGCAGAATGCCGCACCACCTTCATACCAGTAGTTATTTTTGATTTGCTAAATCTACAAATTGCCGATGCTGGTAAGCGCGTAGAGCTTCGCTCTTTTAACTTTGGCGATAGCGCAGATCTAACAAACCCCTCGATTGCTACGGTTGCGCTTGAAGATAGTATGGGATTTCACAATACAGCTTCATTCCTCAAGGATATGAGGGGGAATGTGAAGCATCAACGGAATAAGCCATGCATCACGGTAGACGAACCCGCCGTACTTCTACCCTACTACACCACTCATTTTGGTCATTTTTCAGGAGATTGCCTAGGTGCCATCATCGCCCTATCAAAAGCAAAACTACCATCCAAGAGAAAATTATTTTATATAGCCCCAAACTCTTTTGATCATGTGATCACCAAATACGGCAATCCCGAACGCTTGCAAAAGATCAATTCCAAACTTGCTCTTGAAAATAATCTTATTTTTACAAATGCCTGCCAATTGCCCAGAATGAGTTCGTGGCAAAACCTATCGCTTTGCACGCAAATCTTTGGCGAAACCAAAGCATCCTTACCTGCTGACAATACTTCATTTAAAAAAGTGTTTTTAACAAGTGGGCGCTCAGAGCGCATTGCAAATATTGATGAGGTCATTGAATTTGTAAAGGGCGAAGGATTTTATATCTGCAGGTCAGATCAGATAACATTCGAGCAATGTCTAACGATTCTTCGGGAGGCCGATCTCGTCGTCTCTGAAAATGGCTCGATTACTTATAATATTTTAATTGCTAGAAATAAACCTTTTTACATACTCTCTTCAAAAGGTTGGGATCAACTAAGTCAAGAAGAGTTTGCTGGCGGTGGCATTTATAATGCCTTCAAAGCCTACCTAACAAAATATATTGAATGCAAAACCACTGGCTTGCCTAGTCACCATCATTTCTCAAGCCAAATTATTGTCGACTTAGGTGATATAAGGAACTTACTTTAATACTGGATCACCTGCCAAGGAAGGCGGCGAGTAAACTCCGTATTACTCTTACGCGCTAGATGGTAATAAAAAGGCTTCATGTACTGCTTGGAGCCTTCTTGCTGAAATAAGCTCTCTAAAAAATGTACAAATGAGGTGTCTATAGAGTGAATCTCATCGGCTAGCAAAGCCAGCTTAGCCCAATCAAAGATGTTGTTTGTCGCAGGATGAACCCAAATAATGAGTTTATTTTCTGGATTAGAAATTTTCAAATCATGAAATATTTTTGTAGACTCTTGATTACACACCAAAAGGTAGGGCTCATGATTAGGATTAAGCTTTTCATAGAGCGCCTCTGATTGGGGTCCCGGCGATACCGCACAATCTAGCCAACGTTTTTCAAATGCAACATGGTGTTGCTCATAAAAATAAGCATCGAAGCGCTGGAGATCAACTCCTATCACTCCAATGGGTAAGTAGCGAGCCCTCAAAAAACCAGATAATTGCCTAGCCTCTCGACCATCATTAATGGGCACAACATAAACATTACTTAAATCTTGAAACATCCATGCCACCGAATGGTAGCAATAATGAAGGCAACAATAATAATAATATTTTCTAGGATTTTTTCTGGATAACTCACGCACCAAAGCCAAACAAACAATACTATCGCCTAGACCAAGATTGGGCTCGATCACTACTAAATTATTCCTGACAGATATAAATAAATTCTTAAGGGCTCTTCGAAAATTAGAGTGACGGAATTTTATTTTCATATATTGGCAAGCAATTGCTGACGATAATACTCAAGGGTTAGTGTTTTTCGGTCAAAGTTGCTAGTAGATCTTCGAATATAGCCTTCTTCCCAATTTAACCGTAAAAGATCTTCCCAAGCATCTACAAGCAAAACCGGTAAATTGGAGTAAGCCGAAGTCCAATCTTGCTTGAGCAAGACGGGAATCGTATCAACATACTGAGCCTCCCAAAAACGATGAGTATCAATACCGTTACCCCTGGGGCATAAGCAAAAACGATGTTCGGCTACTTGAGTAATGTATTGTTCAAAACCCACTGATGCTCCCATGGTGACATCTGGGATATTTGAGACAACGTCAATAATTGATTGACGCGCAGAGTGAGTGCTCGCACTAAAGTTAACGTAAAGGTTTTTTATTTTTTGATACACATGCCCAGCATCAAAGGCCTCAGAAACTCGTGTTGGCCCCCACTGGCTATTCGCTAAACCAATTGGCAAAGCATGTAACTTTGTATGACTGGTTTCACAATTTTGCGCATACCATGCCACCAAGGATGGGTGATTTAATAAATCCAAATCCGCTAGACCTACACCATGGTCTGAATTATGCGTCAGCAATACAAATGGTTCATGCAGTCGTGGGGCAACAAAACTTTTAAAATAAGCCAGCAAATGGGTATAAACAAAAATAACCTTTGCGCTCTGACAGGTCTTTAAAAAATCCAAACTAGGTGGAAGCTCAAAGCGTTTTTTCTTAAACCACTTTTTTTCTTCTTTTTCGGTAATTTCTAAAACCGTAGGCGTCTGAATCTTTTCTCGCCCATGAAAAGCAGTAACTCCAGCAGAGCTAATCGTCAGATCAGCCAACGCCTGAATTCTTTCCCCAGTTAACATCGACTCAATGTTGCTCGGAACCCCTGAGTTAAAGGGAGATACCCCCAACAAATCCTTAGAGTGTGCATGCAGAGCTAGTACTTTGGTGCATACACCATCGAAACTAATGAATGGAGATCTATAAAACCGCTCATACTCCCATGAAAAACGGCAGTCTCTTAAATGAAAGTCGCTGCTTTCATTTTCAAAAAATCGTGTATCAGATGGGTCATTCATCCAGTGAACGCCACCAACATATTGACCAATTGCCGCACCATCAAAAATGCCGCCAAATACATCTATGCCCTGACAGTATCTATCAAGGTCCAAATCTTTAGACTTGGCATATTCCAAAGGTATTGTAGGGAGCGGCTTAGCACCTAGATCCCCTCGCATGGCAAACGCACCCAAGGAATCCATATCATTTGCATCCGAACGATCCGCAATAAATTGAACCAGCTCAGATGCAATCGATGCATCTTTTAGCCAAACAATCCCGGGGATCGCCCTCACTCTATCGACCGGCACTGCAAACCTAGCAAAGCTGATAAATTGCTCCAACTTTTCACTAGGGTCAAAATACAAGACAACATCATTTTCAAGATGAATGCAGTTCTCCAGCCCCTTGAAGTGAATAAAGTCAGCCAGCACAAAGAAGCGGTATGAGGCAGAAAACCAGAATCCATTCCTAAAGCTACGATCTAGGGCAGCATTTTTGGCAAAATGCTTAGTTATATCGCTTTGCGGAATATCCTCAATTGCCACAAACGCAATATTTCGCAGTGGATTATCGGAACCTCCAAGATCAGCCTGCAGAGCTCGCAGCAAATCTCCAATAAAAGATTTATTAACCAACGCATAAATCTGGGATTGTGGGGCAACTTTTGCTGCAATCGCAAGCGCATTCGTTAAATATTCGGGGGGCAGACTCTCACCCGAATGGACAAAAATAATGGAGGCGCATTTTTTCTGCATGGCTAAATAGGAGTTTATCTTTGGTTTTTGGATTTGAACAATGAAGGCAAGTAAACCCTAAAGAAATAAGGCAACGAAACCTTTAAAAAGTAAGGCTTAGCCTTATCCCACTTCTCAAAACTAGCATAGTCATAATCATTCAATTGGTCGGCAATAATATTGGGGCCCAAGAATGCGGGGTGTCCAATTGCAGAATTTCCCAAACGCAACCATTTTCGATCGGTATATACAATTTCTGAGCTATGTCGATGAGATATAAAGGTTCCTATAGTTTCATATTCAGAAAAGCTATTGCCCTCATCAAACCTTATGCTATTTAGCAAGGCTGGAACCCAAGGCATGCCGTGCCTCAATTCGATTTCACGAAAACACTCTTGTAACCAAGCCGCTTTTAGAACAAAGCACTGCGCAATAAATGAGAATCTAATTTTTTTGCTTAAGTGCAATAGACGCATCACTGTCTCAAAATAAGGGTGATGATATTCAGCCCCCTTGTAGTAAATCAAGCGCCCTTGGTGGTCGATAAAACTGAGGGGTTTTAAGGGAATAGTATCAGCATCCCATATCAAGACAATCTCATCTGGCAAGCAATCATTGACCGCTGATAGCTTAATAAACTGCTGTAAGTACCAGCCAAATTGCGATGCAATTTTTGCATCGAGTCGCCGTTTTATTTCGGCGGCAAATTGCGATGTGTAAATTGACTCACCAATGACCTGAAAAGGTTTTGCAGAAATTTCTTGGAATAACTCAAGATCAGCATCGGGGACATAGACCTTGTAATGCCTGGCCTTTAGGTTGCGCACGATATAAGAAGATGCAATCTCCCAGGCCTGCGCATCCCTTTTACAGCAGACACAAATAACTTGATCAATAATGACTGAAGTCGAATTCACCGCGATAAAAACTCTTGATAAGCTTCTTGCAAACCTTGCGTCAAATCTACCTTAGCCTTCCAACCTAAATTATTTAGCCGGGAAGAATCCATCCACTTCCTAGGCGACCCGTCAGGCTTTGTTATATCAAAGTTAATCTTTCCTTCGTAACCTACTGCATCTCCAACTGCTTTTGCCAATTCTGCAATAGTCACATCACTACCAAAACCCACATTAATATGGTTTTGCATTGATTCTATTTGGCTATCGTAGGTCGCCTTATCGAGATCCATCACAAATACTGATGCAGCCGCCATATCATCAACATAGAGAAACTCGCGTCTCGGGGTTCCCGTTCCCCAGATCACAACTTCAGGAGCATTACCTACTTTAGCTTCATGAAATCTTCTAATCAGGGCTGGAATCACATGGCTGTTCTCTGGATGATAGTTATCACCTGGACCATATAGATTAGTCGGCATCACTGAACGGTAATCAATTCCATGGCTATCGCCATATTGACGGTTGTAACTCTCACACAACTTGATACCAGCAATTTTGGCAATCGCATAGGGCTCATTCGTTGGCTCTAACTTACCCGTGAGAAGGGCATCTTCACTCATCGGTTGCGGTGCTAACTTAGGATAGATACAGCTTGAACCTAAGAAGAGCAGCCTTTTAACACCGCTGACAAAAGCTTGATGGATGACATTTGCTTCCATCATGAGGTTTTGATAAATAAATTCTGCGGGAAAGGTGTTGTTCGCATGAATGCCACCAACCTTCGCGGCAGCTAAATACACTTGATCAGGCTTCTCTTCCTCAAAGAATACTTGTACTGCAGCTTGATTGGTTAAATCAAGTTCAGCATGAGTTCTGGTGACTATATTGGTATAGCCCTTAGCTTGCAGATTACGCACAATTGCCGAGCCGACCATGCCGCGATGACCAGCAACATAAATCTTTTGATTTAAATCTGTTGGCATGTATTAATCTTCTCTTTAATTCTCTTTACCAACTGCAACCGAGTAACCATGCTTACTCAGCAAGGCATGTTGCTTAGCTTGATCCAAATCATTTGCCACCATTTCTACGATCATTTGATCTAGGGTAATTTCTGGCACCCAACCGAGTTTTGTTTTTGCCTTAGTAGGATCGCCTAAGAGTGTTTCTACTTCGGTAGGACGGTAATAGCGTGGGTCAATTTGAACAATCACATCGCCTACTTTTAAGGCTGGGGCTTTGTCACCTTCAATACTAGCCACAATCGCCTTTTCATTCTCAGCTGTGCCCTCAAAATTGAGAGTGATTCCCAATTGTTTGGCGCTACGGGTAATAAATTCACGCACTGTGAACTGCACACCAGTAGCGATCACAAAGTCTTCAGGCTTATCTTGCTGGAGCATCAACCATTGCATGCGCACATAGTCTTTAGCATGACCCCAGTCACGCAGGGCATCGATATTGCCCATGTATAAGCATTTCTCGAGACCTTGAGCAATATTGGCAAGACCGCGAGTCACCTTACGAGTAACAAAGGTTTCACCACGGCGCTTAGACTCATGGTTAAACAAGATACCGTTACACGCATATATGCCATACGCCTCACGATAATTCACTGTAATCCAGTAGGCATACATCTTGGCTACTGCATATGGGCTTCTAGGATAGAACGGCGTTGTTTCTTTTTGCGGGATTTCTTGTACTAAACCATAGAGCTCTGAAGTAGATGCCTGGTAAAAACGGGTTTTCTTTTCTAGACCGAGAATACGAATAGCCTCAAGCATTCTGAGTGGGCCCATGGCATCCACATCAGCGGTGTATTCAGGGGACTCAAAAGAAACGGCAACGTGTGATTGAGCACCCAAGTTATAAATCTCATCAGGCTGACATTCCTGAATGATGCGCACCAGATTGCTGGTGTCGGTTAAATCACCGTAATGCAGAATTAAATCCGGATGATTGATGTGTGGATCTTGATAGATATGATCAATACGCTCGGTATTAAAAGAAGAGGCGCGACGCTTAATGCCGTGTACGATGTAGCCTTTTTCTAATAGAAACTCTGCAAGATAAGAACCGTCTTGGCCTGTAATACCTGTGATTAAGGCTACTTTTTGTGATGCACCCATGCTCTTCTCGCTTTTTTGCCGTTTATCTTAGAACCGTGATTTTACTTGTAGTTTCTAATAGAATTTTAATTACGCCCATAGGTATCTTCAAAGCGCACGATGTCATCTTCGCCAAGATAGCTGCCCGACTGAACCTCAATAATCTCTAGGGGTGTTTCGCCAGGATTAGCTAATCGATGGGTTTGCCCTTGAGGAATGTAGGTACTTTGATTTTCAGTCAGAGTAATGACTTGAACGCCATTGGTAATCTCCGCAGTACCCTTAACTACAATCCAATGCTCTGCACGGTGGTGATGCATTTGTAATGAAAGGCTGGCTCCTGGTTTGACCTGAATCCGTTTTACCTTAAAACGCTCACCCTCATCAACACTGTCATACCAGCCCCATGGTCTTGCTACCTTGCGATGTAGATTCTTTTCTTCTCTACCCTGAGCCTCTAACTTCGTCACAATGCTTTTAACATCTTGGCTATTTTTTCTGTCAGCAATTAATACTGCATCAGCTGTTTCAACAATCACTAGATTTTCTACACCAACAACACTGACCAATCTACTGCTGGCATGAACTAAAGAGTTTTTCGAATTCGTGATTAAGGTATCGCCGCTAGTCACATTGCCATCTTGATCTTGCCGACCCACTTGCCAGACTGCATCCCATGCACCTAGATCATTCCAGCCGGCATCGAGCTCAACCATTTTTATAGGAAAGTTCGACTGAGGGCATTTCTCAATCACGGCATAGTCAATAGACTCGCTTGGAATAGCTTTAAATTCTTCTTTGCCAGGACGAACGAATCCTACGCCACCGGAAGCATCTTCTGATTTTGTCTGCCAAGCCTTTTGTGATGCCTCACCAATGTCAGGCCTAAATTCTGCTAAAGCAGCCAACCAAGTGCTCGCCTTCAAAACAAACATACCGCTATTCCAAAGATAGGAGCCTTCGGCTAGATACGTCTGCGCAGTCTTGCTGTCAGGCTTCTCCACGAATCTCTTGACCTCGTAAGCATTATTTTGGTCTTTGCTATCTGCACGCTGAATATATCCATAACCAGTTTCTGGTGCGGTTGGGGTGATACCCAAAATAGCAATTGAGTTTGGTGAAGCTTCTACTGACTGAATGCAATCTTGCAAGGCTTGAGTAAATGCCTTTTGATTTTGAATGGTTTGATCTGCAGGTGTAATGATCAAGATGGGATCTTCACCATTTGATAATTGCTCTGCACAGAGTGCAGCCATACTTAAAGCGGGCGCCGTATTTCTTCCGACAGGCTCTAGTATTAATTTAGCTTTAATAGATTGTAGCTCGCGCAATTGATCCAAAACCAAGAATCGATGATCTTCATTGGTGACAACTAAGGTGTCACCCAATTGGATTTTGCTGTTGATCTCATTGCCAGTATTTCCAACATTACCAACAGAGTTAATTCGCTCTACTGCTTGCTGAAATAAACTTTGAGAAGAGCCATCGCCTGACAAAACTAAAAACTGCTTAGGGAACCCCGAACGCGATAAAGGCCAAAGTCTGGTGCCTGACCCACCACAAAGGATGACTGGGATAACTAAAGCCATTTGTCTATCGAAAGCCTTTTTATTTGAATAATTTCATTTTATAGGGTTTAGCTTGCTAGAAGCAGTTTGCTACAAGTCGCCAAATTTTTATTAATATTACTTAGGCGCACAATAGAAGACGCTATTACGCGCCAGTTTTAAAAACTATAAATAAGGAGTCAAAATGACAACAGGCAATATTCCAAAGATTAACCTTCGCAACTCACTAACAGAGTGTGGTCAGTCCATTCGCAAAGAAAATGCGGGTAAATACCAAAACTATGGAATTAAGGACTGCAAGGCTTCTATTGCAGCTGGACGTATCAAATAGTCCTTCTGCGATATAAAAAGGGGCTATTGCCCCTTTTTTATTGCCTCGCTCTTTGGGAGCATGCTCATTGCGATCTTAGCTGGGCCTATTGGGATAGCGCTTACCAGTGAGGTTGCTATAAGCCGCTCTAGCCAGCACCAACAGAATCGAATCAACCATTACCGGAAAAAAAGCATAGCGGAAATGTAAAACATGTCCCAGCACCACTATTAAAGACACTGCAGCTGCTGGAGGATGCAAACACCGAAGAAAAAACATTCCTAAAATAGAAAGGCTAGCCGCTAAAGGTATGGCTATTAGAGGCTCCCCCACTGCATGGACAATGCAAATTCCAATCAAGGCGGATAAGGTGTTACCGGCGATAACAGCCCAAGGTTGAGCCATTGAACTGCCTGGCAAGGCAAACACCAATAAGGCGCTAGCTCCCAATGAAGCCATAAGCCATTCATCAATGCCCCCAAGCTCTCCAAGGTACTTAGCAGTAGTAAGCACTAACATAAGACCAATAAAAGCCCCAAAACCAGAGCGCGCTCGCTCCAACATAGCCACGGGAGGCTGGTCGCCGCCAAAATAAAAAGCGTAGCGCTGCAAATTCTTTTTGATACGGGCTTTCAGGGTAAATCTCCTTGGATGGCTTTTGTGAAAAGGATGCACCCCTCAATCAGGGGCTTAGCCAATGCAGTCATTTGGTATGTCACGACGCCATCAGATACGGTTATTTATTTAAACTATTCCTATAGTCATTAATCGCCAGAATACAAAAAGCCACCCTAGGGTGGCTTTTTAGTGTCCCCATTAAAACCAGGGCATCAAAACAATCTATTACAACTGCTTGATATCTAATTAAGCCTTCTTAGCGTAAGCAGAGCACCAGCCTTTAGCAGCAACTTGCTTACCAGCAAACAATGAGCAAGGACCTGCAGCTGCGTCAGCTTTACCTTGGAACAATGCACAGCTGCTGCACTGTTGACCAGCAGCGTACTTAGCGTACTTTGCTTTATCCACTTTAGAGGCATCAGGCTTATAGCCCAATGCAGCAGCTTGTGGATCAGTTTCTGCAACCATTGCTTGAGCTTGAACTTTACCGTTCAATGCCAAAGTACAGGCACCAGCAGCAGACAAAATCATAAATTGGCGACGACTATTTTTCATGGATTCTCCAAAAATAAATCAGTGATTAACTTGCACGCGCATCAAGAAGCAGTGCGCAACCTTCAAAACTAAGAAAGATCATAGTGGAGAAGATTTGCTGCTGCCACTCATGGCGTAAGTCAATGATTTATAAGGAAATATAGATGAGAATTGTTCTCATAAAATCTCCTACTAAAAACGTCGATTAATTCCAGCCCTTGAGCTTCATGCAATTAATCCACTGACGGATATGAACCCCCGAACCAGATTCGGGGTAATCCTCTTGGCATTCCTTGAGGTCTTTGTTGTAAGTTGCTTTGTTATTTTTACTAGGATTTTGGTTTTCGGAAGGGAATGTTGAGCAAGCAGCAGCACTCAATACAAATACGAGCAGCGAAATTCGTAAGCTGAGCTGCATGATCTTTGCAATCAATTTCTACCCTTATTTGTCATTTTCATATACGCACCATGATCTCCACACGCCCTATTAAACGCCACTGAAAACAACGAATCTTTTGCGCCAATAGCACCACTAGCTTTTGCACCTTGACCTTGAGTCGTTAGGACGTAAGTATTTTCCTGACAATTAGCGGTAAAACTGTAATCTACCTGCTTTATTAAGTCCTTACCCAATACATAAGAACTCAACCGTAATTGGCGAGCATCTTTTTTAGAATCAACAATACTTACTTCATTATTAATGACGTCATAAAACACGGGTGGGCGAGTATTGGCTGACTCCAGAACAACCTCTTGCTTAGCAAGCACCAGTTGCTTATTTTCTTTTTCATCAAATACTGCCTCAGGCGCTCTTTTAGATATTGGAGCCGGCATCGCGCCATCTTGATAGAGGAAGTAATTCACGTTTTGGTCATCGATAAATTTTCTGCCGCACAGACGAGAACGCAAATAGGCCATTGCTGTTTTAGGTGCAATTTTTACCCAGCCAGAGCCATTCGCGGGCTTGATGTCACCGACCAGGGGGCCTTTAGAAACAATATTCTGGGTGTATAGAGTCTCCGACCACTGATTATTGCTAAAGCAATCAATTTTTTGGCGATAAGGCCCAACTATTGTGGGGTTAAATTGCGCCAAGGTATTTTTTTCTCTAGGGGCAATAAAAATATCAAAGCTAATAACTCCGTCTTCATCCTCACTCAAGGTGTATGGATCATAGAACCAGTTTTTATTTTGAGACTCTGCCAGCAAAATCCAATTACGCTCTGAGTAGTCTTTTTTATTTAATGGCGGAACGTAAAAGAATGGTGACTCCACTTTCTCATCCATGACGGATTGATAATCTTGGCTCATGGGGCCAGAAGTGCAGCCCGCAATAACCAAAACAGCAAGAATGAGGAGTTTCTTCATCAACTTATTTACGGTCAATCAAGGCTAAGAACTCTCTACGCAAATTAGAGTCTTTTAAGAAGGCTCCACGCATCACGCTATTGATCATCTTAGAATCCCGATCTTTAACTCCGCGCCATTGCATACAAAAATGATCTGCATCCATCACGACAGCTACGCCTACCGGCTTAATCTTTTTCTCAAGCATGTCCGCCAACTCCACAACTGCTTCTTCCTGAATTTGGGGGCGGCACATAACCCACTCGGTCAAACGTGAGTACTTAGAAAGGCCAATTAGGGCAGATGCCTTGCTAGGCAGTACACCGATCCAAATCCGGCCCATGATTGGACATAAATGGTGGGAGCAAGCGCTACGAACAGTAATAGGGCCAATAATCATGAGCTCATTTAAGCGACTCACGTTGGGGAACTTGGTTAAAGTGGGCTGATCAACATACCGCCCATTAAACACCTCCTGCACATACATCTTTGCAACGCGACGACTTGTATTTTGGGTATTGTGATCATTATCAGTATCGATGACGAGGCTTTCTAAAACGGCCTGCATTTTCTCCGCCACCTCATCTACCAAACCTTCTAATTCACCTGGCTTAATAAATGCCGAGATATTGTCATTCGCATGAAAGCGAGCCTTTTGGGCCTCAATACGGCGGCGTATGACTACCGATAAAGGTAAACCACCCTCTTCTTTTGCAGCATCCCTTGAGTGAACGGCAGATTTTTTTATAGGAAGTTTGCTCACTATTTTTTTTACGGGCATTTTCTGAATAGCTTTCTTAGGGGTTGACATAAAAACTTTCTAGGGAAAAAATAGCGGCTATCGAACAGGGTCTAAATTGACCATTCTTCCACTTGGAGATTGGGAATACGATGAAACTCTCGTGCATTATTAGTGATCAAACGGCTTGACTCAGATAGGGCATGGGCTACAATCATTAAATCCATTCCACCAATGGGTTGACCCATTATCTCTAGCCCAGAACGAATTTGAGCATAATGGTGCGTAGCCTCCACCGGCCATGGACGAATTTCAAAACCATCTATCCATGCTTCAATCGCCGCACTAAAACGTGGCGATGCTAATTTTGCCGCTCCAAACCTCAGCTCTGCAGCAACAATGACAGATAACCATACTTCATCATGCTCTAGCTCAGCAAAGCGCTCCAACATCTTTTGCGGATGTCTGCGCAATATATAGCTACATATATTGGTATCTAAGGTTTTTTGTTTTTTTACCAATCTAAGTCCAATCACGCTCTTGTGCTGGTGGATCATCCCGATCCTGTAAAAAGTTCTCTGGAAGAGGATCAGTCTGTTGATAAAAAGTACTGAGCCATTGACCCAGATTGTGCTCTTTCTCATCATCAGGAGTAACCCAAAGCGCATTACCCACTTGCTCTATGCGGACTTGCTTGGAGTGAAAGCGTAACTTCGCAGGCAGACGAATCGCTTGACTGCGCCCGCTCATAAATAACTTGGCAATACTTGTCATTCGACCCTCCAAATTTATGGGGATATTTTGTAATATAGCAATGATATATTACATCTAATAATCAAGCAAATGCCTAAACACCTTTAAATTTGAAAAAACAAGCCCACTACACAAATCATGCCAAACAACCAAACGATAGATCTCGTGGTTGGCCAATTGGCGATATAGCAAATCAGATAGGCGATACGTGCCAGCACAAAACCCATTGCTAGCAAATCAATTCTGTCTTGAGCTGCGTGGGCAACTGAAGCAACGATCACTGCGGCAAAAAAGAGCGGCAAGGATTCAAATAGATTGGCTTGAGCAGCATTGGCTCTAGCTCTAAACCCCGTTTGCTTAGCTAGCCATTGCCGTGGCATCGCATTGTCGTAACCCTGAAAACCTTTTTTAGCAATACCTGCTGCGACATAAGGTAAAAGACCCATCAACAGAATGCAAGCGTAAGCAATAGTCATAAGAAGTACCGTTAGTTATTTTTTGGTTATGTTGGATGAATTATGTTGGAGTCTTTTTAGAGCCAATACGACTCTCTTTGCCATTGAGTAAATTCTGAATGTTGCTTCGATGGCGCCAGATAAGTAATGCACATACGGCCAAGAGAGCCAAGCCCATCGGCTGAAAGCCGAATAAGAAAACAAAATAGATGGGGCCAAAGATTGCGGCAGCCAATGCCGCTAAAGAAGAGTAGCGCATAAACATCGCCACAATAATCCAAGTGCTCAGCGTAGCTAACCCCAAAATCCAATTGATGCCAAACAAAATACCGCAAGCAGTAGCAACACCTTTGCCGCCTTTAAATCCATGGAATATGGGGAAGAGATGCCCTAAAAATACTGCGAGTACAACACCACACAAAAGCCATGAGCTCATCGTGGAGGTCAGAGATTCATCTCCAAGCAATACTCGCGCCAGCATGACCGCAAAGTAACCCTTCAAAGCATCACCAATCAGCGTTAAGACGGCGGCTAACTTATTACCGGTTCGTAGTACGTTCGTTGCACCTGGATTGCCAGAGCCATAGGAGTGAGGATCAGGTAAGCGCATACACTTACTCACCACTACCGCGAATGAAATGGAGCCAATAAGATAGGCAAGTGGAATGAGCAAGAGGTCTAAGGTGAAATTCATGGTGATATCTTAAACACTTATCTTGATAGTGATTCTTGGGCTACCAAGCTCCGTTGGAGCAGAGGAGTCAGCAGACCCATACTCAGGCAGCCTGCAGTACATCAGAAACCCAAGCATTAATACTTTTTCCAGACGCCTGAGCAACTCTAGCCACTTTTGCATGGATTTCAGGAGAAATGCGCAACATCAATTTTCCAGAGTATGGTTTTTGTGGTTTTACGCCATGAGCTTCAGACATCGCGATATATCCATCAACAGCCGCTTCGAAGGCTTTAATTAACTCTGAAGCAGACTCGCCATGAAAAGACACAATATCAGTGATGCCCGTTAAGTGACCCACAAAAATACGGTCATCAACATCAAACTCAATGCTGGCAGAATAATTTTTATAACTCAATGGCTTGTTCATAACTTAACTCCTATTAAAACCAAAAAACTTTGAATATCTTTTACCTGATACCTTTTTGCTTCTTTACCAGGATGTGGCCTATGCAAATCCAAGCGATGGTTGTTCATCAAAAAACTTACCCTTGAACCTTCGCCCTCAACGCACTTACTGCCAACCGCTACTAACAATAATTCAATTTTTCTCCACTCTATTGTTGCTGAAGTGGGTTTAGCAAATATAGCCTGTAAGGTTTTTTGATGTTTGCTATTCATTTTTCATATGATATCATAAAATGATATCATTTTAAACATCAACCCCTAGGATGATGCTGCGAATGTATGGATTTCAGTCTTTCTCTGGCCACATGGGTGTAGATCTGGGTGGTAGAAATATCAGCATGTCCCAAAAGGAGCTGAACCACCCTTAAATCCGCTCCATGATTGAGTAAATGGGTGGCAAATGCATGACGCAGAGTATGGGGTGACAAAGCCACCGGAATATTGGCCAATGTGGCATAGCGTTTAATCAGCGCCCAGAATGCTTGACGAGTTAAACCGGTTCCGGTGTGGCGCCCTATAAAAACCGCATCAGTTGTCTTACCTTCAAGCAAAGGAGTGCGCGCTTCTGCTAAGTAGCGCCTTAACCACTGCCCCGCTTCACCACCAAATGGCACTAAGCGTTCTTTGCCGCCCTTGCCATTAACTACCCTCACTACACCCTCATTCAAACCTAAGGCGACTGTTTTTAAAGAAACAATTTCAGATACGCGCAAACCACTGGCGTACATTAATTCCAACATGGTGCGATCACGCAAACCTAATGGGGTATCAATATCAGGCGCATTGAGTAATGCAGTAACGTGATCTTCACTCAGCGTCTTTGGAAACCGTAGCGCTTGTTTAGCAGCGCGTAAACCAATACAGGGATCGCTCTTCACTAAATTGATACGGAGTGCATGACGATAGAAGCGCTTGAATACTGTCAAACGTCGATTAGCGGTAGTTGCCTTGTCAGCACGTCGGTGCGCTATGTAGGCGGTAAGATCTTTCTCGGTAACGCCGTATAGATCGGCGCCAGAGTCCTTATATAACCACTGAGCCAATAACAATAGGTCTCTACGGTATGCGGACAAGCTATTTTGAGCTAACCCATCCTCTAGCCAGCAAGCATCACAGAAGCGCTCAATGGCCTCCTGGCTTATCACGGAGATTGGAGGTATATTTTTTTTCATCCTATCAATTTGATGCTGCGCGATAAGCCGCTTCAACAGCGCGAAGAATAGTTGCGTGCAAGGTGCCTAGCTTGGGTGTATTGCCATGCGGGCTTCTGGCGGGCACTTTGAAATAGCGCTCAGACCACGGCAGATCCACAATCACCTTGAAATCAAACTTTGTGTCATAAGCCAATCCAGCTAGTGCGTAAGCAGCTGGATTCTTGGTCTGGGTTATCGCCACCTCGCCAGCTTTAAGTCTTGTCAGATTTTGGGATGTTCCATACGCTACGCTGACCTGATTGCCATCATCCCTACGCTCGACAGTCAGGACAATGGCTGGTCTGGGTTTGGGTCCTGGCTCACTATTAGGAACTTCTGGAAACAAACACCAAACGATATCGCCAGGTGCTGGCAACATCCAAGCCTGACTCATGCAAACAATGCATCGCGTGCAAGCAGTTTTCCTTTTGGTAAGCGCTTGGCCGCATCCTTGCGTAATGCCAAGACTTGTTTTGCGGTCAACGGACCATCATCAGGGGCATAAGAAGGTAAAACATCAGTAGCAAATTTTGACAAGGCCATATGGATAACCTGCGTTTCATTGACATCGAGCTCTTTAGCAATTGCCTTAACAGTTGTTCGAGTCACGCCAAATTGGGTGTCTTTAGAGCGGAATTTGACCAACAGGTTTTCGTTTGAAGCTTTCATCATGGCGCCTCGTTAATTTATATATATAAAATATATACTATATTAGGTGCAATTGCAATTTTTACGCTCTCACTGAAGAAGTGATATTTAATCCAAATCAACGATAAATTACGAATACCTGATTTAGCTAATTTCTGGGTTCCTTCACCAAATAAAGTCCTATTTCAATTTTCCAAATACCCCAACTTGAGACTTCATAGTCGCAGAGTGGGGTCTTAGATTTGGTGTTTCCACTCTAAATGCTTTATTTAAATCAAAATAATCAGAAGCATCATTCATTTCCCAAAACCGTCTTTCATCAAGTTCTGATTGAAATACAGGAATGGGTTTAAGTGTCTTCATTGCACCAAACTTCTTCTTAGTCACGGAAATTATTAAAGCCCAATGGCGCTTCTATTACTTCTTTTTTAAGCAAGGCCATTGTTTCTTGTAAGTCATCACGCTTTGCACCAGTAACACGCACTGCATCACCCTGAATACTGGCTTGTACTTTGAGCTTGCTGTCTTTAATGATGCGCACAACTTTTTTTGCTAAGTCCGAAGTGATCCCTTTTTGAATCTTCATCGTTTGCTTACGCTTATCGCTACCAATGGTTTCTGTTTTCTCATCTTTGAGATAGCGCACATCCACATTGCGCTTAGCCATTTTATTAATCAAGACATCACGCACTTGACCTAATTTAAAGTCATCATCGCCAAATAAAATGAGTGCCTCGTCTTTTTGTTCAACACGGCTATCAGAGCCTTTGAAGTCAAAACGATTGGTAATTTCTTTATTAGATTGCTCGATGGCATTTTTGAGCTCAACCATGTCAGGCTCACAAACTACGTCAAATGTTGGCATTTTTACTCCCTATGTTTTCTCGTAATTACTCTCGTAATCTTTACATTTTCTGGCTATTTTGGCGTCCATCACAGATTTCTTGCTTCCTATGCTGCCAAAAAATATGCTCTGGACTCTTTTACGAATAAGATTGTGGCATGAACCGTGCTCAAAATGCGCCCCAACCCGCAAAATTGATCCCAAATTTGGGATTGAAGCACCGCAACACCTTTGGCTTTGACGCTAGCGCGGAACTGGCCTACGAAATTACCGCGCCCGAGCAAATTCCGGGAGTAATCGCAGAGGTTGCTGAAAAAAAACTGCCATGGCGGGTTTTAGGCGGGGGCAGCAATGTCATTCTCCCAAGTGCTTTGCCGGGGGCCACACTCCTCATGAATATCGCTGGGCAAGAAATCATTTCCTCCGATGACAAGGAAAGCTATCTAGCAGTGGGTGGCGGCGTGAATTGGCATGAACTGGTTGCCTGGACGCTCGAGAATGATTTGCCCGGTTTAGAAAATCTAGCACTGATCCCTGGGACAGTTGGGGCAGCGCCCATCCAGAACATCGGTGCCTATGGTGTAGAGGTTGCAGATTACATTGATAGCATCGAAGCCTTTGATGTAAAAGACCATGCCTTTGTCACCCTCCAAAATGAGGCGTGCCACTTTGCTTACCGCGATAGCTACTTCAAGCAAAATCCCCACCGCTTTATTGTGACAAAGGTCGTTTTTAAACTGCCTAAAGCTTGGGAGGCTCGTATCCACTACGCAGATCTTGCAAAGCAATTTTCTGAGAACTCCAACCCAAGTCCTGAAGATATCTTCTTAGCAGTATGCAAAGTGCGTACTCATAAGCTGCCAGATCCCAAGGTGATTGGTAATGCTGGAAGCTTCTTTCAGAACCCTGTAGTTCCTATTGAGCAGTATGAAACTTTGCTTAAGACCCATTCAGATCTAGTCTCTTATCCAGACGCAGCCGGTAAGCGCAAGCTTGCAGCCGGTTGGCTAATTGATCAATGCGGCTTTAAGGGCCAACGCATGGGCTCGGTTGGTGTTTATGAAAATCAAGCGCTTGTACTAGTCAATCATGGCGGCGGTACCGCTCAAGACATCCTGGGCTTAGCCAAATGCATTCAGGAAAAAGTGCACGACAAGTTTGGTGTTAGCTTGCAGATTGAACCGAACATCCTCTAGTCATAGCACTAAGTAGAGTTTTGCTTACTTCACATCAGCGACTTTAGCTAACTCTACTGTCACACTACCCTCGGCAACCTGTATTTCATATTCTTGATCTAGAACCAGTTCATTTGGTTTACGCACTGCATGCAACTCTTCTTTGTTTTTGCTCAGTATCACCGCATAACCACGCTCTAACGTTCTCTGCGGATTGAGCATCTCTAACTGAGACTGATAGTGCGCTTGATTACGCTTCCAGTTTTCCATGCGCACTAACCATGCTTGATTTAATCGTTGCTGCCAGCCATGAATTTGTTCGCGCATGCGATCTGGGTTAGGTAAGGCATGACTGAGCCTCAAGGCTAATTGATCTAAGGTTTGTGCCTCGCGCTCAACTCGCTGACTGATGCGCTGAAGCAAGGCCTGCATGATGGCGTCGAGCTCTTGCAACATTTGATCTCGGCGTGGCGCCGCAAGCTCTGCCGCACCCGTAGGAGTTGGTGCACGTAGGTCAGCAACAAAATCGGCAATGGTGAAATCGGTTTCATGCCCAACACCACTTACGACCGGAATGGATGAATCTGCAATCGCATAAGCGAGTTGCTCATCATTAAATGCCCACAGATCTTCAATGCTGCCACCACCGCGCACCAGCAAGATGACATCAACTGCTTTTTCTTTATTAGCAGCCTTGAGTGCGGCAACAATTCCAGCGGGAGCATCGGGACCCTGAACCAAGGTTGGATAAATCACAATCGGAATATGCGGCGCTCTTCTTGCCAAAGTGCTTAAGACATCTTTGAGTGCAGCTGCTTGTGGTGATGTGATGATGCCAATGGATCTTGGATGCGTTGGGATCTCACGTTTGCGCTCATCATCAAACAAACCTTCTTTAGCGAGTTTGGCTTTGAGTTTTAAGAAGGCTTCATAAAGTCCACCCATACCTGCGCGACGTAAAGTCTGAACGGTGAGCTGAATATCTCCGCGAGGAACATACATACCCAGATTGGCGCTTACCTCAACCAAATCTCCGGATTGCGGCATAAACCCGACCTGACCATTACGGCCACGAAACATGACACAGCGAATCTGCCCCTCTTCGTCTTTCAAAGAGAAATACCAGTGCCCGCTGTCATAGGCTTTGAAGTTCGAAATCTCCCCGCTGACCCAGACGGTATCGAAACGGTCCTCCAAAGAGGCAGCAATGGCGCGGTTTAGATCGCCAACACTCAGAATTTCCCTTGATATTTCCGACATTTTTTCTCTTTAATCACACGGCCATCTGGCTTAGGCGCCAATAAATATCCACAGATACCGACTCGCTCCAGGTTTAATGCTCATAAGTAAGTAATTACTGACCCAAAACGTCTCATAAATCCAACATACAAAATACAAGTCATTGATTTATATGAGAATTAATCTGCTCAATAAGCTCAATTTAAATCAATATAAAACCTAGCTAACCATCTATCAAGGACTTACGGGGCAAATTGAAAAAAGTTTTGCACAGAGTTATCCACAGGCTAGCTTTCTGAAACAGGCTTTTTAATTCAGCTAAAGTACTGAGCTTATGTACTCCATCTTACTATCCGCTGGCTGGCCCATTTGGCCCCTCTTGATTATTTCCATTCTGGGCCTAGCTATTGCCTTAGAGCGGACCTGGTATCTACGACAAACCCATATTTTTCCCAAAAACAGTCTGGAAAGTTTCTTTTCTCTTGCAAATCAGATTGTTGGGAGCAAATCCCCAGTTTCTGAACAGCAGATTGCAGCATTGGCCAGCCTTTCCCCAGCAAGCCCTTTATTGGCAAGCGCACTAAAAGAAAAATTGTCTGGCAGTAGTTCCGAGGCTGCTTTAGAAGAATTACAGGCCACCGCACAAGCGACTTGGCAAAATTTAGATCGCTACCTTGGTGCGCTAGCTACGATTGCCACGATCGCCCCTTTGCTTGGTTTATTTGGCACAGTGGTTGGCATGATTGAAATTTTTGGTAGCCAAGGCGCAATAAATGGCACTGCAGGTAGCCCGCAACAATTGGCGCATGGTATCTCAGTGGCTTTGTACAACACTGCATTTGGATTATTGATCGCCATTCCAGCGCTTGCTGCATGGAGAGGTCTACGTGCAATGGCCAATCAACGTCAACGCGAATGCGAAGAATTTACTCGTCAACTGTTTAAGAAGCTCTATCCAAACTTTCCAAACGTTCCAAACGACGCCGTTAACACTTCAAAATGAGTTGGTTAGATACGCACCCACAAGCTAAGAGAAGATTTTCTCTAGGGGCAGGCGTTAGTGACTCTAGCGCTGCATCAATAGAACCAGAAATTAATCTTATTCCATTTATTGATGTGCTCTTAGTAGTGTTGATCTTCTTAATGATCTCTACAACTTTTACACGCTATCAAGAATTAGCTATCACCTTACCCACCGCCAATGGCAGTGAAAGCCAAGCAGAGATAAAGCAAATTCATATTGCAGTCAGTCGTGATGGCCGCTTTGCGGTTAATGGCAAAGTCACCGATCGATCACAACTCAGTAATGCGCTAACTCAGCTCAATGGACAAAGCGGTCAGAAGGATGGCGCCAACTCTTTGCAGGTCAACATCGATGCTGATGCAAGAGCGCCCCACCAGGCGGTCATGAGCGTGCTTGAGGCGGCACGCGATGCCAATCTCTCTAATATTGTCTTTAGCAGCCAGTTTAGTAATCAAACTAAGAAATAATTTCTGAATAAAGAAACTATTGTTCATGTCATTTTCACTTTTCCGTAAAGCGCCCAAGTTTTGGGAAAGACGTGGTCCTACTAGCCTATTGTTATGGCCACTTTCTTGGCTGTATGGCTTGGTGATACGCGTACGAAAGTTGATTCAGGATACCGGCCTAATAAAACAAAAACCCGCTTCAGTACCAGTCATTATTGTGGGTAATATTCGCGTAGGCGGAACAGGAAAGACACCCATCGTCATTGCTTTAGCAGAGCGCCTGCAACAACTTGGCTGGAGACCCGGCATCATTAGCAGAGGCTATGGTTCTTCTGCACAAACCACTCCATTGCAAGTTAGTAGTCATTCTGATCCATCTTTGGTGGGTGATGAACCTGTATTAATTGCAAAACGTACGCATGATCAATTTCCGATCTGGGTCTTTCCAAAGCGTCAGAAAAGTATTCGGTCTTTACTCAAGCATTCGCCAGATGTGAATGTCATCATCAGCGATGACGGCCTTCAACATAGTGGCTTAGCCCGCTGGCCTGCTCGCGAAGGTGGTCGTGATATCGAATTTGTAGTGCGTGATGGACGGGGCGAGGGCAATCGCTTTTTACTGCCAGCCGGTCCTTTGCGCGAACCAGCTACGCGTGGACGTGATGCGACTTTATTGACTGGAAAAACAAAAGGTACCCAATCTAAGTCTGGTCCTCATGAAGAATATTTTTTAGGGCGTCGTGCATTTTCGCTGCAGGGCAATTTGGGAAATGCTTATCAATTGATCAACCCAACAAATACACAGACACTTGCTCAGATTGCCGATAGTTATTTGCCTAATAAGATTACTGCTATTGCTGCCTTAGGCAACCCGCAACGCTTTTTTGATGATTTGCTCAAACAAGGTATTGCCGGCAAATCTATTCCCCTCTCAGATCACGCCACTTTCACTCCTGAATTCTTTGCCAAGATTAATGCGCAATGCATACTCATTACCGAAAAAGATGCCGTGAAATGCGCTTCGATTACAGACGAGCGTATTTGGGTTGTCCCAATGAATCTCACCTTGCCAGATAGTTTGGCTGACTGGCTGCAATCTATCCTACAAAGACCGGATCCTTATCGCTACACCTTGTAGGTTTAGCCTACATAGCACTACACTGTGTCCTCACTTATTTAAACTCTTCATTTAGATCACTGCAAAGAAATCATGGATAAACGACTGCTCAATATTTTGGTTTGCCCTTTGTGCAAAAGCCAACTGCATTTAGATGCCGAGAAACATGAACTCATGTGCAAGGCGGACCGCTTGGCTTACCCCATTCGGGATGATGTGCCAGTGATGCTTGTTGATGAAGCACGCAGCATGAGTGCTGATGAAATCGTTTAATTAAATAAATATTACCTTTTAATGAACGCTGACTCCAAGGCTCCCGATTTTTTAGTAGTTATTCCAGCTAGACTAGGATCAACACGCTTACCACGCAAACCTTTGGCCGACATTGGCGGCAAGCCCATGGTGATTCGCGTAGCCGAACGCGCCAAACAATCACTTGCACAAAGCGTAGTAGTAGCAACTGATTCACCAGAGATACAAGCCGCTTGTGATGAGCACCGCATCGAGTGCTTACTGACTAGCGCAGATCATCCAACAGGAACCGATCGTATTGCAGAGGTTGCGCAGCTACTCAAATTACCCAACAATGCATTGATCGTGAATGTACAAGGTGATGAGCCGCTCATTCCACCAGAACTTATTAATCAAGTTGCTAGCACTTTGGCACAGCATAAAGAGTGTGCTATCTCCACGGTTGCCGTACCCATTAATGAAACATCAGAGATCAATAATCCCAATGTGGTGAAGGTAGTACTGAATCGCTTAGGTGAGGCACTGTATTTTTCAAGAGCACCGATTCCTTTTGTGAGAGATCTTCAAGCCAATCAAAAAATAGAGCATTTACGCCATTTGGGGATTTATGCCTATCGAGCTGACTTTTTACAGGCCTATACCCGCCTAGAACCAGCACCCCCAGAGCAAGCCGAAGCATTAGAGCAATTGCGCGCCCTGTGGAATGGCTATCGCATAGCTGTTCATACCGCATCAGAAGCGCCCCCAGCTGGGGTTGATACCCTAGAAGACCTTGAAAGAGTACGTCAGTTACTGACTCGCTCCTAGGCTAACTGAGGTCCAAAAGCCAAAGCCACAGTGGCTTTAAGTTTCTCGGGGATAATCCTAGGCAATAGCTATCTAAGATCCCGACAAAATACGGGACAATGACAGCTCTTCTAAGGGGAAAACAATGCGGTTGATTCTGCTCGGTGCACCAGGTGCTGGAAAAGGCACACAAGCTCAGTTCATTTGCGAAAAATTCGCTATTCCACAAGTTTCCACAGGCGATATGTTGCGCGCTGCTGTGAAAGCGGGAACTGAACTCGGCGTTGCTGCTAAAAAAATTATGGATGCCGGTGGCCTTGTTTCTGATGACATCATCATCGGTCTCGTAAAAGATCGCTTAACTCAACCTGATTGCAGCAAAGGTTATTTGTTTGATGGTTTTCCAAGAACTATTCCTCAAGCACAAGCGATGAAAGATGCTGGCGTTCCTATTGATTACGTTTTAGAAATCGATGTGCCATTTGATGCCATCATCGATCGTATGGGAGGACGTCGTGTTCACCCAGCTTCAGGTCGCACCTATCACATCAAGTACAACCCACCAAAGGTTGCGGGCAAGGACGATGTGACTGGTGATGATCTTATTCAGCGTGATGACGATAAAGAAGAAACTGTTCGCAAACGCTTACAGGTTTACGACGATCAGACCCGTCCATTAGTGGAGTACTACTCCTCATGGGCTGCGCAGGCCAATTCAGCCGACAAGGTAAAGGCACCAGCCTATCGCAAGGTGAATGGTACTGGTAGCGTTGAAGACATTACTACTTCGATTTTTGCTGAATTGAAGTAATTCAATCTCCATCAATTAAAAAGGACTACATTGAACTGACCCTGTTGAATTGGACTTAGTGTCCAACTTTTGTGGGTCAGTTCAATGTAGTCCTTTTTTTATGCATGAACACTTAATTTCATACCCAACGCATTTATTACCCTGGCTACCGTCTCAAATCGTGGGTGTGCTTCAATTTTTAAAGCTCTGTAAAGAGCTTCTCTGGTTACCCCACTCTTTTTGGCAATAGCAGTCATTCCTTTTGCCCTCGCAATGTCTCCAATGGCTGCAACGAATAATGCAGGATCTCCATCTTCTAGGACAGCAGTCAAATATCCAACGATATCCGCTTCGGTTTTTAAATAATCTACGACATCAAGCTTTGGTAATTCGCTAATTTTTATGTTCTTCATATAGCCCTTGATCGTGCAATACATCTATTGGGTAATTGTAATCAATTGATTACATAAGTTTATGAAATCCCTGCCTTCCAAATGGTTGAATATAAGAATCTTATGCAATATTATGTTTTTTTCATAACCTTACATAAGATTGTTATATATGGATCCTCGTAGAAACCCATTCTCTCCTGGCGCTGGCTCTGCACCACCAGAGCTATCAGGTCGTGACAAAGTTATTGAAGATGTGTCCATTGCCTTACATCGCATTAGAAATGGTCTATCTGCAAAAAGCATATTAATAGTGGGCCTCAGAGGGGTTGGTAAAACAGTTCTACTAAATAGATTAAAAAATGATGCTGAATCCGAAGGCTTAGTCTGTGTTCAGTTTGAGTCTCCAGAAAATCGCAATCTACCAGCAATGATTGTTCCAAGTCTTAGAGCAGCCCTATTCAAATTAAATAGACTGTCAGGACTGAGTGATAAGGTTGCTAAGGCAGCAAGAATACTTGGCAGTTTTATCTCCTCTGCAAAAGTTAAATATGAAGGCATGGAATTTGGATTTGATCTAGGCACTGAGCCAGGCGTCTCAGACACGGGCGATCTTGATTACGATTTATCAGAACTCTTACAAGCAATTGGTGAGGCCGCCAAAGAAAAAAAGACGGCAGTGGTTCTATTTATCGATGAATTGCAATATGTTCCTGAGCTTGAGCTGGCAGCCCTTATCTCAGCACTCCATGGGTGCGCTCAGAAAGGATTGCCGGTAGCTTTGGTAGGGGCAGGGTTACCACAATTAGTTGGAAATGTTGGAAAAGCAAAATCGTATGCTGAACGTTTGTTTGATTTTCCGGAAATTGGCCCCTTACTACCAGATGCGGCAACAAAAGCACTTCAGCTTCCCGTGAGTCAACATCAAGTCAGCTTCGAAACTCAGGCTATTGAGCAAATCCTTAGACAGACAAAGGGATATCCTTATTTCCTGCAGGAATGGGGAAGTATGTGTTGGGAGGTTGCCAACTCTAAAGTTATTACAGAAGACGATGCTTTAGCAGCTACCGAACTAGCAATACTCCAATTAGACTCAAGTTTTTTTCGGGTGAGATTTGATCGCTGTACACCCATGGAAAAAAACTACCTAAGGGCTATGGCTGGCATCAATAGCCCAGCCCCAAGATCGGGAGATATCGCAAGCGCCATGAATAAGGAGGTTCATCAAATAGCCCCATTAAGACAATCCTTAATAAGCAAAGGAATGATTTATAGCCCGGCCCACGGAGATACTGCATTTACAGTTCCACTTTTTGCAGACTACATGAAGCGCATGTTGCCGTAATTACTTCAATTCTTTTAAGGCGCTCTCGAAAGATTCAATATCCGCAAAGCTTCTGTAGACCGAAGCAAAGCGGATATAGGCTACTTTATCGAGACGCTTGAGCTCACGCATCACCAACTCCCCTACGCGCTCACTAGGAATCTCTTTCTCACCCAAACTAAGAAGCTTCTCTTCGATACGCGCAATAGATTCATCGACGGAGTCTGAAGATACTGGGCGCTTACGCAGCGCTAGCTTGATTGAGCTAGCTAGCTTATCGTGACTGTACTCAACCCGGCTACCGTTCTTTTTAACAATGGCTGGCAGTACTAATTCAACGCGCTCATAAGTTGTAAAGCGCTTATCGCATTTGGCGCAACGGCGACGACGGCGAATAGTATCGCCCTCGTCTGATACCCGGGTATCAAGAACCTGGGTATCTTCGTTATGGCAAAAGGGGCAGCGCAATGAGCTCTTCTTTTCTTAGTTGGGTTGCCGATTGCTTGCTTAACCGTAAACTGGGAAACGCTTAGTGAGCTCGGAAACTTGAGCGCGCACCTTAGCGATATTCTCTGGATCATTTGGATTATCCAAAACGTCAGCAATAAAGTTTCCAACTTGTCTTGCTTCTGCTTCTTTAAATCCACGTGTAGTCATCGCTGGTGAGCCCAAACGTATACCACTCGTCACCATTGGTTTTTCTGGATCATTTGGAATGCCATTCTTATTACAAGTGATATGCGCTTCGCCTAATACACGCTCAGCTTCTTTGCCGGTCATTTTCTTAGCACGCAGATCAACCAACATCACGTGAGAATCTGTACCGCCAGAAACAATACGCAATCCACGAGCAATTAAAGTTTCTGCAAGTGCTTTTGCATTAGCAATTACTTGCTTTTGATACTCCTTAAAGCTCGGTTCCTGTGCCTCTTTAAATGCCACTGCCTTAGCAGCAATCACATGCATCAAAGGACCCCCCTGCAAGCCTGGGAACACCGCAGAGTTAATCGCCTTCTCGTGCTCAGCCTTCATCAAGATGATGCCGCCACGGGGGCCACGCAAACTCTTATGGGTTGTAGAAGTAACAATGTCTGCATGTGGCACTGGGCTTGGATAAACACCAGCAGCAATCAAACCAGAGTAATGCGCCATGTCAACCATAAAAATCGCGCCCACTTCTTTTGCTAACTTACCAATACGCTCCCAATCTATTACGAGAGAGTAGGCAGATGCACCAGCAATAATCAATTTAGGTTTGTGCTCACGTGCCAAATGCTCCATTTGCTCATAGTCGATCGCTTCATTTTTATCGAGGCCATAAGAAATTGGGTTGAACCATTTACCACTCATGTTCAGAGCCATGCCATGAGTTAAGTGACCACCCTCGGCCAAGCTCATGCCCATAAAGGTATCGCCTGGCTTTAAGAAGGCCAAGAACACTGCTTGATTGGCGGATGCGCCGCAATGCGGTTGCACGTTCGCAGCTTCAGCACCATAAAGTGCTTTTACGCGATCAATCGCCAGTTGCTCAGCAACGTCTACAAATTCACAACCACCGTAATAACGCTTACCGGGATAACCTTCAGCATACTTATTGGTTAACTGAGAGCCCTGTGCCTGCATTACTGCTGGCGAAGCATAGTTTTCAGAAGCAATGAGCTCAATATGGTCTTCCTGACGCTTGTTTTCGCTCTGAATAGCTGCCCATAACTGGGGATCGGTTTTGGCTAAAGTGTTTTGACGATCAAACATGGTGATAATCCTGATGAAGTTAGATTGCTGCGTTAATTAACTTAGTAAAATCTACCTACATCATACAAAATCCACCATGACCTCTACACAAGACCTCTCATTCCTCTCCCTAGTCCTCAATGCCAGCCTATTAGTACAGTTGGTAATGTTGTTATTACTCAGCATGTCTGTGGCCTCCTGGACCATTATTTTCAAGAAAACGGCCGTTTTACGTGGGGTCCGCCAGGATACCGAGCGCTTTGAACGTGACTTTTGGGCTGGTGGAGACCTCAATATCCTCCTGGAGGCCGCCCAGCGCAATACCCGTAGCGATGCCGTGCTGGAGCATATTTTTGAGGCAGGGATGCAGGAGTTCAACAAGGGTCGTGAGATTGACGCTGCCCGCCGCGCCATGAAAGCCACCTACCAGCGCGAAATGGACCTCCTGGAAGCCAATCTACCTTTCTTAGCATCCGTAGGCTCAGTCTCCCCTTATATCGGCCTCTTTGGCACCGTCTGGGGCATCATGCATTCCTTTCGTGGCTTGGCCAACGTACAAAACGCGACCCTTTCAGCTGTAGCCCCTGGTATTGCTGAGGCATTGATCGCAACAGCGATTGGTTTGTTTGCAGCGATTCCAGCAGTGGTTGCTTACAACCGATCGGCTACTGATGTCGATCGCCTCTCCATTCGTTTCGAAACCTTTATTGAAGAGTTCACCAATATCTTGCAGCGTCAAACTGCTGGACGCTGATTGAACTAATAAGTAAATCGATAAGCGAAAAAAATATGGCCGGATCTACATTACGTAAAAACAAACGTCGGGCGATGTCTGACATCAACGTCGTTCCCTATATCGACGTGATGTTGGTATTGCTGGTGATCTTCATGGTCACAGCGCCAATGGTTAATCCAGGCGTTGTTAATTTACCAACGGTTGGTGGCGCGAAAGTGCAATCTTTGCCGCCCGTCTTCTTAACTATAGATGCAAATGAAAATGTCATCGTGCGCAAAGATGGTGACCCAACACAAACACTGAATAAATTTGAGCTTGGTGCTTTTGCGCGATCACAAGCAGAAAAATCTGCCGATCAACCTATCGTCATTGCTGCTGATAAATCCATTAAATATGAAACAGTAATGGAAGTGATGTCCAAACTCAAAGAGAATGGCGTTAAGCGCGTTGGCCTTGCGGTCAAGACCCAGTAAGGCTCTTGCCTTCATAGCTGCTCATGAATAGCGCACCTTCTTTTCAGCCATCGCTCTCGCCGTTTAAGCGAGGTCGATATACCAAATCCGAAAGCACTAAGCGCGCCTTTACTTTTTCACTGATTGCGCATTTGGGTTTGCTTGCTTTTTTGATATTTGGTATTAGTTGGAATAACTCCACATCTTCTGGCGTTGAAGTTGAACTATGGGATTCCGCTCCACAGGTTGAGGCACCTCCTGAGCCCGAACTGAAAACAGAAGTTAAAGAAGAAGCTGCCGACATCGCAGTCAAGAAAAAGAAGGTTGAGAAAGAGCCGTCTAAAAAAGAGGTAGTGAAGGAAACTCCTAAAACAGTAAAACCTCCTCCACCTAAGGAGAAGGTAAAAGAAAAAGAAAAGCCGAAGAAAGAAGATCCACCGAAAAAGGTTGAAGCTCCTAAAGCAGTATCGCCAGCAGAAACTAAAGCAAATGCCGCAGCAGAAAAAGTCCGCGCAGATCAATTAGCGCGCTTACGTGCTGCAGCCGGTGCCGAAGGGGGTAGTGGCGGCACAATCGGCAGTGGTGTTGGAGGTGGAGGCAATGCACCTCCAGGCTGGACCGATAAAGTCATCAAGAAGGTCAGACCTTTGATCGTCTTTAACCCAGAATCCGTGAGCGGCAACCCAGCAGCCGTCGTTTTGGTAAGCCTTGCTCCAGATGGGGCTATTTTGAGTACCAGCATTCAGTCTTCTAGCGGTAATGCCGGCTGGGATCGCGCGGTATTACTGGCTCTTTCACGTGCAGAGAGCCTGCCAAAAGACGACAATGGCAAAATTCCTCAACGAGAAGTAAAACTGACTTTCAAACCCAAGGATTAATGCATGCTGCACATAGCAAAAAGACAGATACAGAAACAAGCATCAAAACTGAATTCTTTTGGCTTAGTCATATTTGCACTATTCATTAGCTTGGCAACACCTGCGCTAGCGCAGATGAATATTGAAATCACTGGTGTAGGTCAATCACTCTATCCAATCGCAGTCATGCGTTTTAAAGATGAAAACAAATTACCCACCAGCGTTACTGAAATCATTCGTCAAGATTTAGCTCGCAGTGGTTACTTTAAAAACACCGAGAACGGCAATGCCGTTGAGAGCGATGAAGGCACGCCGAACTATAAGTCTTGGGCCGCACGTGGCGCAGATGCTTTGGTAGTTGGCTCGGTTGTGCAAACTGGCAGCAATCAATTTGATATTCATTACAAACTTTTTGATGTTCGTAAATCTCAAAGTCTTGGCGGCTTAAATCTCAACTCCAGCACAGATAATTTACGCGCCGTAGCCCATAAGATTGCCGATGACATCATCTTTAAATTACTGGGCGAGCGTGGCGTGTTCTCTACCCGCCTCTCCTATGTCATTAAGGATGGCAAGCGCTATCGCCTAGTCATCTCGGATGCGGATGGGCAAAATATTCGTAATGCCATGAATAGTGGCGAGCCGATTATTTCTCCATCATGGTCACCTGATGGTAAGAAAGTAGCTTACGTATCTTTTGAAGATCGCAAGCCGGTCATTTATGTTCATGAGCTCGCTACTGGTCGTCGCATTTCTCTTTCAAATCAAAAGGGAAATAACAGTGCGCCAGCGTGGTCACCCGATGGCAAGAAGCTTGCTATCTCATTATCTAAAGATGGCAATACTCAGATCTATGGCATTAATGCAGATGGAACTGGTTTGCATCGTCTAACTCGTGGCAATACGATTGATACTGAGCCACAATATTCTGCTGATGGTCGCTATATCTACTTCACTAGCGATCGCGGCGGCAATCCACAGATCTATCGAATGAGTGCTGATGGTGAACAGGCTGAAGGTGTCAAGCGCATTACCTTCAAACAAGGTTTTGTAACATCCCCTCGCATCTCTCCAGATGGTAAATATTTAGCTTACATCGCCAATATTGGTGGAGCTTATCGCCTCTACATTCTGAACTTAGCTACCGGTGATGCTCAAGCGCTTACCGATGGCACTAGCGATGAATCCCCTTCCTTTGCTGCCAATGGGCGCTATGTTCTCTATTCCACCAAAGTGGGTGGTAAACGCGTTCTTGCTGCCGTTTCAGTGGATGGCAATTCCAAGCAGGTACTCAGCATTCCAGGATCTGATGTTCGTCAGCCGTCCTGGGGTCCATTCATGGATTAAGCCAAGAGCACACTTACGCTCGCCTATACCCCTTTTTAGGGGTTGAAATAGTCACTTTTGGTGCTCTTAGGGGCATAATATTGACTATTGATTCATTTATAGATTCAGTTCGTAGGAAAAAGGAAAATTCATGAAGATTTCTATCGCCCGTCGCGCAGCGACATTTGCCCTAATCGGCGCAACAGCACTTCTCATGGCGGCATGCTCCAGCGTCAAGCTAGATGACACAGATGGCGCCAATGGTAGCGGCAGCGGTAGCGGCAAGTTTGGCTCACAGCCATGGAATGATCCTAGCAGCCCGCTCTTTGAGAAGAGTGTGTACTTTGGCTTTGACGAATATACCGTTCAGACTAAATATCAAAAAATGCTATCTGCTCATGCAAGCTACTTAAAAGCCAACCCTAAGCAGAAAGTCATTATTCAAGGCAATACCGATGAACGCGGTACCGCTGAATACAACTTGGCACTTGGCCAACGTCGTTCTGATGCTGTGCGCAAATCGTTGAATTTGATGGGTGTTTCTGACGACCAAATGGAAGCCGTTAGTTTTGGTAAAGAAAAACCAAAAGCCGAAGGTGACAATGAGGCAGCTTGGGCAGAAAATCGCCGCGCTGACATTGTTTACATCACAAACTAAATGAAGATGCTTTCTTACTCTGCAAAACAAACGCTCTCACGAGCGTTTTGTTTAAGTGCTGCACTAATCTGTTTAGGCGCATCTAATAGCGCTTGGGCTCTTTTCTCGGATGATGAAGCGCGCAAGGCTATTTTGGACCTACGCAAGTCTCTAGCAACCACCCAGCTTGAGTTACAGGGTCAAATCGACAAACTCAAAACTGAGAATGCAGAGCTGCGTGGCAAAGTGGAAGAGCTTGAAAAGCAAGGTGAAGACATTAACAACAGTCAAAAGACTTACTACCAAGATCTCGATACTCGCTTAGGTAATTTTGAGCCACGTACTGTCACCATCGAAGGTGTCAGCGGCACGGTTCAGCCCGGTGAGAAGAGAGCGTACGACGATGCCTTAAAGTCATTTCAAGCTGGTAATCTCAAAAAGGCTGACGAAGGATTTACAGCATTTGCCGTTAAATATCCTAAGAGTCCTTACTTACCACTTGCCTTGTACTGGAGCGGGAACAGCAAATATGCAAATAAAGATTACTCCGGCGCGATTAGCCAACTGCAAAGCCTGATTAAGAGATTCCCGAATCATCCACGCGTTCCTACGGCAATGGTCACATTAGGAAACTCTCAATTAGAGAGTGGCAATAAAGTTGCCGCCAAGAAAACCTTTAGCGAGATTATTGCCAAGTACCCAGATACTGAAGCAGCCAAAGATGCGCAGCAACTCATTGCTGGCACCAAGTAATTCATCAGCCATGTCTAATTTGTCCGCTGCATTTGAATCACTGGCGCCCCGTAAACCAGGCGCTCCAGCGGTCATCCTGTTCTCTGGTGGTCTAGACTCCACTACCGTTCTAGCACTTGCTAAAGATCTTGGTTACACACCTTATGCATTATCAGTTGGCTATGGTCAACGTCACTCCTCTGAATTGGCTGCAGCTAAACATATCGCCAAACAAGTTGGAGTCGCAAGGCATGAAGTAGTGAATTTAGATCTCACTCGTTTTGGGGGATCCGCTTTAACTGATTCTTCAATCGCAGTTCCTATTACCCCTGGGAAAGATCAAGAAATTCCCATCACTTATGTACCAGCACGCAATACGATCTTGCTATCGCTTGCATTGGGCTGGGCAGAATCATTAGGTGGCCTGGATGTTTTCTACGGTGCTAATGCAGTGGATTACTCAGGCTACCCAGATTGCAGGCCTGAGTATGTAGCCTCTTTTGAGCATATGGCCAACCTAGCCACCAAGGCGGGTGTAGAAGCTATTAATGATGCAAATCGCTTTCGGGTGCATGCACCGATCATCAGCCTCACTAAAGCAGAAATCATTCAACTAGGCAGCACCCTAGGAGTGGATTACTCCCAAACAGTCTCTTGCTATCAGGCAAATGATTTGGGTGAAGCCTGTGGAGAATGTGAGTCTTGCAGATTAAGACAGGCGGGTTTTAAGCAAGCCAATCTAGTCGACCCAACCCGCTACAGATAAACCATTTTTAATAAATCAAATCCATGGGGCCGTAAGGCCCTATTTTTTTATGTTTGACATTTACAAAAAAGCGCATAATAATGCACTAAATTATGGGTATTTTTATATGAGCCTTACACAGACTATTCACGCCAAAACCACAGTCAGCATGACTGACTTAAGGCGCAATCCCAGCAAGATCATGGAAATCGCTGGCGACCTTCCCGTGGCCGTCTTAAACCACAACAAGCCCGAAGCCTATCTTTTGTCGGCAAAGGCTTATGAAGCATTGCTCGATCTAATTGATGATGTCTCGCTCATTAAAACCATTCAGGCTCGCAAAGGTGGCAAAACTGTGAAAGTGAAGCTTGAAGAGCTTTAATCTTGAGTTTCATACTCTTGCGCTAAAAGAATGGCAAAAATTAGATAACTCAATAAAAGAACAATTTAAAAAGCAATTACAGAAACGCCTGATTAATCCAAGAGTGCCCTCAGCAAAACTTCATGGCGACTTAGACGACTTTTATAAAATTAAACTGAGAACCGTCGGTTACAGACTCGTTTACGAAGTCATTGATCACAGACTTGTAGTTCTAGTGATTGCTGTCGGTAAGCGAGATCAAGATGCGGCATATCGAAAAGCAGAAGCTAGAAAATAAGAAGTAAATCTATTTACCTTGAGTTTCTAGCATTCTCGCCACATAACGCGCAATAAGATCCACCTCCAGATTCACGGCATCACCTTGCTTCAAGTTACCTAGCGTAGTGTTTTCTAAGGTATGTGGAATGATATTGATGTCGATGATGCAAGCGTTTGCCGTGTCTTCAGTCTGATTGACGGTGAGTGATACGCCATTGACGACAATAGAGCCTTTATAAGCCAAGTATTGCGCCAACTCTTTAGGCGCCTCAATGCGCAACAACCAAGAGCCATAAGCATCATTAACTACTTGTGCAAAGTGTGCGACCTTACCAACGCCATCTACGTGCCCACTCACTAAATGACCACCTAGGCGATCATTTAAGCGCATGGCTTTTTCAAGATTGACTGGGCCGACTTTATCCAAACCAACGGTTTTATTGAGGGACTCACGGGAGGTATCCAGGGCAAAGGAATTATTTGTTAGCTGGGTGGCAGTCATGCAAGCGCCCTGAATCGCAATACTGTCACCTAAGGCAACATCATCCAGATAGCCTGCTGGAACTTCGACAACTAAATGCAAGCCATCGCCTTTTGCTTGAGCGCTTTTAATTTGACCAACTGCGGTAATGATTCCAGTAAACATAGATGTAATTTTAGTTCTTAATTAAACGTAGTCGAAGATCAGAGCCAAAGAGACTGTGATCAATTACTTGCCACTGTTCTTTATCATTCAAGGAATTTAGGGGCGAAACATTGGCCATGCCAATACCATCGCCCATGAAGAATGGTGCGTAGTAGAGCAATAACTCATCAACACAGCACTCTCTAAGCAGGGATCCATTGAGCTTAAAGCCAGCCTCAATATGAATCTCATTCATTTCACGCTCTTTGGCCAGATACGAGAATAGCTTTGGCAGATCGACCTTACCAAAGGGGTTTGCCATAGCAATTACTTCAATGCCGCGTTCAGTAAATACCTTAGCTTTTTGCTGCATCTCAGAGCCATCTAGACTGGCGCAAACAATGATGACGCCAGATTGATGCCCATCCAAGATCTTTGAAGTAAGTGGTGTCTCTAATTTGGAATCAACGATGATGCGCCAAGGCTGTCGTTCAGTTTGTACATCTCGTACATTCAGGCTAGGGTCATCCCCTTTAACAGTACCTACACCAGTCACAATGGCACATGCTTGTGCACGCCAATGATGACCATCAGCTCTTGCAATCTGTCCAGTAATCCACTGACTGCGACCATCCGGCAATGCCGTCTTACCATCAAGACTTGCCGCAATCTTCATACGCACCCAAGGTAAACCTCGAGTCATACGTGAAATAAATCCTGGATTTAAAGAGCGCGCTTCTGACTCCATAAGCCCACAATGAACATTAATCCCTGCTGCTTTTAAACGCTCTATGCCTTTGCCGGCAACCAAGGGGTTGGGATCTGACATCGCTACAAATACAGTGGTCGGTTTAGCTGCAATTAAGGCATCTACACAGGGCGGTGTACGACCAGTGTGATTACATGGTTCTAAGGTTACATAGATGGTTGACCCAATAGGATCATTTCCGAGTGCTTTAGCATTAGCAAGAGCTTGAACTTCAGCATGGGCGCTACCAACCTTCTGTGTAAAACCTCTACCAATCACTTGGCCATCTTTAACAACGACGCAACCCACCCTGGGATTAGGGTTGGATAAATAAAGTGCTTTTTGAGCTTCGGCCACTGCCTCGCTCATGAACTGTTGGTCAACTGCGCTGTACATAGGGTCTATTAAACCATTCAATGACAACGCTTAGCATCTCTCGTGGGATCACAGATGCGCCAGCGCCCGCCGCTACCCAGAATCATTTGCCGCTCCAAGTCGGGGCTCCGACTGTGCCCCAGTATCAATCGATTGGCCACAAACCCGCCTTGAGCCGTTTTAGCAGCGCCAGCTGCGTTAAACAAAATGCCCTTCTTGCCAGAATGGGGGTCAATGAACTGCTTACCACCACCTTTAAAGTAAATAGGCTCAATACCTGCCTGCGTGAACCAGGGCTTATCGATACACCCTGCCTTCACAGACTTTCCGATACAGCCGCTTTTGACAATCCACCCCGCCTCCCACTGATCACCAGAAATGGGAACCAGATGCACGGGCTGGCCCAAATGAAGTGCTTGCTGACGAGCAAAGTGCGCATGACTGATAAATCTTCTGGCGATAGTATCAATTTCTCTGGCTGCTATTTGCTCTTGCAATAAAGGCATCGTCGCCATAGCAGCAATTGCAATGATTAAGACTACAGCCATTAATTCAAGAAGGCTGAATCCATCCTTTGATTTATTCAAATACTTGTCGCCAATTCATACGAGTTGCAACACCAGTTTTTTCATCAATGACAACACCTATTTGAATTGCTGGCTTTTCTTTACTGGAGATCAACCAATGGTTTTTACCAGCTGACTGAATAAAACATCTATTTTCTTTGAGATCAGCAAGAGCTGTTAAATTTTTCTCACACTCTAATACTGCACTTTCAGCGGAAATAAAATTTTTCTGTGCCGCTTCCATTGTTTTCACCTCTACGATGCGCAATGCGTTCAACCTCTCTAAATAAGCCACCAGAGAGGAGCAAAGCAAGAGTAGTGAAATTACCCAAGCTAAGATCAAAGCAGATTCCTTGTTGCAAAAATACGCTCTAGATCCATATTGAGCTTCGCCCCATCAGTCATTTGCAGCTTGATCTTAAATAGCCTCTGACCCATCATGGATTGGGTCTGAGTGGTATTGAGCTCCTCAATAAAGAGTCCATTCACACCATTCATCAGGGTAGTATTTTGAATCCGCCCTTGGCGATCCAGAGACTGGCATATCAGTGAGCCGCCATTGACTTTTTGACCCTTTGGAACTCCTGCTTGACAATCCACTAAGAATCCTTGTATGGCTAAATGATTCTTGGTGCGATCTTTAGTCAGGGTATTACCAATGCAATCAAAATCTACCCCATCCGATAATTCATGACGGATAGTCAAATCATCAGATCCTCGAAATCCTGATTTTTTATTTACTTCAAGAAATAAAATTGCATTTGTTTTATGTCCTGAAGTTTGGCTTCTTATTTGTGTATTTTGAATATTGCGATAGCCAGCAATGCGAATAGCGCGACCAATCAGCTCGAAGGCACGGTCTGCTTCTGAGATTAATGATTGTGTTTTTTCAAACTCAATTTGCTTGATAACTAAATCAGCGCTGGTTTTTAGCAACGGATTGAGTAGTAGTACGCACAGAGCGATTCCGACTAGACATTCGAGCAGGCTCATTAATTAAATTTTTGCCAGATAAATAGGAATTAGCTTTAACTTGTTGTTGTGTTTCATGGACATCCGACTCCTTTCTCAATTGCGATCTTTTGGCCTCTTGTTGGACTAGGTTTAAAGCAAGACGCTGATAGACCCCTACTGATGCCATCCAGACTCCCAAAATGATGCTCATTGCCACCAAAACCTCCAGCAAAATGAATCCCTGGCAATTCCGAGGGCCGAGACCTGAGTTGGATTGCTTTTTAGGGGGCATTACCCATTTTCAAAGCTAGGCTCCTGATCTGAAACTCCTGTCCAAGGCTCTTACCGTCAGAAAGATGGGATATTGCAGTAGGACCGAACAACAAGTAGGTCCTGCGCTTAAAATAGAGGGATATGCCAAATACCCTTGCCTCCACCGAAGAAATTATTGCCGAGCTCAGCGCTGGCAAAATGGTGATCCTCGTCGATGAAGAAGATCGCGAGAACGAAGGCGATTTAGTCATTGCTGCCGATCACGTCACTGCAGAGGCCGTGAATTTCATGGCAAAACATGGACGCGGCTTGATTTGCTTAACCTTGACGCGTGAGCGCTGCCAACAATTGAACCTTCCACTGATGGTGCGTGATAACGGCACATCAATGGGAACCAATTTCACGGTATCTATTGAGGCAGCAACTGGGGTTACTACTGGAATCTCAGCAGCCGATCGTGCGCTCACTATTAAAACTGCCGTAGCACCAAATGCCAAGCCTAGTGATTTAGTTCAACCTGGGCATATCTTCCCATTGATGGCGCAACCTGGTGGCGTACTCATTCGCTCTGGCCATACTGAAGCGGGCTGTGACTTAGCAGCAATGGCAGGATGCTCACCTACTTCTGTGATTTGTGAAATCATGAAAGACGATGGCAGCATGGCGCGCCTTCCAGATCTCCTTGAGTTTGCAGAAGAGCATCAATTAAGAATTGGCAGCATTGCAGATCTCATTCAATATCGCAGCCAACATGAAAGTATTGTGGTGCGCGAAGGTAGTAGAGAATTCATCACGCCTTGGGGGAAATTCCAAGGCATCATTTATCGCGATACTCCAAGCTCATGCATTCATATTGCATTGGTGCATGGCAAACCTTCTGAAGCTCAAGAAACCTTGGTGCGCGTGCATGAGCCAGTTACCGTCTTGGATTTCCTAGACTCTAACGTCAGCACCCATTCTTGGCCACTAGCTAAAGCCCTAGAGGAGATTGCTTCTTCATCCTCTGGTGTTGCAGTGCTGCTCAATGCCTCTGGCATTGCCGCTCCAAATGATCAAGATTGGTTGGCACAGTTTCAGAAACTGAATCAATCACAAGAAGAAGCCAAGAAACCTTTGGCCAGAAAAACGGATTTCAGAAGCTACGGTATTGGCGCCCAAATATTAAAAGATATCGGCGTAGGCAAAATGCGTTTACTAGCCAATCCAAGCCCTGTTCCAAGCCTCTCTGGTTATAAGCTCGAAGTGACAGACTATAAGCCCTACACTTCCTAACAAATCTAACAATCATCACAGTATTAAATAATTTTAGAAAATTGATATGACTAGCACTAATGACTTTGTAGGTGTATTAGAAGTAGACCTTAACGGCCAGGATTTACGTATTGGTGTTGTACAAGCGCGCTTTAATGAAGACCATTGCGTTGCGCTAACGAACTCTTGCATCAATGAACTAATCTCTCTTGGCGTTAGTCAATCTGATATCAAGCTCGTGACCGTACCTGGGGCACTTGAGATTCCCTTTGCACTGCAAAAGCTAGTTGAGACCGGCGAGTTTGATGGTTTAGTTGCCCTTGGTGCAGTGATCCGCGGCGAGACATACCACTTTGAGCTTGTCTCCAATGAATCTGCTGCTGGCATTACACGCATCTCTATTGACTCTGGATTGCCAATCGCTAATGGTGTGCTCACTTGCGACACAGATGAACAAGCGCTTGCGCGTGTTCAGGTTAAAGGTGCAGAATGCGCTCAAGCAGTAGTAGAAATGGCGAACTTAGCCTTGGCATTGACCCCTGATATCGATATCGAAATCAACTCGAGTGAAGAAGAATAATTCGCATGTCTACATCTAGCCAAAACCCACCCAATCCGCAAGCCGGTAAAGAATTAAAGCCAGCACCAAAGCGCTCGCTCACACCTCGTCGTCGCGCTCGTGAATATGCCCTTCAGGGTGTATATCAAAGCCTTGTGATGCGTCGTGCCGGCAGCATTCCGAATGGCGCTGCGATTGCGAAACAACTTGCCGAGGACCCTGCATTCCGTCGCTGCCAACTCGAGCTCTTTCAGGGCTTATTTGATGGCGTATTGGCTCGCACCGATGAATTAGAAGCCATCATCACCCCGGCGCTAGATCGCCCGATTAATGAGCTTTCTCCCGTAGAGCACGCAGCACTACTCATTGGCGCTTATGAACTAGCGGTAGACCTCTCAGTGCCCTACAAAGTAGCAATCAATGAAGCGGTAGAGCTTGCCAAAACCTTTGGTGGCACAGATGGCCATAAGTATGTGAACGGCGTATTAGACCTACTAGCCCAGAAACTGCGAACCACGGAAACTCAAGCAGGCTAAAACCTCCAATTAGCAGCCCACAATATCTGCCTTCAAGCCTAAACCGCTTGGAGGCTTTTTTATTTATAGAGGGATAAAATGATCTATATCGATTACAGAGCAAGAACGGGGCAATAGATCATGCAAAAAGTAGATATCCGCAGCCAACTCAAAGATTCCAGTCTTTTTAGAGAAGACGCTTTTATCGATGGCAAATGGATTGAATCCAAAAAGACTTTTGCAGTTAGCAACCCAGCAACCGATGAAATCATTGCTAATGTTGCTAACTTAGAAACTCATGATGCCGAACAAGCTATCGCTGCAGCAGAAAAAGCCCTGCCAGCATGGCGCAGCAAACTTGCTAAAGAACGCGCCTCGATCATGCGCAAGTGGTTTGATCTCATTATTGAAAATACACAAGACCTTGCAAAGCTGATGACCCTTGAGCAAGGCAAACCTTTGGCTGAAGCTGCTGGTGAAGTCATTTATGGGGCCTCTTTTGTAGAGTGGTTTGCTGAAGAAGCGAAACGTGTAGAGGGTTCAATTTTAGGAACTACCTGGAGCGATAAACGCCTGATGGTTTTGAAGCAAGCAATTGGTGTCTGCGTAGCGATTACTCCATGGAACTTTCCGATTGCGATGATTACGCGCAAGATTGCGCCTGCATTAGCTGCTGGCTGCACGATTGTGATTAAACCTGCTGAATTGACTCCGCTATCCGCATTGGCTCTTGCCGAACTTGCCAAGCGTGCTGGTATTCCGGATGGGGTCATCAATATTGTGACTGCTGATGCAGATCAATCGATTGTTATTGGCAAAACTCTATGCTCTTCACCTACAGTGCGCCACTTATCTTTCACAGGCTCCACAGAAGTTGGGCGCATTCTGATGGAGCAGTGCGCCCCTACTGTTAAGAAGCTCGCTCTTGAGTTAGGCGGACACGCACCGTTTATCGTCTTTGAAGATGCTGACATTGATGCTGCAGTTAGTGGTGCCATGGCTTCGAAGTTTAGAAACTCAGGTCAGACCTGTGTATGCGCAAACCGCTTTTATGTCCATAAAAAAGTACACGATCAGTTTGTTGAAAAGTTTGCCAAAGCGCTTGCCATCATCAAAGTAGGCAACGGCATGGCTACCGGCGTTACCCAAGGCCCCCTGATTGAAACTGCTGCCCTTGATAAAGTAAAGAAACATGTTGCAGATGCTCTCAGTAAGGGTGCAACACTAGTGACTGGCGGCAAACAGTCGATTGAAGGCAAGAACTTTTATGAACCAACCATCCTCGCCAATGTAAACAGTCAAATGCTCATTACTTATGAGGAGACATTTGGTCCGGTAGCACCGATCATCCCATTTGAGAGTGACGAAGAAGTCATCAAGTTCGCAAACAGTAGTCAGTTTGGTCTGGCATCCTATTTTTACAGCCGAGACATTGGCCGCGTTTGGAAAGTAGCCGAGGCGCTGGAATACGGCATGGTAGGCGTTAATACGGGATTAATCTCAAATGAGGTTGCACCCTTTGGCGGCATCAAGCAATCCGGTCTCGGGCGTGAAGGCAGCGTCTACGGTATGGATGAATACCTCGAAATGAAATATGTCTGCGTAGGCCTATAAGCCTATGAACCTAAAAAGCGCTTGATTTTTTTCTTGGCGCCTTAGTTTCTTCATTTTTTATTTCTTTATATAAACCAAATCCCAAACACCGTGGCCTAGCTTGATGCCACGGTTCTCAAATTTGGTGACTGGGCGATAGCCTGGTCGCGCCACATAACCCGGATGCTGAGCATTGATCTGTTCAAGAGTGGGTTTAAATTCATTACAAACCTCACCGGGCTTAGCAATATCTTCAGGGATAAAAGTTTCCACCCTCACAAATTCGTCAGAAGTGTTTTGTAAAAGGGATTCTGCATTGAGAACCAAGAGCATTTGCTCAGCATAGTTATGCCAATCCGTTGCTAAATGCAAATATGCGCCGGGCTTCAATCTAGAGACCAACAACTTCACAAACTCAGCCTGGATCAGGCGACGCTTGTGATGACGCCTCTTATGCCACGGATCAGCAAAGTAAATATGAATGCCATCTAAAGAGTCTGGAGCAATCATATTTTCCAAAACCTCAACAGCATCGTGGCGAATGAGTCTGAGATTACTCAGCTGGTTTTCACCAATGAGTTTTAGTAAGGCGCCGACACCTGGAGGATGAACCTCAATTGCCAAGAAGTCATCGTCTGACCTTAAGGCAGCAATCTTGGCGGTAGTCTCGCCCATGCCAAAGCCTATCTCCAGTATCTTTGGCTTGTTTGAGCCCTGGAACGCCTCTATTAGATTGAGATTGGAGGGTTGATATGGAACTAAAAACTGAGGGCCTAATTCTTCAATGGCACGCTGTTGACCAGCGGTAGTTCTCCCTGCCCTCAAAACAAAGGAGCGAATACGCTCATCAAAGCGCTTCCCAGAGGTATTGCTATCAACCACCACTAACCAACAACTTTCTCAAAGTATGCAATCGTCTCTTTCAGACCATCCTCTAGATTGACCTTAGGCTGCCAACCAAGTTTAGCTATTGCTAGCTCGATATTCGGTTGGCGCTGCTTAGGATCATCCGATGGGAGCGGCTGATAAACGATTTTCGATTTGCTACCAGAGAGTTTAAGAATCGTTTCGGCCAATTGCAGCATAGTGAACTCTCCAGGATTGCCAATGTTGACTGGGCCTGTAAATCCCTCCTCCGAGTTCATCATTTTGACCATAGCTTCAATTAAGTCGTCGACATAGCAAAAGCTTCTGGTTTGCTGACCATCACCATAAATGGTGATGTCTTTGCCTTGCAATGCTTGCACAATGAAGTTGCTCACAACTCGGCCATCATTAGGGTGCATGCGTGGACCGAAGGTATTAAAGATGCGTACTACTTTGATATCTAAATTATGCTGACGGTAATAGTCAAAGAACAAGGTTTCAGCGCAGCGCTTACCCTCGTCATAACAAGAGCGAATCCCAATGGGATTGACCTTGCCCCAATAACCCTCTGGCTGAGGATGCACCTCTGGGTCACCATAGACCTCACTCGTAGAGGCTTGCAAAATACGAGCTCTCGTTCTCTTCGCCAGACCGAGCATGTTAATAGCGCCGTGCACACTAGTCTTGGTCGTTTGCACAGGATCATATTGATAGTGCACCGGGGATGCTGGGCAAGCTAAGTTGTAAATCTGATTGGTTTCTACATAGAGTGGGAACGTCACATCATGGCGCATGAGCTCTAAGCGGGAGTTTGGAAACAAGTGGGCCAAGTTCTCTTTGGTGCCTGTGAAATAGTTATCCACTACCAATACATCATTGCCCTCTTTGAGGAGTTTTTCAGTTAGGTGGGAGCCTAAGAATCCGGCGCCACCAGTGATGAGGATTTTGTTCATATTTGATCTTTTATAGAAGGCAATATTTAATCAAGCGGCCATTAACCTTTTTTTGGAGTATTCCAGCCAGCCGATCGGTAAGCGTAGACAACTTCAGTTAATACAATTGATAAAGAGGTCATGAAGAAAATAAGTCCCAGAACAAAAGTCCAAATGACATAAGCCGTCTGCAAAGAACGCACTGCGCCCGCTTGAAAGAAAAACAACTCAAGAACTGTCAAGGAAATAAATACACCACTAAGTACATCAAAAAAGATAGCGGCAGTACAAAGACGGCCCCGAATTTGGGCTTCATCAGCTTCTTTGTTCATATGCTGTAAAAGCACAGCATCTTTTACTTCACCTCTATCAATAGAATGCCGAATCGCACGCATGCGATCAACCGAGCGAGCTAAGCGCCCAGAAATCGCATTAATCAAGGTGGCTACAGCAGTTAACAAAAATACAGGGGCAAGTGCCAGCTGAATATTATTGGTAATTGCGTCTATTGATACATCCATATTAAATTCCGTTAACTTTGATTAAAAACATTATTTAGATCAGCGAGACCAGGCAATCAGTCCGCTGTAAGAGGTAAATAGCACTAGTAAACCAAAAGCAATTCGATACCAAGCAAATGGAATGAAGTTATGGTGGGCTACGTAATGAATCAGCCAACGTACACAAATAAACGCTGAGATAAATGCAGCAATGAAACCGACAATGATCGCTAGCGTAAATTCTCCGGAAAAGGCTACTGGCGCTTTCCAAAGCTTAAGTAACTCATAAGCAGTAGCGCCACCGATGACCGGGATTGCCAAAAAGAATGAGAACTCTGTAGCAACAGCGCGAGGTAAGCCAAACAACATGCCGCCAATAATCGTTGCGCCTGAACGGGATGTTCCCGGAATTAATGCAGCACATTGGGCTATGCCAACCTTTAACGCATCTAAAGGCGTGAGGTCGTCTACTGTTTTAATGTGACTAGAAACGTCAGCGCGATTTTGCTGGCGACGTTCGGCCCAAAAAATAACTAAGGCTCCCACAATAAAAGCACTGGCTACCGGAATCGGTGAAAACAATACTGCTTTGATATATTTTCCAAATAAGAAAGCCAAACCCATAGCCGGAACAGAGGCAATCAATAGGTTTAAAACAAAGCGTCGCGCAATGGCACTGCCGGAAAAGGAAGAGACAACTTTGATGAGCTTTTGGCGAAACTCCCAACAAACCGCCAAAATCGCGCCAAACTGAATAATGACCTCAAAAGCCTTGCCTCGATCATCATTAAAGTTGAGCAAATCGCCAACCAAGATAAGATGCCCGGTACTTGAGATCGGTAAAAACTCCGTTAATCCCTCGACCACACCCAGAATGACTGCTTTTAGTAACAAAATTAGATCCATAGGCCAAATTTTATAGGCATATGGATGCAATTTCGAAGATTTGGCAAAATAGCTTCTAAATGAGCATTTTGAATAAATTAGCCTTAAACTGCATGGCACATTGAAAAGTATCCGAGTTACATGACCCCAGCCCGCTTTAGACTTTCTCGACTTACAGCCTTTGGTTTGATCCTGAGTCAATCGCTCGGTCTTGGCACATGGTCATCTCAGGCATTGGCGCAAAGCCCCAATGCTGCCGCAAGACCCGCTTTACCTACTCCAATGAGTGCATCTACCCTAATTGGACTTGAGCAGCCCCCACAGATGATTCCGCCGCCAAGCAAACTAGCGGTACCGGCAGTTACAGCACCCTCTAATTTGAACGGCAATAAAATTGCCGATACCAAAGGGCAATTAAACGATTTAATTCAGCTATATCAAGAAGCTGCTTTTAGCGACCCAGTATTAACTGCTGCTCGCTTTAATTACCAAGCAAGCAAAGAGCTCTACTGGCAAGGCTTTTCCTTGTTGATGCCGCAGGCTAATGCCACCCCTGGTGGTACCCGCTACTATCAGCATGGTGTGGGCAGCACCGTAGTTTCAAACAACTCTGGTAACTCGCGTGTCTTTGATCAAAAAAGTTACACCGTCACACTCACTCAACCTGTTTTTAACGTTGGCGCATTAGAACTTTTCAAACAGGGCGATCTCAATACCAAGCTGGCAGATATGCGTTTTTTCTTGGCGCAGCAAGATTTAATCTTGCGGGTATCGCAGGCCTACTTTGATGCGCTGACTAGTCAAGATAACGTAGCACTCTATAAAAGCAAGAAGGACTTGATTAAGCAACAGCTTGAATCTGCACAGGCAAAATTTGATGCTGGCTTAGCAACGATTGTGGATGTGAATACTGCTCAAGCAGCCCTTGATCTAGCAAACTCTCAAGAAATCACCGCTCAGGCTGATCTGATTGTGAAGCGCGGTGCACTAGAACAAATTGTTGGACGCCCAGTGGGAGCGTTAAAGCCGCTAGTGAAGGATGCCAAAATTGAAGGTGTTCTCAAAGATCCGCGTAGCAAGAGTAAAGATTCCAAAGGCTACCCCATTGCTGAGAGCGTAAACCCACTGCTTCCTCCTGGACAGACTCTCGATGATTGGATCAACCAGGCGGAATCTGCAAACTTTAATGTCTTAGCAGGACAGCTATCCGTGAGTCTTGCAGAAAGTACTTATCGCGGCGCCCAAGCTTTAAATTATCCTACTATCAACTTAGTTGGCACATCGGGATACAACACTTCGAATGGCACGCCTAACAACTACACGCCATCGAGCACCAATGTGTACAACAATACCTTGAGCCTACAAATGACGATTCCACTGGTTTCAGGTGGATATAACAGTTCTGTCATTCGTCAAAATGCTGCCTTAGTAGATGCAGCCAAAGCCAACTATGACAACTATCGTCGTGCTGCCGCTCAAAATACTCGGACTGCCTTTACAGGCTTTTATGGTGGCTTAGCTAGCGTTAAGGCTTATGAAGCAGCAGAGCGCTCTACCACCTCTGCATTAGAGTCCAGCAAGCTGGGATTCCAAGTGGGCACCTTAATTAATATTGATGTATTGATTGCATTGGATTCTGTTATCAATACTCGCTCATTGTTGCAGCAAGCACGCTATAACACCATCCTGAGTGCCATTCGATTAAAAGCCAGTGCCGCTACATTAACAGATGAAGATTTAATAGCGATTAACTCTTTATTGCGCTAGGCTCTAGGTCAATAAACTTAAAGAAGCCTCGATGACTTCTGCCACCTGTGGTGGTGCCTGTATATCACCCACATTGCGAATATTGGTAGACCAGTATCCTTCGGTCTTCCATCTTGGCGAATCACAATAAATTTCTACTGTAGGCTTACCTAAAACAGCTGCAAGATGTGTGAGGCCCGTATCAACACCCACAGTCAGTGCAGCGCCTGCGATCACCGAAAAAGCCTCTTCAATTGAAAATGCCCGAGGCACCAAAGCATTTGGAATATGTGCTGCAATCTCATTACTCACCACTTTCTCGGCCAAATTCCCCCAAGGTAGAACAACTTGATAGCCACGGGTAGCTAGCTCCTTACCCAAAGCTATCCAGCTTTCATTGGGCCAACGTTTAGCTTCTCTGGCAGTCGAATGAAAGCACAAAACATAAGGTGACTTTAATTCTTTTAAGATCGCACCTGAATTGACGCCCAGAGAATCAACATAAGTCTTTGGATAAAACTGAGGTGCAATGGTGCGATCAACCAGTAGCCAATCTAGAGCCGATGACATAACCCATCGTGAACGATCTACTGCATGACATTGCGTTGGCACTTGCACAGACTGGTTATAAAAAGATCGAGCAATAGACTCATACCCAGAAAATTCTGTGGCGTTGGCGAGGCCTGCAATTAATGCATTAGGGGCTTTATTTGCTAGAGAGCAAACAATTGCTGACTTAAGCAGGCCTTGAGTCTCAATGATTACATCATAAGCAGTTTCCTGGAGCTCTTTCTTAAATGCAAAAAACTGCTGCCAGGTAGAGAGCTTAAATAAATTCTTTTTCCAGCGACGCAAACCAAATGGAATGATGCGATCAATTCCTTTAAAGCCATTCTTACTTAAAAGAGGTTCAAGCAAATGAACATAACCCTCTTCAACCACCCAATCAATTTGCGCATCAGGTAAACGTGAACGCAAATCCCAAACAATTGGAAGGTTATGCAGCACGTCCCCTAATGAGGAGAGTTTTACCAGCAAAATCCTGGGATTTGACGGGAGATCCTTTGAATAGGTTGAAGATAAATCACTCATGTGAGGATTATCTTATCTTTTTGAAATTGTCCAAGGTGACTAGAACTTGGGTGCTGCATCCCATGAAAGACCTGCCGCATCCTTGGCATTCATATTAGGCTGAATACCGGCAGGCAATGGCCACTCAATTCCTACGGTTGCATCATTCCAAGCAAGGCAGGCTTCGCTCTGTGGATGGTAATAATCCGTCGTTTTGTAAAGAAATTCAGCCGTTGGCGAGAGCACCAAAAAACCATGCGCTAATTGCGGCGGAATCCACAATTGCTTATGGTTTTCTGCGCTCAACTCAACACCCACCCACTTGCCATAAGTTGGTGAATCTTTGCGAATATCCATAGCCACATCAAATACACTACCAGCAACAACCCGCACTAATTTGCCCTGAGTCTTCTCTATTTGATAATGCAAGCCACGCAAGGTCCACTGACGAGAAAAGGAATGGTTGTCTTGCACAAACTGAACATCCAGCCCAGTAGCTTTAGCGAAGTCCTCTGCATTGAATGACTCAGTAAACCATCCGCGCTCATCGCCAAATACTTTTGGCTCCACAATAAAAACATCATGAATTGCAGTAGGTGTTAACTGCAATTTAGAGGTGGAACTCATTTAGAAACCTTCTTGGCAGAAAGTGAAATCGGTTGAGCGGAGCTATTGAGCTCATTCAAAATCTTGCCCAAGTACTGGCCATAACTATTTTTACTTAACTGCGCAGCAACCTTCTGTACTTCTTCGGCACTTATCCAACCCTGACGATAAGCAATCTCTTCAGGGCAAGCCACCATCAAGCCTTGGCGCTTTTGCAAGGTGGCAATGAAACCAGCGGCATCTAGCAATGAATCATGAGTGCCCGTGTCAAGCCATGCAAATCCACGGCCCATGATCTCTACATTAAGCTCATTCTTTTCAAGATAGACGCGATTGACATCGGTAATCTCGAGCTCGCCACGAGCACTAGGCCTAATGGAGGCGGCAATATCGCAAACCTGATTGTCATAAAAATATAAGCCCGTTACTGCATAGTTACTACGGGGTTTTAAGGGCTTTTCTTCAATCGACAATGCCTTGTAGTCTTTATCAAACTCCACTACGCCATAACGTTCTGGATCATTCACGTGATACGCAAATACAGATGCACCCGAAGTGCGATCGTTTGCACTATTAAGTTGATCCACTAATTCATGGCCATAAAAAATATTGTCACCAAGAACTAATGCGCTGGGATTATTTCCAACGAAGTTTTTCCCTAGCGTAAATGCTTGCGCTAAACCATCTGGCGAAGGCTGCACGCAATACTCAATATTGAGACCCCACTGGGAACCATCGCCCAAGAGCTCTGAAAATCGCGGAGTATCTTGTGGAGTAGAAATTAACAGAATGTCACGAATACCAGCCAGCATTAAGGTGCTTAATGGGTAATACACCATAGGCTTGTCATAGACTGGCATTAACTGCTTAGACACTGCCTGAGTCACTGGATAAAGACGAGTGCCAGACCCGCCAGCCAAGATGATGCCTTTGCGATTTACAGCCATGAATAACCCCTATGTCAGCATCACTGGCAAACCTGAGGTATTAAATCAAACCCTTTAAGGCTAGCTTAGATACGTATTCTTGAACTATGCCATCCCAGGCTGGGAAATTCGGCATATTTTGAGGATCATTATAAGAGTTTGAGGCTTTAGAAGCCTGATTTTGCAGGGCGGATCGCAGTTTGTGGCTATCCATACGGGAATTCATTGGCCTTGGCGCTGGGAGGGGATATTCAACAGCCAGAATGGGTTTAATAGCGGCTGGCTTAGCCTTTAGTTCTATGCCAGCATCAAGAGCGGCCTGAATCACAAAAGAGGCCAAACCATGCCAAGTAGTCTCACCTGATGGTACGGCGTGATAAATACCCGATGGGAACTGTTTTATCTTCCATTCTGAATCTAGCGCCAAATCTAGGCTTACCTTTGCAAGCCAATCTGCACTGGTGGGAACCCCATGCTGATCATGAATCACTTTTAACTCTTCACGCTCTTTTGCTAAGCGCAAGATCGTGCGTATGAAATTGCCACCATCTCCATAAACCCAACTGGTTCTAAAAATAGCAAATTGACCTTTTGAAGAATTTGCAAATATTTCCTCAATTGCCTGTTCACCAGCAGCCTTACTCTTGCCATAAATACTGAGCGGATTACGAGGATCACTCTCAACGTAAAAGCCATCTTTACTACCATCAAATACATAGTCAGTTGAGTAGTGTAGAAGGGTAGCGTCATTACCCACAGCATACTGCGCCATAAGCTGTGGTGCCTTGGCATTTACCTCATAAGCCAAATCTATTTCAGTTTCAGCCTTATCGACTGCCGTGTAAGCAGAGGCATTAATGATCAGATCTGCCTTGACTGCGCTAAGTTGGGCAAGAACTTCCTCTTGTTTGCCGAGATCGCACTCTGCCCTACCGAGATAAGTTACGCGTAGATTTACAGACACTGGAAGTTGATCAAATAAATCTTTGAATGCTTTACCCAGCTGACCATCTTTTCCGAAAACTAAAATATTCACGCAGTTATTTAATCTAAGTATTTATGGTTAGTTGTATTGTTTTTGTAACCAGTCGCGATAAGACCCACTCACCACACCATCAATCCAAATAGGGTTATCTAGATACCACTGAACCGTCTTTCGAATGCCCGTATCAAAGGTCTCAGCTGGCTTCCAGCCTAACTCGCGCTCTACCTTGCTGGCATCAATCGCATAACGGCGATCATGGCCTGGACGATCTTTTACGTAGGTAATTTGATCAACATAAGGCTTGCCATCGGCACGAGGTTTGAGCTCATCCAAGATAGTACAAATGGTTTTCACCACATCGATATTGGCCTTTTCATTCCAACCACCGATGTTGTAAGTCTCACCCAATTTACCCTTAGCCAACACTTCACGAATAGCGGAGCAATGGTCACCAACATAGAGCCAATCGCGAATCTGTTGGCCATCGCCATAAATAGGCAATGGCTTGCTATTGAGCGCGTTCAATATCACCAAAGGAATTAATTTTTCTGGAAAGTGATAAGGCCCATAGTTATTAGAACAATTGGTGGTTACTACTGGAAAGCCATAGGTATGAAACCAAGCGCGTACTAAATGATCTGAGGCTGCCTTCGATGCCGAGTAAGGGCTATTGGGCTCATATGAATTTGTTTCCGTAAATGCTGGATCGGTTAAAGATAAGGAGCCATAGACTTCATCAGTTGATACATGATGAAAACGGAATTCTTCTTTAGCCTTTCCTTCAAGACCGTTCCAATACTCACGAGCGCACTCTAGCAAATTAAACGTACCAACAATATTGGTTTCCACAAAATCTGCGGGCCCATGAATAGATCGATCCACATGACTCTCTGCAGCAAAATTCACGATTGCGCGAGGTTTGTGCTCTTTCAATAATTTAGCGATTAGTTCTTTGTCGCCAATATCACCATGCACAAATACATGGCGCTCATCATTCTTTAGAGAATCTAGTGTTGCCAGGTTACCGGCATAAGTTAACTTATCCAAATTAACAATTCCTTCTGCCTTTGGGTCGGCTAGCCAATCCAAAACAAAATTACCACCAATAAATCCCGCGCCACCTGTCACTAAAATCATGCAACCCCCAAAACCCAGAATGAAGTTATAGAACCTTTAAATGCTCAACTGCCCTCAATGATACCAACTCATCAATTCAAGATTTGAGCGTTTTCGAGACGTATATCAAGGTAGTTATTACAATTGAAAACTTCATATAGGCATCTAGAAAGCAAAGTATTTATGAATGTAATCCGCATATCTACCCTGGGGGTGCCTAGCGACTATAAATCCAGCCTTGTTCCTGCTATATGTCATCACCTTGGCTACCAGATTGAATGGGTTGAGCCAAAAAAATGTGATTTGATGATCATCGGATCGTTTCACAATTTAGGCAAGAAGAAGTTAGCCTGGTGCCCTAAACCTCTGAGACCCTTAGTTACTAGCTTAAATGATGGGATTCAATCACTTGCCTCTCTTGCCTCTACATCCCATAAGCAACCTTTAATTCTGTTCCAGACTGGCGAAAATCTTCGGCATGACTTTGTGTCCAATGACTACGCTCTAACTTTCGATCTGGGAGTCCCTGCCCCACATCACTTCCGCATGCCTTACTGGATGGAAGTGGCCGACTGGTCTGCACAAGGAGTAACTGGTAACACCAACCCAAGATACGGTAAATTATTAGATATCAATCGCCTCTTGCAACCGCTTGGCAAAGATTTTCTGATGCGCCCCCAAAAGGCAGCGATATTTGCATCCCATCTCAGAGAACCCAGAGGCACACTATTAAATGCTGTGAAGAGTCAAATTGAGGTGGTGGAGTTTGGTAAGTCATTTAATCCACTCATCAAAAATCATTCAGAGAGCGGCTTAATTAAATTTGATGAGCTCCAGGCGTTTGCCTTTAATTTATGCCCCGAAAATGGCATGCACCCTGGTTACTACAGCGAGAAAATTCCAGAAGCGTTTATGGCGGGATGCCTACCCATTACCTGGGCGGATGAAAATGTAAAGGTCGACTTTAATCCGCAAGCGTTTATTAATTTAGCGCCGATGTCTGCAGATCACTTTGCTGAACTAGGCCAGATACTCCATTCGCAAAGTAGGCTTGCACAGTATGCAGAGCAGCCTTTGCTATTACAAAAGCCTTCACTTGATCCCCTGAAAAGCTACCTAAAGAATATTATTCAGACAGCCCTTAGTTAAGGAGAATACGACAATAGCTGTTAATTTTAATGGCTGTTAATTTTTACTTTGGGAACCAAGGGTCTTTACTCAGTGCCCTATCAAGCACTCGGGCAACCGATCTCCATCGCTTTTGTAAACCTTGAACAGGAGAACGCTCAGAGCGATCAGCAATAGTTGATTTAGCACGGGTGATATCCACTGGATATGGGCGAATTGCCAAAAACTCCAAGCCATGTTTTTGATGGTGCTCGAGAAAATGATCTACAGGCTCATAGATATCTGCAGAATTCTGAATTAACTGCTTTGCTATCTCTGGTTTTAATAGGTATGCGGTAGCGCCGACCGCGTCGCCTTCATTTCTAACGAATGCTACGCCTGATTTTTCAAACAAGGTCTTGTAGGGAACCTCATATAAACCCTGCAGCCTGAGGAAATTCCAGGAATCATCTGCCTCAAGAATAGTGCTGAGCACATTCTCAAAATTGGGCGCCAGAGCAAAATCATCTTCTAAAACCAGGGTAGGTGCATTCTCACTTACACAACGCTTCCACGCTTCTTTATGCGAGAGATAGCAACCAATCTCATTTGGGGTTAATTCATACCCCTGCAGTCTTTTCACCTTAGTTGGCTTGTATTCAACTGGATTTGATGTCAAAGCAGATCCATCAATCGCATCCAGAAATTCCCAAGGTAAAGAAATTTTTTGCATTTCTTTCTCAACCTGTTTTCTGCGATCAAGGGATCTTTGTAGTGAAATAACAAAAATCTTGATATTTAAAGGTGCTGACATGAATTAAAAATAACTTTGTAAATAGCGGCCGAAACGCTTAATGCGGCGAAGGATTAGAGAGGCAAGTGACTTAGTAGACCCACCAAGGTCCATTCCAGAATCCCAGTTTGATTGATAAATCACACCCAAATAATTTGTTTTTAATTTACTCTCCGACTCGCCCGTTCTGCGCAGCAGATAGTATTGCCAATCGTAGTAGTAAATCCTAAATAATTGCTCGATTGGATACAAAGGAATTGCACGGAAGCTCAATAAAGCCTCGAGATATAAAAGTGTCTCTGGGTGTTCGTCAGTAGAAATATCCCAGAAATGCAAACCTCTGGGTTCAAGATATTGACTATCGAGAGACTGCCAAACCTTAGCTGACCAGATAAATGGTGGGCATGGGCAATAGTAGTTAGGGCCCACCCTAGAAAATAAAGCCTTTACACGATCACCCTCTTTACGAAGATTAGTCTGAACCTTTTCATGCCCTCGATTAATCGATAGCTGGAAAAATTCTTTATTTTGATAGATGACTGTGTAGGGAGTGCCATCAGCACTTAAAAAATCAGACCGATGGAAGTCTTTAATAAAGACACAATCCGAATCGAGGCAAACATAATTCTCAGCTAAACCAAGGCGCCAAAACTCCGATTTGATGGCTTGCTGACTTAAACCACCAGATCTCGTTTTTTCGATGCCAGCAGGAACTCGAGGATTGGAGGCAATAATCGACTCATCAGAAACCCACTGGTATCCAGTACCCACACCCAAAACCGATTGCAACTCCTGATGTTGGTCTTTGGGAGTAGAAATATAAAAGGAGATTTGGTCAACGTTGTATCGATTGATTGAATCTAGCAAGCGCTTAAGACGCAAAAAATCTCTGCGATAAGATTTGCAATAGAGGACGATATCTTTCAAGCGCTTCTTTCGGTTTTAGCTTGCACTTCAGAAAGTATTCTATACGCAGCCTGATCGACGCCAATTGGGAAACCTTTGGGCACTACTAACTGCTTACTTTTCCAGTCCAACCAAATTCTCTCTAAAGCCAGTTCAACGGCCTCAGAATCATTTTTAGGACTCAAGTAAGCAGATCGCTCCAATAGCATTTGATCCAATTGGGGGTTGCGATGGGTAATTCCCCAAATGGGCCTGCCAGTCCAAAGGTACTCATAAAACTTTGACGGAATATATTCTGCACACCACTCATCATTGCCATGCAAAAGAATTAAAACATCCGCAGTTTGCATTTTCTCAACCACACGCTCACGTCCTGACTTACCGGTGCTGGGATCTTTTTCTAAACGTCCGTGTGCTAGTAAAACATCGTCAAATGCTAGATGCTTGAGAGCATCCAAAGTTAATGAATCTAGAGGCGCTCCATAGGCGTGCACCCGAATATGCTTTCTTGCTTGAGGAAATTTCTTAAAAAGCGGGACTAAGGCATTCAGGATGGTCGATAGAGAACGATCATTTGCTAAAGAACCAAAGTGACACAGATTCAAATACTCAGAATACTGATGTGTTTTCTCACTAGTTGACCCACCAGGCGGTTCAGCCCCTGGAAGAACCATAAAACCATGAGCGTTATTTAAGGTATTTAAATTAGGGTTGCGTACTTTCGCATAATGTACGGCACCATCAGTAAACCACCAGGCTAAATCGGCATATTTGCAGATTTGCTTTTCTAAATACTGCCTAAAGCGAGCATCGCGATTGCTAGGTTTTTCAAAACCTAGATCTACAGGGCTCTGACGAATAACCAAGGGATCATGAATCTCTACTATCCATGGCGCACCCGTTTTTTTCTTGAGCCATAAACCCGCCAAATGAGCAGACCATGCTCCACCTGTTGAATAAATCAGATCAACTTTGCCAGAGCGAATTAAATGTAATCCATGAAGATAGGCAGGAATCGACCAAGACCATTGACTGGAATAGCCAAGAACAAACTTTTCTAAGGCAATCAAGGGAGCAAGCAGTAAAGAAACGATGCCGGTTGAAACCTTATAAAAGAGTCCTCTGCCATATTGGTTTGCAATCCAATGGCGAAAATCAAACCGGAACGCTGCTGGACCCCAAGCTAAAAATTGGCGATGAGGAAAGCGTTGATCTTTAATTCCAGTGATAGCACTAAAGACAATCGGCTCAATGCCTGCTTCTAGAAAATAAGGAATCTTATCGGTAATCGTTTGGCTTGAGGCACGGCCATCCATATTGAAGCCATGCGACAAAATCAACCAGCGTTTTTTAGACTGCATACTGGTGCGCTTAATTGCCCGCAACAATCGACATCACAGCCATGCGCACGGCAATACCGAAGGTGACTTGATTCAGAATGACTGACTGAGGACCATCAGCAACAATCGAATCAATTTCGACGCCACGATTCATGGGACCAGGGTGCATGACTATTGCGTCTGACTTAGCCAAGGCTAAACGCGTAGGCGTTAAACCATATTGCTTAAAGAATGCATCGCCTTCAGGCACTTGCCCAGCTTCCATGCGCTCCTTTTGGATGCGCAATGTCATCACCACATCAACATCTTTTAGACCTTCTTCCATACTATGAAATACCTTAACACCCAGCATATCTAAAGCACTTGGGAGCAAACTTTCCGGTCCAATCGCGCGAATATCTTCACAACCCAAAGTAGTTAGCGCATGAATATTGGACTTTGCTACACGGCTGTGAACAATGTCACCCACAATCGCCACTTTCAGACCCTTAAAGCTTTGTTTGAAGTGACGCATCGTATACATATCCAACAAACCTTGAGTTGGATGCTGATGGCTACCATCACCAGCATTCACAACGTGCACATGGGCTGGTACGTGGTTTGCAATTTCAATAGGGGCTTTAGAAACATCATGTCGTACAACAAAAATATCTGCCTGCATTGCTACTAAGTTATCAATCGTATCGAGAAGACTCTCGCCCTTCGCAGTCGAGGATGTGGAAATATCTAAATTAATCACATCCGCAGATAAACGTTTTGCAGCAATCTCAAAAGTAGTTCTAGTGCGGGTGGAGTTTTCAAAAAAGAGATTGAAAACACTTTTACCCCTGAGTAGTGGGACTTTTTTCACTTCACGCGCAGGATCAGTCACGCTCACAAACTGCTGTGCGGTATCCAAAATATGAAGAATTTGCTCTTTAGGCAAACCTTCGAGTGTCAGAAGATGCGTTAACTCGCCAGCGGAATTAAATTGATTGACTAGCTGACTCATTATTCACGCTCCTCTAACTGAAAGCTGAACTTGCCAGCGGTATCTTTCTCTAAGACCAGAATTTGATTCTCTTGAACTTCTATCTGCTCGCCTACAAAATTAGCAGCAACTGGCAGCTCACGATTTCCTCGATCAGCCAAAACCATCAACTCAACCTGTGCTGGCCGACCAAAATCAAATAACTCATTTAAAGCCGCGCGGACAGTTCTACCTGTTAGCAAAACATCATCAATCAATATCACATTAGCGCCGTTTACATCAAACGGCAAATGGGTAGTCATCGTGCTGGCAGTCCGTAGAGCTGTCATACCCTTCTCCGCATAATCATCCCGATGAAAGGCCACATTAATTACGCCAAAGTGTGAAAGCCCTAAATCGTTAGCCAAACGCTCTGTAATCCAAGCACCCCCCATAGCGAGACCTGCAAGCTCAAATGTACCCTCTTGTTTTCTGTTGCGCAGATTCTCTAATAATTTTCCGTATAACTGTTCAGCGTTCATTCTTTGGTCCGGTGCTTATATCAATTCTATTTTTGTATTTACTTTTAATTTAAAGACTTCGCGCTTTGCTCTGCAAAAAACTGCTCCAAAATCAAAACGGCAGAATGGGCATCTAGATTGTCGTACATCTTTGGATCCCCCTCTAAAACGGCTGAGGTATAGCGCTCATCGACCCAAGCAACCGGCAAATGAAAGCGTCCATGTAGCTGATTGCCAAAGCGCGTTGCTTTAGACGTCATCTCATGGGGCGTTCCATCTGGATGGGTTGGTTTTCCAACCACCAATTGGTCTGGCTGCCACTCCGCTATAAGGATCTCTATATCTTTAAACAAGGCATCGCTACTTGGCGCAGCAATCGTCTTTAAAGCCTGGCCTGACTTAGATATCGAGTTTCCAACCGCTACCCCTACTCTGTGAGTTCCATAGTCAAAAGACAGTATGGTCAATGCCTTAGGCATGCCCAGCCTCACCAGATAAATCCGATAAATTAAATCCTAGGTGACCCACTGCCTTCTCGTAACGCTGACTCGATGGGGTATTGAAGATAATCTCAATCATTTGCTCACGTGCCAGCGGAACATTCATCCAGCCATTGAGAGTGATTTCTTCTTCAAGCTGACCTGCACTCCAACCCGCATAACCCAAAGTCATCAAAAAATGTTGTGGTCCTTTGCCTGCAGCTACCGCCTCGAGAACATCCTTTGAAGTGGTCATTGTCAGACCGCCTGGTATGACAAGAGAGGAGCTATAAGGACTCAGTGAGTCAGACTCATGCAAAACAAAGCCACGCTCAATCTGAACTGGTCCGCCAAAATACACTGGCTGCTTTAACAGGGGAGCAATCTCCAATTTCAATTCAATCTTGTCAAAGAGGGTTTTTAAATCAACCTCGGTAGGTCGATTCACTACCAAGCCCATTGCACCTCTCTCGGTATGCTCAAAGAGATAGATCACGGAACCGGCAAAGTTGGGGTCAACCATGCCTGGCATGGCAATTAAAAACTGATTGGCAAGATGGTCTGCGGAAAAGGAAATTGATGACTCTGACACAGAAGCTAGTTCTGAAGCAGGGGGTGCTTTTTTAGCAGAAGTCATGAGATCTATTTTACAGAATATCTAGATTTTTCCGGTAATCCAATAAGCAAAAAGGCCAACTATTTCATGAATCAATTTATTCCAATGCTGAGCCCCTACTTCAAGATCAAAAGAGTCCCAACTTAGGCCAAGGCCCGTAAGATAATCAACAGGGACCGGTATTACTTCAAGGCCCTGTTTCCGAAAAATGAGCGTCGAACGATACATGTGTCTTGCAGAGGTAATGAGGAGCCAGGGCTTGGCTGCAGATCCCTGAGAAGCCTGAATCATGATTGGCTTCATGTAAATCACATTCTCATAAGTATTGCGAGATTGGTTTTCATAAAACCCAGGTCGACCCTCGAACCCTTGCTCCTTCACCAATTGCTTAAATGCATCCGCTTCAGATATCCCCTCAAGCGCAAGTCGATCAGAGTAACCGCTAAAGAGAAAAGGTAAATCAGGATACTTACGCATTAGTTCAAATGCTTTAGTGACTCTCTCGGCGGATGCGCCCAAGGAAACCTCGCCACGCTCTGGACCGATCTTTCCGCTACGGATAGCACCACCCAAAATAATAATACCGGCTACATCTTTTTCAGATATGGATGCTAATTCAGCGCTTGGCACTCTTTCCTCTAAAACCTGCAAGAGCCCCTCCGACGCAGGAAGCCAACCCACAATCACGAGATCAATCAGAGCAAAGATCAAAAAACGTTTACATAACAACGGCTTTCGCAAGCTTAAAAATAACAAGCTCAGAATGACAAAAATAATTACCCAATTCAGTGGCTCTATCAAAAAATGCAGTAATTTTGAAATGACAAAAAATAAGGCATCCATAATTCTCTCCGATCTTAACCTGACTGACAAGCCCAGGCGCCTGCAATGAAGCTAAATAAGCCCTAATATAGGGGCTATGCAAAAAGCTCTAGTTTGGCTCCGCCGTGATCTCCGTCTTTATGACAATGCTGCCCTTCACCACGCCCTTAAGGAAAGTGAGAAGGTTTGGCTCGCTTTTATCTTTGATACGGATATTCTCAAACCCCTGCTCAAGGGTGAATTAGATCCCAAAGGTCTAAAGCATGACCGCCGAGTGGATTTTATATGGCAAGGTCTAAAGCAAATTGATGATGAATTACGTAAACAAGGTGGAGGACTCATCGTTCGCTTTGGCAAGCCGACTGAGTGCATTCCTGAGATTGCCAAAGAACTTGGCGTTGATGCTGTATTTGTAAATCATGACTATGAACCTTCGGCAATTGAACGCGATGAAATAGTTAAAGCCAAATTAGAGAAACAAGATATTGGATTCGAGACTTTCAAAGATCAGGTTATTTTTGAGAAAAAAGAAATTCTTACCAACTCTAATACTGTCTTCTCAATCTTTACGCCCTATAAAAATAATTGGCTAAAGACTCTGCAAGAAAAAGATCTAGCCGCTTATGAGTGCAATCCAAAGCCAGGTCAATTAGCAGCTGTCCCCAAAAAGTTAAATGAGCCGTTTCCTTCTTTAGAATCCATGGGGTTTTGTGCCACTGGTATTGAAACCTATCTACCACCTGGCTCAGAGGGTGGTCAGGCCTTCCTAGAGGACTTCTTACCCCGCATTGATCAATACCAAGTTGGCAGAGACTTTCCCGCAATTAAAGGCGTAAGTTATCTCTCAACCCACTTACGCTTTGGGATGTTATCGATCAGAGGTTTGGTGCGCGAAGCCCATCGACTTATGCTTGCAGGTAGTATGGGTGCAACCATTTGGTTAAGTGAGTTGATCTGGCGTGACTTCTATTTCATGATTCTCGCCAATCATCCCCGCCTTGCATCAGGCGCATCTTTTAAACCTGACTATGACAACATTGCCTGGGAATCTGGAACTAAGGCTAAAAAATTATTTGCCGCCTGGTGTGAGGGTAAAACTGGTTATCCACTAGTGGATGCAGCAATGCATCAACTCAACCAAAGCGGCTATATGCACAATCGCTTACGTATGGTGGTTGCGAGCTTTCTGACAAAAGATTTGGGTATTGATTGGCGTTGGGGCGAAGCCTATTTTGCCGAACATCTCAATGACTTTGAGCTGTCATCTAACAATGGTGGATGGCAGTGGGCTTCCTCATCAGGATGTGATGCACAGCCCTACTTCCGCATCTTTAACCCCATTACTCAATCAGAGAAGTTTGATTCCGAGGGCAAGTTCATCAAGCGTTACCTGCCTCAACTGGAAAAACTCTCCAAGAAATCTATCCATGCCCCGTGGCAGGCTGGCCATATTGAATTAGAGACTGCTGGCATTGTTATTGGCCGAGATTACCCATTACCAGTAGTAGATCACGATGAAGCGCGGAAAAATACCTTGGTGCGCTATAGCGTGGTCAAAAAGGTTGCCTAATCCATTACGCCATAGAACTTAATAGAACACTATTTGCAGTTCCGATTTAAGATAGGGCATGAGCAAGATCTATGCCGTGGGAGATGTGCAAGGCTGCGCACCATCCCTCAAAGCCCTCGTTAAAAAAATTCCTCAAAAATCAAAGATGATTTTTTTGGGGGATTTGGTTAATCGCGGTCCAGACTCTCTTGGCGCTTTACGCCAACTCAAATCTTTACAGGAGTCAGGTCGTGCCGAATGCATATTAGGCAATCATGATCTGCACCTTTTAGCCATTGATTCTGGCTTACGCAACCCTAAAGGCTTGGATACGATTCAGCCGATCCTATCGGCTCCAGATAGAAAAGAGCTGATTCATTGGATTCGCAATAGACCCATGGCACTGAGCAATGGAAATGTTTTAACTGTGCACGCAGGCGTACTGCCACAATGGGACTTACAGCAAACAATCGAATGCGCTCAAGAAGTTGAAAAAACACTACGCAGTAAATCGTACAAAGACTTTCTGGCCAATATGTATGGCAATACTCCAAATAAGTGGAGTAAGTCACTTAAAGGTTACGAACGTCTTCGAGTGATCACCAATGCGCTCACCAGAATGCGTTTCTGCACACCCGCAGGTCAAATGGAATTTGAGAGTAAAGAAGGTTTAGAGCAGGGTCCCAAAGGCTATATTCCCTGGTTCACCGTTCCAAGCAGAAAAACACAGGACGTCCTTACCTATTTTGGCCACTGGTCTACCTTGGGCTTATTACGCCAACACAATGTGATTGGCTTAGACACTGGCTGTGTATGGGGCGGAAAACTCACTGCCCTAGAAATATCAGGCTCCAATAAAGATAGTAAGAAATTAGAGATTATTCAGGTGAGTGGCTATGACCACCCACTTCGAATGTAATTTCTCTTTAGGATTAAAAACTTTTTAAGGTTTAAAGTTTTTTAAATGATCTCTCAGCAGCAGCAACGATGGCATCGACCACTTCATTGTCATGTGCAATGGATGTAAAGCCTGCTTCATACGCTGAAGGCGCCAAATACACACCTTCGTCTAGCATGAGATGAAAGAATTTCTTAAACGCATCAATATTGGATTTAGTCACCGCTTCAAATGAAGCAGGAACTTGATTGGTAAAGTAAAAACCAAACATGCCGCCTTCGCTATCAACAGCAAGTGGAATATTTGCTTTATCTGCAGCTTGCTTCAAGCCAGCCATTAACTTCTCGGTCTGACTAGTTAAGCATTCATAAAAACCTTCTCTAGAGATAATCTCTAAAGTTTTTAGGCCTGCAGCAACAGCTACCGGATTACCAGAGAGCGTACCTGCCTGGTACACATTACCCAGCGGGGCTAGCTTAGACATGATTTCTTTCTTGCCGCCAAACGCTGCCATAGGCATACCGCCACCCATAACCTTGCCTAAACAAGTGAGGTCAGGAGTGATGCCTTGCAAAGACTGAGCGCCACCTAAGGCCACCCTAAAACCAGTCATGACTTCGTCATAAATTAATACAGCGCCATACTTGCTAGTCAGACTACGAATAGCCGCTAAAAACTCTTTTGAAGGCTTAATCAAGTTCATATTGCCAGCAATAGGCTCGATGATGACAGCGGCAATTTGATCACCCTGCTTTTTAAAGACCTCTTCAATGGCTGCTACATCGTTATATGGCAACACCAAAGTGTGTTTCACCAGATCTTGTGGAACACCACCAGAAGAAGGTGCATTTTGTGTAGAGTCAGCAAAAGTAAGCAGTCCTGAGCCTGCCTTTACCAATAAGCTGTCAGCGTGTCCGTGATAGCAGCCCTCAAACTTGATAATCAAATCGCGACCGGTATACCCACGGGCTAAGCGTAAGGCACTCATCGTTGCCTCAGTGCCGCTTGACACCATACGTACCTGCTCAATACTGGGCATCAAAGCGCAAATACGCTCAGCCAGTTCAATTTCACCTTCGGTAGGTGCGCCAAAACTAAAACTGGTTTCAGCCGCTTTTTGAACTGCAGCCACTACCTCTGGATTTGCATGACCCACAATCATGGGGCCCCAAGACATAATTAAATCGATATAGCGCTGATCATTTGCATCCCAAAAATAAGGCCCTTTGGCTTTAGAAACAAAACGGGGAACTCCACCCACTTGACGAAAAGCCCTCACCGGGGAATTGACGCCCCCAGGGATAGTCTTTTGTGCGCGCTCAAACAGCGCTTCGTTTTGATCTACTTTTGCCATTATTTTTTCGAATTTAATAAATTAAATCGCCATCATTTCAAAATCTTCTTTACGAGCACCGCACTCTGGGCAAGTCCAATTCATAGGAACGTCTTTCCACAGGGTTCCCGGTGCAATACCTTCCTCAGGCAAACCAGCGGCTTCGTCATAAACCCAGCCACATATCAAACACATATACGTTTTAAATTCCATTGCTTTAATCTCCGAATATTTTTAGCTACTTGAATTTAGCTGTAATAAGCTCGTTCTTTTATTTTAAGGTTTTTACTTGCTTTAAGCTGGTCGCTTAGCGTGCATCTCAAACTTAAATAAACGACACTCTAATGGGCCATTGAATAAAGGTGTGCGTTTAGATTCTTTAATGCGCAGTTGGCCTGGAAGCGCCATATCTGCAGTCAACACAAAGATATTCCACCCACCAAAGTCCTCTTTGAGGTGTTGTCCAAACTGACGCAAGAACTCGACAAACTTCGGATCCTGCTCTTCTTGAGCTTGCAACTTCTTCAATGACTCACGACTAGAACGCTTAGCGCTTTGACGCCCAGTCTCTAAGTTCAACTCAAAACGATTATCAGGCTCATCATCGTAGTTTTCCTCTTGAGAAGAGGCGCGATCCTGACCGCGACCACCCTTAATCACTAGGCGCTCACCATAAGGCGGATTTAAGAGCATGACACCTTCACTCAAATTACCCGGGGCTTTCGCTGCTAAAGCATCAACCTGACGAACGATAGGTTGATCTGGCAATTGGGCTCTTTGCCAATTGCCCTTAAACATCGATACCAATTTCTCATTAATATCGCCACCAGAAATTTTTAAGGACTCAACGCTAGAGTGTTGCTTACGCTTTTCTAGCATCAAAGCAAGTGCGGCTTCTTTTAAGTCTACCCAGCGCTTTTGTTCTGCAGCATCATTAAATGGCTTGAGTCTCTGAAATCCAAAACCATGAGCAGAGGTGATTAAGGGACGATAAGCCAAGCGGCTCGGCTTGGCATCGTCACCATACATCCCAGCACGAATTGCCCCAGGAGGAATAGCTAACGCCATCTGTGCAGCCTCAATTAAGAAGGTGCCACTACCGCACATCGGATCGAATAAGGTCTGACCCGGTTTCCAAGTGGTTATCGACAAAATGCCTGCTGCTAAATTTTCTTTTAGGGGTGCATCCCCTTTTTCATCACGCCAGCCACGCTTAAACAATGCTTCACCGGAAGTATCCAAATAAATAGTGACTTGAGTTGCTGTCAAATGCGCTTGCACACGAACATCCGGAAAGGCGGTATCGATACTGGGACGATCACCAGTTACATCACGCAAACGATCAACGATGGCATCTTTAATCTTGAGTGTTGCGAAATTTAAACTCTTCAATGGGGAGCGGTGCGCTGTCACATCGACACGTAAAGTTTGCTTAGAGGTAAACCATTCCTCCCACGCTAAGCCACTAGCCAATTTATATAAATCATCCTCTTGTCTATAAGGGGCTTGCGCCATTTGCAATAACACTCGACTCGCAATACGTGAATGTAAGTTCAGCGCCATGGCAGCAGAAATCGGTGCAGCAAGACCAACGCCACCAGTAGGACTAGTCGGAGTGGGATCAATTACCCATGCTCCCAAAGCCTTACATTCTGGGCGTCCAGCAATCTCTGCCAGCTCCTGGGCAAGCAGTACTTCTAAGCCGCCTGGGCAAACAACAAAAAATCTCATGGGGCTAACAGTCTTTAAATAGGGGGATTAAAAAAACAAATAATAGTAGGTTGGTCTTAAGGCTTAAACAACACCAAAGCCACAATAATCACTAGCAAGATGACTGGTACTTCGTTAAACCAACGTAACCAAACACCGGATCGCTTATTTACGCCGGCACGAAATTTCTTGAGCAAGCTTAGGCAGGCATGGTGATAACCAATCACCAAGATCACAAAGAATAATTTGGCATGCATCCAAACATCACCAGCACCAATACCGAAATAAAGCCATAGCGTTAGACCTAGTAATACGGCTGGCACTGCCAAAATAGTCATAAATCGAAAGAGGCGGTCGGCCATACCCAAAAGGCGAGCATAAGCTTCGGTATTTTTCTCCTCAGCCAGGTTCACAAAAATTCTGGGCAGATAAAACAAGCCAGCAAACCAGGAGGTAATAAATACGATGTGAAAGGTTTTTACCCAGAGGTAGGCATTGCTCATATATTTTTTGCTTTATTGATCTATTTGTTTTAAGTGCGAATCTCGCCGTGACCCATTACTACATACTTCAACGAGGTCAAACCATCTAACCCAACAGGACCACGGGCATGCAGCTTGTCATTCGAAATACCGATTTCAGCACCTAACCCATATTCAAAGCCATCCGCAAAGCGAGTGCTAGCATTGACCATCACACTGGCGCTATCGACTTCACGCAAGAATCGATCAGCCTGTGCCTTGTTATTGGTAATGATGGCATCGGTATGCTTACTACCGTATTGCTCAATATGATTCATCGCCTCATCAATGTTTGCGACAGTCTTAATTGACAAGATGGGTGCTAAGTACTCAGTCTGCCAATCTTCTTCTTTGGCATCTACTAAATTCTGAAATCCATTTGCTTCTAGTGTTTTGCGAGTTAGGCTATCAACCCGTAGCTCCACACCCTTGTCCTGATAAATCTTGCAAAGGGTTGGCAATACTTTCTGTGCGATCTCTTGATTAACCAGCAATGTCTCCATCGCATTACAAGGAGCATAGCGTTGCGTCTTGGCGTTATCACAGACTTTTACTGCCATCGCGACATCAGCATCAGCATCAATATAGGTATGACAAATGCCATCCAGGTGTTTAATCATTGGCACACGTGCCTCAGCCATCAAACGCGCGATCAAGCTCTTGCCACCACGAGGCACGATCACATCAATATATTGCGTCATGGTGATCATTTCACCAACAGCGCTTCGATCTGTAGTTGTTACGACCTGTACTGCATCCTTAGGTAGGCCAGCAGCAGCCAAGCCATCCTGAATGATCTGCGCTAATAAGGTATTGGAATTAATTGCTTCAGAGCCGCCACGCAGAATCACCGCATTGCCTGACTTAAGACACAAGGCAGCAGCATCAATCGTGACGTTAGGACGCGATTCATAAATGATGCCGATGACACCTAGAGGAACACGCATCTGACCCAACTCAATTCCGGATGCTTGCTTTTGCAAAGCCGAAATTTTTCCAATTGGATCTTCTAAAGAAACGATTTGCTCCAAACCCAAAGCCATGGTTTCAATTGTTTTAGGTGTCATAGTAAGGCGATCAACAAAAGCGGCATCTTGCCCATTTACTTTTGCACTCTCAACATCTACCTGATTAATCTTCTGAATCTCATCTGCTTTTTGACGAACAGCTGTAGCAATATGTAATAAGGCTTGATTTTTTTGCTCGCTAGATGCACGCGCCATTGCACGCGATGCAGCTCGTGCTCGCATGCCAATATCTTGCATCATTTCTTTTATAGCTGAACTCATTTCTTACTCTCTTATTGCTCTCTAATTCACTAATTTTTTTATGCACTACTCAACGCAATAAATTTCCAACCAAACGCAAACCATCCCAAGGGTCTGCTGGCAACTCTGCAGCATGCAAACCTTTTACTTGGCGATCCAATCCGGCAGCAACCTGCATTGCTCTGCGCAACTTCACAGGCTGAACTCTTCTCAAGGCTGCTGGATATAAACGTTCTTTATTTCCCCAAATCCGGTTTGCGCGCATCAGATTCTGTACAGACTCGCCAGCATCACTTGCCGCCTTGAGTTTAGATAGTATCCGAAGCTCCTCAGTTACGCTCCATAGAATCAATACCAGCGGCTCACCCTCACCTTTTAAGCCGTCTAGCATGCGATTTAACCTAGCCAAATCTCCAGCAAGCATGGCTTCAGTTAATTCAAAAACGTTGTAACGCGCTACCTTCAGAATGGAGGAACGAATTTGCTCTTCGCTCAACTTGCCAGTGGGATAGAGCAAGCCTAACTTCAAAATCTCTTGATGGGCAGCAATTAAGTTACCTTCTACTTGATCAGCGATAAATTCAAGAGCGCGTTGACCTTCAGGGCCAACCTCTACCTCTTGATCTTGGCGCTTTAATCGCCCAGAAATCCACTGTGGCAAGTGACTACGATCCAAAGAGTCAATCTGAATCGCCATACCAGCATCATCTAAAGCACTAAACCACGCGGAAGTCTTAGTCTTACCATCTAAACGGGGCAACACAATACAGACAACCGTATCCGGTCCGCCTGACCCAATAGCTTGTGAAGCAATTTGAGCGGCAAATTGTTTTAAAGCGTCAGCCCCATCGCGACCAGGCTTACCGGTCGGTATTCGTAACTCCACCCAACGTTTGTCGCCAAACAATGACATGGTTTGACCGGCATTTAACAAAGCGCTCCAATCAAAGCCACGCTCTTGCAATAAGACTTCGCGCTCAGTGAAGTTTTGTTTCTTGGCGGCAGATCGCAGTTGATCCATCGCCTCCATCATCAACAGAGGCTCATCACCACTAAATACATAGAGCGGCAACATTGCACCACCAGAACTCAAAGACTTGAGGTGCACTTGTAAGGCATCAACTTTAACCATGCCCTAATTCATCTCTAGAAAGATTTTGCTTGCGGCGCTCTTGCAGCAGCAGATACACGGCGTAGGATCTGAGTCGCCAAATCTTTGCGCATCAGAGTTAAGAACTGCTGAATTTGAACGTCAGTTGCCAACACTGTTGACACACTAAAGTCTATATCCCTGGTCATGTAGATCTCAGATTCTGGGACGATTTCAGCGCCAGCCAAATCATATGCCCTAAATCCAACTCGAATATTCAGGCGATAGGCTGATACTTGACCATTGGAGTTATAAGCCAAGATCTCACGACCATTGATATCGTTATTAATATCCAAAATGAGATCTGCATCTTTAGGATTAATCGCAACCTTTGCATCCGTTCCTGTCAAGATTGCTGTCTGCAAATCCGCTCTCAGTGGCGGGGATGGATTGCCCGTAATTGCAATAACCTTGAAAGGCAAGTCCACCATACCGCGCAAGCGATAGCCGCAAGCGATCAACCCCATTACCGGAGCTGTAGCAATGAAGCCTAGCATTGTGCGACGTAGGGAATTTACGCTCATATCTCTTTTTCTATTCAAGCAACAATATTGACCAAACGTCCGGGCACCACAATCACCTTCTTCGGCGCGCCACCATTTAATGCTTTTTGTGCAGGCTCACTTTGTAAAGCCAAGGTTTCAACTTGCTCCTTGGTTGCGTCAGCGGGTACCTTAATATCACCGCGTAACTTACCGTTAATTTGGAGCATCAAAGTCAGTTCAGTCTGCACCAATGCAGCCTCATCTACAGAAGGCCATGGAGCATCAAGCAGTGGTCCAAAAGTCTTGGTGTAGCCAAGGTCTTTCCACAACATATGGGTCATATGTGGAACTACTGGATAGAGAACGCGTAACAAGATACTCAGGCATTCACGCAAGACCGGCGCACTAATCGCGGCATTCTGGTCGAGCTTGATCGGCTCAAGTGTATTGAGCATTTTCATCGCGGCAGAGACAACCGTGTTGTACTGGCGACGCTGATAATCAAAATTGGCTTGCTTCAAAATCGCATGGACTTCACGACGCAATTCTTTTTCAGCATCGTTCAAGCCACTAGGCAAGACATCTGAGGCATCGCGCAAAGCACTAGCGTGACCACTGGAATACAGCCACACCCGACGCAAGAAACGAGAGGCGCCATCTACACCAGCGCCAGACCACTCCAACTGCTGCTCTGGTGGGGCAGCAAACATCACAAATAGGCGCGCGGTATCAGCGCCATATTGATCAATCAAAGCTTGAGGATCAACGCCATTGTTCTTACTCTTAGACATCTTCTCAACGCCACCAATGATCACTGGTGTATTCGAAGCGTCACCAATAAGCTTAGCGCCTTGAGGGCGGCCTTTTTCATCGAGGTCTAATTCCACATCTAGAGGATTGAGCCAAGTTTTTTTACCTGAAGCGTCTTCAGAGTAGTAAGTCTCATTGAGAACCATGCCTTGGGTCAGCAAATTCTGGAACGGCTCATCAAAGGCAATCAAATTGAGATCACGCATCACCTTGGTCCAGAAACGCGCATAGAGAAGATGCAAAATCGCATGCTCAATGCCGCCAATGTATTGATCCATTGGCATCCAATATTCATTGCGCTCATCCACCATAGTCTTAGCATTTGGACCGGTGTAGCGCATGAAATACCAAGAGGAATCGACAAAAGTATCCATGGTATCAGTTTCACGACGTGCAGGCTTGCCGCACTTCGGACATTTGACGTTTAAGAAATCGGCACGTTTATTTAGCGGATTACCGCTGCCATCTGGCACACAATCTTCTGGTAATACTACCGGCAGATCTGCCTCTGGTACAGGCACAGCTCCACAACCAGGATTGCTCTCATCACCACAATGAATAATCGGAATCGGTGTGCCCCAATAGCGCTGACGAGAAATTCCCCAATCGCGCAAACGATAGGTGGTCTTAATTTCACCAATACCAAGCTTTTCTAATTCTTTCGCAACAGCATTCACTGCTTCATCATGCGATAGGCCGTCAAACTGAGCGCTATTAAAGCAAACGACACCCTCTTTTTGGGCATACCAATCTTCCCAGCGAGTGGTATTAAACATGGGAGATTCGCCTTTAAGCGCAATCACTTGTTTAATTGGCAAGTCATACTTAAGTGCAAAAGCAAAATCGCGCTCGTCGTGTGCAGGCACGCCCATTACCGCACCATCGCCATAAGACATCAATACGTAGTTACCAACCCAAACAGGCACCGGTTCATGCGTCAACGGATGCGTGACATACAAACCAGTAAACATCCCTTCTTTTTCTTGAGTAGCTAAGTCGGCTTCAATCACACTGCCGGTTTTGCATTTCTCAATGAATGTAGCAAGCGCTGGATTATTAGTTGCTGCTTGGGTTGCCAAAGGATGTTCAGCCGCTACCGCACAGAAAGTAACCCCCATGATGGTATCTGCGCGAGTAGTAAACACGTAGAGCAGACCATCTTGAATGAAATTACCATGGTCATCGGCAATCTCGTGCTTAAAAGCAAAACGAACGCCACGACTTTTACCAATCCAGTTTTGCTGCATCGTCTTAACGCGTTCAGGCCAACCCAAACCATCTAAGCCAGAAAGTAACTGTTCTGCATAAGCAGTGATATTGAAGTAATAACCAGGTATCTCGCGCTTTTCAACCAATGCACCAGAACGCCAACCACGGCCATCAATCACCTGCTCATTCGCCAAAACGGTTTGATCAATTGGATCCCAATTAACTACTTGAGTCTTGCGATAGGCAATGCCTTTTTCCAGCATCTTCAGGAACAGCCACTGGTTCCAACGATAGTAATCAGGACTACAGGTTGCGACTTCGCGCGACCAGTCAATCGCCAAACCCATCGCAGCCATTTGCTTTTTCATATAAGCAATGTTGTCGTAGGTCCATTTCGCTGGAGGCACTTTATTCTGAATCGCCGCATTTTCAGCGGGCATACCAAACGCATCCCAACCCATAGGCATGAGAACGTTATAGCCCTGCATGCGAAGTTGACGCGCCATGACATCATTAATGGTGTAGTTGCGCACGTGACCCATGTGGAGCTTGCCAGATGGGTAAGGCAACATAGAACAAGCGTAGTACTTTGGCTTTTTCTTACCTTGTGCGTCAACTGCGTTCTCTGCTACTTGATAGACTTGCGCAGCTTCCCAATCAGCTTGCGCTGCCGCTTCAATACTGCGGTAGTCATAATCCTTACTCATTCTTCGACAACTCTTTTCTTCTATTTTTTAATTGATTGACTTTTACTTACGCAAGCCAAGAACATCTTGCATATCGAATAAGCCACTGCTTTGGTTTTGTAAGAAGCGTGCAGCACGCAATGAACCTTGGGCATAAGACTGACGGCTTGAAGACTTGTGACTGATTTCAATACGCTCGCCATCACCAGCAAATAAAACAGTGTGATCACCTACGATATCGCCACCACGAATAGTCGCAAATCCAATCGAACCCTCTTTACGCTCACCGGTGTGGCCTTCACGCGCATAAACAGCAACATCATCCAGTTTTTCACCTAAAGCATCCGCAATAACTTCGCCCATCTTGAGCGCAGTACCCGAAGGGGCATCCACCTTATGCTTATGGTGAGCTTCAATAATTTCAATGTCATACCCTTGATTGAGCATCTTGGCAGCAATCTCAAGGAGCTTAAAAGTAGCATTAACGCCAACACTCATATTGGGTGCAAAAACAATCGCTAATTTTGTAGAAGCTTTTTTCAGGCCAGCTATTTGCTCAACCGTCAGACCTGTAGTGCCAATAATCATTTTGGTACCCGTCTTTTCAGCAACGGCTAAATGAGCCATCGTGCCTTCAGGTCTAGTGAAGTCAATTAAGAACTCTGCATTGGCCAATACTTGAGTAACATCAGCAGCAATCAATACGCCCGTTTTTTTTCCTAAAAATGCACCGGCATCCTCACCTAATTGTGAACAAGAGGTATGTTCGAGGGCTCCAACTAATTGAGCGTCAGCCGTATTGAGGACAGCCTCAATCAGCATCTTGCCCATACGTCCTGTTGCCCCTGCAATTGCAATCTTCATCATGTGTTTCTTCGCTTCTTATTCAAGTGCGCCAAAACAGTCATCTTGGCATCAATACAAAAGTGATTTCTATTATTTCGAATCAGCTGCTTTAGGCACATCATTTAATGTGCCGGGTCCAAGCTCCGGAGACTGTGCATCTGGCTGTTTATTTGAAAAACTAAAAAAGTCCCAGAATGAGCCGCTCGCATTCGCTGCAGGTGCGGCTGCAGGTATGGGCGTACCTGCTGATAAATTGTCAGTCTTGCTTGGTACCAAATACTCTGGCTGCTGTAATGGTGGCGTAACGGGTGGCTTATTAGATCCAGTAATCACTTCCCAGAATGAGCGCTTTGTCTTGGAGTAGTTATCGATTTCTGCAACCATCTCAACTTCGGTTGGCAACGCATCACCTTCAAACTTAACAACCTTGTCACCATCAAAATAGACTGTGACATGACGCTCTTTACCCATCGACTGTCCAGCGCGCTTGAATTCAAAAATGTAATCCCAACGATTGGCATGGAAGTAACTTGCTAGCAATGGCGTGCCTAAAATTTGACGCACCTGCTCACGAGTCATGCCTAATTGCAATTTGGAATATTGCTCGCTAGAAATAAAATTTCCTTGTACAACGTCAGGCACGTAAGGTCTAAAAATCTTATTCATCCATGCGCGTTGAGTTTCATCAACTGCAGAAGTACACCCAACCGCCCCCAATAAACCCAACAGGGCGAGGGACATGATTCCTAACCGAACAGGGGAAAAGGCACCCTTCAAAACCGGGTTCAAAAATCGAGTAAAAAGTTCAAGGCAATTTTGCATGGCTGGCCGTATCATTAAGACATTGATTTTAGCTCCCAATGCCACATATATGACCCAAAACCGCACCCCCGAAGATTTACGAGATATAGGCCTAAAAGCTACTGGGCCTAGGATGAAAATTCTGGATTTTTTTCATCAAAATGGAGGCACCCACTTTAGCGCTGAAGACGTCTTTATGGCCCTGGCTAAAGAGGATAAAGAGATAGGCCTAGCAACGGTTTACCGAGTGCTGACACAGTTTGAGCGGGCTGGACTGCTTTTACGCAGTCATTTTGAGTCCAGCAAGGGTGATAGCAGGGCCATCTATGAGCTGAACGAAGGCCAGCATCATGACCACTTGGTTTGCATTGATTGCGGCCATGTTGAGGAATTTATGGATGAAGCCATCGAAAAAAGGCAGCGAGATATAGCTAAAAACCTCGGTTTTAAGCTCCAGGAACACGCTCTAGCTATGTACGGCCATTGCCAAAAAAAGAATTGCCGTAATAAACAAACTAAGTAAAACAGCCAAAATAAGCGTTTTTTAATCGCTTAGACGCAAAAAAGACCTCAATTTGAGGTCTTTTTCACAAAATTAAGTCATAAAAGAAGATTTAAGCGTTTTTTAACAACACTTAGATACTTTTAGGTGATCTTATCTATTTTCCTTACTTTACAGCCATCAAAGCTTCGGCGGCATTGAGCATTTGCACTGAATAACCCCACTCGTTGTCATACCAAGCCAATACCTTCACCAATTTGCCATCAGAAGATACGCGGGTTTGGGAAGCGTCATAAATACTTGGGCGCGGATCATGATTAAAGTCGATAGAGACCAGTGGCAATGTATTGAAGCCCAAAATCCCCTTGAGCTCACCTTCGCTGGCAGCCTTGAGAATGGAGTTCACTTCATCGACGCTTGTCGCACGACTTGCTGCAAAAGTTAAGTCAACAACAGAAACATTAATCACCGGCACGCGCATCGCGAAACCATCAAAGCGACCTGCTAAAGCCGGCAGAACTAAACCAACCGCTTTAGCGGCACCAGTCTTGGTTGGGATCATGCTGGTAACAGCGGAGCGCGCACGACGCATATCCTTGTGATATACATCCGTTAATACTTGGTCATTAGTAAATGCATGAATCGTAGTCATCAAACCTGACTCGATGCCAATCTTTTCTAAGAGTGGCTTCACCAATGGAGCCAAACAGTTTGTTGTGCAACTTGCATTAGAAACCACCACATCGCTTGGCTTTAATACATTTTGGTTTACGCCATACACAATGGTCGCGTCCACATCTTTTTCACCAGGAGCAGAAATCAATACTTTCTTCGCGCCCTGCTCAATATGAATCATGGCCTTTTCTTTTGAAGTGAACTTACCAGTACATTCCAAAACCAAATCAACGCCTAATTCACCCCATGGAGTTTCCGCAGGATTACGAGTGCAGAACATTTTGATGCGATCGCCATTAACCACCATGTAATCACCATCAACAGACACATCTACTGGGAAGCGACCATGCGCAGAGTCATATTTTGTAAGGTGCGCGTTAATAGCAATATCACCCATCGCATTAATTGCGACGATCTCGATATCACGACGTGGCTTACCGTTTACCTGATCTTCATACAGGGCACGTAATACCATGCGGCCAATACGTCCATAACCATTAATTGCGACACGAATTGTCATTTATTTCCCCTTACTAATATTGAATTTATTTCGTACTTTGCTTTATTTCTTTGCAATACATTCTTTAACTGTCTTCGCAATCCGATCCGCAGTTAAACCAAAATATTCGTACAAGACTGGTGCCGGTGCGGACTCGCCGAAAGTATCCACTCCATGAACGGCTGCACAACCATACTTCCACCAGAAATCACTCACACCAGCTTCAACCGCAATGCGCGGAATATTCGCGGGTAATACTTTTGCTTTATACGCAGCGTCTTGTTGATCGAAGACGGTCGTTGAAGGTATCGAAACTACTCGAACTCCCAAACCTTCTTTTTCTAACTGCTGTGCAGTTTGTAATGCAAGAGCAATTTCAGAACCGGTAGCAATAATGACTGCATCAATCTTGCCAGATGGATCACGCAATACATAACCACCGCGCGCAATATCTTTAATCTGTGCCGCTGTACGAGATACGAATGGACAGTTCTGACGGCTAAAAATCAAGGCGCTCGGCCCATTTTTACGCTCAATGGCTGAACCCCAGGCTACAGCGCTCTCTGTGGTGTCGCAGGGACGCCAAACCATGAGGTTCGGAATAAGGCGCAAGCTAGCAACATGTTCTACAGACTGATGGGTTGGACCATCTTCACCCAAACCGATTGAGTCATGGGTAAAGACAAAAATACTGCGCAACTTCATCAATGCAGCCATACGCAGAGCATTACGACTGTAGTCTGAGAATGTTAAGAACGTGCCTCCAAATGGAATGTAACCGCCGTGTAAGGCAATGCCATTCATGATGGCACTCATACCAAATTCACGAACGCCGTAGTTGATATGGTTACCCCATTGATCGGCGCGCACTGCTTTGCATGAAGACCAATTAGTTAAGTTGGATCCGGTTAAGTCAGCAGAACCTCCCATGAATTCTGGTAACGCAGGTGCCAAAGCCTCAATTGCATTCTGACTTGCTTTACGAGTTGCAATAGTCTCTGCCTTAGTCTGGCAAGTTTTTAAATACGCATTTAATGTCGATGAAAAATCTTTGGATAGATCGCCAGCCATACGACGTTGCAATTCAGAGGCGAGCTCTGGATATTTATTTTTATATTTCTGAAATTCTTTATTCCAATCGTGCTCAGCTGCTTGACCACGCTTTTTAAAATCCCAAGCAGCATAAATATCTTTCGGAATTTCAAATGGTGCATAAGGCCAATTTAATGCGACACGAGTTGCGGCGATTTCGTTAGCACCCAATGGTGAGCCATGCACTTTATCGCTACCAGCCATATTGGGTGAGCCTTGGCCAATTGCAGTTTTGCAGCAGATCAGGGTTGGCTTATCGCTCTTTTTAGCTTTGGCGATCGCAGCAGATACGGCTTCTGCATCATGGCCATCAACAGAACGAATGACATTCCAGCCATAGGCTTCAAAACGCTTAGGAGTGTCTTCGTTAAACCAAGAAACAACCTTGCCATCAATCGAAATGCCATTGTCATCCCATAATGCAATTAACTTATTAAGCTTGAGTGTGCCAGCTAATGAACAGACTTCATGGCTAATACCTTCCATCAAACAGCCATCGCCTAAAAATACATAGGTGTAGTGATCAATGATGTTAAGACCAGGGCGGTTAAATTCTTCTGCAAGTAATTTTTCTGCCAGTGCCATTCCAACCGCATTAGAGATTCCCTGACCAAGTGGACCAGTCGTTGTTTCCACTCCCGGAGTAATTCCATACTCAGGATGTCCTGGAGTCTTGCTATGCAACTGACGGAAATTTTTTAACTCTTCAATCGGCAAGTCGTAGCCAGAAAGATGTAAAAGCGAGTACAACAACATTGAACCGTGACCATTGGATAAAACAAAACGATCACGATCAATCCAGTGCGGATCTGTTGGGTTATGTTTTAAATGCTCGTTCCAAAGACCAACAGCGATATCTGCCATGCCCATTGGCATTCCAGGGTGACCTGAATTTGCCTGCTGTACTGCATCCATGGATAAGGCGCGAATGGCATTGGCCATGCGAATTTGAAGGTTTGACATCGTAAAAGTGGTCTCTGGAAAATTAATTGGCTATATTTCAGTAATGCCTCAATTTTATCTTCCCGGGCCATGGGAATCCCAAAAGCCAACAACCCTCACACCCGAGGTTGCCCACCATCTGCGCGTAAGGCGTATCCAAATTGGGGAATTTTTCCCAGTATTTGATGGAAAAGGCCAAATAGCTAAGGGGGAACTCCTCTCATTGAGCGGAAAAACAGGTCAGGTTCAGTTGACGGATATCCGTACTGATACCCATCGAGAGACCCCATATGCCATTACTTTGGCGCAGGGACTGGCTGGCGGCGACAAAATGGACTGGATTGTTGAAAAAGCGGTAGAAACTGGTGCTCAAAATATTGCTCCGATGCAATGCGAGCGATCCATCCTCAAACTCACTCGTTCGAGCGATTTAGAGCGTGCTCAAAAACGCCTCGCCCACTGGGAGGGGATCATTCAAGCGGCTTGCGAGCAATGCGACCGTACTGTCTTTGCAAATCTAGAACCCATCCAAACATTCGAAGCTTACTTAAAGGCAACTCCAAAACCTGTCCTTAAGCTAATTCTTAGTCCTGATGCAACAAAAAGCATGTATTCAGCACTTCTAGAAAATGACCCTCAAGATATTGTCCTCATGATCGGACCCGAAGGCGGTCACTCCCCCGAAGAAGAGGCTCAGGCAGAGGCTGCCGGCTATCAACTAGTTTCACTGGGGGAACGTGTGCTCAGAACAGAAACAGCGGGTGTAGTGGCCATTACAGCGGTGCATAGCGTATGGAACCCTGAAATGCAAAATCGCCTCAAGTAGAGGCGATTTGTAGTGCTTCAAATGAACTTCTAAGACTTTAGCGATTAAGCAAAAGAGTAGAAGACGCGATATGGTGTACGGCGCTCAGCCCAGAAATCAACAGCATCACGGAAAACATCTAAAAGCGTTTCACGAGCTTCTTTGTCAAACTTCTGAGTGCATGGCAAACCTTCAAGCACCACCACGAATCCAGGCTGTGGGCCAGATTTGTCCACTGTAGTAGTCAAAGCATCTAACAAAGGATCGTAGTTTTTTGCCTGCTGCTTAGTAAATTTGTAGGCAATCGCAATTGACTCCAATACTTCACCTTTAGTCATAGCATTTGCGCAATTGGCATAAATAAAGTGTTGACCCAATTCGGTAGCTGCTTCCTGTAAGTCAGGAGTGCGGAAAGCACGAATGGATTGAACAATATTAGGGCGCACACTGCGCAACATTGCCGGCGGTCCGGCATCGCGAACGGCCAAAGCGGCACGCCAAGAAGCTGTCACTTTTTTCCCCGAAACTTGATTTGCTGCATAGGTTTGTAAACGAGATAAACCGCCCTCAGCGTAAATGTTGGCAGCGGATGACTCGGTTTCAAGTCGATCATTGCTGTCCCAACTTTCAGCGCGGCTATGTTCATCGAAGCTGGCTGTATTGCTGTTTTCAGAGCGATTATTCATGATGGGTGCTAGGTTACCCGTAACACGCCATCAAATCAAGCCCAAATACAGTGCTTTTTATGTAAAGCACTGATTTATATAGAAATAATTTATGTGAGTTATTGCTAACTTACATAGATTATAAGTACTTAGGTAATGCCTCTTGCATTGCTTGCAGCCTCTACAACCGCCAAAGTCGTCACATTAACAATACGGCGCACAGTTGCGGCTGGAGTGAGAATATGAATTGGCTTAGCAACACCCAATAACAATGGGCCAATTGCAATGCCATTACCGGCAGCTGTTTTTAACAAGTTGTAGGAAATGTTTGCGGCATCGATATTTGGCAATACCAGCAAATTAGCATCGCCTTTCAGCGAAGACGAAGATACCGCGCCTTCACGAATGCTTGCATCCAAAGCGCTATCGCCATGCATTTCTCCATCAACCTCTAAGGTTGGATCCGCTTTCTGAAGCAATGCCAACACTTCGCGCATTTTGACTGCAGATGGCGCATTGCTTGAACCAAAATTGGAATGGGAAAGTAATGCCACTTTAGGAGCTAGCCCTAGCTTACGCATTTCACTTGCGGCCATGAGAGTGAGATCCGCTAGCTGTTCGGCAGTGGGGTCAAGATTGATATGTGTATCCACCAAGAACACTTGTCGACCCGGCAAAATCAAACCAGACATTGCGCCATAAACATTTGCACCAGGCTCATGCCCAATCACTTCATCGATATACTTTAAGTGAGTGGCTATGTTGCCCACTGTGCCCGAGATCATGCCGTCTGCCATGCCTTTTTGAATTAATAGACTACCAATCAAACTATTGCGGCGGCGTACTTCCAACTTAGCAAAAGACTGTGTAACGCCCTTGCGCTCAGTAAGAGCCAGGTAGGTTTGCCAGAAATCACGGAAGCGCGAATCATTCTCTGGATTAACAATTTCAAAGTCATCGCCTGCTTTCATACGCAGACCAAACTTCTCAATACGATGCTCAATAACGGCTGGGCGGCCAATCAGAATCGGTGTAGCAAGATGCTCATCAATAATGATCTGAACTGCACGCAATACGCGCTCGTCTTCACCCTCGGCAAACACAATGCGTTTTTGATTTGCTGGTACGCGCTTCGCAATACTAAAGAGCGGCTTCATCAACGTACCTGAGTGGTACACGAATTGCTGCAACTGATTACGATACGCATCGAAATCTTTAATCGGTCGTGAAGCAACACCATCATCCATTGCTGCCTTAGCAACCGCAGGAGCAATGACTGTAATAAGGCGCGGATCAAATGGTTTTGGAATGAGGTACTCAGGGCCAAAAGATAAGTTATCAAGACCGTAAACAGAGGCAACTACTTCACTCTGCTCTGCTTGGGCCAGCTCCGCTACAGCCTTTACAGCTGCAACTTCCATGCCACGAGTAATCGTTGTTGCACCCACATCCAAAGCACCGCGGAAGATAAATGGGAAACACAAGACGTTGTTCACTTGGTTCGGATAGTCAGTTCGGCCCGTTGCCATCACTGCATCTGGACGAACAGCTTTTACTTCTTCAGGCAAGATTTCTGGGGTTGGATTTGCTAAGGCATATACCAATGGATTTGGCGCCATCTTCTTGACCATATCTTGCTTGAGCACGCCACCAGCAGAAAGACCTAGGAAAATATCCGCACCTTCAATCGCTTGATCTAGTGTGCGTAAATCGGTGTCTTGGCAGAATGGTTCCTTCTCAGGATCCATCAATTCTTTACGGCCTTTGTAGGCAACGCCGGCTAGGTCAGTAACCCAAATATTTTTACGCTGAATACCTAAATCAACCAATAGATCTAAACAGGCTAAGGCAGCAGCACCCGCTCCAGAAGTAACGAGTTTTACTTCTTCTACTTTTTTACCAACTACCTTCAAACCATTGAGGATAGCGGCTGCAACCACAATCGCTGTACCGTGCTGATCATCGTGGAAGACCGGAATCTTCATACGTGCTTGCAACTTACGCTCGACTACAAAACAGTCAGGCGCTTTAATATCTTCTAAATTAATGCCGCCAAACGTTGGCTCTAGTGCTGCAATGATTTCTACCAACTTATCAGGATCGTTTTCATTCACTTCGATATCGAAAACATCAATACCAGCAAACTTCTTAAAAAGAACTGCTTTACCTTCCATCACTGGCTTACTTGCTAGTGGTCCGATATTTCCTAAACCTAAAACAGCTGTACCGTTCGTAATGACGCCAACTAAATTTCCGCGCGCTGTGTACTTGAAAGCATTCGCTGGATCTTTAACAATCTCTTCGCAAGGAGCCGCAACACCAGGCGTGTATGCCAGTGCTAAGTCTCGTTGATTGGTTAATTGTTTTGTAGGAGCAATTTCAATTTTGCCCGGAGTCGGAAACTCGTGATACTGAAGGGCTGCCTCTCTTAAGGCTGCAATTTGTTGTTCTTTACTGTTTTCTTTGCTCATTCACTAACTCGCTAAGTTTTGTCTTATCTTCATTTATCTAAGACTTATAAGACTTCAATTCTATTCCTCTCGGGCATTGACCTCATAACCACCATAAAATAGGGCATGTCTTCTAGCTCCACCCCCCTCGGTGAATTTGACCTAATCGATCGTTTCTTTAAAACCGGTGCCGATTCCTTGCGCACCAGTGCAGATGAAGCAATTGCCTTGGGCATTGGCGATGACTGCGCCCTAATTAAACCGCCAGCAAATGAAGAAATTGCCATTACCAGCGATATGTTGGTTGAGGGCAGGCACTTTTTTGTAGGTGCTGACCCCGCCCTATTGGCGCGCAAAGCCCTAGCTGTCAACCTTTCAGACCTGGCTGCCATGGGTGCAAGACCCCTAGGATTTACCTTAGCCATTGCGCTACCAGCAGTTGACGAGTCCTGGCTAGCAGCTTTTTCTAAGGGGCTTTTTGATATTGCCAAAGAGTATTCCTGCCCCCTGATTGGTGGCGACACCACTGCTGGGCCCCTCACTATCTCAATCACCGCTTTTGGTGGCATCCCCACCGGAAAAGCCATTCGTCGATCCGGCGCAAAGGCAGGTAATGATGTTTGGGTTTCAGGCACGGTTGGAGATGCAAGGCTATCTCTTGCTGCACTGCGTCATGAAATTAATCTGTCTAGCGAAGATTTGCGGCAAGTCGAACACCGCATGCATCAACCAACGCCACGAATTGAATTGGGTATGCAGCTAAGAAATGTTGCCACTGCAGCGCTAGATATCTCTGATGGATTGCTAGGTGACTTAGGTCATATATTGAAGCAGTCACAAGTCAATGCAGAAATTACTTTGGATAAATTACCAAAATCCATCACACTTCAAAAACAAAACTTAGCTATTCAAAATCAATTTGCTGCGTGCGGCGGCGATGATTATGAACTTTGCTTTACAGCACCCTCAAGTCAGCGCGACAAAATTCAAGCGATCAGTAAGTCACTTAACTTACCATTAACCCTCATTGGAAAAATACTTCCAATGAGAGATAGTGAAGCAAAGGTATATTTGCTAGATACCACGGGCACTCTTCTGAGCAATTTACAAGCAGCCCCTTTTCTCAACTCATTTGATCACTTTGCATCATGACTAATATTGAGCATTCTGCACAAGTGCAACCAAACATTAAATGGGTTTTTCAAACTGCCAGTCGCACGCTTGCCTTTGGTTTTGGCAGCGGCTTAAGCCCTGTAGCGCCGGGCACTGCAGGTACCCTCTGGGCTTGGGCAGCTTTTCTAATAGGCGAATACTTCCTCAGCACAGAAGATTTCCTATGGATTATTGGTGGCGGTATTTTGCTTGGCTGCTGGATCTGTGGCTATGTCAGCGAAGAGTTAGGGAAAAAAGATTTTGGTGGAATAGTTTGGGATGAAATTGTTGCCTTTTGGTTGGTGCTGATTTTCATCATGCCAACCACTATTTGGATGCAGATCATTGCTTTCGCACTGTTCCGATATTTTGATGCAATGAAACCTGGTCCTATTGGAATCATTGATCGTCACTTTAAAAATACTGCGAGTGATACCACTCAACACTCAAGTTACCTTCAAATACTGTGGCGTGGGTTTGGGATTGTGATTGACGATCTCGCGGCTGCGTTCTGCACGCTGCTCGTAATGGCTTTAATACAATTCTTGATTAAATCATGAGTCTAATGAACGCAAGCGACCTTACTAAAACTCTTGCCCAGATTTTGCTTTCTAGAAATTGGACGGTATCGTTAGCGGAATCTTGTACTGGTGGACTTGTCTGCGCCATCCTGACCGAGTTAGCGGGCTCCAGTGAGTGGTTTGAGCGGGGCTACATCACTTATAGCAATGAAGCCAAAACCGAGTGCCTTGATGTTTCTGCCCAGCTAATTGAGTCCTATGGAGCGGTAAGTGAGCAAGTAGCCAAGGCCATGGCAGAGGGCGCCCGCATGAATTCAGGAAGTAATGTGGCCATTTCCATTACCGGCGTAGCGGGGCCATCAGGGGGCTCAATCGAAAAACCAGTGGGAACTGTCTGTTTTGGCTGGGCTACCGAGAATCAAGTCTTAGCGAAAACCATGCACTTTGACGGTGATCGTCACGCGATCAGGCAACAGGCAGTGGAATTTGCACTGACTGAGTTAATTGCCCTACTCAGAAGTTAAGCGCATATTCATACTGCCAATTGCTAAAGCACTAATACACTAATTACTTCATCCAGCCTTTGCTGTGGAAGTACCAAAGTGGGATGATTGCTGAAATAACCATTGCAACAATCGCCATTGGATAACCCCAAGTAGCATCTAACTCGGGCATATGTTTGTAGTTCATACCCCAAATACTTGCAAGTAGTGTTGGTGGCATTAAAGCTACGGATACCACCGAGAAGATCTTAATAATCTTGGACTGGTTCAAGTTAATGAAGCCGACGGTTGCATCCATCAAGAAGTTAATCTTGTCGAATAAGAAAGCAGTATGGTTTTCCAAAGAATCAATGTCGCGCAAAATTTGACGCGCTTCTTCTTGCTGCTCATCCGATAGTAGTTTGCTGCGCATTAAGAAAGACAAGGCTCTGCGGGTATCCATCACGTTACGACGAATGCGTCCGTTGGTATCTTCCTCTTTGGCAATTGTCTCCAAAACTTGCTCAGCATCAGCATCATTGATGTCATCTTGCAAAACACGTTTTCCAGCTTGCTCAAGGTTTTCATAAACCTCTTCCAAAGCATCGGCAGAATACTCAGCATCCGTTGAATACAAATCAAGCAACACATCTTTTGCATTGCTCACAGAACCAGGACGCAAACGAGCACGCAAGCGAACCAAACGGAACACTGGCAAATCTTCATCATGAATTGAAAACAACACTTGCTTAGTAAGAACAAACGCTACTCGAACGTTACGAGAGGTTTCTTCTTCATCCAATAAGAAATCGGTACGGATATGGAGGTGACCATCATCTGCCTCAAAATAACGAGCAGAAGCTTCTAAGTCACCCAAGTCATCTAACTCAGGCAAAAGTACGCCAAATGCCTCTTTAATCCAGATTAATTCCTCTTCTTCTGGATCAACCACATCAATCCAGATAGGATTGGCATATTGCAACAATTCATTGCGATCTTCGACTTGCTCTTGAGAGAGGCGGCCATTTTGCAGGACGAACAAGTTGATCATGGTGAACTCCTAAGGAATGTGCGCTAGTTTATCAGCCAACGCAAAAGTCACTGCCCCATGAGAGAGGAAGCTATAACAAATAAGAATAAATGATTAATAGCTTTATTTTTAAAAGTACTGTATATAATTACAGCATGTCGGAGTCTAATAAAGCAATTCGAACCCTGCGATTGCGTGTCAAAGATAGACACGCAAAATGCCTTTGTACCCAGGCTCGTGAAGTCAATTTCGTTTGGAATTTTGTAAACGAGCTCTCTGAGAAACATACGCGCCGTACTGGTAAATTTCTCTCAGCATACGACCTAAATCAATACACCACTGGCGCGAGTAAAGAAGGTTTGAGCCTACACAGCCAAACAGTACAAGCAATCAATGAGGAGTTTGTTGCTCGCCGAATGCAGTTTCGCAAAATCCGCCTCTCCTGGCGCAAAAGTGGTGGCGCAAGGCGCTCTCTGGGCTGGATTCCGATTAAAAAATCGGCAATTCGCTACCGCAATGGCCAGCTTCACTACCAAGGCCAGGCAATTAGTCTATGGGAGTCATACGGCTTAGTAGACTACGAACTAGGTTCCGGTTCGTTCTCCGAAGACTCCCGTGGTCGTTGGTATTTCAACACCACAGTCAAAGTAGAGAAGAAACACAATACAGCTACTCAGTCCATAGGTATTGATCTTGGACTAAAAGAATGCGCTGTCACTAGCGATGGGCATCGCCTTATTGGCAGAAATTACCGCCAGCTAGAGCCATCACTGCGCATAGCACAAAGAGCCCATAAGAAATCTTTAGTCAAAGCACTTCATGCCAAGATCAAGAATCGTCGTAAAGACGAGCTCCATAAGTTCTCCACTAAGCTCGCTCAAGAGTATGGGGCAATATTTGTAGGAAACGTATCCAGTAACAAACTCATTAAGACAAGAATGGCCAAATCTACGCTAGATGCTGGATGGTCGTCACTCAAAACCATGTTGGAATATAAAAGCGCTTACGCTGGCGGGGTATTTGAGGTAATTAATGAGTTTTACACAACCCAGACTTGTTCGTGCTGCGGCTCTATAGCCACCAGCAGTCCGAAAGGTAGAATAGGTTTGCGAATAATAGAATGGACTTGTTCAGATTGTGGTTCGGTGAATGACCGCGACCTCAATGCAGCCAAGAATATTCTTGCGCTCGGACATGAGCGTCTCGCAGGAGGAATCCCTACCAATTAAGGAGGGGAAGATGTCAACCTATAGAGCATGACAGTTTCACTAAAAACCTTGATCTCAATGAACTCTCACTTAAATACCTTTAACCAGCAACTCCAGTCCGCATGGGCTTCCCAAGGCAGCATGCTGTGCGTTGGTTTTGACCCAGACCCAAAGCGCTTACCTCAAGCCCTGCAAGGGAGCCCCGAGGGCATCTATGAGTTCTGTCGAGAAATCGCCGATGCGACTGCAGATTTGGTCTGCGCATTCAAACCCCAATTTGCCTACTTTGCCTCCCAAAGAGCAGAGGCTCAGTTAGAAAAACTCATCAAGCATCTCAAAGATAAATACCCTCATATCCCCGTAATCCTCGATTCCAAACGGGGAGATATCGGCAGTACCGCTGACCATTACGCTCTCGAGGCCTTTGATCGCTACGGCGCTGATGCAGTGACCGTGAATCCGTATATGGGGTTTGACACGATTGAGCCTTACCTAAAACATTCAGGTAAAGGAGTTATTGTGCTGTGCCGCACCTCCAATCCCGGTGGATCTGATTTGCAGTTTCTGAATGTGGCTCCCAACGGAGAACCTCTTTATCTTCATGTAGCCAAGTTGGCTGCACAACAGTGGAATAGTTCTGATCAAATCAGCTTGGTGGTCGGTGCAACCTTCCCAGAAGAAATCGCTAAAGTACGCGCCATTGTTGGTGAAATGCCTTTGTTGATTCCAGGGATTGGCGCGCAAGGAGGCGATATTGATGCCACAGTCAGCGCTGGAAAAATAGCAGGCAAGCCAGGAACTGGAATGATCATTAATTCCTCAAGAGCTATTCTGTATGCCAGCTCAGGGGCTGATTTTGCCCAGGCTGCTAGAGCGGTTGCCATGAGCACTCGTGATGCACTCAGGGCAGCTGCAAGCAAGTAATTTATTTACTTTATTTTCTTTATTTGCTTGTACCGCTTTTGGGGTAAGGCGCTAAAGCCACTCGGTCCATATTTTCTAAGATAAATTCTTGTCGAGCAGAATAGTTAATACTTCCTCGACGGCAATACTGCTGCTTATCAAAACACTTGGGTGCCGGCAGGGCTGAAGCAAGAGCAGCAGCTTGCTCCCGATTTAGTCCCGCTGGAGTGGAAGCGTAATAGTGTTGAGAGGCAGCACCAACCCCAAAAATACCTTCACCCCACTCTACCGAATTAAGATAAATCTCAAATAATCTCTGCTTTGAGAGTGTTAGCTCTAAGAGCCCTGTAATGATGAGCTCTTGACCCTTGCGTAAATAGTTTTGCTCTGACGATAAAAATAAATTTTTGGCTAATTGTTGCGTAATGGTGGACCCACCCCGTAAAACCGTCTTAGATTTATTGCCTGCTTGGGCTTTTTGTTGATTCTGCTGTTGATTTTTCTGCCAAGCTTTTTGCATATCCTCAACCCGCACACCTTTATGCTGAAAGAAAATGTCGTCTTCGCTAACCAAAACAGCGCGCTTGAGATTATTGGATATCTTTTCATAAGGCGTCCATTTGGACTGCATAGAACAATTCCAATGCCAGGTACATAAACGCCAGTGCTCGGCTCTCTGAAACGCAGTGCTACTGGGATCTAAGCCAATCCACAATGCAATTTGTAATGCGAAAAAGATTTGCATAGCCACAAAGCCTGCTAGCAAACATTTCACTGGATAAAGAAGCCAGCGCATTAGAGCAAATTAACTACGTAACTCCGCCAAGACTGCGCGAGGATCTATAGCGGTCGCTAGTTGCGCGCCTCGCCAAAGTAAAAATGCATCAGCCGCTTGTTCAACCAACATCCCAAGACCGTCACTGACGCGTGCACCTCGCTGCAAGGCCTGCTGCATAAAGGCAGTGGTTTTACCGTAAACCATGTCATACGCAAATGAGCTGGGCGCAAAAATATTAGCCACCGCCTTAAGCGTCAAGGGAGATTCATCAGTCAAGCCTGCAGCAGTGGCATTAATCACCAAATCAAATGGATATTGGGTTTTTGCAGCATCTTCTAGTTCTGCCAATGTGCGAGATTCCAGAGCTACTTCGCGTGACCCAGCCAAATCTGCAAAGAGCTTTACCAACTCATCGGCTTTTGCGCTTGATCGATTGGCAATGATGAGGGATTTAGGTGACTGTTCAAGCAATGGGCCAATCACGCCACGGGCAGCCCCGCCAGCACCAATCAATAAAATACGGGCGCTATGGAGCGCAATACCTTGCGCAAGCAAATCACGGACTAAACCAGCGCCATCCGTATTGTCACCAAAAATCTTACCCTCTGTTTTCCATAAAGTATTCACAGCGCCCGCTAATTGCGCGCGCGGGGTTAATACATCAGCTAGATTTTGAGCATCCAGTTTGAATGGCACGGTGACGTTCATGCCCTTGCCACCCGCAGCAAAAAAAGATTTGGTTGCCTGAGCAAATGAATCTATCTCGGGCTGAAGACGGCCATAGTGCATACGCTGCTTAGCTTGCTCTGCAAACCGTTGATGTATTGCTGGAGATTTACTGTGGGTAATAGGATGGCCTGCAACGGCATAAACGTCCACGCCAGCAAAAAGGCTTGGGTCCGTATGTAAGGAGGCGGTATCTGTTGAACTCATATTGACTACAGAATAAGCGAATTTATAAAGTTAGTTAAATTGCTTTAATGCCGTAGCTCTAGACGATCCACACCATCGCGCGTGAACTCAAAAGTAGAGATCCAATCCAAAACATCAATTTGATTACGCATTTCTGATGGAAAAGGACCAAATGGCGCCGAGGCTCTCACAATAGCTATTGCCTGACGGTCTAGCTCAGGGTTACCAGAACTGCGCCCAATGGATAACCCATCCTTGCCTTGGGCGTTAGTCGTGATTCTGCCTTGGTTGTCAACGCTAACCACGATCACCAAACTTCCATATAAGGGGCGTCCATTTGCCCTTGGGAAAAAAGTACCTCCATAAGCCTCAATTTTTTGGCGCATCGCATCGTAGTAATGTGCAAAGGTAACCGCCTTCGTATTGGCGCCAGTTAATACCTTACGCTTCGGTTCCTTGCCATCAGCTTGCAACCGTTTAGCCAGCTCAGCCTCTAAAGAATTTAACTGGGGGGTAATTTTTTGTTCGTCCCCACTCTTTCGACCACCTGAACGCATGCGCTGCTCATCTAACTTTGCGAGCATTTGCTTTTGCTGTTTTTCTAAAATCTCAAGCTTAGCCTCAGCCCCAAGTCTGGCCCGATGAATTGCAGTGGCTTCTTGATTTTCTGTTTTACCACCACCCTGCAAATCAGCCTGCGCCAACTTGTTTGCCCTGAGAGGGGGAGTTTTATTACTGGCATTTACCAATACAACACTCAAGGGGGTATTGAGCCTGCGATTCTGGATTTCCCCAACGCCCCAACGAAACGAAAGGAAAAGAATGTGAATCAGTATCGAAACACACAAGGCAAATCGAAAAGGATAGCGACTCCAAGCGCTATGCAAATAACGCAAGGCCCCACTCAGACTCTCGGGCAATGGAAATTCTAGCGATTTAATCTGAGCTAGCATCTTCTTTGGGAGCATCTGAGGGCTCCGGCTCTACAGCCTTTTCAGGAGCGTCAGCCTTTGCTTCAATCTCGAGCACACGAACACCGGCACTCAGTTGCAGCAAATCGACATCTGCAATCACTACCTCAGCACGAGTCATGCGTGGATGGGTAGCCAACTCGGGAATAGGTAAATGTAAAGGAACCAATTCCACTCTAGACATACCCTCCTTCAGATGACGAACATACACCGTCTTCGATTCACCGTCTTGAGTGATCCAACGCAAACACCAATACTTCTCCAATCGATCCTGAAACTCACCATATGCTTGATAGCAAGATTCAAAATCAGCAGCGATGCCCATTAAGGCTGCATCACGCGGCGGGAAAGGGGCAACCATTTTGGCAGTGACACCATGCTTTGCAAGCGCAATCAATTGCCATTGATTTACCAGATCAGAATATCGACGCAAGGGAGAGGTACACCAGGCGTAATAGTCCAAACCTAAACCTTCATGTGGCCCAGGGGTAGTTTGCATACGGGTGCGTAATGGGCCCCAACCCTTCTGAGTTCTGAATAAACCTGGAAGACCATGGTCTGCAAGCAATTGCCCCGATGCGCTATTACAGAAAATCATCCATTCAGCAACGATGGTATCCAAAATAGATCCGCGTTGGCGTGGCGCGATTTCAACACGCTTTACGCCATCAACATCCTGAATTTGAAAATGAAAGTCTCTCGCTAGCGCATTTGGATCGATAAGACCTAACTGTTCTGCGCGCAAACCATTTGCTACCCGCTTTTCTTGACGTCCTGCATGCAAGTGTTTGGCAGCCTGCCACAAAATCGCTAATTCTTTGCGATAGGGATAGCTTGCACCCTCATCAAGCAGACTCTCTTCGCTCACAAGATGTTCAATATCCTCTAGGCGTAAGTTAGCTGCCATTGGAACCATCTCAGTGCGCATTTGCAGGCTGTCTCGATTGGCAATGCCTTGCGTATCAATATCCACATAGATCGACAGAGCCGGTCTTGGCATACCCTCATCTAATGAGAATTGCTCAATGACTGAATCAGGCAACATCGTAATCTTGTCACCTGGAAAATACACCGTAGACATTCGATTACGCGCCACTTGATCCAATGGATCATCTTTAGTGATGGCCAAGCCAGGCGCAGCGATGTGAATACCCACCCGATGACCACCCTCAATTGGTGTAACTGATAGGGCATCGTCAATCTCGGTAGTACCGGAATCATCAATGGAAAATGCCTGGACCTGAGCAAGAGGTAGCTCAGCAACCGCTGATGCATATGCCAATTGATCAATGCTAATGGCTGGGTTGTGATCCGCACCATTCGGAAAATGGCTTTTCAGAAACATACCTTGGTGATAAGCCAACGGTGAATCAATTGCACCACAACGAATCATGAGTTGAGCAGGCGACTCCCCGGTCTCGGTACAGGCTGCAACTAAAGCCTTATAAGCTGAAGTATTTTTATCGGGTGAAAAAAGTAATTGCTTGGCTGAAGACTTTAGGGACTCAGGGAAGGTGCCAGAAACTAACTCTTGCTGCCAAGCGGATTGTTGTTCAAGCTCTTTTTGCTTGCGCTCTAAAGCAGCTAGACCTGCCTGCAGCTGTTCTAGTGGAGCCCTCTGAAAGCGACCACGACCTTTGCGACGAAAATATACTGGCGCACCTTGCAAGGCGATCGCAAGTCCAACTTGTTGAGCAATACTAGCTTGTGAGCCAAAGTACTCATGTGCCACATCAACTAAACCAAACTCTTCATCAGGTGCGCAATCCCAAAGAAATTGCAAATCAATATCGGCAGTCAGGATATTGGCCTCATCCATTGCAGCTTGAGCATCTGGCTTTTCAAAGCGCAGCCATACTTCTTTTGCCTTGAGTTTGATCTTTTTTCCAGAAAGGCTGGTTGCCTGCCAAGACTCGGAGTCGCCAGAGCCTGAAGCAGACTGTACTGTGGCGATCTTAATGTCGCCACCTTCTTCGTATAAGAGATTCATGCTTAGAGCGAAATCCCGCCGCTGGCCTCTAATGCCACTCCATTGACATAGCTTGCCTCATCGCTAGCTAAGAATAAATACACATTAGCCATTTCCGTTGGAGTACCCAGGCGTCCAAGCCAACTACGCTTTTCAATATCCTTCAAAATATTTTCTGGCATCGCTTTGATCATTTCGGTAGCAATAAAGCCAGGGCAAACTGCATTTACGCGAATGCCTTTAGGGCCTAATTCACGCGCCCATGTTTTTGTAAAACCAATCACGCCAAATTTTGTAGCCGAATAATTAGTTTGCCCAAAATTACCGTAAAGACCCACTACGCTAGAGGCATTCACCACTGCGCCAGAGCCGGCTTCAAGCATGTGAGGCACGATCAATTGGGTGCAATTAAATACACCTTTTAAATTAACATCGATCACAGTGTCGAACTGCGCTTCAGTCATCTTAACCAAGCGCGCATCTTGAGTAATCCCGGCATTATTAATCAAGATATCAATACGTCCATGTTTTTGCATTACCTGATCCACCGTCGACTGAATACTGGCGCGATCAGTAACATTCATAACATAGCCTTCTGCATTGGCTATTAGCGCAACCGCACCATTTACTGCCTCAAGATTGATATCAGCAATGATGACTTTTGCACCCTCTTGTGCAAAGCGCTGGGCTGTAGCGAACCCAATACCCTTAGCGGCGCCGGTAATGATGGCTACTTTATCTTTTAATCTATCGCCCATGATTTGCTTTCTGTATTTTTTACTTCGCCGAAATGGCTTTTAATATTTTTTGATGCACCCCACCAAAACCACCGTTACTCATTACCAAAATATGATCGCCTGGCTTCGCCTCTTGTGCAACCGCATTCACTAGGGCCTCCAGATCATCGAAAGCATGCGCTTTACCCTGCTCTTTTGTATTGAGTGGAGATAAAACCTCCGCCAAATCCCAACCTAAAGATTCTTTGCCGGCATTAGCGCCATAAGCAAAAACTTTATCAGCAGCCAAAAGACTTCCAGGTAGCTGAGCCTTCATTACGCCAAGCTTCATCGTATTCGAGCGTGGCTCTAAAACCGCCAAGATTCGCGCTTTACCAACACGACGACGCAGACCATCAACAGTCGTTGTGATTGCTGTTGGATGATGCGCGAAATCGTCATAGACAGTGATGTCATTTGCAACGCCAATTGTTTCTAAGCGACGTTTTACATTCTTGAACTCAGCCAAAGCACGCGCAGAATCTGCTGGAGAAATACCAATGTGATTGGCACAAGCAATGGCTGCAAGCGCATTAAGTTGATTATGTCTGCCCATCACTCCAGAATCGGGCGCCCACTTCACATTTGCTACCTCTTTACCAGCCTTGCGCACAATGAAGCCATCAGCCTCTTGAGAAATCAATGACCATTCATTGCTTAACTCTTGGCCAAAGCGCTCAACGGGGGCCCAAGCACCACGCGTCATCACACTTGCTAGCGATGGCTCTTCGCCATTCACTACCAATAAGCCATCACTAGGAACGGTGCGTACTAAATGATGAAATTGGGTTTCTATTGCTGCAAGGTCAGAAAAAATATCAGCGTGATCAAACTCTAAATTATTTAGTAAGGCAGTACGTGGACGATAGTGCACAAACTTACTACGCTTATCAAAGAACGCGGTATCGTATTCATCAGCCTCGATAACAAAATATTGACCCTCTCCCAAGCGTGCAGAGACTGTGAAATTGAGGGGCACACCTCCGATGAGATAGCCCGGTTTGTAACCATTGAATTCCAAAATCCAAGCCAACATTGCTGAGGTAGTTGTCTTACCGTGAGTACCGGCAACAGCGAGAACATGTCTTCCATATAAAACTTGTTCGCCCAACCACTGTGGCCCAGAAATATAAGGTAGTCCTTGATTGAGGATTGCTTCCATCAAAGGATTGCCTCGAGAAACCACGTTGCCAATGACAAATAAATCAGGCATGGTCTCAAACTGAGATAATTGATCTAGTGAGAATCCCTCAATCAGTTCGATGCCTTGAGCTTCAAGCTGCGTACTCATTGGTGGATACACGTTGGCATCGCAACCAGTAACGCGATGTCCAGCTTGCCTCGCGATTGCGGCAATGCCGCCCATGAAAGTACCGCAAATGCCCAAGATATGTATATGCATTAGCGAATTTTAGCGAAGGAGTTGCAATGAACCGCAGACAATGGATCATCATCGTCTTAATAAGTCTTTTAGCCCTCCTTGGAGGCGTTCTGACTTCGCAATGGATTTATAAGACTGGCTTAGCAAGCGACCCAGCCGTAAAAGCATTTTTCGCAAACTCTTGGCAAACTCCGGATGGCAAGAATGTTGATACCCAAAAATGGGAAGGAAAAGTCCTCGTGGTGAACTTTTGGGCCTCCTGGTGCCCCCCTTGCGTTGAAGAAATGCCCACTTTAGACAAGCTTCAACAAGAGTTCTCGCAGCAAAATGTCTTATTTGTTGGCATCGGCATCGATTCACCCTCTAATATTCGTGAATTTCTTTCAAAAACACCAGTTAGCTATCCAATTGTGATTGGTGGTCTTGAAGGAAGTAACTTATCCAAGCAGTTAGGAAATTCTCAAGGCGCCCTTCCTTACACCATCATCATTAATGCTAAGGGCAAAGCAACATATAGCAAATTAGGAAAGATAAGCGAAGATGACATCAGAAGTGCGATTAAATCTGCTTTATAGCCATTTTTAATGAATGTTTACTTCTGAACTGTCTTTATAATCTGCCTAATTAATAAGCAATAAATTCAGTATTTTTGAATACTTGCTTTTAAAGGCTTGGAATAATCCTCCTTTAAAAGCAATTTTTGGGCCTTGATCAACCCTTAAAAAGGTATACTTCTCATTAGCAGCATTCGAGCATGAAGTTATTTAGCAATTTAAGCTTAACTGCCTCTAAAAACAGGGATCTATGTCGAAAAAAGCTTCAATTCTCGTAATTCAGGGCCCAAACCTAAATCTATTAGGTACCCGTGAACCTGATGTTTACGGCAAAACCACCCTCGAAGACATTCATCAAAAGCTCGGGGAACTAGCCAAAGCCCAGTCTGTCGACCTTGGCACCTTTCAAAGCAATCATGAAGGCGAGTTAATTGACCGCATTCAAAAAGCCAAACAAGATGGGGTTGATTTCATCATCATTAACCCAGGTGCCTTTACCCATACCAGCGTTGCCTTACGAGATGTCTTGGCCGGGGTAGCCATTCCATTTACTGAAGTCCATCTGTCCAATATTCATCAGCGTGAAGAATTCCGCAAACATTCCTATTTGTCGGATATTGCGGCAGGAGTTATTTGTGGACTTGGCGCAATTGGCTATGAACTAGCCCTACAAGCAGCCATCGCTCGCTTACAGAAGTAAAACTATTTAAAGAATGACAAGAGAGGAAGCACTCGTATGGATCTGAGAAAACTAAAAACCTTGATCGATTTGGTATCTGAATCAGGTATTTCAGAACTCGAAGTAAATGAAGGCGAAGATCGCGTTCGCATTGTCAATGCAGGATCTGCTGCTCCTGCTGGTCAGGTGGTTTACGCCAACCCAGCCCCTACGCAAGTTATGCAAACTGCACCGTTAGCTAGCACTCCAGCTGAAATTGCTGTTGAGACACCAGCGGTTGAAACGGGTTTTGTTGCTCGCTCGCCAATGGTGGGTACTTTCTATCGCGCGCCAAATCCAGAATCTCCGAACTTCGTCAATATTGGCGATACAGTAAAAGTAGGTCAAACTCTTTGCATTATCGAAGCCATGAAGCTGCTTAATGAAATCGAATCCGAGCAAGCTGGTGTGATCAAAGAAATTCTCTGTGAAAACGGTCAAGGTGTTGAATTTGACCAGCCTCTTTTCATCATCGCTTAGTCAATCATCGCCCTTGATGATGCCTAGATTCACTCTAATTCACCGTTACTTAACTCAGAGCCGACATGTTCGATAAGATTCTGATTGCCAATCGGGGAGAAATTGCTCTCCGCATCCAACGCGCGTGCCGCGAGTTGGGAATTAAGACTGTTGTGGTTTATTCCACTGCAGATAAAGAAGCAAAATATGTAAAGCTTGCCGATGAAGCGGTTTGCATTGGACCAGCGCCATCTCCGCTGAGCTACCTCAACATGCCAGCCATTATTTCTGCAGCTGAGGTTACCGATGCAGAAGCCATTCACCCTGGTTATGGCTTCCTATCTGAAAACGCGGACTTTGCTGAGCGCGTAGAAAAATCTGGTTTTGCCTTTATTGGACCCACAGCAGCATCGATTCGCTTAATGGGCGACAAGGTTTCTGCAAAACGCGCCATGATTAAGGCGGGTGTACCTTGCGTTCCTGGATCAGAAGGCGCGCTTCCTGATAATCCAAAAGAAATTATTACTACCGCGAAAAAAGTGGGGTATCCGGTCATTATTAAAGCCGCCGGTGGTGGTGGTGGCCGCGGTATGCGTGTTGTACATACTGAAGCTGCGCTCATCAATGCAGTCAATATGACACGCGAAGAAGCTGGCAGAGCCTTTGGCAACCCAGAAGTCTATATGGAGAAGTTTTTAGAAAAACCTCGCCATGTAGAGATACAGATTTTGGCAGACACCCATGGCAATGCTATTTGGTTGGGTGAGCGTGATTGCTCTATGCAGCGTCGTCACCAAAAAGTGATTGAAGAAGCTCCGGCGCCCGGCATTGACCGTCGCCTCATCGCCAAAATTGGTGAGCGCTGCGCAGAAGCCTGTCGCAAAATTGGTTATCGCGGTGCGGGCACCTTTGAATTTCTCTATGAAGATGGCGAATTCTTCTTCATCGAGATGAATACCCGCGTTCAAGTAGAGCACCCAGTTACCGAAATGATTACCGGTGTGGATATTGTTCAAGAACAAATTCGTATTGCCGCCGGCCTAAAACTCAGTTATCGCCAAAAAGACATTGTTTTCCGTGGTCATGCGATTGAGTGCCGCTTAAATGCCGAAGATCCATTCAAGTTCACCCCGAGTCCAGGAAAAATTGGCTCATTCCACATGCCAGGTGGTCCTGGTATTCGCGTCGACTCTCATGCCTACAGTGGTTATGTGGTTCCATCAAACTACGATTCCATGATTGGCAAGTTGATTTCTTACGGCAACACCCGTGAGCAAGCGATTCGCCGCATGCAAATTGCACTCTCTGAGATGGTGATTGACGGTATTACAACCAACGTCCCACTCCACCGTGAGTTAATGCTGGATCCGAACTTCATTGAAGGTGGCACTAGCATTCACTACTTGGAGCATCGCCTAGAAGAGCAAGCCGCCAGTCGCGGTAAATCCTAATTCATGCAATTGATACAGTTAATGCGAGCATCTCATGTCCTATCGTGAACTGGTATTCACGGTAGCTGCTGAAACTGCTGAGCCTTTGGGCGATGCGCTTTTAGACTTGGGTGCCCTATCCGTCACCGTTGAAGATGACGCTGCCGGTGGCTACGATGAAAACCCACTCTACGGAGAGCCTGGACTTCATCCAGAAGTACAAGCATGGGACAGGTCGTCAGTAACCGCCCTCTTTAATCCTGAAATTGATGCATCTGGTAGCGCAGAATTTATTCCAGAACTCCTTTCTGCTCTCAAAGAGGCGGGCTTTCATCTAAGCCCCCCTCAAGAAAAAACTGTTGAAGAGCAAGATTGGGTTCGCTTAACGCAAAGTCAATTTGCACCCATTCAAATTGGTGAACGCATCTGGGTAGTGCCTTCATGGCACGATGCACCCAGCGATCCAAATGCGATTTGTCTTGCTGTTGATCCAGGCCTTGCATTTGGTACGGGCAGTCACCCTACTACCCATTTGTGCTTACTTTGGCTTGAGCAACAAATCGATTTACAGAATCAAAGCTTGTTGGATTACGGTTGCGGCTCAGGAATATTGGCAATCGCTGCTGCAAAACTCGGTTGCAATCCAGTTATCGGCACCGATATTGATCCTCAAGCCATGGTTGCAGCGCGCAGCAATGCAGAAATCAACAATACGACCATTCGCTTTGTTCTTCCTAACGAAGGCGCCATAGAGCTTGCTGCAGAAACTAAATATGACATCGTGATGGCCAACATCTTGGCTAATCCACTCCAAGTTCTTGCTCCTGCATTGGTTAACAAGATGAAATTGGGTGGAAGAATTGTTTTATCAGGCGTGCTTGCCCGCCAAGCAGAAGAGGTAATTGCAACTTATAGCCAATGGCTCACACTTTCGGTCTGGAAAGAAAGTGAAGGCTGGGTTTGTTTGCATGGAACCTTGAGTCAGGACAAGCAAAGTCAAAAAGAAGCCGTTTTTGCTGCACCTGCTCAAAAAAAAAGTCTTAAGTTAGTCCTCTATGCTGCTTTATTGCTGTTGTTGCTTGTTTTTGGAGAGCATCTCTCTCGCAATTCATTGCTTCCAGCAGTAGCACCACAAGTAGATGGAACATCGAACTCAATTTCTGTTCGTGCGTTTCAACTTTTACAACGCATTGATGCAAAACTTTGTAGTGCACTAGGATGTTTAGATCGCGCTGTAAGCGATTTTGCCGCTTGGAAAATAACTTTGGCTACGCTTGCACCAGAAAACGCGCGAGATGGTCTTAAAAGCCCTGCAAATCAATCTGTGTTGCAAGTTGAGATACAAAATCGTCTAGCGATCACCGTTTTGCCACCAAATTTAGAAATTACTCTGACTGATGCAGAAGAATCTGAAATCAAATCACTGCAATTTACTCCGCAAGAGTGGCTTCCCAAAGCCTGGCAAGATGCACATCCTGATTTTTTAAGAAAAGGTATTCCATCGGGTGAAATTCTGCAGGTGCAATTGCCAATTGTATTGCCGCAAAATGCTGCTGGCTATCGCGTTCGAGTGCTCTACCCTTAATTCCGTTCACCAACACCACATTTACCCCCTACAGAAAGTAATTTATGTCTAGTTTGATCTGTGGCTCTATTGCCTACGACACCATCATGAACTTTGAAGGCAAATTTGCCGATCAAATCCTGCCTGAGCAGATTCATATCCTGAACGTAGCCTTCCTAGTCCCAACTATGCGCCGAGAATTTGGCGGTTGCGCTGGCAATATTGCCTATAACCTTAGTCTCTTGGGTGGCGACCCGATCATCATGGCTACGGTTGGTGGTGATGCTGCTCCGTACATGAGTCGCCTGGAGCAGCTCAAGATTGATGCGAGCCATATTCGCCAGATCGAACATGCCTTTACGGCACAAGCCATGATCACAACAGATCAAGCCAATAATCAGATCACCGCATTTCATCCTGGCGCCATGGGCGAGTCTCACCTCAACCAAGTCTCCACAGTTGTGGCAGAACGTAGCAAGAATGCAAAGGGCCCAGCTAAATTAGGAATCGTTGCGCCCGATGGACGCCAAGGTATGTGGGAGCACTGCCATCAATTGGCTGATGCCAATATTCCTTTTATCTTTGATCCAGGCCAAGGATTACCAATGTTTAACGGTCCAGAGCTTCTCGAATTAGTGGATATCGCCAGCTTCCTGGCAGTAAACGATTATGAGGGGGAGATGCTTTCTCAAAGAACAGGATTAAGTTTGGCAAAAGTAGCCGAGCGCGTTAAGGCACTCATTGTTACCAAAGGCGCTGAAGGTGCTGACATCTACTACGAAGGAAAATGTATTGCTATTCCACCAGTACCAGCAGCAAAAGTAGTCGACCCAACTGGTTGCGGGGATGCGTTCCGCGGCGGATTACTGTTTGGTCTAGAAAACGGTATGGACTGGGAAACCACTGGTCGCCTTGCTAGCCTCATGGGTTCAATCAAAATTACCCACCAAGGACCACAAAATCACCAACTTGGCAAAGATCAGATCTCAGAACAATTTAAAGCGGCGTTTGGCTTTAGATTCTAAGCGCTTCATGTGCGCCTCGACTCGAATCTGAGTCAATCAAACTTTATGATCGAGTAGGGTGAGGGATTACTCCCTCAGCCCTCTCACACCACCGTACGTGCGGTTCCGCATACGGCGGTTCAAATAGCACGCTGAAGATTTTGGTAGGTTACTACCAAAGACACCAGCCCCAGTTGT
>NZ_JACVQA010000002.1 GCF_018881595.1 Polynucleobacter sp. UK-Gri1-W3 | reverse complement strand
ACCGATTGGATGTGGACATACAATCATGAAAGACCAAACATGGGCTTGGGTGGAATTACACCAAAGCAAAAACTAGCACTTGCAGTACCAGCTTCTACTTTTAGCTTAAGTTAAAAATGGGGGGATTACCATGCGATCTACATTTAAGTTGGCGTTTAAGTTTTGTTGCATTATATGTTTCCTTGTGGTTTCGCTGGCTAAACCTTTTATTACTTTTTAAAAAAGATGTTTAACTAACTTACAAACAGTGTAGCCCGCTAAACCCATTTTGTCAAGTAAAATTTAGGAATTGGGGTGGAATAGATGCAAGTGGTTTGTAGATAGTGCTATCAAGATCAAATAATGTTATATTCAAATCTCTATATATATCTTTATAGGATATAAATTGAACACAAATAATAATAATTCATCTAAAACTCTAGGCCCTCGCATGGCGGGGTTATTTACACGCCTATATGAGAAGGGGCTCTTAACGTTTAGGGTGGCTGACGCCGTCAAATACACGGGATTGTCTCCAATTGCAGTTAGTAACTTATTGCACAAAGCTCAACAGCGCGGGGTTGTTACACGATTAAAGCCGGGTCTATTCAATCTAGTACCTTTTGAGTTGGGGGGTGTGTCAGAGCATATTGATAGTCCTTACATCATCGCCAGAGAGCTTGTAGGGGCGGCACCCTATTTTTTATCGTATGGGACAGCATTTGAATTGCATCGGATGTTTACGCAACCGATGTTTACGACATACGTTTCATCCACTAAGCGTATGCGCTCCCAGACTGTTGGGGGGTATGAATTCAAGTTCGTCAAAGTGAGCAGCGATCAAGTCTTTGGGGTAGAGAAATACTGGGTGGATAAAGAGCGATTTGTGTTGATCAGTAATATTGAAAGAACACTCATTGATGGCTTGAAGCACCCAGAGTATGTTGGGGGGGTTACGGAGGTCGCAAAAGGTTTGTGGATGAAAAAAGACGCAATTAATTTTAAGACTCTGATTGAGTATGCAAAACAACTAGGTGTAGGTGCGGTAATTCGCCGACTCGGATATCTATTGGAGAGGTATGAATTGGTGGATGAAAGCATTTTGCGAGAATTACAAAAGCAGTTAAGTGCAACCTATCAGCGCTTAGATCCACAAATGCCTGCGCAGGGGATATTTCTTTCGAGATGGAAATTGCAACTGAATGTGAATCAAGAAGAGCTTGATGCCGTGAGGTTTGGATAATGATTCCGCAAAGAAATATTTCTCTAATTGCTAATAAATTATTAAAAGAGGGCGGTAAACGTGTTCCCGAGTCCGTGATTGAGCGCGACTATGTGTTGGCTTGGTTTTTGACCGGGCTTGCCAATCATCCTTTACGTGAGATATTGGTCTTTAAGGGTGGAACAGCCCTACGACGTTGCTGGATTGATCACTATCGATTTTCAGAAGACTTGGATTTCACTTTAACAAAACCCATTCAATTTTCAGAAATCTTGGTTGGATTAAATGAGGTATTTGAAAGTGTATATAGGGAGTGCGGCTTAAAAATAGAGTTCGATAGAGAAGATCGGGCCAGCCATCAAAATAGCTATACTTTTTATCTAAAGTATCAAGGACCGTTGCCAGCATCCAATGATGTCAAGGTGGATATCACGATTAATGAGGTATTTTGTTTTGGCGCACAAAGCAGGCCCATCTTTCAAACCTACGATGAGTTCGAAGATCTGCCACAGGGACCAATGCTCAATGTATATTCCATTGAAGAGATTGTGATTGAAAAGGTCGCAGCCCTAAGTGATCGTGCTAGAAATGAACCTAGAGATCTTTATGACCTTTGGCATTTATTTGGAGAGCATTCGATTGTTCTTCAAGAGTTACGCCCTGAACTTGAGCGCAAGTTAGCGCATCGCAATAGGCTCGTAAATGGTCTTGAGCAAGCAATTGCCGTTAAAAATGAGCGTTTAAAGCGTCTTTGGACAGGCCGCCTAGCTCATCAGATGAGTGCTCTTCCAGAGTTTGATGGCGTTTTCAGGGATGTTATGAGGGCAATTAGAGCTGCTGATTTACCGGAATGAAGGTATTTTTTGGATGAGGTTCATTTAATAAGGGCAGTTCATCATCAAAATTCAAGGCAGCTTATAAGTGGCAATCCGAACCCTAGAGAAAACAGTGATTTTGCGTATGATTTTTTCAAGGGTATGCCTACGGTAAATAATTGATATGCTCCACATACCTCATGACGGTATCCGTTTTTGACCATCGACCCATGCTCATGATGATGGGAAAGCTGGCTCCAGAAACAACTAAATCCTGCGCATGACCTACTCGCATTGAATGGCCACTAATTCTGGCTACAAAAGATTCATCTAAGCCGGCTTTTCTGGCAATGCGCTTGAAGATCCTGTTAATTTGACCTCCACCCAGATGTGATGATATCTTCTGCGATTTTCCAATGCCGCGAAATATCTGGCCCTCTTGATCCCCAATTTTCGCTATCCACTCCTTTAAGGCAAGATGAGCTCGTTGACTAACGTGTAGCCATTTGCCAGTAGAGTCTTGATCGGTTTTGCTTTTCCTAAGTAATATAGTCGTAGATTCAATACTATTTTTAATAGTAATTTTGACATCTTGGATTTGCAGGGAAACTAATTCGCTTCGTCTGCATAGGGTGTCATAGGCAACCAGCAGAAGCGCTCTATCTCTAATGCCCAGATTATCTGCGTCGGTTGCGCTAAGCATCTGCTCTAAAACATCTTGATTAATTCCTTGAGCCTGTTCGGACGCGCGTCCTAGCTTTCTATGCATTCGCCTCATTTCTAATGTGACATCTGGATCTTTGCTTGGATCGTCAAAGCGATTTAACTTATGGATTGTGGCGATCCCTGTAATTGCACGTCGAATGCTAGCGGACGTTCTGCCGCCATTCGCAAGCATAACAATATAGTCGGCAAGGATTAGCGGGTCAACTGGCAGGGCAGTTTGATTGTGCAGACTGCAATAAGTAATGAAATCAATAAAGTCAGCGCGATATGCCCTGATGGTCGAGGCAGAATAGGCGCCATCAATTTTTAGAACTGTTTTGGCCAACTGTTCGCTTGGGCTGAGTATTATTTTTGGTATTTCCATAATTGTCTTTTACAGTTTAGCTAGCTAAAGTACCGTAGCCAAAAAATCACTTCCTCATAAATTTAATTAATAAGTTTTTAACAAAACTCAATTGCGCCTCAGCAGAAGTTTCATTACGCGTTGCAGCTTTAATGATGTCAATTTTCTGACCCTTAAATTCCAACAAGCCAAATTCACTAGGAATCTGCTTGGCTCCCACTTTTGGGTCGTAATCGTGAAAGGTAACCCACACGAAGTCAAAATAGGAGCTAACCTTTTTTAAGGTGTCAAATTTAGTTACAGGCGAATTATTTGATTTGATTTCAATGCCGTGTAATTCAATAGGGCCATCTACATTCATTTGAACTATTGCAATCGCATCGATGTAATAGAATTTAGACTCAGAGATGGCTAAGCGAGCTACCTCGCCCCTTAGAAGTTCAAAGTGAAATGGTTTTGGTGTTTTGAGCCAAGAACCTGCACTTTGAGAGAGGGCAGTAAACACATGCGCTTCTAATAAGCTGTCATGTTGGGCCTTATCTTTTAAATCTACTCTAGGAATAGGCATGCCCATACCCCTAGCTGTTCTTCCCTCAAGAATGGGGCGATAGATTAACCAAGTTTGTCTTAAAGAATCACGCGTAATTGCCGCGGAAATAACCTGGGCGGCTAATTTGATAAAAATATCATTGGGCATGACTCGTTCTAGCTTACCCAAAATTTCTATATTTTCAGGGCTGACCTTGGTGGGGAGTTCATTAAGGAGGGGATTGGTAATCTGATTTTTACTTAAAAGAGGCTGAAGCTCTTGATAGTATTTGCCCGCCCGATAGTAGCGCCAAATGCTACCTTCTTTAAGGCCAATGCTTTGCCCAAATGAAACAAGCCATTCAGTAAAGGAGCGATGACTGGCTTCCCAAAAGTTATTTTCTTCAACTTGTAAAACTATAAGAGCAATTTTTGTCCAGGCGCGAGCATCATCAGCGTTAAGACTTTTAATTGAACTTACAATTGTTTTGGTAATCTCTTGCTTGGACATATATATAGTGGTTTAAAGTAATTAGTTAAGCTTGTAGTCTAGCTCGCTAAAGTATTTATTGTCAAGTTAATAATAGAGATGCAGTGTTTATAAGGCTCGGCGGCGCTTGCACTTTATGGTCTCTCAACTTGCAGCTTATGGGGGGGGCAACTTGCACTTTATGCATGAACCCACAGATTATTTTCATCGACACATCCAAAAGACCTCCATGCCTATATAACTTTAATTTGCACGATAACAATAACAATGTTATCGTGTTTATATTATGTTAATTAATAGAGAATCCATCGCTCGCTACCTCACGAACACCTTGGGGATGGCCGATCTAGAGCTAACCGACTACCCAAAGGCTAAGCAACTACCTTACTTGCTTCAAGACCAGTTTGAGTTTTTGCAGATGAAATTTGCGAACCATTTCGTAATTTTGGCAATTCCAAAAAAGAATATCCCTTTACGTCAAATGAGAGATGCATTGAGGTATTTGCCCAGTGATCAACCACTGGTTATGTGCTTTGAGTCTTTGGCGTCTTATGAAAGGCGCTATTTGATCGAGCAAAAAATTTCATTTTTAGTGCCAGGCAATCAGCTCTATCTTTTGGATTTAGGCATTGATTTGCGTGAATACTTTCACCGTAAGAAACAAGCACCGGTTCGTGCACTCAACCCTGCGACGCAGGCAATGTTGTTATGGTTTTTGCAAAACCATCAATTGACAACGGAGTGGGCTCCCAGTGAGGTTGCAACTACTTTGAAATATACAAGCATGACAGCTTCTAGGGCGGTTGCTGAATTAGTGGAATTGGGGTTGTTCGAGGAATTTAGCCGTGGCCGTCGTAAATATTTGCGAGCTAACGATAGTCATGAGCAAATTTGGCAAAAAGCTAAACCGTATTTAAGAAGTCCCGTGAAGCAGGAGATCTGGACTCGTGAGCCAGTTTACTTGCGCCCGTCAGAAATTTGTTTGGCAGGGATTTCAGCTCTGTCTAAGTTAACTACGATTAATTCCGATCAAGAGACTTGTTATGCTTTGTCTCCTCAGACTTGGCAAGAGATTAAGCGGGACCTTGTCCCTTTGCCTGAAAAAGAGCCGGGGGCTAGCTGTTACCAAATTTGGGCATATGAGCCCAGAATGTACCGAGAAGGTTCAATCTCATCAGGCGCGTCTTGTGTAGATGCCCTTTCACTGTGGTTGAGTTTCAGAGATAGTTCTGACCCCAGAATTGAATTGGCACTAAGTGATCTAGAAAAGGAATTTAGATGGTAAGGGGTTTGGATGTTTTTACACAATGGTTTAAAGAGTTCTCTGAACAATATGTATTGATTGGTGGAACAGCTGCATCCTTGGCTATGAAGGAGTTTGGCGTACCATTTCGAGGGACTAAAGACTTGGATGTGGTGTTGCACTTGGAGGCATTAACGCCGGAGTTTGGCGAGATTTTTTGGAAGTTTTTCGATGCGGGTGGCTACGAAGTTAAGCAAAAGAGTGATGGCAGTCCTCGGTTATATCGCTTTAAGAAGCCAAAGGATGAAAATTTTCCGTGGATGGTAGAGCTATTTTCAAGGTTGCCTGAAGGCGTTGAGTTATTTGAGGGTAGTCGTTTGAGCCCCATTCCCATGGGGGAAGACATTTCGGACATGTCTGCGATTTTGCTCGACCGGGATTATTACGATTTTGTGATGAGTGGGCGCAAGACGCAGGAGGGTCTGACGTGGATTGCTGAAGATCGCTTGATCCCCTTGAAAGCATTGGCTTGGCTCAATTTAACCCGAAGTCAGGAGGCCGGAGCACCTATTCGTCCTGGCGATATTCGCAAACACCTAGACGATGTGGTTAATTTATCCAATCTATTGAGCCCTCAATTGAGGATTAGTTTGGGATATAGAATTTCGGCTGATTTACAGGAGTTCATCGCCAATGTTAATGTAGATGCGTATCCTGATTTTGTTCAAGTTAAAGGGCGTTTGGTCTTGGCTTATGGTCTTGAGTAGGTTATGTACTATTTTGGTTGCTTGAAATCAATATCAGATCAAGAAACATCTGAACGTTAAAATTTATCTTGAGCCGATATTGATATTTTTGCCCTCTATTGCGCAGACTATTGGCTAGAATCTTACTCTTCCCGATCAAGCTCATCTTCTTCAGTCATTAATAAATCAATCTGAGCTTTTAAACGACTTTTATCTGCCTCATGAAATGGTATTGGAATATATAACCATGCCCGCCTTCCACCAGACAATCGTACCGGAATCTTGTCAACATTGATTGGCTCTGAGGACGGCTGAACTGGCTGCTCGGATAAATGGTCGGCAGCTTTTATTTCTACCACCTGCTTTTCAATTGATTCGGCTTGAGGGCATGATGTTTCAACATTGCTATCAATCGATACATTTTCTAGGATTGGATTGCTCACGCTATCAAAGTACCCAGCAAATTCAACTGATTTACGAAAGACCGTTAACGCTGTTTCTGCTGTGTTAGGAGCAAATCCACGTTGAATGAGTTCAAATTTTAAATTGGCATCCGAAGGTAACCCTGAGCTATAACGCTCTAATAACTCAGCGTATAACTGGGGTCGACGTAAAAACCCAATCAGCAAAGAGTGCTTCATGGCTTCATCTGGCGCAAATTTATATGCCTCAACCTCTTTAGTTACCACTAAGAATCCATCCTTTGGGCGACTGAGTAAACCAAGGTAGCGGAGTGAGGCGAGGAGGGTGAGTGCAGCACCATTATTTGCATTCTTATATCCCAGCGCTTGCGCCACTACATCGGTTGGAGCTGGGTGCAATCTTTCTGCCTCATAAATTTGGAACACGCGATCTAACGCTTCATTTAGTGCTACTCCTGGTGCACGAGGACTTCTTTTTTTAATATTTGCTTCCATATAGCTAACCTTCAAATGAGCGTTATTTGCACTGATCTATGTACAAGGTATTTAGTATGAATTAACTTATACTAAAAATATATACTTTTTAACATTCTACATACAAAAAAATAATTTTATATCCTAAATATTAGGCTTTATTGAAAATATGGTGTCAAGTATTCTGCATTCTTGAATTTAGAATGATTGTCTTTTTTGGCTATATTAGGTAGAATTCTAAATTCAAGAATACAGAATACTTAGCTGGAGATACGAATATGCGCTCTAAACAGCCCTTGCTTAAACCCCAAGATTTGGTAGTTGCATTAAAAATTGCTGCAAACCGAGAGCGTAATTTTACCTTTAATCAATTGGCTCTGGAGTTAACGATGCCAATTTCTGAAATCCACGCTGCTTTTCTTAGGGCCGAAAAGTCTCGCCTTGTTTCAAGATCAAACGGGAAAATGGAGTTTATCGGTCCAGCTTTGCGTGAATTTATAGAGTATGGGGTTAAATATGCGTTTCCAGCAGTCATTGGCGCTACTGAGCGCGGTGTACCTACTGGAGTCAATGCAGCGCCACTGAGTCAATATTTTGTGGGGAGCAATGAAGCCCCCTTGGTTTGGCCTGCCCATGAAGGGTCTGTAAGGGGGCAATCTTTGTTACCCCTGCATCCCTCAGTGACTCAAGCGGTTAAAGTAGATTCTGGGCTATACGAATTGCTGGCTCTTGTGGACGCCATTCGTGCTGGCGCCGCTAGGGAACGTGAAATGGCTATCTCTGAAATTGGAAAACGGTTGTGAACCTAAAAAATGATCCCAATATTGCCAACATTGAGCGTATTGCCCAAGCATTAGGCGAACTTCGCAATAGCGTTGTGCTCGTTGGCGGAGCGGTGGTGGGTATTCTCATTACCGATACCAATCGACCGGCGGCACGACCGACTTTGGATGTTGATTTAGTGACAAAGGTATCTGGCCGGGCAGAGTACTACCGAGTGTGCGAGGTTCTGCGCAAAGCAGGCTTTAAGGAGAATGATCAAGTAATCTGCCGCTGGACAAAAGATGGCGTGTTAGTTGACCTTATGCCGACTGACCCCACCATTCTAGGGTTTAGCAACCGCTGGCACGAACTTGCCATGCAAACATCCATTCCCATGACGCTACCTAGTGGTCTGGTTCTGCGACATATTTCGGCGCCACTATTTATTGCAAGTAAGCTTGAATCGTTTCATGATCGTGGCAAGGGCGATTATGCTCATCACGATATTGAAGACATCATTAATTTAGTAGATGGGAAGTCAGATTTGAATAGTGAATTAGCCCAAGCCTCAGCAGAGGTTCAGTTATTCATCCGCGAAGAAATCGAAGATCTGCTACTAGAACCAGACTTTATGGCGCAAATACCATGGCATTTAAATCCAACAGCAACAGAGCAAGACCGCTCAGCCATTATTATTGGGCGACTAAGATCATTAGCGGGCTTGTAAGGCGGGTAAACTATTGAGCGCCCGTTACTATGAGGGCTATTCTCCGCATATTTTGCGGAGAAAGGATCGTTAATCACCGCATGAACTATTCCAGCGCCTAATGTCAGGTCGGTGATATTAGTGCGAGCTCTTATTGTTTGGGTTTTTAAAGTGCTGTGTCCACGCTACTTTCGATTGAGTAAGCAAAGATGATTCAAGAGTAAAAAAAGCGTGTCCACGAACTTTTCAAAAAATAGATTGATTTTAAAAACTTCATAATTCAGAAAATGTATTCAAAACTTTTCGATTTTTTAAAGCGAAAAATTGATTTTTGAAGCGCGTTTTTTGTTCTGAAATCGGAAAATAAACCCAAATCATTTCTCGACCCTGGGTCTTCTAAAACCAATTCTCAGAAATGTGACTTTGCCATGGGTCTATATGGTATATGGCTCAGATGGTAGCTAGGCCTGCTAACACCATAAATACACCCTAAATAAATACATGTATTTAATGTTATACATACGATACAATATCCAAATTGGTGCTTTTTAGGAGAAAAATCATGGCTGTTTCAATTCGGCTTGATCCAGAGATCGAGCAAAGATTAGATCAATTGGTTGCCCAAACCGGTAGGGCTAAATCGTATTATTTGCGTGAGCTTATTGAGGGCGGGTTGGATGACCTTGAGGATTTTTATTTGGCTGACGCAACAATGGAGCGAGTGCGTAGAGGCAGCGAAAAACTATTAGATGCTACCCAGGTAAGGAAAGATCTTGGCCTGGATCATTAAGTACGCGGAGTCTACAAGTAAGCAGCTCAAAAAATTAGATAAGCAAACTGCATTACGCGTAGTTGATTATATGGATGAGCGCGTTGCGGCGTTAGATGACCCACGTTCTTTGGGTAAAAATTTAAAAGGCCCCAAGATAGGTGAATATTGGCGGTACAGAGTGGGCGATATTAGAGTGATCTGCAATATCGTAGACGGACAGATGATGGTCTTAGTGATCGAGATTGGAAATCGTCGTGAAGTCTATAGATGAGTGAAGTTACTTAATGCATCACATCATGGAGTGCATCCAAAAATTTCAGGCACTCAATGAGCAGCTTGAAAATATAAAACAAGAAGTGGTAAAAATCGGCTTAGACTATTACGTTCAGGTTGCAAGGCTAGCAGCCCTGGACTCGATACAAATGAATAGGGCAGCTACAGCCAATTGGAAACGTTGACCTAAAAGACTTAAGCTCGCTAACTCAATGTATCGGGTGCCTGATTCAGGCAAATAGAGTATTTACACCCATTGCCTACTGCTATATACTATTGCTATATACATAGGAGTAAGTGATGACAATAGCGATTACAACGGTGTTTACCAACAATCGAAGCCAGGCAGTCAGAATGCCTGCTGAGGCGCGTTTGCCTGATGAAGTGAAAAAGGTAATCGTGCGTATTCGAGGTCGCGAACGGATCATTACTCCGATTGAAAATACCTGGGATAACTTTTTCCTAAATGGTCCAGCGGTATCTGATGACTTTATGAATGAGCGCGGAATACAAAAACTAGTTGAGAGGGAAAGCTTGTAATGCTCAAGTATTTTCTCGATACCAACATTGTCATTTATGTTCTAAAGCGTAGGCCTAAGGAAGTGCTGGAAATTTTTAATACGAATGCCAGTCGCATGGCGATTTCTAGCATTACCTTATCGGAATTAATTTACGGTGCAGAAAAAAGTTCCAACGGGGATAAAAATTTAGAAGCAATTGAAGAGTTCATCAGTCATCTTGAGGTTTTGCCTTATGACGCAAAAGCATCGCAACAATATGGTCAAATTAAAGCAGCCTTGGAGAAGAAAGGGGAAATCATTGTTGAGAATGATATTCATATTGCAGCCCATGCTATCAGCCAGGGCTTGATGCTGGTTACCAACAATTTGCGAGAGTTTAAAAGAGTTCCAAATCTAGCACTGGAAAATTGGGTATTGTCATTATGAAAATTGAAGAAGCTCAGAATTTGTTTTATGAACTCTTAGATCAATGGACTGCTTATCACAAGGTAGCTGGTGAGCTTAGATCAAAGGTGACCGAAGCATTCACTAATGTAGCAAAAGGTGGCACAGAAAATCCAAGTCTTGAAATATAGACCATCCTTGAGGTGACAGAGGAGTCTGAAAAAAGACTTCAAGAAAAGATGGATGAGATTATGAGCTCGATTGATAGGTAATCCGCCCGCTATGGGGGTAATAGTATTACATCATTGAGCTGCATATTTCTGGTGACCCTATAAAAATCTAAATCTATTTTATTGGATGCATCCACCCTGGCGTTCTAAAACTCACAATTCTCTTATAGAGCCATACATAACTCAAGATGTAGAGAACAAAAAATCCAATCAAAATAGGGGTTGATTGCCACCAAAGAATTGCTGGAACAATAGCGAAGCTGGTGAGGACCCAAAGGTAAGGAGATGTTTTGGCGTTATCAGTAAACCAGTCTGTCTTTTTTGTGCCGCTATGATTTGAGTTGAGAACGCGTCTAAAAATCAACGAATGAAAGTGAATGCCATCTGGCTGCCCAGGACTTTTACCTTGGTGAATTTTTCTTCTGTAGATAGTAAAGAGGGTTTCTAGAATAGGGTAGCCATTGACAAGTAATGCAAACCATGGAGATACGTTGTCATGTCTTGATACCAGCATGATGCTGATGATGGCAATCCAAAAACCAATTAAATAAGCGCCACCATCCCCCAAGAAAACAAGTCCTCTAGGGTAATTCCAAACAAAGAAGCCCAGTATTGCCGCAACCATCATGAAGCTTAAAGAAATCATGAGCGGATCTGCAAGTACATAGCTCATATATCCAAGTGCCATGAGCGTAATCATTCCCACCATGCTAGAAAGGCCATTGAAGCCATCAATGATGTTGTAAGCATTTGACAGTCCAGTAACTGCAAAAACAGTAAATACAATTGCGATTGGCGAAAAGCCCAAGAGGTAATCTATTCCGGGTATATCCAGCTTCGTAATTTGAATGCCTAAAAGATTGATCGCCATGAGCGCGCCTATTGCGGTAAAAAACAGCCTCATACGTACACTAATCTTTTTAGTGAGGTCTTCTGTTAGTCCAATCGCAAATACTGGGATAGCACAAACAAGCAGGGTGATTTCAATAGTGGAATTGGCCTGTACTTGCAGCTTTAGAAGTAACGCAATCAATACGCCCAGGGCTATGCTTACTCCGCCAATTCTGGGAACGGCATTCTTATGAAATTTTTGGGGTCCTGATAAATCAGAGTCTGCAGAAAGATGGCTGTGAAGATGCTCAAAGCGAATAATGAGCAAAGTCGCAATAAAGGATGAAAAGAAGGCGGACAGTAAACTGATCATAGGCTAATTATAAGTTCTAAAATCAATTTTTTTAGATAATTGACGTCAATACTGTTGCTGTAATTATGCAATATCGCTAATAAATATTAAAAATAGACTATTGAGAATGCGAATGGCGTTTAGATTGCGCTTTGTGATCATTGATTTTTTATATTGGTCACGAGCGAATCATCTGTTTCTTTCAAAACAATACGTAATTGGCTGGTAATGAGATATTGAGATTGGTTTACGCTTATTAGCTGAGCAAATTCCAAGGAAGACTTCAATGCTATCAATTGAGTACGTTAATAAAAGAGTGCGCCTATTCCGAATAGAGTTAAGTCCCTTGGTTTTAGCTATTCTTGCACTTGTAATGCTCTTGTGGCAACTCCTCAGTTTCTTGAGAATGATTAAATGATCTTTGCCAGGCGTATCTCATTAAGAATAGATAAACGATTCTGATGAGTGGATGACCAAACAAGTTTTTTGGCAAATTGCTACCTTTGCTATAGCTGCTTTCTGATTACGGTACCAAGCTTAAGAACAAATATTCCAAGAAGATGATGATGTGAACTACGCCTTGTAAGAGGGTAGTTCTACCAATCGCTAGTGTTAGTGCCCCAATAAAGAATGACAAATACATCAGTGTCATATTGAGATCACTGATTCCCAGGCTGAGGGGGAGATTAAAGAAGATCGCAATGGCTGCAACAGTGGGGATGGTTAAACCAATACTGGCCAATGCAGAACCCAGAGCCAAGTTCAAACTACTTTGCAATCGATTGGCCTTGGCTGCTCTAACAGCCGCAAAGCCTTCTGGCATTAATACCAGTAGTGCAATGGCAATGCCCACAATCGTTTTAGGCGCACCAGCAGCAGCAACACCGCGCTCAATGGCTGGACTCAGTAGCTCCGCAAGGCCTACTACGGTAATTAGAGAGAGTATCAGCAGTGCTCCACTAACCGCAGTCTTCATATTGCTAGGTTTGAGAGCATGAAAATTACTATCCGTTTTTTTATCTTCTGCCTTAGGAAGGTAGTAGTCACGATGACTGACTGTCTGGAAGAAGAGAAATGCAATATAAAGAGCAAATGAAGCGATGCCTGCAAATGCTAATTGGCTCTTGGTGAAATCTGGCCCAGGCGTACTCACAGTAACAATTGGCATGACCAAGATAAAGGTTGCAAGAGCAGTTAGTACCGCTAATGCTGAATTCGTCCCTTCATTGCGGAAAGTCATCTCATGATGCGTTAAGCCACCCATAAATATACAGAGGCCAATCACACCATTAATCACAATCATGACAGTGGCGAATACTGCATCTCTGGCAATGAACTCAGATCCTTCATGACCGGCAAGCATCATCGAGATGATGAGGGATACCTCAATAATGGTGACGCTAATCGACAGTATCAGTGTGCCAAATGGCTCACCAGTTTTATGGGCAATCACTTCAGCATGGTGAACGGCTGAGAGAACTGCTCCAATCAGCGTTACGCTCATGAGTGCGATGAACCAAGTTTGACTGAGTAAGTTAGTCATAGGCTGTCTGATCTGATCTTCAAAATAAGGTTAAGCTATCGGTTAAAGCATATTAATGAGAGTGTATAGCCATCTATGAAAGCCATTATCTTGTTTGGGCACGGTGCCCGTGATAACCGCTGGCGCGAGCCTTTTGATCGTTTGGCTGCTTTATGGCAAGAGCAGCATCCCAGCACACCTGTAGAGTTGGCTTTCTTGGAAATGATGCAGCCATCATTAGAGGGGGCGGTGACTTCTTTGGCTGCCGGTGGTGCCACTCAAATTACTGTAGTGCCTGTTTTCTTTGGGCAGGGCGGTCACCTGCGAAATGATTTTCCAGTATTGCTGGAAGAATGCCGAGGTAAATTCCCCAGCATTCAATTAGGCGCTACGCCTGCTGTTGGTGAGGATTTGGCTGTCTTGCAGGCGATTGTCGATTTTGGGGGGCGAAATATAGGGTTGTAATCATTAAAAGTCAGGCCTGTGCTTGAATCCTTAATTGAACGAGAAACATTTAAGTTAAAGGCAGGTAGCGGTGGTGGTGTTTTGAGCTTTGAAGTGTGGGGTTATATCAGTGAGGGTAAAACAGTAGTGACTCGCTATAACCTGGCATATATGAATCGGTTGATTTGCCAAAAAGATAATGGCAGAGTGCTTGGATTTGACAATGCTCATGACTATCACCACAAGCATTACATGGGTAAGGTTACCCCAGTAACTTTTGTAAGCTATAAAAAAACATTAGAACGTTTTGAAAAAGAATGGCAAGAAATTATCAAGGAAGTAAATAAGGATAAAAAATGACAAAGATGATAATTCGTACCGATACGGTTGAAGGTTTCTTTGATCGCGCTAAAAAGGTCGCCCAAAAAAGTGATCGTGGAGAGGCGCTCAAGAAATCGGCCACCTTTTCGTTTGAAGACCCGCAAGAGATGTTTATGGTGCTATCTGAGGCGCGTAGACGTCTAATGCTGGAAGTGATGAATGAGCCCAAAACTATTACGCAATTAAGTCATAAATTGCACCGTGATCGCTCTGCTATCAATAAAGATATTGGACTGTTAGAAAAGATTGGCCTTTTGGTGTCACAAAAGATTAGTAACCCAGGACATGGTATCGAAAAGATGGTTCAAACAGTTGCACCCAAGATTGAAATGATTGCAACTTTAGGTTAACCCTTCTAACTTGCTTTCTGCAGGCATTCATCCATTTTTTCCTCAGTAGTATCTGAGGCCAATGTGCGAGAGGTTCTCAAAGCCTAACCAATTATGATGAGGGCAGGCGATGCGCTATCAAACCATTGATCTGCTTTGCTTGCAGCAAACTGTTGTAAGGTGCTCGTCCATAAACGCTCGCGTGCTATGCCCACTGCTTCCAAGGTTTGTACCGGCGTGTTTTGAATTTTGCGCAAGAAGCATTTAGTTTGTTTGAGGCAATTAGGCCTTAATTAAGACCTTGCTAAATGTAATGATATACATTACAGTGTAATTAGATACATTACAATAAGAGATTGAGTGTTAGAGGTATTAATGATCCAATCTTTTAGTCATCGAGGTTTAGAACTCTTTTTTTCAAAAGGAAGTTACAGGGCAATCCCAGCGCAGCATGCCGCTCGCCTCATTCGCATACTGGATAGACTGGATGCAGCAGTTATTCCTGAGGATATGGATTTGCCGGGTTATCGCTTTCATCAGCTGCAGGGTAAAAGAAAAAAGACTTTTGCTGTACTTGTTTCTGGTAACTGGCGGCTGACATTTAAATTTGATGGTGAAAATGCAGTGTATGTAGATTTGGAGGATTATCACTAATGAAGAAATTAATGAAGAGTTTAAGAAATACAAATCGTAGGCCTACGCATCCCGGAGAAATTCTCCGTGAAGATGTATTGCCGGCTCTTGGCGTTACCCAAGCGGTTCTTGCAAGTCACCTAGGGGTGAGTCGTCTTACTGTTTCAGAGATCCTGCATGAGAAAAGAGGTATTAGCGCAGAAATGGCCGTACGTATCGCGCGAGTGATTGGCGGAACACCTCAGAGTTGGCTGCACATGCAAGAGGCAGTTGATATTTGGGAGGTGGAGCAAAAATTCCAGCAGCATCCAGAATCGGCACCTACTGCCATTACCTTATTGGCACTCGCGGCGTAAAGAGCTTGTATTAAGCTGCTTTGCTCTTTGGAATGGTTGGGGCCACAAAAGTTAAGGTTGAATCGTTTGGCACCTGTTTATAACTCATGTTGCGCCCTGCAAGTGCCTCACCAATCATGATCAGGGCAGGCGATGCGCTATCAAACCATTGATCGGCTTTGCCAGCAGCCAACTCTTCCAAAGTGCTTGTCCATAGGCGCTCACGTGGAGTGCTCACAGCCTCTAATATTTGTACAGGCGTACTGACATTCTGATTGGGGCTTTGTTCGATCAATTGCTGCGCAATACGCGCCGCATCTTTGCGACCCATGTAATACACCAAAGTGTCAGCAGTAGGATTGGAAATGGGCTGCCCTGGGGCGACATTCTCGGCGCCCTGAGCTAAGGTGATAAATGCCACGCTACGGGATACTCCACGCAATGTCAGCGACTGTTGAATGCTGGCTGCACCAGCCAGTGCGGCAGTGATCCCAGGCACAACCTGAATTTCAATCCCAGCGGCTTTGAGAGTCTGGATTTCTTCGTCGGCACGCCCAAACAACATGGGATCGCCACCCTTGAGACGCACAATCACTTGATGTTTCTGGGCGGCATCTACTAAGCGTTTATTAATAAACTGCTGTGCTGAAGATAGCTTGCCGCAACGCTTACCGACTTCGATCTTCTCGGCTTGTGGACATAGTTTCAGCATCTCAGGGTCAACCAAAGCGTCGTAGAAAACAATATCCGCTTGCTCCAATAGTTTGGCGCCACGAACTGTAATGAGATCTACAGCACCAGGACCTGCGCCCACTAAATACACTTTGCCAAGTGTATTGTTGTTATTGGTAGAAGGTTTATTCATGTTCTCTGTTGCCTACGCGCTTAAGGTGGCGCGTTTATCCCGCCAGCTATTTTGAGTAGTGACTGTATACAAATCGAACTGTTTTAAAGCTACATCTAAATTTTGATCAGGGCGTAAAGCAAAGCTATCAAAGCCAACACGAGCACCTTGCAAGAGCTGGTCAATCAATACATCGCCAATAGCGCGGATTTCTCCTTCCCAAGCAAAGCGATTTCTGAGTAGGGCTGCGGTACTAAAACTACGGCCATCTCTAAAGATAGGGAAGTGCGCTGCTACGAGAGGCCAGACCTTTTTACCTGCCTCGATAACATCAGCATGCTTAAGAATGTCATCATCAGTAGCAAACCACACACCAATCTGACCATTCTTAGCCAGTGCCAAGATATCAGCCTCATGATGATGCTCAAGCCACCAAGTAAATGGTACTAATACTTTATGAGCACCATGTTCCAGATCCGGTAGGCCGCCTTCGTCCTGGCTGCCGCCCCACACTTGCCAGTCATTAGAGGCTAAAGCAGGCCTGCCATCTTTTGGAAAGTGCACAATTTCGGAATGGGAGGCGATATTGAGTTGACTCATGCGGCACCTCCTTCAATTGCCTTCTCGGCCTGCCCTTTTTTCTTAGCAGCTTCATTTTTATCTTTGCCTTTATCCTTATAGGCCGCTTCTTTGAATGGAGTAACTCCTAAGCGACGATAGGCCTCGATAAAGGATTCATCTTCATTGCGCTGTGCCACGTAGGTGTTGATCACATTGGTGATGACATCTGGGATTTCATCAGCATAGAAAGAAGGGCCAATTACTTTGCCGATAGAGGCATCGTTGCCTTGCTCGCCACCTAAGGTGATTTGATACCACTCTTCGCCGTCTTTATCGACACCGAGCACGCCAATATTGCCAACGTGATGGTGGCCGCAGGAGTTAATGCATCCAGAGATATTGAGACTAATGTCTCCTAAATCAAATAAGTAATCTAAATCATCAAAGCGCTCTTGAATAGCTTTGGCGATAGGTAAGGATTTAGCATTTGCAAGAGAGCAGAAATCACCACCAGGGCAGGCAATGATGTCAGTCAGTAAACCAACGTTTGGCAGGGCAACCTTTTGCTTTTTGGCCTCTTGCCAGAGTTCATATAACTTAGCTTTCTCAACATCAGCAAGTACCAAGTTTTGTTCATGAGTCGCACGCAATTCACCAAAACTATATTGATCAGAAAGATCGGCAATGGCAATCATTTGCGCAGTGGTGGCATCACCGGGCGCGACCGTACCGTGCGGCTTGAGCGACAGAATCACGCTGGCATAACCAGGCACTTGGTGCGGTTTGACATTACGCTCTAGCCAACGAGCAAATGCTGCTTGCTCAGTTTGGGCGGCAGTATGAATAATTTCTTCGTTACTTAACGTAGGCAATGTTTTGTATGCCGGCTTTGTAAAGTGCTTAGCAACGCGATCCCACTCCGCTTGCGTAAAGTTGTCATCGCTATTTTGAATATGAGCCCACTCGCCTTCAACTTGGCGAGCAAATTCTTCTGGACCCAAGGCTTTTACTAAGATCTTGATGCGGGCTTTATAGAGGTTGTCGCGACGACCAAAGCGGTTATATACACGCAGCAAGGCTGTGAGGTAGCTAGGTAGGACATTCCAAGGAAGCCCTTGCTTAATGAGTGAGCCTAATATTGGCGTCCGACCCATACCACCGCCGGCATAAATATCGGCAGTCAATTCTCCATTATTAACATTCGGATTTTTCTTCAGCTCAATACCGACATCATGACAAAGCAATACAGTGCGATCTTCTTTAGCACCGTTCACTGCAAACTTAAACTTACGTGGCAAGTGTGCAAATTCAGGATGAAGGGTTGACCACTGACGTAGGAGCTCGCAAATCGGACGAGTATCAACATATTCATCCGCAGCTACACCAGCAAAGGCATCACTCGTAATATTGCGAATGCAGTTACCTGAAGTTTGAATAGCATGCATTTCTACTTTGGCAAGTTCAGCCAAAATATCTGGGGTGTCTTCTAGCGTTACCCAGTTGTACTGAATGTTCTGGCGTGTAGTGAAGTGGCCATAACCACGGTCATACTTTTCAGAGATGAGTGCCAAGGTACGTAATTGCTTTGCACTAAATAAACCATAGGGAATGGCAACGCGCAGCATGTATGCATGGCGTTGGTGATATAGGCCATTTTGTAGTCTTAGAGGGCGGAATTCTTCCTCGGCTAAGCTGCCATCCAAACGCCGGGCAACCTGGTCCCTAAATTGGGCAACCCGTTGATCTACAAGGGTTTGGTCGATAGAGTCATATTTATACATAGCCTTCGATTGTCATGTATTTTCAATATTCCTTCAAATACTCAAAAATCTATTCTATATATCCAAAATCATATAAAAGAGCCCAAAATTACATATTTTGTGAAAACTCTGCTTCAATAGCTTCAGAGAAAGCTAAATTCCCAAGAATTGCCATTAACAACAATAAAAAGTGGAGACAGTATGAGAAAAATGCAGGCAACCAGCCTTATTGCTGGTTTATTAGTTAGTGCAAGTCTATTTGCAGCCGATGCATCAAAAGCGCCATTGCCCCTCAGCGCAACCCCGGGGCAAGGATTTAGCCAAGAGGGTCTGAAAAGAATTGATGCTTTCTTTGCTGATCAGATTGCAGCCAACAATATGGCTGGTGCCGTTCTAGCAGTATCCAAAAACGGCAAACTGACTATTTTTAAACCTTACGGGTATTTAGATAAAGAAAACAACAAGCCGATGACTACGGATGCCATTTTCAATTTGGCGTCGATGACTAAGGTTATGGCATCGGTAAGTGCGCTCACTTTTTATGAAGAGGGCAAGCTTCCATTAAATGCGCCGATCTCCAATTGGTTGCCACAATTTAAGGATATGAAAGTCGGTCAAGTTGATGCCGACGGAAAGCTCAATCTAGTTCCTGCAAAAAATCCAATCACTATCCAAGACTTGATGCGCCATACCAATGGTCTTACTTATGGCGGTCGTGGCGCCACTCCAGTTCATAAGACCTATCCAGCTGGATCTGCACCAGCAGCGGTGCAATACACCGCTCAAGAATTTATCGACAAGTTAGCTAGTAATCCCTTGCTCTATGAGCCAGGCACTGCTTGGGACTATGGTTTTGGTCTAGATGTGCTCGGCATTATTGAAGAGAAGATAGCAGGCAAACCCCTGGGTGCAGTAATGCAAGAGCGCATCTGGAATAAGGTCGGAATGCCAAATACCACTTTTGACCTCGCCGAAAAAGATCGTCCTCGTTTAGCGCAACCATTACCATTAGATCCATTGACTGGCAAATCACAGAAGGTCGATATCCATACACAGAAAGTAAAGTTTGATTGCGGTGGTTCATGCGCGTACTCAACGGCTGGTGATTACATTCGCTTTGGTCAAATGTTGCTCAATGGTGGAAGTCTTGATGGCAAGAGAGTGCTAGGACCTCAAACAGTTGCCTTTATGACATCAAACCATCTCAACAAGGACATTAAAAATAATGTGAGCGGCACTGAGCCAGGCCGTATGGGTTATGGATTCGGTTTGGGTGTAGCGGTACGCACTGACAGAGGTCTATCAGCTATCAATGGTAATGTTGGCGACTTCACATGGAATGGCGCCTATGGAACCATCTTCTGGGCTGATCCAAAAGAGCAAATGGTAGTGGTGATGATGGGTGTTGCACCAGGAGAAATTCGCAAGGTGCATCGTGAGCAACTCAATGCTGTTATTTATGGAGCCTTAGAAAAATAACCAACTTGAGAAATCATTGCTTGAGTATGGTATTAGGGGAATTAAGAAGGCTGACATATTGTGCGCAACCACGCATCAATAAAGTCGAATTTTAATTCCCCGCTTTCAAACATGCCGATAATCTTGATATGCAATGTCTTAGGTGTGGCTTTGATGCGAAAGCCGTTTAATCGTAAAAAAGTATCCATGACAGCAAACGCAATTCTTTTGTTGCCATCAACAAAAGGATGGTTAATTGCAAGACTTTCAAACAGTGCGGCTGCTTGACTAATTACATCCTTGTAATACCCAGATTGCGGGCGATTTAGGGCTGATTCAAGCGCGGCAATATCTCTGATGCCTGCTGAACCGCCGAATTGATGTATCAAGACGCCATGCATCAACATGACCTCTTTGGTTGAAAGATAAAACACTACTTAGCAAGCTCTTTATAGAGATCTTCGAATTCTTGAAGGCTTTGAGCAAAGTGTGACATCGCTATGCGGCTATTGATTGAAAAACCTTTTTTATTGAGGTAATCGCGGAAAGCCTCATCCAAGACAGCATGAAACTTACGGCCCTCGGCATCAGCTATCTGGTGCAGGCCATTCAATACATCAGGGCTGGCCTGGGATGAGAATTTGCTTAAATTTAGGTTTCCCATGGGATTTTCCTCGCTTTTCAAGATTATTCTTGAAATTTCATGCAAAATCAAGAAAAGCTAGTTACCAACATTGATTATTTCTAAATATTGTTTCTTAAAGTTTACAAATATTCATAAATGTATATAATGGGAAACATTATGACTATACCTCCCAATAATCAAACTATACAGAATCTACCTGTCCTTGTGCGCTTGGGAGGGCAGATTACCGCTAGAAGAAAGGCCTTGAAAATTCGCGCTCAATCATGTGCTGGGGCGGCTGGTATTTCAAGGGTCACATTGCACCGCATTGAGAGGGGTGAGTCAACCGTCAATATGGGCGCCTATCTGCAGGTATGCGAGGTGCTGGATTTGCATTTGGGCTTAGTACCACTGGGTAATCAAGGGATTGAGGAGTGCGCAAAACAAATTGCGGGCCCTGATACTCCACACCTTCGAATTAAAGACTATCCGCAATTAAAGACATTAGCTTGGCAGTTGGATGAGGAGGGGTATCTAACGGATGCTGAGGCAATATCAATTTATGAGCGGAATAAACGTTTTTTGGATTTGGAGCATCTCGAAAATCATGAAAGAGAGTTAATGCAAAGACTGACTATCAATAGAGGTATGGAGCAGTTGTTTGTTTAAGCGTAAACACCATCAAAACATTGAACATGTTTTGGCTCAGTTAAATCATCATTTATTAAAAGAGCATTGCTGTTACTTTGGTGGCGGCACTGCGATTGCGCTATTACAAGATGAGTACCGTGAGTCCGTAGATATTGATTTTTTAGTTTCTGATGTGAATGGCTATCGAAATCTACGCCAACTTCTGACTGGACCTGATGGTATTCATGCAATTAGCAGCGATGGTAGCGATCTGATACTGGTCCGCGAGCTTAGGGCTGACCAATATGGAATCCGCACAATCATTCAGTCAGGCGAAAGTAAAATCAAATTTGAGATTGTTTTGGAGGGGCGCATTTTATTTGACGACCCCGGCCCCAAAGATCGAATTGGTAATATTTTTACATTAACGAGAGTTGATTTGTTGGCAAGCAAGTTACTAGCTAACTCTGATCGCTGGAATGATGATGCGGTGTTCAGTAGAGATGTAATTGATCTTGTCATGCTTAACCCACGTATTTCAGAGTTAAATGATGCACTTGAAAAATCGTATGCTGCTTATGGAGATAGTATTCATAGGGACCTCCAGAAGGCTATAGATGCTTTGTTATCTCGTGAAGGTAAGCTTGAGAATTCAATGAAAAAATTACAAATAAATTTACCAAGAGCATCGTTATGGCAAAAGCTCGCCGACTTAAAAACAAATCACAATCAATACTTGAATGATCGGCAAAGCTAATTTGTTAAAATCTAAACTCTCGATAGTGCCTATAGAGGTTAGCGATCGATGCAAATCCAAGAACGACAATCAGCACTGCAAATAAGTACTCTGTAGTGAGGTAAGTGAAGATACCCATCTGAATCAATACAGCCGCACCAATAAAGGCTGCAATCGCACCAAATACAACGAGTTCGAAATTAGGGATGAAGGCACCCAAAGTAATTGCAATAAATACCAAGTAAAGGTCAGATACCAATTGATCAGCCGTGACAAAAATACTATTGGTCAGCTCTGGATTGGTAAATTTCCCCAACACGGCAATCACCAAGATGGCAGCTAAGATCGCAAAGTTGAGCTTTGCCTTAAGGAGAATGGTTTTAAGTTGATCGCTCATGCTGATGTTGATATTTTATGAAGCGCTACCGTTAAATACGAGGCTCATGCCAATCCACAAAATAACAAATGCCACTAAAACAGTTGAGCCAATCTTTTTGAGGAAATATTCAAGGGTATCCATATAGGCCTCATCACCTCTACCAAAGTAATGATCAAAGCGTTTCCAGAAAAGACGACCCACAACCAGGGGAAGGAGTATTGCAACGATTCCTAAAATAACAGTGAGTACGTTATCCATAATGATTTTTAATCTCTCTTACTAAATTCATAAATGTAGACCTGTCTCTCATGTTTTAGGGATTTAGGTCCTCTAGCTTTTGAGGGCTAGAAAGTCATACAGAATACAGGGGTTATCGACCAATATCGAATTTCTGAGGCTAGTATCTTGAACCCAAGATCCTAGAAGGTCACATAGATCAGCATCGTGCGGCATTTGCTTCTTGACCATGACGTGCGGCCAATCACTTCCCCAGATTAAGCGATTGGGATTTGCCTTGATGACAGCATCGTTAAATGGACGCATATCCACATAAGGAAGATCGCCATCACAGATACGATAAGGCCCTGTCATCTTGACCCAAGCACGTTGATGCTTCATTAAATCGAGAAGCCCCTGAAATCCCTTATCAGCAACACCATACTTTGCATGGGTATAACCAAAGTGGCCAAACACTAAATCTACCGGAAAATCTTCGAAGGTCTTAGCAAGATCGGGGTATTCATTCACGTGCATCAGTAGCTCTAGATGCCAGCCAAAAGGTTGAATCCGTTTCGCTAGGTTTTTTAGTTGCTCTATTGGGAGCCCAGCTGATTTATCAGCGATATCGACAATATTGCAACGCAGTCCTCTCACTCCGGCCGCATGCAAGTTTGCAAGATCTTGATCCGTTGCTTTATGGGGATCGTTAGAGATAACCGCAACACCTCTCAATTGCTGGGGATTGGATTTCAGCGCAGCAAGCATCGCGCTGTTATCTGTGCCATACACACTAGGCTGCACTAAAACTGCACGATCCACCCCTAACATCTTTAAGAGTGCTTGATAGCTTTCAAGGGTGGCATCAGGCGGTGTATATATGCGCTCTTGTGCATACGGAAATTGCGTAGCAGGACCGCATACATGTGCATGACAGTCCACAGCCCCTGCCGGGAACTGGATCAGGGGTGAGCGTACTTCACTGCTCGGAGCTTGGCATAGAGGCGCCAAATTACTGGGGTTCAATGGCTGCTTCTTTGGCGATCTTTTGATATTTACCCATTTCTTCGCGAACAAACTTTGTAAATTCTGCGGGACTCATTGGGGTTGCCTTGATACCTTTGCTTTCATAGGCATTTTTGACTTCAGGGTCTTGCATTGCTTGATTAATATCTTGATTAATCTTTTTCACAATTGCAGGTGGCGTGGCTGCTGGTGCCCACACACCAAACCACAAACCAATTTCAAAATTGGCATAGCCTTGTTCGGCAACACTCGGAATGTCGGGAACTGCAGCATTGCGAGTTTTGCTGGTGACTCCTAAGGCGCGTAGTTTGCCGCCTTTGAGTTGACCAATGGCAGTATCCAAAGGAGCCATATAAAAAGCGGTGCGCCCAGACATGGTGTCCTGAATAGCTTCAGGCGATCCCTTGTAAGGAACGTGAATGAGTTTGATTCCCATGACTTGATTGAAATATTCAGCAGCAAGGTGGGTTGAACTGCCAACACCAGCAGATGCAAAAGTAATTTCATTAGGTTTGGATTTGGCTGCAATGACAAGTTCGCGAATAGATTGATAGGGACCATCTGCGGCGGTAATCATCACATAAGGTGTTTGTCCCAAAATAGCTACATCAACCAAACTCTTTAGCGGGTCATATGGCAGCTTTTTGTATATTGCTGGATTGGCAGCATAGGAGGCTGATTGAACTAATAGGGTGTATCCATCGGGTTCAGAGTTCACAACCACTCCAGTGCCAATGAGTCCTCCAGCACCAGGCCGGTTTTCAACAATGACGGGCTGTTTCCAGGTCTCAGTGAGGCTTTTGGCTACAACCCGACCTGCAATATCGGCACCTGAGCCTGTAGTTAGAGGCACGATCATTTTTACGGCGCGGTTAGGATAGCTTTGCGCGTTGGCAAGGCTCACCCCAAAAGCAAGGCATAACGCTAGGATAAGATTATTGCGCTTATGGGTGCCTCTCCCGCACTTGGGTGTTGTAAGCATCTTGTCTCCTTAGTATTTTTATAGTTTCGTTGGATAATCTAACATGCTCTGACAAATAGATAAATAGAACTTGAGATAGGGTGGAAATAAATGACTCAAATGCAGGATCAGAAAATCATTAAGGTAAATGGTGTCGATGTTGCCCATCGCTTTGATGGCCCCAAAGACGGCCCCGTTTTACTAGTCGCCAATAGTTTGATGGCTAATGGCAGCATGTGGGATGGTAACGTTCCTGCATTAGCAGATCGCTATCGCGTATTGCGCTATGACAAAAGAGGGCATGGGGGCTCTGGTCTTAGCGCTGGTCCTTACACCATTGCTCAATTAGCGGATGATGCTATCGGATTGCTAGATGCTCTTGGCATTCAGAAAGTGCACTTCATGGGTTTATCGATTGGCGGCATGATCGGTCAGCAGCTAGGAGCTCGCTTTCCTGACCGCATCCTCTCGTTGTCACTTTGTAATACCGCTTCAGAAATGCCACCACGCAGTTTGTGGGAGGAGCGTTTTGAAATTGCGCGCTCACAAGGGATTGCTGGATTGGTAGAAGGCACGATTAAGCGCTGGTTTACCGCTCCATTTATTGAGCGTGCCCCTCAAGAAATTGAGAAGGTGCGCCAAATGATTTTGGGTACCAACGTTGACGGCTATATGGCTTGCGGTAGTGCGGTACGCGATATGGCGCAAAGTACAATGTTGCTTAAGATTAAGACGCCCACCCTAGTGCTGTCAGGGCGTGATGATCCAGCTTGTACAGTTGATCAAGGTATTGTTTTGCATCGCTTAATAGATCGCTCCAAAATGGTGATACTGGAGGAGGCGGCACATTTATCGAATATTGAGCAGCCAGAAGCTTTTAACAACACGGTGCGTCAATTTATAGATTCCGTTGAAGACGCTTTGTAATTGCTTAGCATTATTTAGATTTTATTAACAACATTCATTTAGAAAAAAGGTACCTTTATGGCCGAACTATCAAATGCTCAGATTCAAGAGCTCCGTGCAAAAGTATTGGGTGCAGCAGCAAAAATTCCCGGCGCATTAATTGGCCTTGGAATTTTATTCATCGTATTAGGCATGATTGGCATCGCAGGCCAAACCTTGTTTTCTTTTATCTCGGTTAATGTCTTGGGAATTTTCTTGTTCGCGGGCGGTATTCTCCAAGGTGCGCATGCTCTTAAATCACAAGGTTGGAAAAGCGTAGGTATTCAACTGATATTGGCAGCGCTTTATATTGCTGCAGCGATCTTTACCTGGGCGTTTCCAATTCCAGCGCTTGAGGCAATTACTTTATGGCTAGCTGCAATCTTTTTTGTGACTGGTGTACTGCGCTTGATCTCAGCATTTCAGCATCGTCATTTTCGCGAATGGTTCTGGTTGGTTTTGTCATCAGCAATTTCCATCTTGATGGGCGTTCTCATCATGAACGGCTATCCAGACTCTAGCCTTTGGCTTCCAGGTATGTTGATTGCGATCGAGTTGCTATTGCAAGGTTGGTCATTGTTGTTTATGGGTTTGGCAGCACGCTCACTCACGAAATAACTAACCAAGTAAATAACTAAGTAAATATCTAAGTAAATAACTTAGTAAGCAAATAAGTAAGTAATTTGATCAAGAACAGGAGACCTTCATCATGACAATGAAAAAAACAGATCTCTATAAAAACTTGGCTTTGAAAACTGCGCAGGGAATGAAAAACGCTGCTAAGAATCCTAAGTTGGGTGCAGATGAGAAGGCAAAATCCAAAAAAGAACTAGCAAGCGCCAATCCCTTGCTAGCTTCTCTGATGGGCAAGACTAAGTCTAAGTAGTTGCCTGCTTAGTTATCTGAAATGCGTCAAGGGGCACTCTCCAGTTTTTGTCTTTTGACGCTTATTTTGCTCGTTCCGCAGTATGGGGCGATTGCACAAGTTGCGCCACCTCCGGATTACGATCAAAAGCTCAGTGATGTTGTTGTCAATGCAACGCGTTCAGGTACTCCGCTTGATCAGATGTCCTTAAATACCACCATCCTGACTAAGGAGGTTTTAGAGGCCTCTCCTGACCAAACAATTGACCAAGTACTTAAGAATGTCCCTGGGGTTTTTCTAAATGATGTGCCCTACTATCAAAAAGATCCAACAGGGCAGAGCATTAATGTGCGTGGCTTGGGTTACGGTCGTACCCTTGTCTTAATAGATGGACTACCGGCGAATGATGCCTTCTACGGAACGGTGCAATGGAATTTGGTTCCCATGTCCTCAATTGAATCTGTGGAATTTGTGCGTGGTGGCGTTTCTAGTTTGTGGGGTAACTATGGCATGGGCGGTGTCATTAATATTAATACTAAGACACCCAAAAATAGCTCCCAAGATGTATCTGCTAGCTACGGATCGTTTGCCACTGGCAATGTTGCAGCATCAAAAGATTTAATTGTTTCAGATGCCATGCAGATGCGTTTCTCGGCAGACTATTTCTCGAGCGAAGGTTTTCAGAATTACGCCACGATTTCACCGGGATCGCCAGGTAATATTAAAAATGGCATGGGTACAGATGCCGTCAAGAATTCGAATATCCGCTTACAAAATTACTTCAAGCCCACTCAAGATACGAATGCCTTTTTGAGATTGGGCTACAGCACGATGGCAGATTTAAGTAATAACTATGCGATTGCTCCTAATTTGATTCAGATGGCAGATGTAGCGGGAGGCTCTACTACTAATCTGGATGTCAATAAAAAAGTGCAGGTCAATGTTTACTACCAAGCAACCAATTTCTACAAGCAAACTGCTAACAATTTAGCGGCACCATCGTATAAACCATATATCAATGCCAATTACACGGATCCTTATTCCACGGTAGGTGCATCAGCGCAATATACGCATGATCTAAATTTTGCTGGAATAGACCAATATATCGTAGGGCTTGATGCCAGAAATATTTCCGCATCAAACCAGACGAATAATCTTGTTGCATCAGGAGCTGTGAACTCTGTAAGTTATGCGCAGGGTCAGCAAAACTTTTATGGTTTATTGGGCCAGATTAAATCCAGTGCAAGTGCAATTCCTCTTGAGACAACCCTAGGCGCACGTGTTGATTCCTGGAACAGCCAAACCCCAACTTCATACAACGCTGGCGCCAATGGCATAAACCCTTTGTACCAAGCTATACCTAACCAGAGTAAAACGCAATTGAGTCCATCTTTGGGATTGCTCTATAAGGCAACATCTAATTGGGATTTGCGCGGTGCTGCTTATCAAGCCTTTCATGCACCTAGTATGAATAACACTCTACGCAGTTATGGCAACTCTGTGAGTGGTTACTCTCTAGCAAATCCGAATTTGACGCCTGAAACGATGACGGGTTATGAAGTTGGAACGGACTATCGGTGGAAGAGTGGTTTTGCGCAATTAACTGCTTTTAATAACTACATTCAAAATGCAATTGCCAGTTACAAGATCACCAATGCAAATGCAGCTTTTGCAACTAGTCTATGTGCTGCGGTAGGTATTTCAGGTTGTAGTGCGAGTACGGGTGGCTTCACAAACGTCAGCTACTACACAAACCAGCAAAATTTATTAAGTCGCGGTATTGAGCTGCAGTATCACCACGATGTGAATGCGCAGTGGGCTTTGGATGGTGGTTATAGCTACACCAATACCATCCTGACTTGGAGTGCTACAACTGACCCTATTAATACCCAGGTTGGCGGTGTTCCAAAAAATATGGCTAATGCTGGCATTACTTATTACCCAGTTCCGCAAGCCAGCCTCACCACAACAGTTCGATATGTCGGTAATTCTTGGATGTCTACGGGCTCACTGCCGGTACCTGCTTATGCGGTTGTAGGTATGAGAGCCAACTATCAAGTAACACAGCAGGCCTCTGTTTATGCTTCAGTGGTTAACTTATTTAATCGGCAGTACGTGACATTTAATATCGCCTCTCAAGCATCAGCCTATCAGGCGGGTATGCCGCAAGCAATTACTGTGGGTGCTCGACTTCAGTTTTAAGTTGCTAATTTGTTGCGCTGCAGTAGATTGAATGGGTTAAATTAGATACACAAAAATGCTATAGCATTGCTTTATCCAAAAAATAAACAAAATCATGGGAGATTCAGAATGAAGCACAACACTCTTTACGCGCTAATGTTTGCTGCCGGTATGGCAGTTGTTAGCATTGCGGGCGCGCAGGCTCCGGCCGCTCCACCAGCTAGCGGTATTCCGCCAACCTGGGCCCAAGGTAGAACGGCTGATGGTATGAATCCTTCATTGGCGCCTAATCCTCCTGGTATCTCTGCGATGCCTGCGGATGAGATCCCTGTTAGCAAGCTCAAAGTTCCTGCGGGCTTTAAGGTAGAGCTGTGGGCATCGGGCATGCCTAATGGCCGCTCCATGACTGAGTCTCCAAGTGGCACTGTTTATGTGGGTACTCGCTTTACTGGAAATGTTTATGCGGTAGTGACAAAAGACGGCAAACGCGAAGTGAAGACAATTGCCAAAGGCTTGCATCGTCCTAATGGCGTTGCATTTGTGAACGGCTCACTTTATGTTGCTGAACTATCACGCATTATTCGCTATGACAATATTGAAAAGAACTTAGATAATCCACCGGCACCAGTGGTGGTATTCGATGCACTCCCTAAAGATGAGCCGCATGGTTGGAAGTTCATGACATTAAGCCCTGACGGACAGTATTTGTATTTCCAGATCGGTACGCCAGCTAATATTGTTGTACCGCCAGCTACTCATGCTGCGATAGTACGCTTGAACTTGAAAACTAATATTTTGGAATACGTGGCTACTGGTGTTCGTAATAGCGTTGGCATGGATTTCCAAAAGGGTACGAAAGAGCTTTGGTTTACCAATAATGGCCGTGATTGGGTGGATGAGAGCCTACCAAACGACACCTTAAATCGATTGGCTCATAAAGGGATGAACTTCGGCTATCCGTTCTGCCATCAAGGCGACTTCTTGGATCCTGAGTTCGGTAAGGGCCGTTCATGCGATGAGTTTGATAAGCCAGAAATGAAACTAGGTGCTCACGTTGCTGCTTTGGGTATGCGTTTTTATAACGGCAATATGTTCCCAGCAGAATACAAAGGCAACATTTTTATTGCTGAGCATGGCTCTTGGAATAAAACGAAGAAATCCGGCTATCAAGTGGTACGCGTAGTTTTGGATGGCAAGAACAAACCAGTCAAGCTAGAGCCATTCATTACCGGTTGGCTTGAGGGTGAAAATTTCTGGGGTCGTCCAGTAGATGTCCAAATGCTCAAAGACGGATCGATGCTGGTATCGGATGATGAGACTGGTGCAATCTTCCGCGTGTCATACGGCAAATGAAATTCGTAATTAGTACTAAGGCCATCCTCGTGGTGGCCTTTTTCAATCTCTCTTTTCTGTCGTTAAATGCGTCTGCTGCGCCACCTGATGCTGCTGTAGGTAAAGTCAAAGCACAAAGCTGCTTTGCTTGTCATGGCGAAAATGGGATTGGCATCTCTCCAGAGATTCCGAATCTTGCTGCACAACCGCCCCTCTCAATAACGTATCAACTGATTCAGTTTAGGGGGCAACAGCGTAATGGTGGGGCAATGGCAGCGCTTGCGGCCGGCTTAAGCGACCAGGACATGCGCGATATTGCTGCTTACTATGCTAGCTTGCCTGCGCCGCCTGCAAAATCAGGTAACGCCGATCAAATTGCCAAAGGGCAACAAATCTCTAGTACCCAGTATTGCAACTCCTGTCATGGTCCGCAGTTTCAGGGTCAGAAACACATTGCACGATTGGCTGGGCAATCCAAGGAATACCTCGTTACTCAACTGAAGAATATTCGATCTGGTGCGCGAATTGATATGGATGGCACAATGGGAAGTGCGGCACGTGGCCTCAGCGATGATGATATTGATGCCTTGGCTACATATGCTGCTTCTTTGAAGTAGTTTTAGCAGTCCCTAATTAACTCTTTACTCAATATTCTCATTGCAGTCCAAAAACCATTTTCTTCTCGTCGATTTTTTAAAGACCTTCGCAGCCTTAATCATCATCCTGCATCATTTCTCGAGTTATGGGCAAATTGCAGAAGATGCACGGCTGCTACTCCCGGTGGCAATGACTTGGTTATTTGAGTATGGTCGTTACGCAGTGCAAATCTTTTTAGTGATGGGCGGCTATTTGGCAGCCCAATCATTGACTCGTTCCACTGACCTGAAGAATGTCCGCAATGTGTTGAAGGTAATCTTTAATCGTTACCTGCGATTGTTTGCACCCTATGTAGTAGCGCTGATTCTAACGATTTTGTGTGCCTGGATTGCGCGCTTTTGGGTTCAAGATGAATTTGTTGGTGAATCAGAAACACTGGGGCAGTTCTTAGCCCATTTATTTTTTCTACAAGGGATCTTAGGTTTAGATTCGATTTCTGCTGGCGTTTGGTATGTGGCAATTGATTGGCAGCTTTATGCCATTCTGGCAATCATGTTGAGCATGTTCTCCAGTTTTCGTTCCCTGATATGGATTCTGTTGGTGCTCTGCGTAGCATCCTTACTATTTTTTAATCGCTCTGGTGCTTATGAAAACTATTTCATTTACTTTATGGGAGCTTATGGACTTGGGGTACTGGCACAGCTTTGTAAAAACTATCCTGACCCTAAAGTAAATCGATTTGCCAAAATGATGTTTGTAGGGATTGGTGTAGTTATCGTTATTTCAAGCTTTCACCAATTTTGGCTCAGAAATATATTGGCCTACATAGTCGCCATTGCTCTTATCCTATGGGGGGACTCGGCTTACAAAGATCAGAAGCAAGATCAGAAGCGTCCTCAACATCAGTCTAGAAAACATAAGCTAGTAAATGTCATTCTCTGGGGAAGCAGAAGATCGTACTGCGCTTTCTTGATTCATTTCTCGTTTGTATTGCTGGCAAATACGCTATATATCGCCTGGGGAATGAGTCGTCCTCATGATGGTGTCATGGCGCTTGCTTTGATGTTGGTTGCTGTAGTAGCTAGTTGGTTAGCAGCAACCTATCTTTATCGCTGGGTCGAAGTACCAGCCCGCAAGATTAAACTTTAAAGACCCATATCTTTAAGAACGCGGAAAATTTCGCGGTAGGCCTTAGGTGGCTTGTTTAGTTCTTTCTCGCGACGTGCATTTCGAATTAAAGTGCGCATATTCTGAATATCCATATCGGGATATTGTTCAATCATCTTGGTGAAGGCTTCATCGTTTGCAATGAGTCTATCGCGATAGCTCTCTAAAAAATGTAACTTAGCGGTCTCAGCTTTACTAACACCCTGAATCGCATCCAAACGTTTCTGAATCGCATCTAATTCTTCATCATCCAAAAAACGCATGAGTTTGCCAAGATATTGCTTATGACGACGAATCGCCTCAAAACTCTTAATTTTATTTGTCTCGGCAATAGCGGTTTTAATTGCCTCATCCAAGGGGATGGTCTTTAAGGCGTCGCTACTCAGGGCAGCCAAAACTTCTGCCAATTTCTGGCGCTCTGTCATTTGGCGCTTTAGCTCAGACTTGCTGGGCCCTTCATCAGCCTCAACTAGCTTGGGAGTGCGATTTTTCTCATTAATATGCATACCCTCATTTTAGACTGCTATTTGCAGCGCCTATAGGGATGCCTAATTTGCAAGATTGGTAAATAATAGGCGCTCAGGGCGAGGAATCCTGCGAACCATTGAATAACGCCTTATTAGACGCATACAACATGACTCAAGCAAATATTTACGACTACATCATTATTGGGGCAGGCAGTGCCGGCTGCATGTTGGCAAAGCGTTTAACTGAAAATCCCAACAAGAATGTCTTGTTGATTGAAGCTGGCAAAAACGACAACTACATCTGGATCCATATTCCAGTTGGATACTTGTATTGCATTGATAACCCAAGGGCGGATTGGCGCTTTAAAACGGCTTCTGAAAAAGGCTTGAATGGTCGCTCGTTGTTGTATCCCCGTGGGCGCGTTTTAGGTGGGTGCTCGTCGATTAATGGCATGATTTATATGCGCGGCCAGGCGGGTGATTATGAGTCTTGGGTGCAGGCAACTGGTGATGAGTCTTGGTCTTGGGAAAACGCACTGAAGCGCTACAAATCATTTGAGGATTACCACAGCGCTGCAAATGAGTGGCATGGCAAAAGTGGTGAGTGGACTGTTTCTAAGCAGCGCTTACGTTGGCCCATCATGGACCGATTTAAGGATGCTGCAGTTCAGGCAGGCATTCCGGCTTCAGAGGACTTCAATTGCGGTGACAACTTTGGAGTCGGTTACTTCGATGTGAGCCAACGTGCTGGTTGGCGCTTAAATACTTCCAAAGCTTTTTTAAGGGATGCTGCCAAGCGTAGCAATCTCACTGTGATTACTGAAGCCATAGTGACTAAACTCAAAATTGATCCTGTTACTAAAAATTGTCTTGGGGTTGAGTATTTAAAGAATGGGATTGCTGGCGAAGCGCTTTGTGCAATCGAGCAGGGTGGTGAAGTATTGCTCAGTGCTGGTGCAATTGGTAGCGTGCAAATTCTAGAGCGCTCCGGTGTTGGAGCGTCTGCACATTTAAAGCAATTGGGCATCCCCGTCATTGCTGATCTCCCTGGAGTTGGTGAGAATCTCCAAGACCATCTTCAGTTACGCATGGTTTATAAGGTGAATGGTATTAAGACCTTAAATACCAAAGCCAATACTCTTTGGGGCAAGATGATGATTGGCTTGGAGTATGTGCTCAAGCGTTCCGGACCAATGTCGATGGCACCATCACAACTCGGTGCATTTGCCTTTAGTTCACCAGAACAAAAACGCGCCAATGTGGAATATCACGTACAACCTTTGTCATTAGAAAAGTTTGGTGAAGACTTACATTCGTTTAATGCATTTACTGCGAGTGTCTGTAACTTGCGTCCGACTTCGCGCGGTAGTGTGCACATCAACTCAATTAACCCAGAAGCGCCACCAGTAATTAGCCCCAATTATTTATCAACAGATGAAGACCGTAAGGTAGCAGCAGAATCTTTGCGCCTTACTCGCAAGATTGTGGAACAGGCTGCGTTGGGACCATACACGCCAGAAGAATATAAGCCTGGTGCGCAATATCAAACTGATGCGCAATTAATCAAAGCGGCTGGTGATATAGGAACCACCATCTTTCATCCAGTTGGCACTTGCAAAATGGGTCGTGATGACGACCCCATGGCAGTGCTTGACTCAGAATTACGCGTGAAGGGTATTCATCATCTTCGCGTAGTGGATGCCTCAGCCATGCCAACAATTACCTCGGGTAATACCGCAGCACCTACGATGATGATTGCGCAGCGTGTCGCAGAATTGCTGACGAGTGCCTAAGACTTCGCAGAAGGTTTACTCGCTGCCAGCCAGTCATTTATTGCTGGCACTCGCTATCGTGGCAGTGTGGGGCACGAACTTTGTAGTGATCAAGTTATCGCTTGGCGCATTTCCACCATTTTTATTTGCTGCTCTTCGCTACACCTTTGCCTTTTTGCCTTTAGTGTTTTTTATGCCCAGACCTAAAGTGTCTTGGGTCAATTTGTGTGTATATGGCTTAGCAGTAGGGGTAGGGCAGTTCGGCATTTTGTATTTTGCAATTGACGGTCGCATCTCTCCAGGCCTAGCTTCGCTAGTCATCCAGACGCAGGTATTTTTTACCATCGGCTTTGCAATGTTTTTTGCCAAAGAGCGATTACGTACTTATCAAACGCTTGCAGTACTGGTAGCTATGACTGGTTTAGGAATTATTGCGCTGCACACTGATGCAAGTACTACCTTCCTCGGTTTGGCACTGGTGGTATTTACAGGTTTTTCTTGGGGTGTGGCAAATACAGTCAGTCGCAGGGCAGGTTCTATCAACATGCTTTCCTATGTGGTTTGGGCCAGCGCTTTTGCAATTCCACCTTTATTTGCCATTTCCTTTCTGTTTGAGGGTGGATGGGAGCACATGAATACCTCATTAACCTCAGCGCCTGTAGGGGCATGGGCTGGAGTTCTTTGGCAGTCTTGGGCAAACACCATCTTTGGATACTCGGCTTGGGCCTGGCTACTTTCTAAGCATCCCGCGGCTGTAGTGGCCCCTGCACCCCTATTGGTGCCTATCTTTGGCATGGGGGCAGCCGCTTATTTCTTGGCTGAGCCCTTGCCGCTATGGAAGATCTTGGCGGCAGGCCTGGTCATTGTCGGATTGGTTATTAACCTCTTTTGGCCAAATATTGAACGCAGCCTTAAGAGGCGGCTTTCCTAAGTCCTTGAGGCTAATGTAAAACCCTAATACAAAGCTCTTTTTTTGCCTTTGTATTAACAGTAAGATAACTGTTCATTGTGTTTTACCTATAAAAAAGTATTTATTCATTAGCAATTTTTAGTCATGGAGACTTTATGAACATTCGTCGTCACATTTTTGCAGTAGCAGCTACTGCAATGCTCTCAACCGGTGCTTATGCTGCCGATATCAAGCTTGGTGTTGCAGGTCCATTTACTGGTGGTTCATCCTCAATGGGTGTCAGTATGCGTGACGGTGTTCGCCTTGCTGCAAAAGAAATTAATGCTGCTGGTGGTATCAACGGCAACAAAATCGTTTTGGTTGAGCGCGATGATGAAGCGAAAAACGAGCGCGGAGTACAAATTGCACAAGAATTGATTAACAACGAAAAGGTAGTTGCTACTTTGGGTTACATCAACACTGGTGTTGCATTGGCTTCACAACGCTTCTATCAGGAAGCAAAGATTCCGGTATTTAACAACGTTGCTACTGGCTCTTTAATTACTCATCAGTTCCCAAATGCCGCTGAAAACTATGTTTTCCGTAATGCTGCTGCTGACAATATTCAAGCACCAATGATCGCTAAAGAAGCGGTTGAGAAGCGTGGCTTGAAAAAAGTAGCCATTTTGGCTGACTCAACAAACTACGGCCAGTTAGGCCGCGAGGACTTAGAGAAGGCATTGAAAGGTTACGGCGTAACTCCAGTTGCAACTGAAAAGTTCAATATCGGTGACGTTGATATGACTTCACAATTGCTCAAGGCAAAGAACGCTGGTGCAGATGTAGTTTTGACATACGCAATTGGACCTGAGTTGGCACAAATTGCTAACGGTATGGCGAAGTTGGGTTGGAAAAAACCAATGATTGGCAGCTGGACATTGTCTATGGCTAGCTTTATTGATACAGCAGGTAAAAATGGTGATGGCGCAACAATGCCTGAGACTTTCATTCAACAGCCTGCAACAACTCCAAAGCGCAAAGCTTTCGTTGATGCTTACTTGAAAGACTTCAAACCTAAGAATGGCATCATTGCTTCTCCGGTTTCTGCTGCTCAAGGATATGACTCTGTTTATTTGCTGGCTGCCGCTATCAAGCAGGCAAACAGCACAGAGGGACCAAAGATTTTGGCGGCATTGCAAGATCTGAAGACTCCTGTTGAAGGCGTTGTGATTACTTATAACAAGCCATTCACTGCAACAGACCATGAAGCCATCAAGTCAAAAGACGTAGTGATGGGTGTAGTTGAAAGTGGCCGTGTTCAATTCTTGAATGCTGAGGACGCTACAGCGAAAAAGAAGTAATTTAAGTTCTAGGGCAGGCAATCTAAATCTATTTTGCACTGCAGCATTAGATAAAACAAAACGCCGCCCACAAGCGGCGTTTTGCTTACAATGTTGGATTCGTTAATAAAACAGTTTTTAGAATATTTAGGCCAATAACATGGACATGTTTGCACAAATCCTCTCGAGCGGTATCGCGGTGGGGATGATCTACGCGGTCATCGCCTTCGGTTTCCAGCTCACTTTTGCCACATCTGGCACCTTGAACTTCGGTCAAGGTGAAGCTTTGATGCTTGGCGCTTTGGTAGGTTTAACCTGCGTTGACACTTTTGGCATGAACTACTGGGTAATGATTCCTGTAGTTTGTTTATTCGGCATGATCCAAGGTAGCTTCGTTGAGTTAATTGGTGTGCGTCCTGCAATCAAGATTAAATCCGAATTTGGTTGGATTATGTCCACCATTGCACTCGGTATTATTTTCAAGAATGTAGCTGAAAACATCTGGGGACGCGATGCATTGCCCTTCCCATCACCATTGCCAATGGAGCCAATGAATTTCTTGGGCGCAAATATTCTCCCAATGGAAATTTTGGTTGTAGTTGGTGCATTGGTCATGATGTTGTTGGTGGAGTTCTTTAACCGTAAAACGATTTACGGTAAAGCGGTTGTTGCTACTGCAAACGACCGCGATGCAGCTGGCCTCATGGGCATCAACACTAGCGTAGTCATTACATTCTCTTATGCGCTTTCTTCTTTGACAGCAGCGTTCGCAGGTGTGTTGATTGCACCTCTAACCTTAACTGGTGCGACTATGGGCGGCGCCTTAGGTTTAAAGGCTTTTGCGGTTGCGATTATTGGCGGCTTGTCTAGCGGCCTCGGAATTATTGTTGGTGGTTTGATTCTGGGTATTGTTGAGACAGCAACTGGTTTCTATATTTCTACTGGTTACAAAGATGTTCCAGGTTTGATTTTGTTATTGCTTGTTTTGGCATACAAACCATCTGGTCTCTTCGGCAAATCTGCAATTAAGAAAGTTTAATGATGAAATTGAAGTCTCTATTACCCATATTAATTGCGATTGCGGGGCTATTCGTATTGCCCCTATTTATCCATAATCCTTATTACATTCACTTAGTTGAAACCATTCTGATCTACACCATTTTGTTATTTGGTTTGGATATTGTGGTGGGTTATGTAGGTCAGGTCTCTTTGGGGCACGCAGCCCTTTTTGGCATCGGTTCCTATACCGCGGGTGTTTTGTATTTCCACTTTGGCTTCCCAATTTGGATCAACATTCCAGCCTCCATTATTGTGACTGCGATCTTTGGTGGAATTTTGGCTTTGCCAGCACTGAAGGTAATTGGACCTTACTTGGCGATGGTGACCTTGGCGTTCGGTACGATCGCCCAGATTCTGATTAACGAAATGACTTGGTTGACTGAAGGTCCTTTGGGGATCAAGATTCCTAAGCCTGAGTTGATGGGTGTGCCAATGACCAAAGCAGAGTATTTCTGGTTGGTTTCCATTGTTTTGATTATTTCCCTCATCGTAGTTGACCGTTTTGTGAAGTCTCAAATCGGTCGTGCATTTGAAGCATTGCGCGATTCCCCAATTGCTTGTGACTGTATGGGTGTATCCGTGTATCGCTTTAAGGTGATTGCATTTGTGATTAGCGCTGGCTTTGCTGGTTTGGCTGGTTGCTTGTATGCCTACTCAGAGCAATATATTTCACCAAACACCTATAACAATGAATTGGCTGTTCTGTTCTTGCTCGGCATCATCATGGGCGGACGTAAGTCACGTTTAGGCGCGGTGATTGGCGCTGCCATCATTGTGTTGTTGCCAAAACTACTGGACGATATCTTCTTGTTCCGCATTGTTGCTTCGATTATTGCAATCGTTGTAGTAGCGGGTGCTGCTATGGCCTTGTCTAAGCAGGCAACCACCCCAAGACGTGTTGCAGTTCCTATTGCGGGTGTTGTTGGCTTGGCTGCATTCTCATTCTGGCTCAATAGCATCTCTGACTGGCGCTTGAGTATTTTTGGCTTCATGATTTTGTTAGTGGTTTACTACTTGCAAAACGGTATCGTTGGCTTTACTAAGACCTTCTACCAAACTATCGTTGGTAAAGCTAAAACCACTCGTGGTGGTGATGCTGAAGCGGTGGATGATTCCATCAGCTTTATTAGCACGGTTGCCAATCAAAATACCGGTACTGAACTCCTCAAAGTGGACTCTGTATTGATGCAGTTTGGCGGCTTGAAAGCTTTGAACAACGTTGATCTGAGTATCAAGCGCGGCACTATTCATGGTTTGATCGGCCCTAACGGTTCCGGTAAGAGCACCATGATGAACGTGTTGACTGGTATTTACGTACCCACAGCGGGTAACGTGTTGTACGCTGGTGAAAGCGTGGTTGGTAAGACTTCTTCTGACATTGCCCTATCCGGTATTGCACGTACCTTCCAAAACGTTCAGCTCTTCGGTGAGATGACAGCGATCCAAAATATTTTGGTTGGTCTGCATCACACCTTTAAGTCAAACATGGTGGAAATTGCATTGCATTTGCCACGCTATAAGAAAGAAGAAGCTGAAGCACATGCTCGTGCAATGGCTTTGCTTAAATTCGTTGGTCTTGATGATTTGGCGAATGAAGAAGCTCGTAACTTGCCATATGGTAAGCAGCGTTTGCTTGAAATTGCTCGTGCCTTGGCATTAGATCCTGAGTTACTCTTGTTAGATGAGCCAGCTGCAGGTTTGACAGCTCCTGACATTAAAGAGCTCTTGCGCATTATTCGTAAGATCCGCGATAGCGGTATTACCTTCATCCTGATTGAGCATCACATGGATGTGGTGATGTCAGTTTGCGATACCGTTTCTGTATTGGACTTCGGTCAGAAGATTGCAGAAGGTAAACCAGCTGAAGTTCAGGCAGACGAGAAGGTGATTCATGCCTACTTGGGTACTTAATCACTAGAACATATTGAATCGGTAAATACCATGTTATCTATTAAGAATCTTGAAGCAGGCTACGGCAAAGTAAAAGTCCTCCATGGCATCAATATTGATGTTCCTAAAGGGCAGGTAATTACTTTGATTGGCTCAAACGGTGCTGGTAAAACCACCACCATGCGCGCTATTACTGGCATGATTAAGCCAACGGCTGGCGAAGTCACCTTGGGCGGCGAAAAAATTGATGGTTACGACTCTCATAAAATCGCACGTTTGGGTTTAGCCCACAGTCCTGAAGGTCGCCGTGTGTTTACAACAATGTCTGTAACTGACAATCTGTTGCTTGGCGCATTTCCACGCTTTACAGGTAGCCGTCCTAAAGGCGACATCAAGAACGATCTCGAGAAATCACTCGAAATGTTCCCACGCCTCAAAGAGCGTCGCAATCAGTTGGCCGGAACACTATCGGGTGGTGAGCAGCAGATGTTGGCCATGGCCCGTGCTGTGATGCTGAATCCTGAGATCATTCTCTTGGATGAGCCATCCATGGGTCTTGCACCAATCTTGGTTGAGGAAGTGTTTAAGATCATCTCTAACCTCAAGTCACAAGGCGTAACGATGTTGTTGGTTGAGCAGTTCGCTGCTGCAGCCTTGAATGTAGCGGATTACGGTTATGTACTTGAGAACGGTAAGATTGCTACACACGGACCTGCTGCTAAGCTCAAAGACGACCCAGCTGTGAAAGCAGCTTACTTAGGTGGTGCTGGTGGCCACTAAGTAGCGCATCAAGCAGATCACTAAACTGTAAGTAATAAAAAAGCCCTTAGTAATAAGGGCTTTTTCTATTTCAGTGCAACTTAATTTGAAATTAGCTTAATGGCCTCGCGGATCAGGAGTGCTCGGTAGCCCATATATATTGCTACCAAGGTAAATCCAAATAGAAAAAGCTTGGGAATCAGAGCGCCTTCGGCAACCAATTCGCTATTGAATAAGCCAATTGCTACTATAAAGAAGAATAGGGCGCCTAAGACCAGTACGATCCAATTTTCATTACTAGTGACTTGCTGTGTTTGATTGTTATAGGCAAGAACTTGAAAGGCACTATCTTTCAGATATCCCGACACGGTGATTTGATCGCCTTCAGCAATCTTCATTGGCATTGAAAACTTTGCTTCGATTGCTTTATCGCCCAAGTTAAATTTGGAGATAAAGAAGCGCTTGTAATAGACCGAGGAATGATCATGTGTAGGCTTTTCGGGATTAACGTATTCAAGTAACTCATTATTGAGATTGCTAACGGTCCCAGATATAGAGTTGATAGAGGTGGATAACAAAGAGCTAGATTTAGATATCGACATCAGTAGAGCTCCTAACATGATGAATACAAGAATATAGATAAAAGATGCCAATGGCCTTCTCATAGACTATTAACGCCTTTGAGAATGAGGCTGATAGCCACGACAAACGTCAATACAGAAAAAATTTGTTGCAATCTTGGCCCGCTGAGATTTTTACCAAATCCTCTGCCAATCAGTAAGCCGAGTAGGGCTCCTAATGCAAAAGGCGCTGCAATCACTAGGTCAAGATTTCCGGACATGGCAGAGAAAAGAGTGCCACCCCCCGCAATAATGGCAAGCACACCCAATGATGTAGCAACTATAGAGTTGATGGGTAAATCGGTATAGCGCTTGAGTGCTGGGACAATCACGAATCCACCACCAACGCCTAATAGCCCAGAAAGCAAGCCTGCCAATCCGCCGGAAAACATAAGGGCTCGTGCACAGGGAATGTTCCAAGCTAACTTCCCCCTGGAGGAATCAAGTAAACATGGAGGTGGAGGCTTTCCTTCAAAATCAGGTATGCCATGAATTTCTTTATACGCCTGCCTATAGAGGCGAATGGATACATAGAACAGTGTGCAGCTAAATAGAATTAATAGCGGAGCATTGGGAATGCGTTGTGATGCCCATAATCCTATTGGAGAAAGTATCAGCCCAAACATCGCCATAAATGCAGCAGCTTTGTACCGAAGAATCTTATTTCTTAGCCCTAACAAGGCGCCAACCCCTGCAGAGAGCGCAATTGCTGAGAGGGAAATTGGAGCTGCTTCCGCTACCGGCAAATGCAGGATAAAGACCAGTAAAGGAACTGATAGGATCCCGCCGCCAGCACCGGTTAGGCCCATTAATAAGCCCACAAAAAGACCTAAGCAGGGGCTGATGAAGATTGAGTAGTCCATTGCAATTAATTTTATATTAAGATAATATATAAAAATATATACCATTTACTCCTTTTAGGAATAAATGCGCTATTGCCAAGAAAGGTCTTTGTGAATCCAAGCCCTCATGCTGATGTTAAAGCATTCTTTGATCCAGAAACCTGGACTTTTACCTACGTCGTTTATTCGGGTAAGCAAAGCCCATGCGTAGTCATAGATTCAGTGATGAACTATGACCCTAAATCAGGTCGAACCTCCACAAAATCTGCTGATGAAGTCATTGGCTTTATAAAGAGTGAGCAATTACAGTTAACTTGGGTTTTAGAAACCCACGCTCATGCCGATCATCTAACAGCAGCTCCTTACATTCAAAGTCGGTTGGGTGGAAAGATTGTGATTGGGGATCACATCACTAGTGTACAAAACGTTTTTAAGAGTGTTTTTAATCTAGGTGATCAATTTGCCGTTGATGGCTCTCAATTTGATTATTTATTGCAAGATGGTGAATCGCTTACATTTGGAAACCTCTCCTTAAAAGCGCTGTATGCGCCAGGACATACTCCTGCTTGTATGGCTTATGAGATTGGCGACGCTTTATTTGTTGGAGATACTCTATTTATGCCTGATGTTGGGACAGCGCGTTGCGACTTTCCGGGGGGTAGCGCTCAGGCTTTGTATCGGTCTATTCAGAAAGTATTCAGTTATCCCGATGAGACAAGGTTATACATGTGCCATGACTACCCGCCCACTGAACGTGCTGCGGCTTACTGCACAACAGTTGGGGAGGAAAAGAAGTCCAATATTCATGTGCACACAGGCGTTAGCGAAGAGCAATTTGTGCAAATGCGCAATAAACGTGACGCTACCTTAGATATGCCCAATCTCATACTGCCATCTATTCAGGTTAATATTCGCGCAGGCCATCTTCCTGAGCCAGAGGCCAATGGCAAATCATATTTAAAAATTCCCTTGAACGCTCTTTAATATGACTATTACTAAATCAGAACTTAAAAAAATGCAGGCTTCTGCGGATGAGGCTTGCAAGCTAATGAAAGTTTTGTCTAATAGCGATCGAATGATGTTGTTATGTGAAATCGGGCAGGGTGAAAAATGCGTTAGTGAGCTTGAGGTTGCATTGGATTTGCATCAGCCAACGTTATCCCAGCAATTAACGGTATTACGGAAAGAGAAATTAGTGAAGACACGTAGGGAGGGAAAGCAAATTTATTATTCCCTGGCTAGCGAGGTTGCAGTAGCGGTAATGAGCTTGCTCTACAAATACTATTGCAAAAGGTAGTCATTCAAACATCATCATTTAAGTCATTTTTTAATAAAGTGAGTTCAATATGAATTGCATCAATGCCCTTTAGCTATGAGTACTAAAGACGATGGCTATTAATATCTAGCTTAGTAAATACATGCAGTATAAAAATGGCAAAAAATAGGAGGCCCACTATCCAGTGGGTGTCTATAACTGCATCCCTTATCTCTTGAGGACCGTAATACAGTAGGGCTCCAGAAATAAGTAGTACGGCAAGAAAACCCAACTGACTAAAACCACTCCACCACTGCTTTTTGGACTTGTAGCCCGCCTTGATATGAAAGGGCAGAACTGAGCCTATAGCTAAGGTAGCTAGTATTGCCGCAATTCCATGGGCTGCCAAGATGCTATGCGTACCAAGAGTCGATCTTTGAATTTGGAATTGATGACCTAGTAGATACATGAGGCCTGTAATGGAACAAGTCATTAGGCCGCAGATGACAAAAGTTCTTTGCCAGTTCGGCATCTTTCCAAGGCGACTCATGCTGCAATCCTCAGTGCTTGTGCCGAGAAACGACTAAAGCAGGGGTGATGCTCATCATTGGATAAAGCCAAAACCTTAGTGAGTGCATCTGCATAAACACACTCTTTAGCAAGAATTGAGAATGATCCCGAAACCTCGGCATGCACTTCAGAATAATGCTGAGCTAAGGGATTAATGATGTGACTCTTCTGATGATCTCTTTTTGCAAAGTAAAGACTACTCGTGGCAATAGCCCCATCTTTTAAGGATCCAATTTCAATTAACTCGTCAGGCGTCTCGGGATGGCGAATTTGAATGGGAAATGAGGTATTTCCGAATACCCGCATATCTCCACCAGCATTCACTGAGCCGGATGTGATGCCATCTGATATTAAGACTCTCACCGCCATATCCACTGCAAACCCTTTAGCAATTCCACCAAGATCTAGGCAGACTGGGCGCGAAGACTTTATCAAGTCAGGTGCTAAGAAGTGAATATCTTCAATTCCGCCAAGATCATGATTGGCAAAGGTAATATGTTGCGGCAATAAGCCTGCAGCAACTAAGCGATGACCGATACCGCAATTAAATAGGCCATCGGATTCAAGGTGAACCTCTTTCGCAATTCGAATCACTTGCGCAGTCCATGGATGAATTTCAACTGCTTGTATATGGGCGCGTTGATTGATTTCGCTGAGCTCACTTTTAGGGCTGTGAAATCCCATGAGGTCATGAACATGTTGAATAGCTGTAAAAGCATTATCAATAGCTATATGCCCATCTTCTTGGGTCACGGAGATTTCAACAAATGTTCCAAGGAGGGGTTTACAACGAATCATTTTGCTTTGGATATTTGAGCTGGAGCTATTGATGGGGGGCTATTCTTCAGAGCTAGGTCATATAAAACCGTTATCCGCTTCACACCATCGGTGAGATGCTTGCAGGATAGCGTGGCACCTCCAATATTTTGAATGTCTTGATTAAGCTTAATGGGATCAGATGCACTCTTGCCTACAAACTGTTTGCGCCATTGTGCTTCTGCTACTTCATATCCATAAGACTCAACGTATTCCAAAATCTCTATGCCAGCAACGCTGCCATTGGGGTTGATCGCAACAGCATAGGTAATCATTTCATGCTTTCCAACGACTTCATCAATAACTAGCCAGCTACCATCAGGCGCCTTCCAGATGCGATTACCTTGAAAGGGGTGCCGGATGCTAGAGGCGGAGCGCATCTTTTCTTGTAGATCATCTGTAATGATGATGGGATTTTTTGTGAGTGTTTTGTTGGGGAAAAGGATTTTTTGCGCCTGCTCAGTAGAAACATAAATTTTTGCATGGGCAATGATTGGTGCACTAATCATTGCTATACCAATAAGCGCTAAAGGGTTAGGTTTCCAGATCATCATTTCAATTTAGCTAGTAAGTAATTCATTGGCTTCATTACAAAGCGTTTGGATGTCAGGGTTAACGCCTTTGAGGTTAGAGAGTGTCTCGAACATCATTAATGCTCTCTCTTTGGCTGTTTGGCATTGGGTGGCTTGAAACTTCAACAGGTGAGTCAGAGCTGCAACTAATAGATTCTGAGTTTCCATAAGTTCTTTCGTATAGTTGTTAGAAATTAGTTATTAGTTGAGGGGGAATCCAACTTTGACAATGAATTCATTTACTGAATGACTATCCCAAACGCGTGCGTTAGAGCACTCTGCCTCGCCACCACCCATACAGGTCCCGCCTGCCAGTTGATAGCGCCATGCGCCTGTAACCCACCAGTCTTTGGCTGCGTAGTGCATATTGGGGCCTATAAAAGTAGCTCTTTGTACTTGATTGCGTAAGTTCAACTCTGAATAATCGTTATGAAAGCGCGCCTCAACGCCGGCAGACCATTTAGGGGCGAAACGATAGCTAGCTCCAACTAGAAAATCCAACATCGACTCAGGTACGTTTCCATTCTCAATAAATTTCAAGCGCTCATTTGCAACTACGACGTTACCTGCCAGAATCAAGCGGTCGTCGATAAAATTGGATTGCAACAATAATCTTGCTTCTAATTCATCTTTATTTCTGCCCCATGTTGGTTCGAGATACAGCCCTACACCTACTGGCGAAGTCACTGGATTGGTGATGCGATAGATTGCCTCTAGAGAGCCACCTTCAATCCCACTTTTCTTATAGGCTGTCGATGGATCATGTGAGGAAGGGACTCCATAACCGCCTGTACAAGTTGGTGAGTCTCCACATGCTTCTGGATTGGTGTAATTTTGATTGGCGCTTGTGTAGTAGGAGTTGATATAGCCGGCTACTTGCAGGTCATTAGTCAAACCATATTCCAGCTCGGTCCTGGCAGTTAACGCATCGTAAGTGCCTGCAGCTTGCTGTTGATTGAGTTGTAGTCGCTGCTCAAACTCCACCTTACCCTTGGGCTGCAAATCCAAGGTGTATATCCAGCCAAATGCACCCTCACCAGCGTGAACAAATGAGCAATGAAGTGTGGCTACTAATAAAAGGCTAAAGGCGAGAAGTCTATTAATGGTCAATTTCTTGGTCTCTTAAGGTTGATGGTTAAAAATCTAAATGAGAATGGTTCTCAATGTAACATTAAATGAGAATGATTCTCAAATAGACAAATGACCATTTCCTTAAAAATGGCGAAATCTTTAGGTCTATTCCTCTTTGCTTGTAAGATTTCCCCCCATGAACGCTGAGTCCTTGGAAAAATTGGTCTTAATGAAGATGCCCTTTGGAAAGCATGCGGGCCGAGCATTGGCTGATTTGCCTGGAAACTACCTAGCGTGGTTTGCTCGTGAAGGTTTCCCTAAAGGCGAGCTTGGTGAGCTGTTGGAATTAATGCATACCTTGGACCACAATGGTTTACGTGGACTGTTGGCCCCGATTCAGAGGGCTCATGGCCTGCAAGCGAAATCTAAATTACTTTGAGTGAATGATCAGCGTAACGCGCTTGCGTTCATAAGTCACCATTGGCGAATCAGGCGGACTGCTTTGGATGGAGCTTGCCCTTAGATTCGTTTGAGAGTCAATTTGAGTGGCTATCTGTTTTGCAAGGCTTTCATTTAGATCATACTGAATCTGAATGCTTGCTACCTTGCCTGACTTGATATTGTTGATGATTTCGTTTAGTTTGCTTGGGACGTATTCATCAAAAAAGACGGGATACCATCCACCAAGCAATGGCTTCTGAGCCTTTGTTTTTATTGGTTCTGTCGATATAAGGGGTGGTTTATTGGTATTACCATCCACCGGCAAATGAAAATCAATTCCTGTTTTTTGTACCAACTCTTGATAGGAGATTGGTGCACTCATTCTTGCTTCATTGGTGTTTTCAATCCAATAGCCCCACGCAGTATTTTTATGGGGGTCGTAAACCAGTTTATATAGATAAGTGGGAATGGTGACCTGTCCTCTGCCAATGCTCCCACCATTGCCAACTGATCCTGTAAATACATAAACATCGCCATCAGCTCTTTTGACATAAGCCCTAGTTGGTTCTTCTACGTTTTTAGCCCAGATGCCCTGATTGTTCTGCCTAGCTTGAGGCATCATGTTGGCCAAAGAAAATGATTGAGCCATGGAGCGTTCATTGTTCATATCCCCGGCCGGAGCGTTATGACCGCGGTCATAGCCACTGCCGCGGTAATCTGAGAGCAAAGCTCTTTCCGAAAAAGGTAACCTGGCACCCTCGTAGAACTGGTTAGTTCTACGAGGGTGCGGAGCAGAAAGCTCTTCTTTGTTGAGCTTCTCTACTGTATAGATTGGCTTCTTATCTCGCGGGGAGTAGTAGATTGCAAAACTATCAAAGCAAAGGTCTCGCCCTGCCTGCGGACTGGTTGGTATTTGCTGGGCTGGAAACAGGTCCTTGCAGTCTTCAAAAGCTGCCAGCGCATTGAGAGAGGCGGAAATTGCTAGAAAAGCAAGAAGGCTACGAAGGAATTTCATGGGTTCTCAGTGTATGACCTCTGCCTCAGGTATTGCCATCTTTTGATCGTGAGCTAGCTACAGAGCTAATAAGAATCAGAGGCATCTCGACGTTTTTCTAGAGCTAAGAATCTATTTTTTAACCCAAAGTCTTCGGTAAATAGGGGCTCGCAATAAGCATGGGCTTGCTACTACCCCTAGAAAATAAGACGAGTTAAAGCACTAGATGTACGGTTTTTAGGGCTGATTTTTTGGCCTAAATCGTAAAAAAGTCCCTTTTTGATCAATTTTTTATAGAGTGAAATTAGTAACCCCTAACTTCCATAAGTGATTGATTTAAATGATTTATATATGATTTTTAGGAGGCACCTAAGGGATCTCCCGGATTTCTAGATCAATAAGTTATGGCTTTCACATTCTTTATTCTTGACTTGATATAAGAAACTTCTTAGGATGACCCATGTTTTTAAGATATTGCAATGCAGCATAAAACGGTAGTCTCGTTTTTTGAGGTCTTGCAAACAATGAATGAGTAAATGTTTAACTAACAATTTGAGCGACATGCAGAATGCGCAGCCAACAATGTTGACTGCCAAAGAACTGCTAGCACACGCCATGGCTCCAGTCTATCGAGTCATTAATGGCGTGATCGTTGTTACCGTATTTATGGTCGTAGGTCTTTGGCTCTCAGGTAACGGCACTAATGCCGGTCCTTTTGACTTGGCCCGCATCCTAGTCCCTGATGAAGCTCGTCACATGGTTTGGAGCAATGGCTTTGGCATGCTTAACCAATATAAAGATTCAAGTGAGGCTTCAGTGAACCAAGTTGCCGATACTGAGATCGCTGCGGTTATCTACAGCAAATCTAAAGCGCCATCCACTACTGGTTTAGCGATTGCTAAACAGCAAACAGTTGCTCTGTTGATGCCTTCTGTAGCCCAAATGCAGGTGAAGTCAATCTCACACTTGTCAGATCGCATCCCGGCTTCGAAGATGGATCCTCAGGCTTTGGATAGTAATTTGATGGGCTCTATTCAAAATCAACGTGCGGTTGCAGACTTTTTCGAAAAGAAATACAGCTTAGATCGCGCTAAGATTGAAGAGTATGTATCGAACACCATTTTGATTGCAAAAGAAGTCAACATTGATCCAGTACTTTTATTGGCTGTGATCTCAGTTGAATCTAATTTCAATCCAAACACCAAGAGTCATGCCGGTGCTGAGGGGCTCATGCAAGTAATGACTTCAGTGCATAAAGATAAATATGCCATCTTTGGGGGAACTTCCGAGGCTGCTAAACCGGAAGTCAATATTCGTGTTGGTGCTTATATCCTCAAATACCTTATTGCTACTGCAGGCTCATTGCGTAATGGCTTGAAGTATTACGTTGGCGCTGCCAATGCTGATGATGATGGCGGTTATGCCGACAAGGTTATGGCCGAAAGAAATCGTCTTATCGGCTTATGTCAAAACCGCTCATCTAATCGCTTAACATTAAATGGCAAGGATCTGCGCTCTTAAGTAGCTAAAGTTTTGCTTATTCGCGGAATAGAAATAGCCACCCTAGGGTGGCTTTTGTTTTACTGCTATACCTCAATGTGCCTGAATGCTTAGTTAACGCCGTGTAACTCCACATCGAATACCAGAGTGGCATTTGGAGGAATCACACCACCTGCGCCGCGTGGACCATATCCCATTTCAGAAGGAATGATGAGGGTGCGCTTGCCGCCGATTTTCATGCCAGCTACGCCTTCGTCCCAGCCCTTAATCACATGCCCAGCACCCAAAGGGAAGCTAAACAATTGACCGCGATCTAGTGAGCTATCAAACTTCTGGCCTTTATGATCGGGCGCTTTCTCATCAAAGAGCCAGCCGGTGTAATGCACGTCTACATGGTTGCCTGCCACAGCTTCTTTACCTTCGCCTACAACAGTGTCTATTTTTTTGAGTTCACTCATGATGTTTTCCTATTTCACACAAATTGAGCGGCTAGTATATTCTGAGCTCTATAAATTCTTACGGTAAGCTTGATTTAGCTAAAACGCATGACAAATTATTGGCCCAATTCTGCATATAGCACTCTAGAAATCAGTCCTGATCATCAGTTGTTGGTTACGGATGACTTTTTGCGAACTTATATGGAAAGACCTGAGCTTGCATTAGTTCCTGAATCTTGCTCTATTGAGCGGTCATTACATCAACGACTGACCGAAAACCCCCGAGCTGAAGTGCTTGAAAGTGACATTGTTGGAATGACTGATGAGGATATTCAGGAGAACTATCGGGTTTGGTTGCGTTATCGGTCGCGTTTATTAGCTTCAAGCTCATTAGAAAGCTTTTATATGAGCTTGTTTAAGGGTGAAGGTGTCGATGTCCCGCCTTTATTTATTACTCAGCTTGCTCAGATTTTCATAAGACATATTCTGGGGGATCAAGCCCATCCATTAGAGGTGCGCATGGGCGAACTTTTTTTTAGAACTCAGAAAATCAGCGTTATCGAAGACGGTATTGTGATGGGTGCAGATGAAGAGGCTATTGCACGCAATGCGCAGGCCAGTGATACGGGCAACATCATGGATTTGCTCAAAGGTAAATCCATGACCATACGCTCAGCTGATCTAGATGTCCTCCATGAAGACAATGCGGAAACTTACTGGACTCGAAATGAAGATTTTGATCTAGCGGTTCAGTTGAACTTCGGACATGAACCTATTAATTATTTTTGCCGTGCTTTAGAGAAGTGGATAATGCATTTTCTAGGTGTTAGCGTACGCATTACACCAATGCAGCAAATTACCGATCCTAAGTGGTCATGGCATGTTGGCTTGGATGCAGCAGCTACTGAAATACTAAATAAGCTATATAACAAAGAACTAGTTGAAGCTGACGAGTTACAAAAAGTGATTTGTTTATTCCGTCTGGACTTTATTGATGAGGCTGCTGTAGCCAAGACTCAGGCTGGCAAACCGGTGTATATGGCCATTGCTATGAATGACCAACAGCAACTGAAGTTAAAGCCTCAAAATCTATTATTTAACTTGCCACTAGCAAAAACTTCTTAAGATTTAACATGCAACAATTTGCGCTGTTGGGCGAGCCAGTAAATGGCTAGTCCGCTAACGACCACGGGAATGAGTGATCCCCAATTAAGGATGCTCCAGCCTTGAGATGTGATGAGGGCTCCTGAGCCAAAAGAAGTGAAAGCCATCGTGCCAAAGACACAGAAGTTGATGGCAGCCTGTGCCTTGTCGCGTTCATTGGGTTGATAGGCAGTCATTGCCAAAGAAGTGGCGCCTGTAAATAAAAAGTTCCAGCCCACACCAAGCAAAAATAAAGCGATGAAGAATTGATGAAGATCGGTGCCGGTCAGGGCAATAGCAATGCAAATAAAGTTCAGCACAACTCCGATCCCCATAATCTTTAATACTCCAAATCTTTGGATGAGCGAGCCTGTAAAAAATCCAGGAGCAAACATGCCAATCACATGCCACTCCAAAACTAGCGCAGTGTCAGAAAATGGTAGTCCACAAATTTGCATTGCTAAGGGTGTTGCAGCCATCAGTAGATTCATAACGCCATAGCCCAATGCCGCGCCGATGATGGCAACCATGAAAGCGGGTTGCTGAAGAATAATCTTTAGGGGGCGTTCATCAGTCAGCGCATGCTGGGTCTTAAATTCTTGAGGAAAGTGAATGAACTGCATCACGAAGATGCCGATGAACCCGGCGATGGATAGCGTTAGGTAGGCCCCAAGAAAAGCAGTGTCAAACAGGTCTCGAGTCCAAGATGCCAGATTAGGCCCAATAACCGCGCCAAGAATGCCTCCAGCTAACACCCAAGAGACTGCTTTATCGCGTTGACTGACATCTGTCAGCTCTGCAGCGGCAAAGCGGTAGAGTTGGCCATTAGCGCTGTAATAGCCGGCAATAAAAGTGCCTAAGACCAAAAGCCAGAAGTTCTTGCTCAAGGCAGCATAAGCGCATAACAAAGCAGACAACATTGCCACCAGCAAGCCAAATTGGAAGGAAATCTTGCGCCCAAAGTAGTTTTGGGATTTGGCCACAATCGAAGTAGAAAACGCTCCGCCCACTACATAACCCATAACGGGCAGGGTGGCCATCCAGCTGACTGGCGCTAGACTCAGACCCACCAAGCCATTAATAGCAATAAAAGTGACGTTATTGGTTAGGAACAGCCCCTGACAAATGATCAGCAACACCAGGTTTTTATTGAGTAAAGGATGTTTGCTGGTCATAGCGTGCAGTTTACGGCGAATTGTGTGCTCAAGTTACCTTGGTGGATTCCCTTAAATTGCCCCATATCGGGGGTTTTCAGGTGCAAAACCGCCATTTATGCCAAGTCCGATGATTTAAAATAGAAGACTCGCCTCATTGGCAAAGGTGCGCTAAAAGCGACTTGCTCGATGTGGATTTGAGGGCGACAGGGTAAAAACCTGACTCTGTAATTTTTTCAATATTGAGGAAACATTCATGGCTTCAGAGAAATCAAAGATTATTTATACGCTGACAGATGAGGCGCCGCTTTTGGCCACCTGTGCATTTCTGCCAATTGTTCGTACTTTTACGGCACCTGCTGGCGTAGAGATTGTGACAAGCGACATTTCTGTTGCTGCTCGTATCTTGGCTGAGTTTTCTGATTGCCTTACCCCTGAACAACAGGTACCCGACAACTTAGGCGCGCTGGGTAAGATGACTTTATTACCTGACACCAACATCATTAAGTTGCCAAACATTAGCGCCTCTGTTCCTCAGTTGTTAGCGGCCATTAAAGAGTTGCAAACTAAGGGCTACAAGATCCCCGATTTCCCTGAAGATCCAAAAACCGACGAAGAGAAATCTATCCGTACCCGTTACTCCAAATGTTTGGGTAGCTCGGTTAATCCAGTATTGCGCGAAGGTAACTCTGACCGCCGCGCGCCTCCTGCAGTAAAACGTTACGCTCGTAAAAATCCACACTCCATGGGTGAGTGGAGCCAGGCTTCCCGTACGCACGTATCTCACATGCACGGCGGCGACTTCTACTCAAGTGAGAAGTCAATGACGATGACTAAGGCATGTGATGTAAAGATGGACTTGGTTACCAAGAGTGGCAAGACCATTGTGCTTAAACCAAAAGTCTCTTTATTGGCCGGCGAAATTATCGACAGCATGAACATGAGCAAGAAAGCGCTCTGCGAGTTTTACGAAAAAGAAATCGAAGATGCTTATAAGACTGGCATGATGTTGTCATTGCACGTTAAGGCAACGATGATGAAAGTGTCTCATCCAATCGTATTCGGTCATGCGGTAAAGATTTTCTACAAAGACGCTTTTGAAAAACATGCCAAGTTGTTTGAAGAGTTAGGCGTCAATGCTAACAACGGTATGAGCAGTCTGTATGAAAAGATCAAAACTTTGCCAGAATCTAAACGCGAAGAAATCATTCAAGATTTGCATGCATGTCACGAGCATCGTCCAGCGTTGGCGATGGTGGACTCTGCAAAAGGTATTACCAACCTCCACTCTCCAAGTGATGTGATTGTGGATGCTTCAATGCCTGCGATGATTCGTGTTGGCGGCAAGATGTGGGGTGCCGATGGTCGCTTGCATGACACCAAGGCCGTGATCCCAGAAAGTACTTTTGCCCGTATCTATCAAGAAATGATTAATTTCTGTAAGACGCACGGTAACTTTGATCCAACGACGATGGGTACAGTACCTAACGTAGGTTTGATGGCCCAACAGGCTGAAGAGTATGGTTCACACGATAAGACTTTTGAGATTCCTGAAGCCGGTGTAGCGCGTATTGTTGCTGATGACGGCACAGTATTGCTTGAGCAAAATGTTGAAGAGGGTGATATCTGGCGTATGTGCCAGTGTAAAGATGCGCCAATTCGCGACTGGGTCAAGTTGGCTGTAAATCGTGCTCGCCTTTCAAATACTCCTGCCGTGTTCTGGCTCGATGAGTATCGTCCACACGAAGCCGAGTTGATCAAAAAGGTCAATACCTACCTCAAGGACTATGACCTCAATGGTGTAGATATTCAGATCATGTCTCAGACGCGTGCAATGCGTTACACCTTAGAGCGTGTGATTCGTGGCAAGGATACTATTTCTGTGACTGGTAATATTTTGCGTGACTACCTTACTGACTTGTTCCCAATTATGGAATTGGGTACTAGTGCGAAGATGCTTTCTATCGTGCCTTTGATGGCTGGTGGCGGCTTGTTTGAAACTGGTGCAGGCGGCTCTGCTCCTAAGCACGTTCAACAGTTAGTAGAAGAGAATCACTTGCGTTGGGATTCACTGGGTGAGTTCTTGGCTTTGGCAGTTTCTCTCGAGGATATCGGTGATAAGACGGGTAATAACAAGGTAAAAATCTTGGCACGTACTTTGGATGAAGCTACTGGTAAGTTATTAGACAACAACAAGTCACCTTCACCACGGACTGGTGAGTTGGATAACCGTGGTAGCCAGTTCTACCTGGCAATGTACTGGGCAGAAGCATTGGCTGCTCAATCTGAGGATAAAGAATTACAAGCTTACTTTGCGCCTTTGGCAAAATCGTTGATCGAGAATGAGAAAAAGATTGCTGACGAGCTCAAGGCAGTACAGGGTAAGCCAGCAGATATCGGTGGTTACTTTGTTGCTGATTCAGAGAAGTGCAAAGCAGTAATGCGTCCTAGCGCCACCTTCAATGCCGCTTTGAAAGCAGCAAGAGCGTAATAGGTATAAGCGATAAGTACCTAATTTTATCAATTAGGTTTAGCATCAAAAGGCAAACTTTCGAGTTTGCCTTTTTTATTCATAACCCCCGTTTACATTGTTTGAGTGATGCCAAAACCAAAAGACCTGGTTGAATTGAGTTATCTGAGCGAAGCAGTCTCCGACATGTCTTTTTTGGGTCTGATGCGATTGTTAAAATCTGCGCGTGCCTTCAATCAAAAAAATGGGGTTACTGGCATTCTCTTGTATGACAACCAGCAGTTTGGTCAAATTATGGAGGGTGAGCGTTCTAGTGTGATGCGGGCTTGGAAGCGAATTCAGGAAGATAAGCGTCATCACCGTGTCGAACTCTTGGAAATTCGTGAAATTACTGAGCGCAACTTTCCAGACTGGTTATTGCGCTTTTATGGTGGTGAAACGCTTACTCGAGACTATCCCCATATAGTTGAAATGGTGGGTGGAATGGATAAGCATAGCCTTGCCTTGATGAATAAAATGCGCAATAGCCAGTCTTAAGCAAGAAATTCCCATCGGTAGCAAAATAGGTTTATTACTTTTATCAGGGGGTGCGGCATGCGTTTTATAGACAAAACAATCCTTGCAAGCGATATCACTCCAAAAGAGATTTTTGAAAACCGCCGCGCCATCATCAAAACGGCAGCTGCCGGGGGTTTCGGAATGGCTTTGGCTCCTTGGTTTTCAAGAGGGGCGCTTGCTTCTACTCCCGAAAAATTAGCTGCTGCGCTAAATCCTGCCTTTGCGGATAAAGATGGGCTAACCCCTTATAAATTCGTTACTAGCTACAACAACTTTTACGAATTCGGTACAGACAAGGGGGATCCTGCTGCTTATGCGGAGACTTTGCAAACTCGTCCTTGGACAATATCCATTGAGGGCTTGGTAAAAAAACCAATGACGCTAGATATAGATGCTCTCCTGAAGTTGGCTCCCATGGAAGAGCGCATATATCGGATGCGATGTGTTGAAGGTTGGTCTATGGTCATTCCTTGGGATGGTTATTCACTTTCCAAGTTGATTGCCAAAGTTGAGCCACTGGGATCAGCAAAGTATGTGGAATTTATTTCTCTGGCGGATCGTAAGCAAATGCCAGGGGTCAAAAGCAACATCATCGATTGGCCCTATCGCGAAGGTCTGCGTATGGATGAGGCAATGAATCCATTGACCTTACTCACCTTTGGTTTGTATGGTGAAGTCTTACCTAAGCAAAATGGTGCTCCAGTACGCATTGTGGTGCCTTGGAAGTATGGCTTTAAGAGCGCCAAGTCCATTGTCAAAATTCGCTTCACAGAAGAAATGCCTAAGACTAGCTGGAATCAATTTGATGCACGTGAATACGGGTTCTATTCCAATGTGAACCCTCAGGTAGATCACCCGCGCTGGAGTCAAGCAGTTGAACGTCGCATTGGCGACCCCAAAGGAATGTTTGCGCCTAAGATCAAAACCCAAATGTTTAATGGCTATGGTGAACAAGTAGCCAGCATGTATTCAGGCATGGATCTGAAGAAGTACTATTAGTAATGAAGAAAATTTACTCGGTATTTTTTTGCGTCTGCATTTTAGTTTTTAACTTTTCCGCTTACGGGCAGGCAAACGATGTACCGGTAAAGACGATTCCATCGCTAGATGTACAGCGTTATCTAGGGACTTGGTATGAGATTGCCAAATACCCGAACTGGTTTCAGAAGAAATGCGTCAGTAATACCAAGGCGGTCTATTCGGCTAAGGCTGATGGAACTTTGAAAGTCTTAAATAGCTGCAAAACAGCTGATGGAGAAGTTTCAGAAGCAGAGGGAACAGCTCGTCAGATCGGATCTAAGGATTCTCCAAAACTAGAGGTTCGCTTTGCACCTGCTTGGCTAGCCTTTATTCCAATGGTATGGGGCGATTATTGGGTGATTGATTTGGATCCTCAGTATCAAGTAGCAGTTGTAAGTGATCCACGTCGTGAATACCTTTGGATTCTGTCTAGAACTCCGCAATTAGATAAAAAAGTTTACGAAGATACGCTGCAGCGTTTACACGCGCAGCAGTTTGATACGCGCAAGCTAGAGATCACTTCTCAAGCAAAGTAAATAAGGTATGACAACGCATTTATTACCACCTGGCATCGAAGTATTTGAAAGAGGTTGGCTCTCAGCCAATAATATCTTTCACTTTGGCACTGAGGATGTCTCCTTGGTGGACTCTGGATATTGTGCCCACCAAAACCTCACTGTAGATTTGGTTCGCAACGCTCTGCACAAGCATGGGTTACCAAATTTAAATAAGTTGGTAAACACACATCTTCATTCAGATCACTGTGGAGGCAATGCTGCCTTAGCTAAAGAATTTAATTGCCAGGTATATATCCCTGCTGCCGAAGAGATTGCTGTCAAAAACTGGGACAGCGCCTTATTAAGCTATGACAACCTGGGTCAAGAGTGTCCACAGTTTGTCCATCAGAAGGTGTTAATCCCAGGCGAGGATATCTTGCTGGGGCGATATATTTGGAAAATATTAGCGGCTCCAGGACATGATCCCCATTCGATCATGTTGTATCAGGCCGATCATCGTATTTTGATTTCTGCAGATGCATTGTGGGAAGAAGGCTTCGGGGTCATTTTTCCTGAGCTATGGGGTGAGGCTGGTTTTGAAGAGGTAGCGCAAACTCTAGATTTAATTGAGACATTCCCCGTGAATCTTGTAATACCGGGGCATGGCGCACCGTTTACTGATGTTGCAAAATCACTGGCTACTGCACGATCAAGATTGGATTATTTGGCATCTGATCCAGACCGTAATGCGCGTCATGGCGCTAAAGTATTGTTGAAATACCGCTTATTAGAATGGCGTAGTCGTGATGTTTCTCAGGTAAACGATTGGATTGCCAATACACCCGCACTCATCAGTGCAGCAAAATTACTTAATATGGATATCAATGAGTTTATTCAGTGGCTACCTAAAGCACTCGTGAAATCAGGCGCTGCAAAACTAGAGGATGAGACCTTGATTGATCTTGCCTGATAACTTGCTTTAAAAGCTTAGCGAAACTTTTCCGTAGACAGTCCAGTTGTAGAGTTGATACGTTTGAATAACTTGCTTAGCTCCACCTATGGCTAGTAAAAGATTGTTATTGATACGATGGGTCACCATGGCATCAATTGGTACAAACCAGCCACCACCCGCAGAGTTATAAACAGCGCCATTCTCATCCCAAAAACGAAGCTGGGTACTAGAGCCTAGATTTAGGCCTACTGTTGGATAAAGCTCGAGATGATTATCAAGCGGAGGTAGGCTGGAGCTAGTAGGCGCCTTGCGATTAAAACCCATCATGTATCTGGCTAGAGGTGAAATATCTGAAAGAATATTTTGTCCGCTATCTGCTGGCCTAAAGGATGTGCTTACTTGAGGCCCTGCTAGCCACTGACCTGTATTACCCAGCGGCACAAAAACTCTCGCTCCAACATTTGCAAACCAGTCTGCTTGACCACCCCAAATCGTGAGCATTGCATTATTAGGCGAGAAGGTGCCAGTCGATTGTGCCGGTAGCTGCGGTCCGTAGGTGGCGGTATAGGCAGTGTCTAGTCTCATGGTGCCATGCCAGCTGCCAAGATTTAAAGGGTTGTAATAGCGTAATTTAAGCGTATCAGCATCATTTCCGGCGCCCTGGGAAACGTGGTAGCCCCAGAACTCAAGTATGTGATCTTGCGATCTTTCTTGAGATGCGTTCACAAGCCCTAAAATAAGGGCAGGGGAATATTGCTCGACGGCCCACACTAAAGTGGCGTGTATGCATAAGCAAGCAAATGTCAGTACGCGCAGGAATCCCATATAGGCATTAATATTAAATTACAAACCATCATTTACTAAAGATTTGAAGAGGAAGTATGAAACATACCGTATTAGTTACTGGCGCTACTGCTGGATTTGGTGAGGCGACTGCCCGCCGTTTTTTGGCCAATGGCCATCAGGTTGTTGCTGTTGGTAGAAGGGCGGAGCGTTTGGAGTCTTTAAAAAACTCCTTACCAGCTGAGCAACAGAAAAAACTACTCACGATGGTGGTGGATGTTTGCGACAGTGCTCAAGTCGATGCCCTGGCGAGCGCCCTGCCGGCAGACTTTTCTAAGGTGACTGTATTGGTGAACAATGCTGGCCTAGCTTTAGGGTTAGAACCGGCTCATAAAGCCTTTCTGAGTGATTGGGATCAGATGATTGATACCAACATTAAAGGGCTTGTTCATATGAGTCGTGCATTTTTACCAGGCATGGTGGAGCGCAAGTGTGGTCATGTCATTAATTTAGGTTCTGTGGCTGCAAACTACCCTTACCCAGGTGGTAACGTTTATGGCGGTACCAAAGCATTTGTTAAACAATTTAGTTTGAACTTGCGTGCCGATCTCATTGGCACTCCAGTACGCGTGACATGCATTGAGCCTGGTATGTGTGCTGGTACTGAGTTCTCGAATGTTCGCTTTAAAGGCGATGATGAGAAGGCGGAGAAGGTCTATACCGGCGTTCAGGCTTTAAGTGCTGATGACGTAGCTGAGACTATCTATTGGTCGGCTACCTTACCAAGTCATATTAATATCAATGTCTTAGAGGTAATGCCAGTACAGCAAGCCTTTAATGCATTTAATGTGCACCGTGGCGAGTTTTAAGTTTTAGATTTATTCCACTGATAGAACTTGGGATACACACGCATAACTACGGGACCATCAAAGTCCCAGGATTTGCAGGTGCCCAAGTACAGTGGCGGTTTATCACTATCTGGATCAAAGAAGGCGCCTGGAACAGATTGATAAGCAGCCGTAGCAAGGCTGATTAGAAGCTCGCGCAAATGAGTGCAGCCCTTGATGCCGCCAAGGTGGGTATCTATTGTTTTGCGCCAGCCTTTGCCTATCTGTGACCCAATTAAAGCATCCATTGGTGGAATAGCGGTTGTGCATTCTGCATGAGGTTGGCCATCCATCACAGCTTCAATATCTTTGATGAAAAACTCTTTATCAAGTGTGACTCGCACCCACATGTCATGAAAAGCTTCACCCGGCTGCCAAGTTTTTGCACTCGTTTGAAAAGGGTTCGTTTTGAAGTCTTTAAGGTGCCCCTCGATATCCCAAAGACCATCCTCTCTTGCATACCCGTGAAAAGTAATTTCTCTAGTATGTAAAAGGGATCGGGGTTTTGGTGTGGAGAGCATCGTAATAGCGTCTGTAAATAGCGGGAATACCCAATCATAATGAATTGTAGGAAATAAACGTTCAACTCAGCGCAAACCTCCTCTGTAGTATCCTTTTAAGCATATGGCAAAACCGATCTCCTTAGAAAAAATACTCTTTAGCCAAGGCTTTGGTACGCGTCGCTACTGTAGTGATTTAGTCTATGCCGAGCTCGTGAAGGTCAACGGCGTGTTAGCCGAAGATCCTGAAGAAAGAATTGCCACTGAAAGTCTGATACTCAATATAGAGGGTAAAGACTGGGAGTATCACGAGAAGGCTTACCTTGCTTTTAATAAGCCAGCCAATTACGAGTGCTCACATAAAACGACACACCATCCTAGTGTTTATAGTTTGTTGCCCAGCCCTTTTGTGGAAAGAGGTTTGCAATGCGTAGGTCGTCTTGACTATGACACCACTGGCTTACTTTTGATTTCGGATGATGGTCAATTTATTCATAAGATGACAACTCCCAAGAAAAATATTGGAAAAGTTTATGAGATCACTACGCCCGAGCCAATTACACAAAAACAAATCGATCACTTAATGAATGGTGTCGTGCTTGATGATGATCCTAAGCCTTGCTTTGCTTCGGCATGCAAGCAAATTTCTGATCATGTGCTAGCTATGACAATAGTCGAAGGTCGATATCATCAGGTGAAGCGAATGATGGCTGCTGTTGGCAATCATGTTGCCAAATTGCATCGCACTGAGATTGGGGCTTATCAAATGCCCAGTGATTTGGCTGAAGGTGAATGGCGTTGGCTCTATCCAGAAGATTTAAAACAACTCTCACAAAGCGTTCTTAATTAAAGGTAATTTGTCTTAATGGTTAATAACTTCAATTTAGAGCAAGAAGTACCTCTCTGGTCACTAGATAGGAGTGGTAAAAAGATTGCGCGTGAGTTTGTTTTTGTAGACTTCAAGCAAGCTTTTAGATTTATGACGCTCTGCGCTCAATATGCTGAAGAGATTGGTCATCATCCCGATTGGTCAAACTCTTGGAATAGGGTGATGGTGGAATTGAGCACCCATTCGGCTGGGGCTTTGACTAAATTGGATATTCAGTTGGCAAAGGCAATGGATGCCTTTGCTTCCGAGGTGTAGCGCAACAAATTAGTGCTCGTCTCCTTCATGTTCTTCCTCATTCATGCTCATGAGGATAGTAGCTAACAAGCCATAAACCACTTCGGTGGAGATCATTCCATCTTCATCCAAATCATCAATTAAGTCGTTTAGACGGTCCTCAGTTGGCTCGTTGAGCAAGGTCATTGCACACTCGCACCCATAGTCAAAATCTTCGTCGTTTTGGGTTTGGTTTTCTTCGGTCATATTTATCCTTAATTAAGCACTCAGAATAGCAAATTACAGCGTAATTCGGTAGGGTTTTGCCTTAGGCTCAGACATTTATGTGCGAGCGCAAAAAGCCCAGAATGATTTATAGTCTTTTGAAAAGAAAAACCATAGGAGACGGCATGCAATTAGATATTAATGGTCAGGTTCAGAATATTGATGTGGAGCCGAATATGCCCTTATTGTGGGCTATTCGAGAAGTGGTTGGGCTTACTGGAACCAAATATGGTTGTGGTGTGGCGCAATGTGGTGCCTGTACTGTCTACCTCAATGGTGAGCCAGTACGTTCTTGCTCTATTCCAGTGTCTGCAGTCGGTAAAGCCAAAATTACGACTATTGAAGCACTCTCGAAAAATAGCACGCATCCAGTTCAGCAAGCTTGGATTGCACTGGATGTACCCCAATGTGGGTATTGTCAGTCTGGTCAAATAATGGCTGCGGCCGCTCTCTTAAAAAGAAATCCAAAACCAACCGACGCAGATATTGACAATGCAATGGGTAATCTTTGTCGTTGCGGAACTTATCAGAAGATCCGGGATGGAATTCATGTGGCCTCTGGTCAAAAGAAATTAGTAGATGTTTTGGCGCAGTACAGCGCCACTCCTGCGACTCGTGGTTAAGGAGAAAACATGACAACAAAAAATCAAACTCTTCAATTGGGTAATTTATCCCGCCGTGATTTCATCATCAAGGGAACAATGTTAGGTGGAGGACTTGTGCTGGGTATTGGTGCTCTGCCTGATTTAGCTTTGGCACAGGCAGGTGCAAAGTATGACCCGAATACACCTACACAAGTAGGTGAGGCTGAAGTGAATGCCTGGGTCAGCATCAAGCCAGATGACACTGTTTATATCAGAATTGCCCGCTCAGAGATGGGTCAGGGCACACGTACCGGTCTTGCTCAGTTAGTTACTGAAGAGCTCGAGTGCAATTGGAAGAAAGTCAAAACACAGTCAGCTACTCCAGGCCAAAGTTTGGCACGCAAGCGTGTTTGGGGTGAGCATGGTACTGGTGGAAGTCGTGGCATTCGGATCTCTGAAGACTATGTACGTCGTGGCGCAGCAGCAGCGCGCATTATGTTGATGCAGGCAGCCGCCAATCAGTGGAATGTACCCGTTTCAGAATTGACTGTAGACAAGGGTGTGATCACCCATACACAAACCGGACGTAAAACGACTTACGGTAAGGTAGCTGAGTTGGCTTCAACTTTAACTACGCCTGATCCTAAATCAATCACCCTGAGGGACCCAAGAAATTGGAAAGTGGCTGGACAACCATACGCACGTATAGATACCGCCAATAAGGTCAATGGCTCAAAAGTCTATGGCATTGATTTGCAGTTTCCTGGCATGCTCTGCGCATCCGTAAAAGCTTGCCCAGTCTTTGGTGGCAAATTAGTAAGCTATGACGAAGCCAAGATCAAGGGTATGCGTGGGGTGAAGGGCGTTGTCAAGATTGATGACGGCACCCTTGCGGTAGTGGCTGATACCTGGTGGCATGCAAATATCGCACTGAATGCGTTACCAATCGTTTGGGATGAAGGCAAAGCCGCTAGCGTTTCACAAGACGGCATTAACAAAATGTTGCGTGACGGCTTAGATGAGCAGGGAGACTTCTGGCAGCGTAAAGAAGGTGACGCACCTGCCGCAATTAATAGCGCCTCTAAGAAAGTTGAAGCTATTTATTACACACCTTATCGTGCGCATGTCACGATGGAGCCTATGAATGCTACCGTCAAGATCACAGGCGATCGTGCGGAGGCTTGGGTGCCAACGCAAAATGGCGAGGGCTCACATGCAGCCTTATCTGAGGCAACTGGATTCCCGCTCGCGAATTGCGAAGTATATAAATTAGATTCTGGCTGTGGTCTAGGTCGTCGTGGTTCAACACAAGACTTCACTACTTTTGCTGCCAAAGTGGCGCAAAAATTTCCGGGTGTGCCTGTGAAAGTCATTTGGAGTCGTGAAGAAGATATGACTCACGATTACTACCACCCCATAGCGATGGCAAAGATGACTGCTGGTATAGATGGCACTGGTAATTTAACAGGCATGCATATTAAGGTGGCTGGTCAATCGATTAATGCCACGTTGGCACCACAGGCCATCAAGAATGGTAAAGATGAGCGTCAACTCCAAGGCTTTTATGAGAATGGCCCTGATGCTCAACTAGGCTATACCTTCCCAACACTCTTAACCGAGTATGTGATGAAGAATACGCATGTGCCGGTTGGCCCATGGCGTGGCGTGAATACCAATCAAAATGGTATCTTCATGGAATGCTTTATGGATGAGTGCGCTAACGCAGCCGGTAAGGATCCAGTGAAATTTAGGCAAGCACTCATGCAAAGCCATCCAAAGCATCTAGGTGTTCTCAATGCTGCCGCCAAGAAAGCGGATTGGGATAAGCCATTGCCAGCAGGAACGTATCGAGGTGTTGCTCAGTTCATGGGCTACGCCAGTTACTCTGCATGCGTAGCGGAAGTCACTGTGCAAAACAATGTAGTGAAAGTCACGCGCTTGGTATTTGCCTTAAATTCTGGACATGTTGTTAATCCTTACTTAACTCGAGAACAAATTGAAGGTTCTGTAGCCATGGCATTAGGGGCAATCTTCTTGCCAGAGATCTCTGTGGAAAATGGCCGCATCAAGCAGCAGAATTTGGATACTTACCCACTCCTAAAGCTTTCTGCGACACCAAGGATTGAAACAGTCTTAGTCCCGAGTTTTGATTTTTGGGGTGGGGTAGGTGAGCCAACAATCTGCGTAGTTGGCCCGGCTGTTGCAAATGCTATTTCTGCTGCTATCGGTAGACCGGTGCGAAACTTCCCATTAAGCAAGGAAGGTTTGAGCTTGGCTTAAGTTTTAACCTGATGGCAAGCGATTAATGACCCCATTGATTTTGAATTAATGGGGTCGTTTAATATGTCTTATGAAGTTTATTAAGACAATCGTCTTTTTCCTATCCCTCGCTCCCTTAGCCCGTTTAATCTGGCTAAGCGTTCATGAGGGTTTGGGTGCTAATCCCATTGAATTCATCACCCGTTCAACGGGCACTTGGGCGCTAGTCTTTCTATGCATTACGCTTGCAATGACGCCTTTGCGCTTGATTACGGGCTTGACTACTTGGATCAAGCTGCGTCGGATGTTAGGTCTCTTTTGCTACTTCTACGCCGCTATTCATTTTTCAATCTGGTTTTGGTTGGATCAGAACTTAGATCTTCAATCAATGTGGAGTGATGTCGTCAAGCGGCCCTTTATTACAATGGGCTTTTTGAGCTTGGTGCTACTGACGCCCTTAGCATTAACATCAAATCAGTGGGCAGTACGTCAACTTGGTAGACGTTGGACTTTATTGCACAAGCTTGTGTACGTCATTGCATGTACTGCAATAGTTCACTATTGGTGGCACAAAGCAGGTAAGAACGATTTAGGAACGGTCTCTATTTATGGAGTCATTATTTTTCTATTGCTAATTTTCCGTATCCCAACGGTTAGAAATTTTCTCCAGAGCTACCGAAGTAAATTGACTTAGAGCTCGACGGTATAGCGCACAATAAAGCGGCGCGTTTCGACAAATCCATTCTTGATTTCCATGTCGCGCCCATATTGAAGGCTGATTCTTCCAAATGGGTAATACGCCAATGCGCTTAATAAAAAGCGTTGAGTATTCATGACATTACTTTGATAAGTATTGCCAATCGTGGTGGCGCCACCTGCTACATAAAAGTATGAGGCGCCTAGGGTGTAGATCTGATTGATCTTGTAGATTGGACCAAGCTGCGTAGTTGTTAGTGGCTTTTGATTGAGGGAGGTGTTGTTTGCAGAGAAGCACGCTGCAGCGCACTGACTATTACCCCCGAACCACATCGTATCAACAGCAATCATGCCATCCAGATTTTCAACAATGGGTTGTTGATAGCCCATCTGAATATCAGAGCGATAACGGTTCTCACTCGCATTAAAAACTTGCTGGCTGTTATAGCTACCAGTTGGTGCCGTGAAATAACCCGCTACGCCAAAATATCGCCTTTTTTCTCTATCGGAATATGGCCAGAACGCTGTAGCTAAAGTGAGATCTCCAATGCCGGTACTTGAAGAGTAGGAGGCTAATGATCCTTCGGGCTTAATGGTGCTGTACGGTAATTGAAGATAGGAGATTGCTGGTAAATCTTTCACTGCGTAGCTAGTGCTAACACGAAGAATGGCGCTTTGAGTGCCAATATCTGGGCTGCCAAATGGTTTTCTTGAGACGACTGCACCATTCTTATAAAAAGTACCGCTCTCTGTATTGAGATAGCTGATCATCGCGTGGCTTTTGCCTGGTAGTGGCGCGATAATATCGTTAGGCTGCAAATCAACTGCAAAGGCGGCCGACGGTAGAGTCCATAAAGTGAGTGCCATGAAACGACGTAAATTCACGCAAGTATTGTAATTAATATAAAAAGAAGTGGTATTGCGTACTAACCTACAATGGCTCTTATGAAAACATTCTTCTCGAAATTAAGCCCACTTCTCATATTGGCGGGTGTTTCAGCTTGTACTCAAGCCCCTCCCCAGCCCCCTGGGTCGACAACGTATTCCCCATATTCTCCTCAGCAGATCAAGGAGTTTAATAATCAAACTCTTTCTCCGGTTGAGGGGCCATTTGGCCCAGTGGATCCGAGAGCGGAAGATCTTCGTATAGCCAAAGAACGGGCAGTAGATTCAAAATTTTACAGTCAGCCACAAGGTGAAGAAGAGGCAGAGGCGATCGAGACTCAGTCTGCCGATCCTTATCAAGCTACGAAACCTATTATTACTTTCTAGGCAGGTATTTAGCCAATCATTAGTTCTGGAATAGAGTCCAGCTGTAGTAATTCTTGAGCTTCTTCTGGCGTGGCATTAAGCCATGCATCAAATAGTTCAGGGCGTAATGGAACCACTGTACGTTTTTCATCCTCAGGTTTGTGCATGCGCCGCATTACAGAGTGTTCGCTAGCATTGATGGTGAGCATAGAAAAAGAAACAATGAGCTCACCAGTTTCAGGTTCGGTCCAGGTATCCCATATTGATGCAATCGCCATAGGTTCTTGATTGGCTTGTTTGATGGCGGTACGCACTGCTTTGCCTGACTCATAACAAGGCTCATAAAAAGCATCAGCTAAAGCGAGGGCGTAATGTCGACTTTTCCAGGCGTGCTTATAAGAAGGTTTCTGAGCAACTGTTTCCGCTCTGGCGTTATATGTTTTTCTACCAAAAGCTTCCTCTTTGGCCCAAGACGGCAATAAGCCAAAGCGTGCTAAACCAATGGCAGTACGGTCAGTATTATGGCTTTTGAGAACAATAGGTCCTGGGTAGGTCGGAAAGACATCATGGGCATTAGATGCCGGTAAATCTACATCAAAATGGGTTTTAACCCAATCAGGATTGACGGTAGTGAGGTATTGAATGCACATGATTTAATTTTACTGCTGCTTATGACTGTTTAACCTTGGCCTACTGGTAACATTGAGGCTAAATTTTAGAAAGATACCTTCCCTATGAAACCTTTTGCTTCTGTATTAAATCCAATGGTAGTTCGCTTTATTGCCGCCGGCTTATTGGCGGGCGTGTTTGTAGGCGGCGCCTATGCGCAACAAAGTGGTTTGCCAATTAATGCTGCAGCATCAGTGAATGGCGTCATTATTACCAATGACATGGTAGAGCAAGGCATGAAGGTTGCTATTTCTCAAGGGCAAAAAGATTCTCCAGAGCTGCGCAAAATAGTGATTGAAAAGTTTGTTGAGGTTTTACTGCTTTCTCAACAGGCCGAGAAAGATGGCTTGGCTAATTCTGAGAAGGCGAATAATCAACTCATGATGATTCGTCAAAACTACTTAGCAGACCTTGAGTTGTCTACCTACATGTCTAAAAACCCAATTACTGATGCGGATATCCAGGCTGAATACAACAAGGAGATTGCATCTTTAGGGCCACAAGGCATGATTACAGAATATAAGGTCAGTGATATTGCGGTTGCTAGTGAGGCTGATGCTCAGGCAGCCTTGGCGCGCATTAAGAAAGGCGAGCCGTTTGATAAAGTTGCCAAGAGCGTTTCTTTGGCTCCCAATAAAGTTCAGGGTGGCGCTGTAGGATGGGTTCAGGCTTCGCAGGTAAGCCCTCAATTAGCCTCAGCGTTGACCTCGCTACCTAAGGGCCAAGTTACAGCCCCAATCCAGATGCAGCAAGGCTGGTATCTAATGAAGTTGGAAGATAAAAAATCGAGCAAGCCACCATCATTCGAACAAGCAAAGGCTGCTATTCGTGCTGGTATGACACAAAGAAAGCAATATGAGTTCTTAGGTCAGATTGCAAAAGATGCAAAGATTGTGGTTCAATAAAAAGTAATAGCGGGACCGTGCCCTAGAAAAAAGGACTCCTCGGAGTCCTTTTTTACTTGCGCTCTAAAGTAATAAAACTAAAAGTGATATCACCTTCCGAGCCGGGAGTGCGTTCAATCTCTTTCCAAGAGGCCGGATTAGGCACTTCAAAGAAGGTATCGCCGCCTTTGACATCTAAATCGATTTCAGTAATGTAGAGGCGATCTGTTTTGTCAAAGGCTTGCTTAAATAGTTGTTCGCCACCGATTACAAAAACGCGTGGGAACTCACTTAAGTTCTTCAATGCTTCATCTAAAGATCCTACTAATTCACCACCAGTGGCCTGATAGCCCGCATTACGGCTTACTACGATATTGCGACGTCCAGGCAGAGGACGTCCAATAGATTCCCAGGTCTTGCGACCCATGATGACTGGAAAACCCATAGTAACGCGCTTGAAAAACTGTAAATCAGCAGAAATCTTCCAAGGCATTTGGTTATCGCGACCGATGACGTGATTGCGCGAGCGAGCAACAATCATGGAAATGGCAGGTTGTGTCATAAGGGTTGGGATTCTTAAATAGCTACAGGAGCTTTAATGGGAGGGTGAGATTCATAACCAAGAATTTCGAAGTCTTCAAATTCGTAATCAAATATTGAATCCGGTTTACGCAAAATATTGAGTTTGGGTGGTGGGAAAAAATCGCGCGACAACTGAAGCTCTACTTGTTCAAGATGATTGCTATATAAATGGCAGTCACCGCCGGTCCAAATAAAGTCGCCTACTTCTAAATTGCATTGTTGCGCCATCATATGCGTCAACAATGCATAGCTAGCAATATTAAATGGGACACCCAAGAAAATATCTGCACTGCGTTGATAGAGTTGGCAGGACAACTTGCCATCAGCTACATAAAACTGAAAGAAAGCATGACAAGGCGCTAAAGCCATGCGTGGAATATCCGCTACGTTCCAAGCAGAAACAATAATGCGGCGTGAGTCCGGATTATTCTTGATTGTCTCGACTACTTCTGAGATTTGATCGATGTGTTGACCATTAGGAGCGGGCCATGAACGCCACTGATAGCCATAGATCGGACCTAAATCACCATCCGGTGCAGCCCACTCATTCCAAATAGAAACGCCGCGCTCTTTCAGCCAATTATTGTCGGTGCTGCCCTTGAGGAACCAGAGTAACTCATAAATGATCGACTTGAGATGTAACTTTTTAGTGGTCACCATTGGAAAGCCATCTGCCAAGTTAAAGCGCATCTGGTGCCCAAATACGGATACCGTGCCGGTACCAGTCCTATCGGACTTTTGAACCCCCTTGGCGAGGACTTCTTTCATGAGATCGTGATATTGACGCATATATATTGGCTAAAAGAGGTTATGTATTAACGAATTAGGGATAGCTTACTCGAATGTAGGCGACTTCACTCCTAGGACCTTGTGAAGCTTGGGAGAGGTAGTCGTATATTGCAGTTGAATCTGCTTTTCAGGGTTTAAGTACTCCGCAGCCGCAAAGGCGGCTAGGGCAGCCTCATGAAATCCAGACAAGATGAGCTTTTTCTTACCCGGATAAACATTGATATCGCCAACGGCATAAATTCCGGGGATGCTAGTTTGGAATTTAGCGGTATCAACACAAATTTGTTTACGATCGATATTCAGGCCCCATTCTGCAATTGGCCCTAGTTTAGGAGAGAGTCCATAAAACACTAAAAGATCATCCAACGGGATTTGTTTGGATTCGCCATCAGTATTAGTAAAGGTTATATTGCTAATTTTTTGATCGTTTACTTCGTAATCAGTAACTTGTCCGATCAGAAGTTCCATTTGATGATTAGCACAAAGCTCTCGCATTCTCGCGATAGACTTTGGCGCGGCTTTGAATTCATCGCGACGATGAATTAAGGTAACGCTATCTGCAATTTCAGAAAAATGAATTGCCCAATCTAGAGCTGCATCACCACCGCCGCAAATCACAATTCTTTTATCAGCAAATTGCTCTGGATTTTTTACGTGATAGAAGACTTGCTTGTTGACGTACGCATCAATACCTTCGAGGCTGATGGTGCGTGGCTGGAAAGCGCCCACGCCACCAGCTATAAAGACAGTTTTGCTCAGAAAGTGATTGTCTTGTGAGGTAGCAATCAGAAACCGGCCATCGGCTTGTGGCTCAAGCCTACTAACCTCTTGACCAAGATAAAACTGGGCGCCAAAAGGCTCAATTTGCTTTAATAAGTTATTGGTGAGTTCACGCCCAGTGCATACTGGGATCGCAGGAATATCGTAGATAGGTTTATCTGGATAAAGCTCAATACATTGACCACCAACTTCTGGAAGTGAGTCAATTACATGGGCTTTGATTTCTAGTAAGCCTAATTCAAAAACCTGAAAGAGGCCCACAGGACCGGCACCAATAATTACGGCATCGGTTTCTATGGGCGAGTGCGACACGAATGTATTTAGCTAGAAATTACTTTACTAGCTGGTCGAGTTTATTTTTAACATCTTTCCACTCTTCAGCATCTGGAAGCGCTTCTTTAGACTTGGTAATCGAAGTCCACGAGGGGGATAGATCGGCATTCAATTTAATGAATGCTTGTTGGTCACCAGGTACGTCGTCTTCAGCATAAATTGCATTTACTGGGCACTCAGGTACGCAAACTGCACAGTCAATGCACTCGTCTGGATCGATCACTAAAAAATTGGGGCCTTCGCGAAAGCAGTCAACTGGGCAAACATCAACACAGTCGGTGTATTTGCAACGGATACAGGCTTCGGTAACAACGTAAGTCATGGTGGTTTTGTTTCATGAGCCCCAAAAAGCCGGGTGCTAAGTTATAAAAGCTCAATTTTAGCCGAAATAGCCTATTTTTCAGGCAAAACCCTTTATTTACTTAAGGTAAAGTTCCCACTATGAATACACAGTCCAATTCCCAGGCAGGGATGCAAAAACCGAGAATTTTAGTGGCGAGAGCCATTTTTCCAGAGGCTTTAGCCAAACTGGAGGAATCCTTTGAAGTTCGATCTAATCAGGAGGATCGGATTTTTAGCCCCGAAGAGTTGCAAAAAGAACTCTCTGGTGTTGTAGGGGCTTTAGTGGCAGGTAGCGAAAGAATTGATGCCAATGCCTTAGCCCGTGCCAAGGATTTGAAGGTGGTGGCTAATATCTCTGTGGGGTATAACAATTTTGATATACCGGCAATCACTGCTGCCGGTGTAATGGCAACGAATACGCCAGATGTTCTGACTGATACAACGGCGGACTTTGGCTTTGCCTTGCTTATGGCAACAGCAAGACGGATTACTGAATCCGAACATTGGGTGCGAGCGGGTCATTGGGATAAGTGGTCAATTGTGAATAATCCCCTTGGCATAGATTTACATCACAGTACTATCGGCATTATTGGTATGGGGCGTATTGGTCAAGGTATTGCTAAACGCGCTTTGGGTTTTGGTATGAATGTGATTTATCACAATCGTAGTCATTTATCAGATGCTGATGAAAAAGCGTGCGGTGCAAAGTATGTTTCTAAAGAAGAATTGCTACGCACTGCTGATCATGTTGTCTTGGTCCTGCCTTACAGTGCTGAGAGCCATCATACAATTGGTGCCAAAGAAATTGCCCTCATGAAACCGATGGCAACCCTTATAAACATTGCCCGCGGCGGCATTGTGGATGATGCTGCGCTAGCTCAAGCACTCAGGGATAAAAAAATCTTTGCTGCTGGCCTAGATGTATTCGAAGGTGAGCCTAAGGTACATCCTGAGTTATTGAAATTGAGCAACGTGGTACTTGCTCCGCACATTGCTAGCGCCACAGAAAAAACACGTAGAGCAATGGTAGATTTAGCTGTAGATAATTTACGTGCAGCACTTGATGGCAAAAAACCGCCTAGCCTCATTAATGCAGAAGTTTTTAAAGGCTAGTGGATTACTAAATTCGCTAAGGAGTAAAAAAATAAGGCCGAGGAAAACTCGGCCTTATTACTTATAGCAGCGCTTCGAATTAATATCAATCGCTAAGTTACCTACTCAGCATCAATTTCTTCTGGAAGGTCCCGTAAGGCTAATTCGATACCACCGAATTTTCCAGCAACCCAGTTATAGACTTTGCAGGCAATCCACAACAATCCAAAGCCGAGTAGGGCATTGAGAACAAGCGCTGACAAAACTGTGAATCCGGGGATAGCACCATCACGAATGAAGGCTACAAATAGCGCCAATAAAACTATCGGAAAGGAGAAGCAGAGGTAAACCAAAACTAAGGTTTTGGCGGTATGCATTGGGTCTAGAAAGACGAGTTCTTTTTTGCTAAGTTTCATGATGACGCAATCTTAAAGCAGTCCATCAAAAAGCGCTATATCTACCCAGTCTCCAGCAGCAACACTTCCTTGTTCGTGACCCAGGATGACAAAGCAATTGGCCTCACTCATTGAGCGCAAGATTCCCGCACCTTGGCTACCAGTGAGCCTGACCGTTGGTTTGCCATCAGAACTGCGTCCCAAAATAGCGCGTTGAAATTCTGTACGACCTGGCTTTTTCCGAATGGGCGCTTCAGTAATGGCCTGGGTAAGAGGCGGTTCAGTTTGATTGGCGCCATTCAGCTGCAGAAGGGCTGCTCGAACAAATTGGTAAAAAGTCACCATAACTGCCACCGGATTTCCTGGTAAACCAAAGAAAAGGGTTTTGCGAGGTGATGATTTTCCGGCAACAGGCTTAAGAACACCAAAGGCCATGGGGCGACCTGGACGCATAGCAATTTTCCAAAAGCCGACATCGCCTAACTCTTGCATGATCTGTTTTGTGAAATCTGCTTCACCAACAGATACACCTCCAGAAGAAATCAATACATCTGCTTTGCTCGCTGCTTCAATAAATGCTTGCTTCAAGGAGGCGGGGTCATCGCGCACAATGCCGCAGTCAATGATGTCCAGATTTAAGCGATTGAGTAAACCAGTCAGGCTATAGCGATTGCTGTCATAAATACTGCCCGCATCCAATGCTTGGCCTAACGCACGCAACTCATCGCCTGAAGACAGAATAGCAACCTTGAGTTTGCGTTTGACGGGTAATGAGGCGATACCAAGTGAAGCAGCTAAACCGAGATCAGAGGGGCGCAATAAACGACCGGCCACAATTGAGGGCTTTCCTTTTTGAAGATCCTCGCCACGTAAACGCCTATTCTCACCAGGTTTTAATTGATCCTGCTTGAATGCAATGGTCAACTCATCTTTGGTAGTTGTGAGCTCTTGCGGAATAACAGTATCGCAGCCAGCAGGCATCACCGCGCCAGTCATGATCCTAAGGCATTCTCCCGCACTAATACTGCCTTCATAAGGTTTACCAGCGAGCACTGTACCAACTACTCGTAACTCAATAGTTGCGTCCTTGGTATTGAGGCATTGACCATTAAATGCAAAGCCATCCATTGCAGAATTGTCTGCAGCTGGAACATCGATTGGTGAAAGTAGGTCTACCGCCAGAATTCGATTGATCGCCTGATCCAGCGCAACAGTTTCAGTATCACTAGAATCATTAAGAGCGGTCGCTTCTGCCAGAAGATCGTTGACTAATTGAGTAATTGCCTTACGTGCATCATCTACATGAAGTGATGAAGTCAGGAGAATGGGTTGGTTTGGGGAGTTACTCATGCTGATACTTTTTCTAGCGACTTTAATTCTTCAGGGGTATTTACATTGGCGAAATCTTGAGGGTCTTCAAAAATTACGGTACTGCTTCGTAACTCTTTAAACCAGCGATCAATTTTGAGATCGCCCTTCTGTAAAAAATTAGCGAGAGAGTCTTGTAGATTTGTGTGCATTAAGCAAAATACCGGTTGTGCCCATACTTTGCCATCAGCCTCTCTGCTGGAGGCATAAACTAATTCAAAGTTACCTCGCTCCATCTGCGCACCCAATGCCTCAGCAAGATTATTGGGCAGTAAGGGCGAGTCACACGGTGAGGTAAGGAGATAAGGGGTTTTACAAGCCTTTAGGCCTACAGAGAATCCAGCTAAGGGGCCTGAAAAATCCGGCGTCTCGTCCATGATGACGGGGTATCCATAGCCTGCATACTTTGTAATGTTGCGGTTGGCATTAATGATGATAGATTGTGTCTGATTCTTTAGCTTGGCAATTGCCGATTCAATCAGGGGCTTGTTATGAAAAGGAATTAAACCTTTATCGATACCACCCATACGTTGGGCACGGCCACCAGCAAGTATTAGTCCAGTAATGTCTTTAGTCGAAATCATTAGCCGCCAATATAGGACATTTCAACCTTGCGGTTGCCGGAAGAAAGGTTGGCGGTATGTGAGCCGCGAATTTCTGAATAGTGATCATCGCGAGTTGACCAAGTATTTATGACGGCATTAGCGATTTCTAAATCACTTTTCTCTGAACGCAATAAAGTTTTGAAATCAAATCCTTCATTCGCAAAGAGACAGAGATACATTTGCCCATCGGTTGAGATACGTGCTCTCGAGCATTCGTGACAGAAGGTTTGGGTAACACTGGAGATCACGCCAATCTCACCTGAGCCATCGACATAACGCCAGCGCTGAGCAACTTCGCCAGCATAGTTAGCCTCAACTGGCTCCAGTGGACACATTTCATTAATACGGGAAATGACTTCTTTGGAGGGAAGGACTTGCTCCATATTCCAACCATTCGAACTGCCCACATCCATAAACTCAATAAAACGCAGAATAATTCCGCTGCCTTTGAAGTGTTTGGCCATCGCAACAATCTCATGATCGTTAGTGCCTTTTTTAACCACCATATTGACTTTAATATTCTCAAAGCCAACCTCTTGCGCCGCTTTAATTCCATCGAGGACATCTGCTACTGGGAAGTCGACATCATTCATCTTTTTAAAGATAGCGTCGTCTAGGCCATCAAGGCTGACTGTCAAGCGATGCAGGCCAGCGGCTTTTAATGCAGCAGCCTTTTTGCGTAAGATGCTGCCGTTGGTAGTTAGCGTGAGGTCTAGTGGTTTGCCTGCGGTCGTCTGGATTTTGGTCAGCATCTCAATCAGTACTTCTAAGTTCTTACGCAGCAAAGGCTCGCCACCAGTGAGCCTAATTTTTTCAACGCCTAGTGTGGCAAATATAGAAGTGAGACGAGTAATTTCTTCAAAGCTCAATAACTCTTTGTGAGCCAAGTAAGGGTAGTTTTGGTCGAACACTTCTTTAGGCATGCAATAGTTGCAGCGGAAGTTGCAGCGATCTGTGACGGAGATGCGAAGATCTCTAAGGGTGCGTCCGCGGGTATCTTTGGTGTGACTATGGGGTGTGATCAGCTGCGCGCCAATAGATGGCGACAGGCCTTTGCCTTCGTCAATACGGATGGGAATTACTTTGGGGATTGCTTTTTCAACCATGGTCTCAATTATGGCTGTGAAACGGGGTTTCTGCCAAACCGCCAAGTATCCTTTTGGGATAAAAGGCGGTCTGGAGAAAAAGCTTAAATAAGCGTTAAACCGTTTTTTCTTGGCCGCCGGTTTCAACTAAAACCATAGGACCATCATGAAGGCTAGCAGCCGGTTTGGGTGCTCTACCTAAGTTATGAGCAACAGGCTCCGCCTGAATCTGGTTCTGTGCTTCAGCATGCTTTGAAGAGTCGGTAGCGACCCAGATCATGCCGGCTGATTGCACAACGCTATGCAAAGGGGTTTCTTCAAGCGCCTGGAAGGCAACCTTAGGAAGCTCAGGTGCAGGCTTAGCAATCACTTCTAACTTTGGGGCCGCTACAGCAACAGGCGCTGGAGTGGTTGTAGGTATAGGAGCTGATGTAGGAGCAGAATTTTGCGCAGGGCGATTGGATTGACGTGGAGGACGTGGAGTACGTGGAGTACGCTCTTGCCTTTCTTGTTTCTCTGCAACAGGTTTTGCATTGCCAAAACTATTGACGATGTTCTGAATCGGCATTGAAGAAGATGCGCCGCCCATTCCAACTGGAGGACCTGTAAATGGACTTGCAGATGCTGTCGTTGCTGGTGCATTAGTTGATGTGCTTGCTGCGTCATTACCACCTTCAGTGCGCTCACCACGTTGACCACGACCACGACCTCGACGGTTGCGACCACGACCACGACGCTCTTCACCATCCGCTGCTGGAGCAGTTTCGCTACCGGGAGCTGCTTCAGTTGCAGGTGTTACTGCTGCTGGGTTAGCTTGGCGTTCTGGTTTAGGACCATTTTGATTGCCTTGGTTACCATTGCCGTTACGGTTGTTGCGGTTGCGACTGTTGCCAGTACCTTCTGCTGGGGTGCCTTCAGCCGCATTTGCTACTGGGCGCTCGGTGCGCTCAGTACGTTCACCACGACGGTTGCGTCCACGATTGCGGTCATTACCGCCACCGTTGCGTCCTTGATTGCGACCACGTGGATTACTTGGAGCAGGCTTTTCTTCAACCGCTGGAGAAGATCCAAAGAGGCTCTTAATAAATCCAAAGAAACCACCAGTGCTTTCTACTTTCGCAACTTTTTCAGTGCGTGCAGGGCGTGGTTGGCTAATTGGCGCCGGTTGCGTTGGTGTAATTCCTTTAACTGCTGCCTCTGGACGTACTTTTATGTCAGCATCTTTTTTGCTAACTGTTGTGTCTGTTTCGAGTTCACGAGCAGCTTCTTCTGCCATCACGTAGCTAGCTTTTTGATCATCAAGACGAGGGTCGTCATGACGCAAACGCTCTAGCTTGTAATGTGGAGTTTCTAAATGCTTGTTTGGAACCATCAAGACATTGACTTTGAAGCGAGTTTCAATCTTGATCACTTCAGCGCGTTTTTCATTCAAAAGAAATGCAGCCACTTCGACCGGCACTTGAGTATGAATCGCTGCTGTATTTTCCTTCATTGCTTCTTCTTGGATGATGCGCAGAACTTGCAATGCAGAAGATTCGGTGTCACGAATATGGCCTGTGCCGTTACAACGTGGGCAGGTTACATGGCTACCTTCAGATAATGCCGGGCGCAAGCGCTGACGAGACATTTCCATCAAGCCAAACTTAGAGATCTTGCCCATCTGAACACGAGCGCGGTCATGACGCAGAGCGTCACGTAAGCGATTCTCAACATCTTTCTGAGCTTTGCTCGATTCCATATCAATGAAGTCGATCACAATCAAACCACCTAAGTCACGTAAACGTGCTTGACGGGCGATTTCATCGGCAGCTTCTAAGTTGGTGCGAGTAGCGGTCTCTTCAATATCAGAGCCACGGGTTGCACGTGCCGAGTTGACGTCTACAGAAACCAAGGCTTCAGTGTGGTCGATAACAATTGCGCCGCCAGATGGCAATGGCACAGTGCGTGAATAAGCAGTTTCAATTTGATGCTCAATTTGGAAACGAGAGAACAAAGGCACATCGTCTTGATAGCGCTTTACTCGTGGCAAATTGTCAGGCATCACTACAGACATAAATGCTGCAGCTTGTTCGTAAATGTCATCGGTATCGATGAGAATCTCACCAATATCAGGCTGGAAGTAATCGCGAATCGCGCGAATCACTAAACTTGACTCAAGGTAAATCAACAATGGGGCAGAGTTGCCTTTGGCAGCTTCATCGATCGCTTTCCATAACTGCATGAGGTAACTTAAGTCCCACTGCAATTCAGTAGCGTCACGACCAATACCAGCGGTACGAGCAATGATGCTCATGCCATCTGCCACTTCTAATTGAGCCATCGCTTCGCGGAGTTCTTGGCGGTCTTCACCTTCAATACGGCGGGAAACGCCGCCTCCACGTGGGTTATTCGGCATGAGAACCAAATAACGGCCTGCTAAGGAGACAAAGGATGTGAGGGCTGCCCCTTTTTGGCCGCGCTCTTCTTTTTCTACTTGAACAATGATTTCTTGACCTTCGCGTAAAGCATCCTTAATGGAAGCATTACGGACGTCGATACCTTCTTTAAAGTAACTGCGGGCTACTTCCTTGAATGGCAAGAAGCCATGGCGTTCTTCGCCGTAATTGACAAAGCAGGCCTCAAGGGAAGGTTCAATGCGGGTAATGACACCTTTGTAGATATTGCCTTTGCGTTGTTCACGGCCGGCAGCTTCGATATCGATATCAATGAGTTTTTGACCATCAACGATGGCAACTCGCAACTCTTCTTGTTGAGTTGCATTAAACAACATGCGTTTCATAACACTCTCCTATGGGGGAGGGCGTCGTTGCGCGCTGCGTTAGGGGACAAGTTAGATACCACTTGGGACTAAGCCCAAGGCGGTTTATGAGTGTGGATCATGCAAATCTAGACATTTTTTGCCTAGCTCACCAGCTTAACTGTTGGTTAATTTGGTGCCACACCTGACGATCGCCGCAGAGACCTCCCTTAGGTCATCAATGCAGGCGCGCGCCTGAAAACTGTCTTCTAATCGCGGGTCGCGGCATACGGCACACCAACCCTGCGCCTCATTAAACGGGGGAGGGGCAACCCCGGGAGTCTTTTAAAGGGCGACTCCAAGCTCCACGATTCAAACCTGACTTCAGGTTGGTCTCGGGCCAATAAATTGGCTAGAGCGTTGATTATACGGCACAAGTTGCGTGACAATGGGGTATTGTTGAGTCCCTTGTCGTCCCCCGCCGGGGTCACAAGAGAGATAAATCATGAAATCCGAACCTATTTCCACGCCTTTAAAGGCAAAAATGCCCAATACTTCAGCACCTGCTGCGGTGCACCTTCAGACCATTGGTCCGGAAGAGGCTGGCCAACGCCTGGATAACTACCTATTACGCTGGGCCAAAGGAGTTCCCAAGAGTCACGTTTACCGAATTATTCGATCTGGGGAAGTCCGGGTAAATAAAAAGCGGGCTGAGCCCACAACTCGACTGATTGAGGGTGATGTAGTGCGCGTTCCCCCGGTCCGAATTGCTGAACCGGCCCAAATGGCGGCTGTAAATTCAGCCCAGACCAAATCTCGGGCCCATGGCTATTCGGACAAAATGCCTATTCTTTTTGAGGATGAAGCACTCTTAATAGTGAACAAGCCAGCGGGTTTGGCTGTCCATGGTGGATCAGGTATTGCTCTTGGGGTAATCGAAACCTTAAGGATTACTCGTCCCGAGCTTAAGTTTTTGGAATTAGTGCATCGCCTTGATCGAGATACCTCAGGAGTTTTGCTCTTAGCCAAAAAGCGTAGCGCCTTAGTGGAATTACATCGTCAAATTCGTGAAGGTCAAACCGATAAGCGCTACTTCTTGCTTGCACATGGTGAAATTGTTCAGGGCGCGCAAACCATGCAGCTTAAGTACCCACTTCATAAGTATCTTTTGCCGAATGGTGAGCGTCGAGTTCGGGTTGATCCAAATGGGGTGCCGAGCCATACGGCCCTGCGAGTAACCAAGACACTCAAGCGTGAAGATGCCGCTATCACTTTAGCTGAGGCTCAACTGAAGACAGGACGCACCCACCAAATCCGAGTGCATTTACAAAAACTAGGGCACGCGATTTTGGGCGATGATAAGTATGGATTCGAAGAATTAGATAAATTGATTAAATCAAAACGCTTATATTTGCATGCCCATCTGGCAGGATTTACCCATCCCCGTACTGGTGAAAAGATGCGGATTGAGTCACCATTGCCGCCAGAATTTACCGCCATGATGAAAAACTTTGAACAGTAAAAAGAAGAATGTCTCAAGCCAATAAATTGAATCGACCGTACGACATGATTGTTTGGGATTGGGATGGAACCATTATGGATTCCACGCCAACCATCGTGCATTGCATTCAGCAAGCATGCCGTGATTTAGGCTTTAAAGCACCGGACGACACTTTGGCGAGCTCGGTCATTGGCTTGGGCATTCAGGATTCATTGCGTAGAGCGGTACCTTGGGTTGAGCCGATTCATTTTCAAAAACTCACCGAGCGCTTTCGTTATCACTACTTGGCTAAAGATCATGAGCTTGATTTGTTTGTTGGGATCAGAGAGCTTTTGCAAGAATTGCATGCGCAACAATATTTACTCGCTGTAGCCACAGGTAAATCTCGTGTCGGTTTAGACCGCTCGCTTAAGCATCATGAGATTGGTCATCTCTTTCATGAGACTCGTACTGCAGATGAATCCTTCTCCAAGCCGCATCCAGGGATGTTGTTAGAGTTATCAGATGTGACCCAAGTGCCGACTCGCCGCATGCTGATGATTGGCGATACAACACATGATTTAGATATGGCGGCAAATGCGGGTGTGGATGCAGTGGCAGTAACTTATGGCGCCCATCCCCCGAGCACCCTGAAGGAATCGCCATCACTAGTGCATGTTGATGATGTAGCGCAACTTTCACAATGGCTTAAACATAATTTATAACGTGATTAGCAATACTAAGGAATTCATAGATGGAAAATAATCCAAATCCTCATTGGGAGCGCCAAGCTCTTGAGCATCTCCTTTTGGAGAATTTGAAAGAGACTCGCAAAGCACGTCGTTGGAAAGCAGTATTGCGTGTGCTTACCTTGTTAGTCATTGTGGGTGCGTTGCTGGCGATATTTGATTTTCATCTGCCGGGAAAAGGTATGGGGGTTGAAAAACATACAGCCTTAGTAACTCTCGAAGGAGAAATTTCTTCCAGCTCAATGGCCAATGCAATGGATATCAATTCTTCGTTGCTATCTGCATTTGAGAATGAGAATAGTGCTGGTGTTGTATTGCGCATCAATAGTCCCGGAGGATCTCCTGTGCAGGCTGGCATGATTAATGATGAGATTCATCGTTTGCGTACGCTCTATCCAAAGAAACCCTTTTATGTTGTAGTGGAAGATATTTGCGCATCAGGCGGTTACTACGTTGCGGTGGCTGCGGATCAAATTTTGGTTGATAAAGCCAGCTTAGTGGGATCCATTGGCGTAATCATGGAAGGCTTTGGTTTTACGGGCCTAATGGATAAGCTAGGCGTTACGCGTCGCATGATTACCTCAGGCTCTAACAAGGGCATGATGGATCCGTTCAGCAAAGAAAATCCAAAGCAAGTAGAGATGGTTAAGACCATGATTGATGAGATTCATCAGCAATTTATTGCAGTGGTGAAAGAGGGTCGTGGCGAGCGCTTAAAAGATGTGCCAGATTTATTTTCTGGGCGTATTTGGAATGGCGAGCAAGCCGTCAAGATTGGTTTGGCTGACGGATATGGCACGGTCGACACAGTGGCGCGCGATATCTTTAAGGCGCCTGATATTTTGGACTACACCATGAAAGAAAACTTTGCCGAGCGCGTTGCTAAGCGCTTTGGCGCAGAGGCTGGTGCTGCTGCTGGTAAAGCTTTAGTAAAGACACCAGATCTAAAGTAATTAAGTAAAACTAAAGTATAAAAGGCCTAGGCCAATAGTAGAAATACTGTTGGCCTATTTTGTAATGGAGCACAAGCGGCTTCGTTCGGGTAGCGTTTGCGCCAGTCAGCAATAGATAGCGTGGCGATCATTTCTGATGGCAGACTAAGGTCTACCCCAAGACACAGCAGGCTTTGCGGCGCTAGCGAATTGATACAGGCCATGAGCATAGCGGTGTTGCGATAGGGTGTCTCAATCCAAATTTGAGTCTGTTGTAATTTTCTGGACTCTACCTCTAACTGTTTTAGCCTTGCCGTGCGCTCATGAGTGTCATGAGGAAGATAGCCCTGAAATGCAAAGCGTTGACCATTCAGTCCGCTTGCCATCAAGCCTAGCAAAATAGAGCTGGGGCCAACTAACGGCTTTACTTTGGCGCCGAGCTTATGTGCTGCTAATACTAATTCTGCACCAGGATCTGCAACCCCAGGTACGCCTGCTTCAGACATTAAGCCCATATCATTTCCAGCAAGCAAAGGCTTAAGTAAATCAGCAGGCTTCACCGCATCGCCATACTTGGCATTACGCGCTGCGCCACGCCATTCGCTCATCTGCATTTCTTGAATGGTGCATGCTAATGGTGAAGCGGAATCGATTGCTTTTAATAGTGCCCGCGCCGTCTTGGCATCTTCAACAATCCAGTGTTTTAACTTGGCTGTTTGCGTAATCGTTTCTGATGGAAGCACCCAAGGTAATTGCTCAACACGAGCATCATCACCCAAAGTGTTGGGAACTAAATATAGAGTGCCGAGTTTGCTCATGGAGAACTTCTTTTATTTTTTTATTGCTTAGTTTTTAATGGAATTGCAAACCCGGCATCACGTAATAAGCCAGTTAATGCAATCAACGGCAAACCAATTAAAGCTGTTGGGTCATCACTCTTGATCGACTCTAGCAGGCTGATGCCAAGTCCCTCTGACTTGGCGCTGCCGGCACAATCATAAGGCTCTTCAGCAAGCAGGTAAGCCTCTAGTACGCTATCCGGAAGTTTGCGAAAAGCTACTTCAGTCGGAATGCAAATAGTTGTTTGGATTTCGCCCTTCATCAAACAAAGCGCTGTTTGAAAAGTCACTACTTGACCGCCCATGAGTTGTAACTGGGCTAACGCTCTTTCAAAGTTACCGGGCTTTCCAATCGCTGCACCACAAAGATCGGCAACTTGATCAGAGCCAATCACCCACGCATCTGGAAACTGTTTGGCAACCGCAGCTGCTTTTGCATGCGCAAGGCGCAGGGCTAAATCGAGAGTGCTTTCACCGGTGAGTGGCGTCTCATCTACTTTTGGTGAAACCACTTCAAAAGGAATGCGTAGACGCTCTAAAAGTTCACGACGATATTTGGATGTAGACGCCAGGATAAGAGGTGAGTTTTGGGGCGCATTGTTGGAGGTGCTCATAGTTTGTTGTGCTTTCTGATGCGGCTTCATTTAGACTGATGCTATGAATCGTAATCAAGTTTTACCTCAAGTTGAGCTATCTGCCGAGCCAAGTGCTTTAAAGAAGGTGGATTTTTGTGCTCCCCAATCTTATAAAGGTGCTGGTTTTTTAAGCATGTCAGATATGCCAAGATTGGCTGAGGAGGCTTCAACAGTCAATCCAGCCGATGGCTTTCATTGGTCAGTGAGCACTCATTTTGAGAATTCCCCAGGCAGTGAACCTCACCAAATTCTGGAATTAGGCCTTAAGGGGCGTCTACACCTGGTTTGCCAGCGTTGTTTGCAGGATTGCGCAGTAGATTTAGACGAAAAACGTCGATTTATTCTTGTTTTGACAGATTCCGAAGCCGATGGATACCCGGTGGAGGATGAAGAGCAAGAGCCCCTGGTCATAAATCAGCATTTCAACCTCCTGGAAACCATTGAGGACGAGGTTTTACTGTCATTGCCCCTGATTCCAAAGCATCCAGATGGGTTTTGTGAGCCCCATGCTTCTACCTTTGTGGAAGATGGTGAAGAAGAGGTGTCAAATGAGCGTGAAAATCCCTTTAACATATTGAAAAATATGAAGAAAAACTGAATTTAGGGGTCTAGCATCAGGTGTTGTTTTGAGTATCTTTTGTCAATAAATCAAGCATTTAGGTGCTTTTCCATGCTAGAATATTGCCTTGCTTAGGAGTTCAATATGGCCGTTCAACAAAACAAAAAATCACCTTCCAAACGTGGCATGCACCGTGCGCACGACTTTTTGACCGCACCTGCTACGGCTGTTGAAGCCACAACTGGTGAGGCTCATTTGCGCCACCACATTTCACCTAACGGCTACTATCGTGGTCGTAAAGTTGTTAAAACTAAAAACGACTAATTTTTTAGTCTAAACAGATAGAAGCGGCTCCAGTAAAAGCCGCTTTTTTCTTGGATAAATCACTTGCAGCAATCAATGAGCTTATGAGCGTTACTCTTGCTATTGATGCCATGGGCGGAGATCATGGGGTCGTCGTGACGGTTCCTGCTGCCTGCGATTTTTTAGAAAAACACGCAGATGTGAAGATTACCCTTGTAGGTGATCCCGATTTAATCAAGCAAGTCTTGAGTAAATCTCCCAAAGCTCCTATGGAGCGCATTCAAATTATTACCGCTAGTGAAGTTGTCTTGATGGATGATCCCATTGAGATTGCCCTACGTCGCAAAAAAGACTCTTCTATGCGCGTTGCCATTATGCAAGTGAAGGAGGGCGCTGCCGATGCAGTGATCTCTTCTGGAAACACTGGCGCACTCATGGCGATTTCTCGTTACATTCTAAAGACGCTCGATGGTGTTGACCGTCCCGCAATAGCTACCGCTATCCCTAATGAATTAGGGCTTGGTACGACGATGCTTGATCTGGGCGCTAATGCTGACTGCGAACCGATGCACTTAGTACAGTTTGCCCAGATGGCAAACGTAATGGTGCAAGTGGTAGATGGTAAGCAAAATCCTTCAATTGGCCTTCTCAATATTGGTGAGGAAGTCATTAAAGGCAATGAAGTAGTTAAGCAAACTAGTGAACTACTTCGTCAAACCTCTTTAAACTTTTATGGCAACGTAGAAGGTAACGATATTTTTAAGGGCACGACCGATATTGTTGTCTGCGATGGTTTTGTGGGCAACGTAGTTCTCAAAGCGAGCGAAGGCTTGGCAAAAATGATGAGTGGTTTAATTCGCAAAGAATTTAATCGCTCATGGCTTACCAAGTTAATGGCGATTTGCGCTATGTTGCCATTGCTGAGAGTTCGTAAGCGCGTTGATCATCGTCGTTATAACGGCGCGGTATTGTTAGGTTTGCGTGGTTGCGTGATTAAGAGTCATGGTTCTGCTGATCGCTTCGCCTTTGGCTTTGCTTTAGATCGCGCGTATGAAGCGGCTAAGAATCGCATGGTGGAGCGCATTGCTGCGGCCTTTGTGGTGGAGACAAAAGAATGAGTATCTTTGCAAGAATAGCTGGTACCGGAAGCTATCTTCCGGAGTTACGCTTAACCAATCAGGATTTGGTCGAGCGCCTTGCCAAAACTGGTTTAGAGACTAGTGATGAATGGATTAAAACGCGCAGTGGAATTTCTGCACGCCATTTTGCGGCCGAGAATGAACTTACCAGCGATCTGGCGGTGAAGGCCGCACACGCTGCATTAGCCAGTGCAGGCATGACCTCTGAAGATTTAGACCTCATTATTTTGGCTACTTCTACCCCTGACCATTTAGGCGGCTTTCCAAGCACGGCTTGTGTAGTGCAAGACAAATTGGGCGCACATAATTCTTGCGCAGCCTTTGATGTGCAGGCAGTTTGTGCAGGCTTTACCTACGCACTTGCTATTGCAGATGCATTCATTCGATCTGGCAGCTATAAAAAAGTATTGGTGATTGGCGCTGAGACCTTCTCACGTATTCTCAATTTCGAAGACCGTGGAACTTGCGTCTTGTTTGGTGATGGCGCTGGAGCTGTTGTACTCGAGGCTTCTAAAGAGGCGGGTATTTTGTCTACAGCGCTTCATGCAGACGGTAGTCAACGCGATATTTTGTGCGTTCCTGGACGCGCTGGTAATGGCGAAGTACATGGCTCTCCATTTATGACAATGGATGGTCCGGCGGTATTTAAGTTGGCCGTTAAGGTCTTGGAGCAAGTTGCTCACGAAGCGCTTGAAAAAGCCAATCTCAAGGCCGAGCAAATTGATTGGTTGGTACCGCATCAAGCCAATATTCGCATCATGGAAGGCACTGCCAAGAAGATGGGGATGTCGATGGATAAGGTGATTGTTACCGTGCATGAGCATGGCAATACCTCTGCCGCTTCCATTCCATTGGCATTAGATTCTGGTGTACGCTCTGGGCAGATCAAACGTGGTCAACATCTTTTATTAGAGGGTGTTGGTGGTGGCTTTGCTTGGGGTGCAGTTGCCATCAAGTACTAATGGCAGGTAAAACACCCCCCAACAATCTATTCATTTCTTTAATTATTTAAATTAGCGAATTAATCACATGACATTTGCATTCGTATTCCCTGGTCAAGGCTCTCAATCAGTTGGGATGCTCAATTCGATTGCGCAGCGTCCAGAGGTGCACGCAACATTGCAAGAGGCTTCTGAGGCTTTGGGTGAGGATGTTGCAAAGTTAATTGCAGATGGGCCTGCTGAGGCATTGTCATTAACTACTAATACGCAGCCTTTGATGTTGACTGCTGCCATTGCCTTTTATCGTGCCTGGTTGGCTGCTGGTGGACCCGCTCCTAAAGTGATGGCTGGCCATAGTCTTGGTGAGTACTCTGCCTTAGTTGCGTCAGGCGTCATTTCTTTTAAAGACGCTGTTCCATTGGTACGTTTTCGTGCTGAAGCAATGCAAAATGCGGTACCTGTCGGTACTGGTGGCATGGCCGCTATTCTGGGTTTAGATGATGCAGCGGTAATTCAGGTTTGTGCTGAAGCAAGTGCAGCATCCGGTGGTGTTGTCGAGGCTGTTAATTTCAATGCCCCTGGTCAGGTAGTGATTGCGGGCGCAAGTGACGCTGTTACTAAAGCATGTGAGTTGTTGAAAGCTGCTGGCGCAAAGCGTGCTTTGCCATTGCCAGTATCTGCACCATTCCACTCTTCTTTATTGCAGCCTGCTTCTGAAAAACTCAAAGGCTACTTGGCGAATATTGAATTTAAAGTCCCGACTATTTCAGTTATCAATAACGTGGATGTTGAAATCTTGAATGACCCTGTAGCAATTAAAGATGCATTGGTGCGTCAAGCTGCCAAGCCTGTGCGTTGGCATGAAACTATTCAGGCTATGGCAGGACAAGGTATCACTCAGGTGGTGGAATGTGGTCCTGGCAAAGTATTGGCGAGCCTGACTAAGCGCATTAATGATCAAGTCACTGGTGTGCCAGTGTTTGACGAAGCTAGCTTAAATGAAGTTCTGGCTAGCTTCAAATAAAATCAAGATACATAAATATAGAAAATAGCGGAAGACAAATATGAATCTCGACTTAAGCGGACAAATTGCCTTAGTAACTGGCGCCTCGCGCGGCATCGGTCAAGCGATTGCGGATGAATTAGTGAAGTGTGGCGCCAAGGTGATTGGCACTGCAACATCCGAGAGTGGCGCAAAAGCGATTGATGAACGTTTAAAAGCTTCAGGTGGTGCCGGCAAAATATTGAATGTCACTGCGCCAAATGCTTGCGAAGAAATTATCGATGTGATCGTGAATGAATATGGCGGCATCAATATTTTGGTGAATAACGCTGGTATTACTCGCGATAACTTATCGATGCGCATGAAGTCTGATGAATGGACTGATGTGATTGATACCAACTTAAGCTCTGTCTTTCGTCTTTCTCAAGCGGTGATGCGTCCAATGATGAAGGCTCGTGGTGGTCGCATTATTAATATCACTTCTATTGTTGGTCATATGGGTAATCCTGGTCAGGCAAATTACGCCGCTGCAAAAGCAGGTGTTTCAGGGATGACTCGAGCTTTGGCCCGTGAAATTGGCAGCCGTAATATCACCGTGAATTGCGTTGCACCTGGATTTATTGATACTGATATGACCCGCGCCTTGAGCGAAGAGCAACAAAATGCCCTAAAAGTGAACATTCCTTTAGCGCGTTTAGGCAGTCCTGAGGATGTGGCCCAGGCGGTGGCATTTTTGGCCTCCCCGGCAGCTGGTTACATTACAGGCAATACCCTACACGTCAATGGCGGACTCTATTTAGCCTAACGACAAAGCAAGGATTTGGTCATTTTTAGGCGAATTTGCTAATTCGGTCCGCCAAACTGATAAAATTCTTTCATCGTTTTTTACAACCCCTGGGGAAATTAATGGACAACATCGAACAACGCGTTAAGAAAATCGTCGCTGAGCAATTAGGCGTCGCAGAAGGAGATATCAAAAATGAATCTTCTTTCGTGAACGACTTGGGCGCTGACTCTCTTGACACTGTTGAACTGGTAATGGCTTTGGAAGATGAATTCGGCATCGAAATTCCTGATGAGGAAGCTGAAAAGATCACCACAGTTCAGCTCGCAATCGACTTCGCTACATCAAAAGCTCAGGGTTAATTCCCTAGCCTAGGTATTACTGTGTCAGCATCAAATGGCCGACGCCGGGTAGTAGTCACCGGCCTTGGCCTCATCTCACCTGTTGGTAACTCAGTTGATGTAGCTTGGTCTAATTTGCTCGCGGGCAAATCAGGCATCGCTACCATCACGAAGTTTGACCACACTCCGCTTAGCGTTCATTTCGCTGGAGAGGTGAAAGATTTCAATGTCGAAGAATATGTTTCTGCCAAAGAAGCTCGCCATATGGATACGTTTATCCATTACGGCATCGCTGCTGGTGCACAAGCTATTCGAGACAGTGGTTTAGAGATTACAGAACAAAACGCCGAGCGCGTTGGTGTCATGGTTGGCTCGGGTATTGGTGGCCTGCCAATGATTGAGGAAACAGGCGCTGAGTTATTGGCTCGCGGCCCCCGTCGTATCTCACCATTCTTTGTTCCCGGCTCAATCATCAATATGATTTCTGGGCATCTCAGTATTTTGTTTGGCCTTAAAGGTCCAAACGTTGCTGCTGTAACTGCCTGCACCACTGGTTTGCATAGCATTGGTTTAGCTGCCCGCTTAATTCAGTATGGCGATGCGGATGTCATGGTTGCTGGCGGTGCTGAGTCAACTATTTCTGCTTTAGGTGTTGGTGGCTTTGCTTCAGCAAGAGCGCTTTCTACTCGTAATGACGATCCTGCAACGGCATCACGTCCATGGGACAGAGACCGCGATGGTTTTGTTCTTGGCGAAGGCGCTGGAGTCATAGTGCTTGAAGAATATGAGCATGCCAAAGCACGCGGCGCAAGAATCTACTGCGAATTACTTGGCTTTGGTATGAGTGGTGATGCGTATCACATGACCGCACCAAATATGGATGGTCCACGTCGTTGCATGGTTAATGCAATGCGCGATGCAGGTCTCAATGCTGACCAGATTCAATATATCAATGCTCACGGCACTTCTACACCGTTGGGTGACAAGAACGAAACTGGCGCCATCAAGGCGGCTCTTGGCGATCACGCTAAGAAGACTTTGATTAATTCCACAAAGTCCATGACCGGCCATCTTTTGGGCGGCGCCGGTGGTCTAGAGTCTGTTTTTACAATTTTGGCTCTTCATAATCAAAAATCGCCACCTACTATCAATATCTTCAATCAGGATCCTGAGTGTGACTTGGACTACTGCGCCAACACCGCTAGGGATGTGAAGATTGACCATGCAGTCAAAAACAACTTTGGCTTTGGGGGTACTAACGGTACCTTGATTTTTGGCAAACTGACCTAATATTCTTAATATCTTCATTGTTGGTTTTCACCAAGTAGGTCTATAGCATTATGAAAAAGTACTTAATTGCGCTCTTGGCTATTTTTAGCTTGAGTCAACTTGCGTTCACTCCTTCTGCATTCGCGCAAACTCCTCGAGTCAGCATTCCTGACTTCGCAGATTTGGTTGAACGTGCGAGTCCAGCTGTAGTGAATATTCGTACTACTGAAAAGGTAGCGGTGCAGCAAGCTCAAGGAGGCATTCCTGGAATGCCTGAAGACCAAGCTGAATTCTTCCGCCGTTTCTTTGGTGTGCCAATTCCTGGAATGCCAAGTGGCCCTAAACAGGCGCAACCAAATCCCGGCAAGCCACAAGAGGCGGATCGTGGTGTGGGCTCTGGTTTCATTATTGAATCCAATGGATTAATTTTGACCAATGCTCACGTTGTTGAAGGCGCTACCACTATCTATGTGACTCTGACTGATAAGCGTGAGTTCAAAGCAAAGTTACTCGGTATGGATAAGCGTACTGATGTTGCGGTAGTCAAAATTGAAGCGCGTGATTTACCAAAGCTACCTTTGGGTGATTCATCCAGGGTACGAGTGGGTGAATGGGTGCTAGCGATTGGCTCCCCGTTTGGTCTTGAGAACACGGTGACTGCAGGTATTGTGTCAGCCAAGAGTCGTGACACGGGCGACTACTTACCTTTTATTCAGACTGACGTTGCGGTGAATCCTGGCAACTCTGGCGGTCCGTTATTAAATACTGCTGGTCAAGTGATTGGCATTAATTCGCAAATCTTTAGTCGCTCTGGCGGCTACATGGGAATTTCATTTGCGATACCGATCGATGAGGCAATGCGTGTTGCGGATCAATTGCGCACCAATGGCAAGATGACGCGTGGTCGTATTGGTGTTGCTTTGGGTGAGATGACAAAAGAAGTAGCTGAGAGTTTAGGTTTAGGAAAGCCTCGTGGCGCTTATGTGCGCAATGTTGAACCAGGCGGACCTGCAGCGGCTGGCGGTATTGAAGCAGGCGATGTGATTCTCAGTTTTAATGGTCGCGATATCTCTAAATCAACCGACTTACCAAGAGTGGTTGGTGAAACTAAGCCGGGTAGCTCGGTGCCTGTGCAAGTTTGGCGCAAGGGTGGTACTCGCGACTTAACGGTTACTGTTATAGATGCGGAATCTACTTCAACGGCCAATAAGAAGTCAGAGACACCTGCGGCAAACAGCAATGGTGCCAATACCTTAGGGGTTGCTGTAAGCGAGCTTTCGGATGCCAAAAAGAAGGATTTGAACATCAAGGGCGGCGTTGAAGTGACTGGTTTAGGGGATGGCCCTCTGGCTAAAGCTGGAATTAGGCCTGGAGATGTCATTATTCGGGTTGCGGATGCCGATATCACAAGCGTTAAGCAGTTTGAGGCCTTGGTGAAGGGCTTAGACGCTTATAAGGCTGTTCCGGTCTTTATTCGCCGTGCTGACAGCACTTTGGTAGTTCCTGTAAGGCCTAAATAACCCTATTTTGGCCCTGAAAATGGGGTTTGGCGCTATTTGGGCGCCACCCCATTACAATCACTCTAAGACGACTTTTTGCAGCGCATCATCGTGGTGCGTTCTGACAAGGCGTTTTTTGAATGACCTTTTAAGACGCTATGGATTTAATCCGCAATTTTTCTATCATCGCCCATATCGATCACGGCAAATCGACTCTTGCTGATCGCATTATTCAACTATGTGGTGGCCTCTCCGATCGTGAAATGGAAGCCCAAGTTCTTGACTCAATGGATATTGAGCGTGAGCGCGGCATCACCATTAAGGCGCAAACCGCAGCTTTAAATTACAAGGCCAAAGACGGCAAGATTTACAACATCAATCTCATTGATACCCCGGGCCACGTTGACTTCTCCTATGAAGTAAGTCGTTCATTGTCAGCCTGTGAGGGCGCGCTCTTGGTGGTGGATGCTAGTCAAGGTGTTGAGGCGCAAACAGTTGCGAACTGTTATATGGCTTTGGAGTTGGGCGTTGAGGTTGTGCCAGTACTCAATAAGATTGATTTACCTCAAGCTGACCCTGAGCGCGCTAAAAAAGAAATTGAAGACGTCATTGGCATTGATGCATCTGAAGCCGTTACATGCTCAGCCAAAACAGGCTTGGGTGTTGCTGATGTGATTGAGGAAATGATTGCAAGGGTGCCTCCGCCAAAGGGTAATGCGACAGACCCGTTGCAGGCTTTGATTATTGACTCTTGGTTTGATAACTACGTAGGCGTTGTTATGTTGGTGCGCGTTGTGAATGGCACCTTAAAACCAAAAGAAAAAATTACCTTAATGGCCAATGGCTCAAGCCATTTAGTCGAGCATGTGGGTGTGTTTAGTCCAAAGTCAGTAGACCGTCCAGAGCTATCTGCTGGTCAAGTAGGCTTTGTGATTGCTGGTATTAAAGAGTTAAAAGCAGCCAAGGTAGGCGACACTGTTACACATACCCCTGGACAGCAAGGCAGAGTCCCTGCTTCTGAACCACTTCCTGGTTTTAAAGAGGTAAAGCCACAGGTCTTTGCTGGTTTATATCCAGTAGAAGCGAGTGAATATGATCAATTGCGTGAATCTCTTGAGAAGCTCAAGCTAAATGATGCTTCGCTCTTGTATGAGCCAGAGGTATCTCAGGCTCTTGGATTTGGATTCCGTTGCGGCTTCTTAGGTTTGTTGCACATGGAGATCGTGCAAGAGCGTTTAGAGCGTCAGTACGGCATGAATCTCATCACGACCGCTCCAACGGTAGTGTATCAAGTAGAGCAATCCGACGGCACACTGATGATGGTGGATAACCCGTCGAAGATGCCTGAGGCCAGCAAGATCAATACCATTCTTGAGCCGATTGTGACGGTCAACTTATACATGCCACAAGAGTATGTAGGGGCGATGATTACATTGTGCGTTGGTAAGCGCGGTATTCAGATGGATATGAACTATCTAGGTCGTCAAGTTAAGCTGACTTACGAGCTACCAATGGCTGAGATTGTTTTGGACTTCTTCGACAAAATGAAATCGATCTCACGCGGTTATGCGTCTATGGATTACGAGTTCAAAGAATATCGCTCGGCAGACGTAGTCAAGGTCGACATCCTCATTAATAGTGAGCGGGTTGATGCCCTCTCAGTGATTGTTCATAGAAGCAATAGCCAACATCGTGGGCGCGAAGTAGTTGCCAAGATGCGCGGCATTATTCCTCGTCAAATGTTTGATGTAGCGATTCAGGCGGCAATTGGTAGCAATATCGTTGCGCGTGAAAACGTCAAAGCTTTGCGTAAAAACGTTTTGGCTAAATGCTATGGCGGCGATATTTCACGTAAGCGTAAGTTATTAGAGAAGCAAAAAGAAGGTAAGAAACGTATGAAGCAGGTTGGCAACGTCGAGATTCCACAAGAAGCCTTCTTGGCTATTCTGCAGGTGGAGGATTAATGAACTTTGCTTTAGTCCTCTTCATCTTGGTGATTGTTTCTGGGATCGCTTGGGTTGCTGACAAACTACACTTTGCCCCACAAAGACGTTTGGCCGGTAATGACCGTATGCCTTTATGGCTTGAGTACACGGCAGGGTTCTTTCCAGTTATTTGCGCAGTGTTTGTGTTGCGCTCCTTTATTGCCGAGCCTTTCAAGATTCCTTCTGGCTCAATGATTCCAACATTGCAAATCGGCGATTTCATTTTGGTAAATAAATTTACCTACGGAATACGTTTGCCAGTACTGAATCAAAAGGTAGTTGACTTAGGTTCACCTAAGCGTGGCGATGTGGTGGTATTCCGTTATCCGCGTGATGAATCAGTTGATTACATCAAGCGCGTAGTGGCATTGCCAGGTGATGTAATTACTTATGAAAATAAGCGCCTGACCATTAATGACCAACCACTGCAATATAGTGGTGGCGAGCCTTACCTTGATCCTGAGAATATGCGTTATGCGAAGCGTTTCACAGAAACCTTCCCAGCAGACTTGGGTGGCAATCGTCATGACATCCTCAATGATCCTGATCGTCCAGCTAGCGTATTCCCGACTGAGCGTTTCCCGGGTTCTGAGTTCTGTCAGTACCAACAGTCTGGTGTGACTTGTAAGGTGCCACCAGGGCATTATTTTGCAATGGGTGATAACCGTGACAATAGTGCAGATTCACGTTACTGGGGATTTGTACCCGATAAAAATATCGTTGGCAAAGCCTTCTTTGTTTGGTTGAACCTCGGTAATCTTGGCCGTGTAGGCGGATTCGAGTAAATATCATGAATGCGCGCGCCGTTATCGAAACTGGACCGCTGCAAGAGCGCCTTGGCTACACCTTCAAGAAGCCAGAGTTACTAAATCAAGCCTTGACTCATCGCAGTCATAGCAAGAAAAACAATGAACGCCTTGAATTTCTTGGCGATTCTATTCTGAATTGCGTTGTTGCTGAAATGCTCTATGAGCGTTATTCCGATTTAGATGAAGGCGACCTCTCCCGTGTGCGTGCGAACTTGGTAAAGCAACAGGCTTTATACGAAATCGCGCAAACCTTATCTTTATCCGACTACTTGCGCTTAGGTGAAGGTGAGTTGAAGAGTGGTGGATTTCGGCGCCCCTCAATTCTGGCTGATACCTTAGAAGCAGTGACAGGCGCTATCTTTATGGATGGTGGTTTTGAAGCGGCTAAGGCAAGCTTGCGTAAGCTCTATTCCATTATCTTGGCGCACGTTGATCCCAAAACCTTGGGCAAAGACGACAAAACATTATTACAAGAGTGCCTGCAGGGCTATCAATTGCCTTTACCAACCTATAACGTTACTGGCACTACTGGTGCTGCTCATAACCAGCAGTTTGAGGTTGAGTGTCTAATACCTAGCCATAAGGTGGCAGTCAAAGGTGAGGGCGCTTCACGTCGTGCTGCTGAGCAGGCGGCAGCTAAGTTGGCCTTGATTGCCATGCTCAAAGCATTGCCGCAAGAATCTCGTAAACCCAAGAAGACTCGGTCGGCCAAAAAGAAGGCTGCAAAAAAAGAAGCGACCGAAGAGCAGTTCAATCTTAAGCTGAAGGGCTAATCGTGTTTAGATGCGGCACCATCGCCATTGTTGGGCGTCCTAATATGGGTAAATCAACACTCCTTAATGCATTGGTTGGTCAGAAGATCAGTATTACTTCTCGTAAGGCACAAACTACTCGTCATCGGATTTTGGGTATTCAGAATCGTGAAGAAGCCCAGTTCATTTTTATCGATACACCAGGCTTTCAAACGCGTTTAATAAATACATTAAACAAAGCCTTAAATCGTACGGTGACTACCGCCCTACAAGATGTGAATGTGGCTTGCTTTGTGGTTGAGGCTGGATACTTTGGCGAAGATGACAAGAAGGTATTGAAGTTGTTGCCAGATGACTTACCGGTTGTCTTGGTTCTGAATAAATTAGACCTGTTTAATAGTCGCTTTCAGACGCCATCCGAGCGCGATCTAGCCCTGCTGAGCTTCATTAAAGAAATGGCTCGCCCTTGGTGTGAATTAGGTGGTCACGAAGACCAGAAATGTGAGTTTGCTGAAATCGTACCGATGAGCGCCAAGAGTCCTGGTGATATCGAGAGATTGCTCGATGTGCTGGAAGGTTACTTGCCTGAAGCCGAGGCTGTCTATGATGGCGATACGATCACCGATCGTAGCGAGCGTTTCTTGGCAGCCGAGATTCTGCGTGAAAAAGTATTTCGCTTTACCGGTGAAGAATTGCCTTACACCAGTACGGTAGTGATTGATCAATTTAAGATGGATGGCAAGATGCGTCGTATTGCGGCAACGATTTTGGTTGATCGTGATAGTCATAAGGCGATGATCATTGGGCAAAAGGGTGAGCGCCTTAAAAAGATTTCGACAGATGCCCGCATCGATATGGAAAAGCTCTTTGATGGCAAAGTCTTTTTAGAGACTTGGGTGAAGGTCAAGCGTGGCTGGGCAGACGATCGTGCCGAACTTCGGGCACAAGGGCTGGAATAAGTTCCGATGGCTTCGATTCGTATTGCTGACGAGCCTGCTTTTGTATTGCATAGCATTCCCTATAAAGAGACCAGCTTAATTCTAGATGTGTTTACTCGGCAGTATGGCCGCATGGCTTTAATTGCCAAGGGCGCAAAACGTCCTCACTCAACACTGAGACCTGTATTGCAACGTTTTCAGCCACTACTAGTTTCCTGGAGTGGTAAATCAGAATTGCGCACCCTTACAAAGTCCGAGTGGGTTGGTGGCACACCTTCCTTGGTAGGTGATGCGCTTCTTTGCGGCTTCTATCTCAACGAGTTGCTTGTGAAATTTTTAGCGCGTGAGGATGATTATGAAAGACTCTATGATCGTTACGCCGAGACTATTAACGCGTTATCCAATCTAGAGTTCGAATCCAAGGGTCTAGAAGAGATCCTGCGGCCATTTGAGTTATCGCTATTACAGGAGACGGGCTATGCGGCTGCCTTGGATCATTGTGTTGAAACCAATGAGGCGCCGCTAGCTCAAGAGCAATATGTTTATCAGCCAGAACGTGGGGTGCGTCCTATTCAAGTGGATGATCCCGGGCACTGGCCTGTTCTTACGGGTAAATCTCTTTTGGCGATTGCAGTCGGGGATTTTTCAGATCCAGAGACACTTTCTGAGAGTAAGCAATTGATGCGTTTTCTGCTGGGCTTGCATTTACAGGATCAGGTATTGACTACCCGCCAGATTTTGATTGATTTGAAGAAAATCTAGTAATCTATATAGATGAGCAATTCCCAAGCACCTGAACTAGGTATCAATATTGACCACGTTGCCACTTTGCGTAATGCGCGTGGCACGATCTATCCCGACCCGCTGAGAGCGGCAGCTTTGGCTGAGGAAGCTGGCGCTGATCTCATTACTTTGCATTTGCGTGAGGACCGTCGTCATATTAAAGATGCAGACTTGCTGGCATTGCGCCCACTGATTAAAACCCGCATGAATTTAGAGTGTGCAGTGACGCCCGAGATGATTGATATTGCATGCAAGGTCAAGCCACACGATGTGTGTCTAGTTCCAGAGAAGCGTGAAGAAGTCACGACTGAGGGTGGCTTAGATGTAGTGGGTCACTTTGATGCGGTAAAAGCGGCCACTAAGAAATTAATTGATGCAGGTATTCGGGTATCCCTATTTATTGATCCAGAAGAGAAGCAAATTCAGGCAGCTAAAGAAGTTGGCGCAACCGTAGTGGAATTACATACCGGTCGTTACGCAGATTTATCTGGTGCTGCGCAGGCAACAGAGCTTGAGCGTATTCGAAAGGCTGCTAAATTTGGAAAAAGTATCGGCCTCAGAGTGAATGCTGGCCACGGTTTGCACGAAGGCAATGTGAAACCTATTGCCGCAATAGCCGAATTATCTGAGCTCAATATTGGCCATGCCATTGTTGCCGAAGCTTTATTCAAAGGCTGGCAAAAAGCAATTATCGACATGAAAGCCTTGATGGTTCAGGGTAGAGCAAGCTCTTAAGAGTTGATACACAACATCATTTACATCGCATGATCATCGGCATCGGCACTGACATTCTGCAGATTGAGCGCTTACAGGCAGCTTACGATCGCACTAATGGCCGTTTAGCTGAAAAAATTCTGGGGCCAGACGAGATGCTGGTATTTCAGCATCGCCTTGCCAGAAACCATAAGCGGGGCATTGCATTCTTGGCTACGCGTTTTGCAGCCAAGGAGGCCTTCTCAAAAGCGATTGGCTTGGGAATGAGAATGCCAATGACCTGGCGCTCACTCCAAACTTTGAATGAGCCTAGTGGCAAACCTATCACGTCATACCTGGGTGCCTTGGCGCAATTCATGCAGGAAAAAAATTGGGAAGCTTACGTCACTGTGAGCGATGAACAAGATATGGCAATTGCGCATGTAATTGTCACTCAGAAATCAAGAATAAAACAGAGGAAGAAATGAGTAAGTCCACGATGGCCCCAGGCCCAGTTACCCTAGATGTAGTTGGCCTTGAATTAAATGCTGAAGATCGCCGCCGTATTTTGCATCCGCTGACTGGTGGTGTGATTTTGTTTGGCAGAAACTTCGCCAATCGTCAGCAACTCACCAAGTTAACTGCTGCTATTAAGAAACTTCGCCCCGATGTCCTGATTTCTATTGATCATGAGGGTGGTCGAGTGCAGCGCGCTAAGACCGATGGCTTTACCCATTTGCCTGCGATGCGTAAGCTGGGCGAGCTCTGGGGTGCAAAAAATAAATCCAAGCATTCTGCGGAGTCTGCTGCTATCGCAATGGCTGCAGCAACCGCTTGTGGGTATGTACTCGCCGCTGAGTTACGTGCTTGTGGCGTTGATTTCAGTTTTACTCCAGTTCTGGATTTAGATTTTGGTCGCAGCGGTGTGATTGGCGATCGCTCATTTAGTCGTGATCCACAAATAGTCTTTGCTTTGTCAAAGAGTTTGAATGAGGGTTTACGTCTCGCAGGTATGGCCAACTGTGGCAAGCACTTTCCTGGACATGGTTGGGCTGAAGCAGATTCGCATGTCGCTATTCCGGTGGATGAACGCTCCTTAAAAGAAATCTTGAATGATGATGCCAAGCCTTACGAGTGGTTAGATCTCAGCTTAGCTTCGGTCATGCCAGCCCATGTGATCTATCCAAAGGTAGATAAGAACCCAGCTGGATTTTCAAAGATCTGGCTCCATTCCATCTTGCGTCAAGAGTTGGGCTTTGAAGGCGTGATCTTTAGTGATGACCTTTCCATGGAAGGCGCCAGTGTTGCAGGCTCTGTAGTGAAGGGTGCGGAGATGGCGCTGGAGGCTGGTTGCGATGCGGTTTTAATCTGCAATCGTCCTGACCTTGCTGACCAGCTATTAAGTAAGCTAAAGGTATCAAAAGCTAAGCAAGAAGAGTCAAAAGCGCGTTTAAATAAGCTAATGCCGACAGCGCTTGCATTGGGTTGGAATGAATTACAAAATGAAGCTCAGTACCAGCATGCCAAGGGCTTGCTTGAGCAGTTAAAGCTAATTGCATAAAAAATTATTGTGACAATAAAAAAGCCCGGCATGCCGGGCTTTTTAACTGCTGTAGTTTGCTAGTTACAAATTAGTTAGCGCGGCTACGATATTCACCGGTACGAGTATCGATCTCGATCTTGTCACCAGTATTACAGAACAATGGAACTTGCAATTCATAGCCAGTTGCTAATTTTGCAGTCTTCAATACCTTACCAGAGCTGGTATCGCCTTTAACTGCTGGTTCTGTATAAATGATTTCACGAACCAATGAGTTAGGCATTGCTACTGAGAGTGCCTTACCTTCGTAGAACACCACTTCACATGGCATGCTTTCCTCAAGGTAGTTCAATGCATCACCCATGAACTCAGCTTCAACTTCGTACTGGTTGTATTCAGTATCCATAAATACATACATTGGATCTGCGAAATAAGAGTAAGTACATTCTTTCTTATCGAGAATCACAACATCAAACTTGTCATCCGCTTTGTAAACACCTTCGTTAGGTGCGCCGGTTAACAAATTCTTAAATTTCATTTTCACAACAGAGGAGTTGCGGCCAGAGCGGCTATATTCGGCCTTTAAAACGACCTGAGCATCAGTACCAATCATGACTACGTTACCAACGCGGAGTTCTTGTGCTGTTTTCATCTTGCTATTCCTGGGGGCAGAGCTAACTTTCTGCGGTTTTTATCAAAAACAAGATTGTACCCGCCCGCAAGCCTTTATTGCTTGGGATTAGGCGACAAAGCGGATTAAACGCGCTGGCAAGCCGCCATCGGCTTGTTTTTCAAGTAAATGGGTGCGCCAATGCTTGGCATGAGCATCCCAGGCGCTTAGGTCTTTAAACCATTCACCGGGCATTGCCCAGGTCATGGCGGCAATGGTGGCTAACCTCAGTTCTTGGCTAGTCTCTTCCAGATATAGATCCAGAAATGCTGCTAATTTCACTTCATGGGCGCGATCTTCTTGGGGGTAGATGTGCCAAATAAATGGTTTGCCCGCAAGCTGCGCTCGCACAAAAGAATCTTCTCCTCGCACAATATTGAAGTCGCATTGAGATAACACCCAGTCATAGTCATCCTGAGATACGAATGGCATGGAAAGTAATTGAATATTTTTCGGTAATGAGATCGGTTGCTCACCATAGAGATTTAGCTGTTCCGCATGACCGTGAGCAAGAATGATGTCGACATTCTCGCCAAGACGCCCTAAGTCAGCCAGCCATTTTTTAAGAGGTGCTCCAGGGTAGCAAAAGACACTGATCCGCTTTGCTCCTGGTCGTAATTGAGGCCAGATAGCTTTTAGATCTTTTGGAATATTATTTTCAACGAGATAACCTTCTGCTGGAATGGGGTCGAGTAATAGTCCACCCACCTCGTCTTGAAAACCAGGGAAGAAGAAATATTTCGGAATACCGTGAGATTGAGGTGAGGCCTTGCCATGAAATTCAGCCACCCAAGGCTCTGCACTGAGATACTCCAAATTGAGGATGATGGGCTTGATGGGTGCAATAAAGAGACCGGCCAAATAGCGCTCGGGTAATTCACAGCCAAACGCTTCAATCACAGCACCGGGTATTTGTACTGGATGGCGGGCATTCGTATGGCTAGCCTCCCATGGCTGCAAATCGATTTTTTGCTTAATTGATGGTTCTACTCCTGATGCGAGTAAATTAAGGGTTGGCAGGTCATCGCAAAAAATACGAACCTCTTGCCCATGAATGCTTGATAAGCTTCGGGCTAGACGCCAGCAAACACCGGCATCACCATAGTTATCGACGATTTGGCAGAAAATATCCCAACGCATGTGTAATTCGCTTTTCGAAACCCTTCAGCAGGATGTTAAACGGCTACCCGGATTGCCGGGGGTATATCGCTTTTTTGATGAAGCGGGACATATTCTGTATGTAGGCAAGGCTCGCAACCTTAAAAAGCGTGTCTCTAGTTATTTCCAGCGTACTCAGTTATCACCGCGTATCGAACTGATGGTGGGCAAAATTGCCCGCTATGAGACAACGGTAACACGGACTGAAACTGAAGCCCTCATTCTAGAGAACAATCTCATTAAAGAGTTGGCTCCGCCATTCAATATTTTGTTTCGTGATGACAAGTCTTATCCCTACGTGATGTTAACGGGGAACCAGTTTCCTAGGCTAGCCTCATATCGCGGCAAAGTGGATAAGCGCAATCATTACTTTGGGCCATTTCCGAATAGCTGGGCAGTTCGTAACTCAGTGCAGATCTTGCAGAAGGTATTTCGTCTGAGGACTTGTGAGGATTCTGTATTCAAGAATCGTAGTCGGCCTTGCCTTTTGCATCAGATTCATCGTTGTAGCGCCCCTTGTGTCGGCCGCTTGAGCGTTGAACAGTACGGGCAAGACGTCGCTCAAGCCACTCGATTTTTAAAAGGTGATCACAGCCAGGTGTTATCCGAGCTTGAAAGAGAAATGCACAAGCATAGTGAGGCGATGGAGTTTGAGATGGCAGCAGTATTGCGGGATCGCATCGCAGATCTATCTAGCGTCTTGCAACAGCAGTCGATGGATACCGTTGCTGAAGGTGAGGGTGATGTAGATGTTATTGCCGTAGCGCAAATGGAGGGTATGGTTTGCGTTAATCTGGCCATGATCCGTGGCGGACGTCACTTGGGCGATAGGGCTTATTTCCCTAAAGGATTGCGCTCAACTTCCGGTGAATTGCCATCCCCTGCAGAAATACTGGAAGCTTTTATTACTCAGCATTACTTGGAAGAGCATACGGATGAAACTGCAGCCAACTTAATACCGCCAGTGTTGGTTTTAAATCATGCCTTGCAATCAGCGAGTGATGATCTTACCCAATTGAATGAATCTCCACCCGAAGATTTACATGAGTTACTCAATGCACAAGCTGGAAGGAAAATTACTTTTTTACATCAGCCCCAAGGACAAAGACGTCATTGGCTTGCGATGGCAGAAGGTAATGCGAAGATTGCCTTGACTAAGCGCCTTGTAGAGACGGGTGGACAGTTGGCAAGAGTGCGTGCATTAGCTGATGTATTAAGTCTTGAATTAGAAAGTCTTGAGCAGTTACGTATAGAGTGTTTTGATATTAGCCATACTTCTGGCGAAGCAACCCAAGCATCTTGCGTGGTGTATACCAAAAATGCGATGCAATCGAGTGAGTATCGACGCTTCAATATCAATGACATTACTCCAGGTGATGATTACGCAGCAATGCGTCAAGTGTTGCAGAGACGTTATGCCAATTTCCAAGAGCTGCCATTAGAAAAAATCCCTCAAGTGATTTTGATTGATGGTGGTAAAGGTCAGGTGGAAATGGCTCGTCAGGTCTTATCTGAATTTGGCATGGACATTGGGTTAATTGTGGGGGTAGCTAAGGGTGAAGGTCGTAAAGTTGGACTTGAGACTCTCATCTTTGCAGATGGACGTGAACCATTAGAACTAGGGATTGATAGTGCAGCTTTGCTATTGGTAGCTCAGATAAGAGATGAGGCACATCGCTTTGCTATTACTGGTATGCGAGCTAAACGCGCCAAGGCAAGGACCATCTCTCGTTTAGAGGAGATCGAGGGCATTGGCGCTAAGCGTCGACAAAAGCTGCTTGCTCGCTTTGGCGGCTTAAAAGGTGTCTCTAATGCCAGTATTGAAGAGATTGCCAGTGTGGAAGGTGTCTCATTAACGCTGGCCGAGCAGATATATCGCCAGCTTCACTAGGAGCATTGACCGTTCTTGGTTTATGCTTATCGAATGCCTTTTAATATTCCGATCGCCTTAACCTGGTTACGTGTTGCAGCGATTCCGCTGTTGGTAGTGGTTTTTTATCTTCCCAATTCCTGGCTTACTCCGTTTGAAAAGAATTTGATTGCAGCAATCATCTTTATCTCAGCCGCAATTACCGATTGGTTAGATGGTTTTCTAGCGCGTCGTCTAAAACAAGAATCTGCTTTCGGTCAGTTTTTAGATCCAGTAGCAGATAAGCTCATTGTTGCTGCCGCTTTATTGGTGCTCTTAAATATGGACCGTGTTCAGGTTTGGGTAGCACTCATCATTATTGGTCGCGAAATTACGATTTCTGCATTGCGGGAATGGATGGCCTTATTGGGAGCTGGAAAAAGTGTGGCAGTACATATGGTCGGCAAGCTCAAAACGACCGCTCAGTTAGTAGCTATTCCGTTTTTGCTGCTGAATGACACTTTGTTTGGTTGGCTAAATTGTGCGCTATTAGGTACCTGGTTAATTTGGATTGCCTCCTTTTTAACGCTTTGGTCGATGTTTTATTACATGAAAAAAGCCTTACCGCAGCTCGCTGGAAAAATTGACTAAGCGTCATAAACCCCAGCCAGTTAAGACTTATGGGGCAGTTCAATTCCTTTGTATCTGAGGTTTTGCAAGGAATAATGCTTTCTTGGCGATTGTTTGTTAAACTACCGCCCTGTTATGCGGGAATAGCTCAGCTGGTAGAGCGATACCTTGCCAAGGTATAGGTCGGGAGTTCGAACCTCCTTTCCCGCTCCAAGTTCGATGGGAAGCCCTTAAAAGCTTCCCATTTTTGATTCAAGAGAGTATGGCGCGTTGGCCGAGTGGTTAGGCAGGAGCCTGCAAAGCTTCGTACGGGGGTTCGATTCCCTCACGCGCCTCCAGTAATTTGTCTTGACGAATTAGGTGCATCACCTAAAATACTTTTTAAATATCGTAAGTAAAAAGCGTCCACTACCTCAAACAATTAAAGAACAAATGATCGCAATCCAAACCCTTAAAGTTAGCGCTGTTACATTATTTGTAGCGGCACTCATGGGTGCATGTGCTAGTTCAGGAGATTCTCCTACCGGCACTCCAGCTGAGGTCCAGGAAATTCAGAATCAGCTTTTAGGAGATATGCCCCTGCCTCAGGGTGCAAAGATTGCAGGATCTGATTCGATCATCATTGGAAGTGGTAATCAGTGGGTTGGTAGAGCAGTAGTAAATGCATTGCAAGGCGCAACTGACGTTTACGCTTTTTTTCAATCAGAATATCCAAAGGGTGGTTGGACAATTGTTACTGCTGTTAAGGCAAAAACGAGTATTTTGGTTTTTACAAAAGGTGATAGAACTGCGACAATTGAAGTGGTTGATGGATCACTCGGTGGACCAAAGTCGGTCATCGTCATTACTTCATCACCGAAAAATGCTAACGTAGTTGCTCCCACTCGCAAGTAGTTTGATGAAGCAGCTGTAGTAAATAAAAAAGGCCTCTAACAAGAGGCCTTATGCTTTAGGGGGCGTAGCTTATAGTCCTTCAGCCCTGATTAGGCCAACAGCTTGACCTTCAATCGCAAAGTTTGGTTGACGATCGTCTACCAAAATGTTTTTGAAGTCAGGATTTTCTGCTTGTAGTTCGATGATCATGCCGTTCGCAGTTTTCTTTTGCTGCCAGCGCTTCACGGTGACTTCATCATCAAGACGAGCAACAACAATGTCACCATTGCGAACTTCAGTCGTTTTTCTAACGGCCAAATAATCGCCGTCCAAAATTCCGGCATCGCGCATGCTCATACCTTTTACTTTGAGTAAGTAATCGGCGCCCTTGCTAAATAAGCTTGGATCAATCGGAACATGCTTCTCAATATGTTCTACCGCCATGATTGGTGAACCAGCAGCAACTCTTCCGATCAATGGAAGGGTGAGTTGTTGTAATGCGCCAGAAGGCAAAGAGAGCTGACGATATTTATTGCTGTTGTGCGACTGATTAAATCGTTGCGGAATACGAATGCCGCGTGAAGTTCCTGGCGTTAATTCGATATAACCTTTTTTCGCTAGCGCACGAAGATGTTCTTCGGCCGCATTGGCAGAAGCAAATCCTAATTGAGTGGCAATCTCAGCTCGAGTTGGTGGAAGACCACTCTCATCGATGGCTTTAGTGATCAACTCCAAAATCTCATTCTGACGTGGAGTGAGCTTGGGGAGGGCAGTCAGCCCCTCCGGAAAATCGACTGTGTTTATGTCCATACTGGGATTGTATACAGCAGTATTTGAGAGATCAAGCTATTTAAGAGTGATAATGAGGGATGAGCTCACAACAAGACGCCCCAGAAACTTCACCCCATATCTTGGTTTTGGGTATGGGAGGCACGATTGCTGGCTTGGCATCGAGTCCAGATCAGAATCCTATGCAATATGAGGCTGGTCAGCTTGAGGTAGCCTCATTATTGGCCCACATTCAATCTGCTATCCCCGGCAATGTTAAGTTGGTTTCAAAGCAGGTTGCCAACATCAACAGTCGCAATTTGACTGAGTCCTTGTTAACGCTTTTGGGCGATGCGGTGAGAGAGGCCCTTGCTAATACCTCGGTTAAAGGGGTAGTGGTCACTCACGGAACGGATACGATTGAAGAGACGGGCATCTTTTTGCAGCTGACTTGCGGCAAATATGCTCAAAATTTAGGCAAAAGAGTGATCTTGACGGGCGCGATGTTGCCGGCAAATGCTCCGAAGGCGGATGGTCCGTCCAACTTGCTTGATGCCATTCGTTGGGCTTCTACCCCAATTGATAACTGCCCTGGTGGTATTTATGCAGTTATGGATGGCAGGGCTTGTTTGGCTATGGATCTGGCAAAACGCCACGGTAGCGCTCTCAATGCGCCCATTCAAGCATCTCCAAGTAGCTCGGCTGGTCTGATTAATCCATCCTGGTTATCAGGTGTGAAGGCGGTTCAAGCCCTTTGGACTGAGGATTTGCCAATTCCTAAGGAGGGCGAATGGCCTTGGGTAGAAATATTGACTAGTCATGCTGGCGCCCGTTCAGAAACCATTACTCATTGGTTGAACTCTAAGGTAAAGGGCCTGGTCATTGCTGGTTCTGGCATGGGGGGTTTCCATGACGCATGGAAGGATTCCCTGGTTGCAGCGGTAAAACATGGTATTGCCTTGGTCAGGACTACTAGAACCGGTGCAGGCGAAACCCTGCCAGATTTGCCCGAAAAGGACATCTCCGGATGTTTGGCATCAGGAAGCCTTACTGCCCCCAGAGCTAGAATTGCACTCCAACTGTCTGTGTATGCAGAAAAACAGAATCAGACTGCTGGTAAATCCCTGACTTGGCAGGATTTTTTTGCTAGAATAGCGGTCTTGCCAGTAATTCGGTAAGCGCTGAAAAGCGGCTGTAAAAGTGTTGTAAGCAGTACCTACAATTTGTTACTACCTTGTCACACTGGCGCTGAGTTCACAACCATCAGAACTTAGCAAGACGCCCAGGTGACTCAATCCTTAAGGAGTGTTTGATGCGTCATTATGAAATCGTCTTTATCGTCCATCCGGACCAAAGCGAGCAAGTGCCAGCGATGATCGATCGTTACAAAGCTACATTAGCAGCTGCGGGCGGCAAAATTCATCGTATGGAAGACTGGGGTCGTCGTCAGATGGCTTACATGATCGACAAGCTTGCTAAAGCCCATTACGTTTGCATGAACATTGAGTGCGACCAGAAAACTCTGGAAGAACTCGAGCATGCGTTCAAATTTAACGATGCTGTTTTGCGTCATCTCATCATCAAGACTAAAAAAGCTGAAACAGAGCCTTCAATCATGATGAAAGAAGTGCAACGTGAAGAAGCGCGCAAATCAGCTCAATCCGACGCTCCAGTAGCAGCGGCTTAAGTTAGAAATTTGAAGAGGAATACACAGACTAGAAAACGTATCAGAGAAGCGGAGCGGCGTTGAATCATTTCACCCTCACTGCAATCTTGGTATCTAAAGACGCGATTCGATTTACACCAGCAGGAATACCGGTGATGCATTGCCAGCTAGAACATAGTGGCCAAGCAAACGAGGTAGGAGTGGCAAGGAAAATTCAGATGAACGTTGAAGCCATCACAATCGGTCCGATACAAAAGGATTTAGAGCGAATCGATTTAGGAGCTGAGGCAGTGTTTGAGGGATTCTTAGCACCCAAGACTCTACGTAATCAAAGACTTGTTTTCCACATTACCAATATTCAATTGAAAAATTAAAGAGGAAATCATCATGGCGTTTGGAAAGAAACCCGATTTCAAAAAGAAACCAGCTCAGAACCCATTGTTCAAGCGTAAGCGTTATTGCCGTTTCACTGTTGCTGGCGTAGAACAGATTGATTACAAAGATGTAGACACATTGAAGGACTTCATTGGCGAAAACGCCAAGATCACTCCTGCTCGTTTGACAGGCACAAAAGCTAAGTATCAGCGTCAGTTAGACACTGCTATCAAGCGTGCTCGTTACTTGGCTTTATTGCCATTCTCCGATCAACATAAGAAATAATTGGGAGCCCTCAATGCAAATCATTCTTTTAGAAAAAGTAACTAACCTGGGCAACCTTGGCGACGTAGTTCGCGTTAAAGACGGTTTCGCTCGTAACTTTTTAATCCCACAACGCAAAGCGCGTCGTGCAACTGAAGCAGCGATTGCTGACTTTGCTGTTCGCCGTGCTGAGTTGGAAAAATTAGCCGCTGAGAAATTGGCTGCCGCTGAAGTAGTTGGCGCTAAGCTCAAGGACTTGGTTCTTGAAATTGGTCAAAAAGCGGGTGTTGATGGTCGTTTGTTTGGTTCTGTAACCAATCATGACATCGCTGATGCTTTGAAAGCTAAAGGCTTCACAATTGAGAAGTCTTCAGTTCGCATGCCTACTGGCCCATTGAAAATGGTTGGTGATCATCCTGTAGCGGTTGCTGTTCACACCGACGTAGTTGCAGATATCACTATTCGTGTAGTTGGCGAGCAAGCTTAAGTTTTAGAACTGTAAATAAGCCTCATGGCTGAATCCCGTTCACGTTCCGTTACGCTGAATCCCGGCATGATGGGTTCTGGGGATCCAGTTGTGCAGGCTTTAAAAGTTCCGCCGCATTCTGTAGAAGCCGAGCAATCTTTGCTCGGCGGTCTACTGATCGATAACTCCTCTTGGGATAACCTAGGTGGAGTTTTAAACGATAAAGATTTCTATCGCCCCGAACATGCTTTGATCTACAAAGCAATTGCTCGTTTGGTTGGCGACAATCATCCCGCTGACGTCATTACTGTTCATGATGCAATTAAGTCTGAGCAGGGTGGTGATTTGGTTGGTATTGATTACCTTAATTCATTAGCGCAAAACACACCCAGTGCAGCGAATATTAAAGGCTATGCCGACATTGTTCGTGATCGCAGTATTTTGCGTCGCTTGATCGAGGTTTCAGACAGCATCGTCAATTCTGCATTCGTTCCTGAGGGACGTACTGTTAGAACGCTGTTGGATGAAGCTGAGTCACGCATTCTTCAGATTGGTGAAGAAGGTAGCCGCAAAGCCGACTATCTTGAGATTGAGCCTTTGCTCAAAGCTGTTGTTGCGCGTATTGATGAGCTCTATAACCGCCAAGGCGGTAGTGACATCACCGGTATTGCTACAGGCTTTATTGATTTAGATAAGCAAACTAGTGGTCTGCAAAAAGGTGACTTAGTGATTATTGCCGGAAGACCATCGATGGGAAAAACGGCGATGGCGCTGAACATTGCTGAAAACGTAGCTTTAGCTGAAGGTTTGCCAGTAGTTATATTTTCCATGGAGATGTCGGGTGAGCAATTAGCCGCACGTCTATTGGGTTCAGTAGGGCGCGTTGATCAAAGTCGCATGCGTACTGGTAAGTTACAAGATGATGAGTGGCCACGTGTCACAGATGCTATTGCTCGTTTAAGTAACACCCAAATTCTGATTGATGAGACTGGCTCTTTATCAAGCTTAGAATTGCGTGCACGTGCACGTCGTATTGCCAGAAACTTTGGGGGCACACTTGGTTTAGTGGTGATTGACTATCTGCAGTTGATGAGTGGCTCTGGTTCTGAAAACCGCGCAACCGAGATTTCAGAAATCTCACGCTCACTCAAATCACTCGCAAAAGAATTGCAGTGCCCAGTCGTTGCGCTCTCACAGTTAAATCGTGGTCTTGAGCAGAGACCTAATAAGCGTCCAATCATGTCAGACTTGCGTGAGTCAGGCGCTATTGAGCAAGATGCAGACTTAATTATGTTCATCTATCGTGATGAGGTTTATCACCCAGATACCACTACTGATAAAGGTATAGCTGAGATCATCATCGGCAAGCAGCGTAATGGCCCAATTGGAACTATTCGGGTAAGTTGGCAAGGTCCATATACTAAGTTTGATAACTTAGCGATGGGTTCTGTTGGTTACTCTTCTGGTGGATACGAGCCGTTCTAAGTACAGAAATAAAAAGATAAAGAAAAAGCCTCACAGTGTGAGGCTTTTTTAATGCAGAAATGAATCAGATCATTTCGTGATGCACATAATGAATCTTATTTACCGCCTTCACATTTCTTGATTGAAGCTGCCTTAGCTGCGCCATAGAGTGGCTTGCCATCCTTGCTTACTGCCTTAGCTTCGCAATCATTCGGCTTGGCATCACCCATGCATTTCTTGATTGAAGCATCTTTAGCTGCGCCATAGAGTGGCTTACCTTCTTTGCTTACTGCTTTAGCTTCGCAAGCTGCTTGATCAGCAAAAGCGTAAGTAGGAAGTGAAAAACTCAGTGCAATGCTTAAAGCGATGATGATTTTTTTCATACTCATTCTCCTTGGTGGTGGGGATTATTTCTGTTGCAAATTGGTTTTATCAGTAAACCATTATTCATCATATATAGGGTATTCGCCTAATGGCTAATAGTTTGTAGGTGGGTTACAAAGGAAAATCTTATATCTTTTTGAATTATTTAATAAATTTCTCAGTATTGTCATTTGCATGAAACCATCATATTTGTGTCGAGTCTTTTTATTTGGTACCTTATCCTTTGCGGCAGCTAATGTTTATAGTCAACAAACGTGTGCAAACAGTGTGTCTGCGGATGGAACCATTACCGCGTCTTCTGTAACGTGTACTGCTAATTTCACGGGTCGTTTAGGCGCATCCGGTACGCCCCCTAGTGGTTTTACAAGTGGTGCACCTACGCAAGACAACATTACCGTAAATACTGGTAGTGGTAATACGATCAGTTTGGATTCCGCAATATTTGGTACCAATACTGCCACCATCCTATTAAAAGATAATGCGCGTATTAATGTTGGTGCAAATTCAACTGTCACTAGTCCAAGCAGTGGTGCCGGTGTAAATAACGAAGCTATCTTTGTGAATAATGGAGCAATTATTAATATCGGCGCTGGTGCTACGGTGATTAACTACGCCACTGGTGGTAGTGGACCCCCCACGATTAATGCGGGTAATAACACGATTGAGATGGGTTCAAATAATAACTTAACCATTGAAGCAGGTGCCAAAGTTTATGCGGCTGGCACCTCCGTATCTTCAGAGGCAATCAATCCAACTGGTAGCGGCAATACGATTACCAACTACGGCACCATTCAATCAAAAACGGGTAGTGCCATTTGGTTTCAGACGGCAACTCCTGCTGGTGCGCCTAATATCGTTAACAACTATGGCTCTATCATTTCGGAGCAAGCCAATCAAACAGTGTTTGGTGGCAATGGAAGTGTTAATTTCACAAACCAAACAGGTGCATCTGTTGTCGGAAACGTGGCTTTCTCTAATGGTGTAAATACTGTAACGCTCTATACGGGCTCAAGCATTACGGGCTTTATTAATGGCGGCCCAAGTGGACAAAATACTTTCTATTTAGAGGGTAATGGCGGAAGTACTCTAGTTAAGCAAATCATTAACTTCAGTACCCTGAACAAAAATGGTACTGGCTTTTGGACAATAGATAATCCATTACCTACCAAGATCACTATGAATGTGAATCAAGGTACATTGCAACTGAACGGTGATAACACTGCTTATACAGGGACCGCAGTGATTAATCCTGGAGCTACTTTGCAAGGTGCAGCAGAAGGAGTAGTCGGCTCTACGGGAAACGGCAAGTTAACCAATAATGGCACTATTTCATTTATTGATAGTGGTGCCGGCACTTATTCAGCGCCTATTGTTGGGTCTGGTGCAGTCGCCATGAATGGAGCTGGTTCAATCACGCTTTCTGGCGCCAATACCTATAGCGGTGGTACTGCAATCAATACTGGAACATTGGTTGCTACAAATAATTTATCCATTGGTAGCGGTGTATTGACAATTAATGGCGGTGCTACATTGCAGGCTGCTGCGCCAGTTTCATTTGCTAATTCGGTTGCATTAACCGGTCAGGGCAATATTGATACCAATGGCAACCCCATTGGTTTGTCTGGACCTATCTCAGGCTCTGGTGGTTTTAACAAGGTTGGAGCGGGTGCTTTGATGCTATCAAATACCAATACATACACTGGTGATACCAATATCAATGCCGGTACTGTCATCTTGACTGGCTCCACAACCTCCAATACCAATGTTGCTTCTGGAGCAACATTGCAAGGTAGTGGCGTTATTAATGGGAATCTTACAAATGCTGGTGTGGTTGCTCCCTCATTCAATGGCATCCAAACCAATTTAACAGTGAATGGCAACTACATTGGTAATGGCGGCAACTTTGTTGGTAGCGTATATGCTCCTGCCTCTGCTCCCGTATCCGACACCTTGACTGTCACTGGTAATACCACTGGCTCTACTGGCGTTACCGTAACGGACAAGGGTGGTCTTGGCAATCGCACGGTCGGCAATGGTATACCTGTGATTATTGTGAATGGTACTTCCACATCGAATGCATTTGCTTTAAATCAACGTGTGGCTTCTGGTGTCTACGAGTACAAGCTTTACAAAGGTGATCCTTCAGGCGCAGGTAACTCTTGGTACTTAAGAACTGATAATGCTGGGCAAGCATCCAGCACGTCAACTCCTGCACCAGTCATCACTCCTGCTGCTGGTGAGCGTATTGAGGTTGCGGTATATCCAGCCGTTCCTTCATTGGTGCAGTTGTATGCGCAGACAGCAGTTGACACATTAGATCAACGTCGTGGCGATCTTAACTTGGTTGATCCACAGGGTGGTGCTAAGAAGAGTTCTAATGATTGGGCGCGCATTATTGGTAAGACTGGAGCTTCTACTCCATCCTCTGTAGATAACGGCCCGAAGATGAATTTCAATGCCTATGCTTTGCAGTTGGGTGTAGACGTGTATCAGAATGAAGAGCAGGGTGGCTCTAGATCTTATGTCGGCCCTTACGTCACTATCGGTAGCGCTAATGCCAATACTTCCAGTCAGACAGGCAGTATCTCTACCGGTAGTATTAATGGTATGCAGGCTTACTCATTGGGTTTGTATGGCACCCACTTTGCTGCTAATGGCCTCTATGTAGATGCGCTTGCTCAAGGTACTCGTTACCTCAACGCTGGAGCTGGCTCTGTACAAGGCGCTCAGTTACGCACCCAGGGCTCAGGCTTTACAGGCTCCATTGAAGGTGGCGGTCGTTGGAATGTGGATAAGTTCTTAATTTCTCCGCAAGCGCAAATCGTATATGACGCCATTGGCATGAATAATGCAACCGATGCTTATGGTCAAGTAAACTTTAACAAGAGTGAAATGACTCGTGGCCGCTTAGGTTTATTGGCGGGTCACAAGGATGTTGTTGGTAGCACCCCCATCTTTGCGTATTTGCGTGCTAGCTATTGGAGCATCTTTAATGCAGGCACGAGCACTACTATGGCTTCACTCTATGGCGTCAACCCAATCACTTTCCAGTCACAAGCAAATTCACGCTGGATGACTGTGGATGCTGAATTAAATGCCCGCATCACAAAAGATACCAATTTGTTCTTGAACTTGGCGGTGGATAATTCCTTGGTAGGCACCTATCAAGCTTACTCTGGAAGAATTGGTCTGCAGACTAGGTTCTAGGAAAGCTTGACTTAAGTCTTGTGTGTTTACTGTGGCACCATGCGACGTGCTTCAGTAAATTTAGCTGCCCAATAGGGTGCTGTAATGTAATCTAGGCGCACGGTTCCTCCGGCGCTAGGGGCATGAACAAATCTGCCTTGCCCAACATAAATTCCGGCATGGGAATATTTCTCACCGGTAGTATTGAAGAACACTAAATCGCCCGGAGCAGGAGGTTGGCCCTCAATGCTTCTGCCTTTGGTGCTCATCAGTTGTATGGTGCGCGGGAGTTTGACTCCAGCTGCCTTGTTGTAGACATACACAATCAACCCACTGCAATCAAAACCACCTTTTGGGGTATTTCCACCATACCGATAAGGTACATCTACCAAGCCTACCGCTGCAATGGAAATATCTTCGGTGCCAACACTGGTGTCCTGTTTGAATTGAGAAACTTTTGTAGAGTTTGGTTTGCTGCTGAATGTGCTACATCCGCTCAGGATGAGTAAGCTGCAAATAAAAATGCCGCACCCCAGAAGAGTGCGGCATGAGAGGGATTGCTTAGAGTGCGTCGGCTGCATGATCCGCAAGACGTGAACGCTCACCCCGAGCTAATGTCACATGTCCACCATGACGCCAGCCTTTGAAGCGATCCACCACATAAGTTAAGCCAGAAGAGCCCTCTGTTAAATAAGGCGTATCAATCTGAGCGATATTACCTAAGCAAATAATTTTGGTTCCAGGGCCTGCACGAGTTACCAAGGTCTTCATTTGTTTAGGAGTGAGGTTTTGCGCCTCATCAATGATGACAAACTTACTCACAAAAGTTCTGCCGCGCATAAAGTTCATGCTCTTTACCTTAATGCGTGAACGAATCAACTCTTGAGTTGCAGCGCGACCCCATTCACCGGCGCCACCATCTTCGTTGCGTTGGAGTACTTCAAGGTTATCGTCAAATGCACCCATCCAAGGCTGCATTTTCTCTTCTTCGGTACCTGGGAGGAAGCCAATATCTTCACCGACTGGCACAGTGGCACGAGTAATAATGATTTCGTTATAGCGTTTGCTGTCGAGTACTTGCTCAAGACCAGCGGCTAATGCCAGCAAGGTTTTACCGGTTCCCGCTTGACCTAATAAGGTCACAAAATCTACATCTGGGTTCATGAGCAGGTTCATGGCAAAGTTCTGCTCACGGTTGCGCGCAGTAACACTCCAGACATTATTTTTCTGATGAGAAAAGTCTCTCAATGTTTGCAGGAGAGCAGTCTTGCCATTAATCTCTTTCACCTGTGCGTAAAAGGGTGTAGAGCCATCAGGATTTTCTTGATAAACAAACTGATTGACCAGCATGCTGTGCACAGATGGTCCGGTTACTCTATAGAACATGGTTCCAGATTTGGAGTCAGCCCAGCTTTCCATATCCTTGCCATGTTTTGGCCAAAAATCTGCTGGCAATGACATCACGCCGGCATACATCAGATCACGATCTTCTAATACCTGATCGTTGAAGTAATCCTCCGCAGGCAATCCAAGCGCACGGGCTTTAATACGCATATTGATATCTTTGGATACCAACACCACTTCTTGACCTTTGCGAGTTTTTTGCAATTCACTGACAACTGCCAAAATCATGTTGTCACCCTTACCTTCAGGTAAACCTTCAGGCAATGCTTGTGTAGAGAATTTGGTTTGGAAGAAGAGGCGCCCAGTTACATCTTGGTTGCCCAGCTTATTTAAGGGGATGCCTTCATCCAGGGTGCCGCTAGTTCCAGCAATCAGTTGATCCAGGGATCTGCTAACGGTACGAGCATTGCGGGCTACCTCGGTCATACCCTTTTTATGGTTGTCCAACTCTTCTAGAGTGGTCATTGGCAGATATAGGTCATGTTCGGAGAAACGGAACAAGGAGCTTGGATCATGCATTAATACGTTGGTATCTAGCACGAATAAACTAGGAGGCCCAGTGCGAATAAGCCGTTTAGGTTTTGCTGGTGCAGCCGCTTTGTTCTCGTTACGCTCACTACGCTGATTATGAGTAGGTCGATGATCCGCTTTAATCTTTTCGAGAGCTACTTCTGCTGCAGATAAATCTTCCTCTGCATCATTAGTCCAATCAACAGATTCCACTACCACTGGTTTTGCTTGAGCAGGACGTTTCTTCAAGTCGGGAGTATCTTTGCGACTGAGCTTCACTTGATCAGCAATTTGAGTGGGGATTGGGGGCAGTGGCATGTACTCTCCTAAAAGAAAAAACCGCCAAGCGGAGTGCGTTGACGGTTTATTACGAAACTAGTTGCAGTGGTACTGAAAAAACGAAGGGGGTTGCTCCCCGTACCTGATCTGAGATATTCAGGTTTCTGATTCAAACGGATTGTCAGACTTTCCCGTCGTTTACGGTGCATATGAATCACTTTACCCCAAAATTCGGGGTTTGCAAGCACCTCAGATCAAATTGTTGTAAAAATTATTTAGTAGCTTGAGCCGCTTGTAATACCTCTGTCACATGACCTGGAACCTTAAGGCCGCGCCACTCTTTCACTAACTTGCCTGAGGAGTCAAACAAGAAGGTGCTACGCTCTACGCCGCGGACTTGCTTGCCATACATATTCTTCATCTTCATGACGCCAAAGATCTGACACAGCTTTTCTTCGGTATCAGCTACCAGCTCAAATGGGAGCTCTAGTTTGCTGCGGAAATTGTCATGTGACTTGAGGCTATCCCGGGAAACTCCCACCACCAGGGTATTGGCTTTCGTAAAGGCTTCAATGTTATCCCTAAATTCACCTGACTCAGCAGTACAGCCTGGAGTCATATCCTTTGGATAAAAATACAGAACCAGTTTTTTACCCTTAGCGGATGATGGTGAAAACATCAATCCGGAAGTCGCTGGAATCGCGCACTGTGGCATAGGTTGACCAATGGCTACTGTCATGATGATCCTTTGTTATTTGTCTCTAAGTTTTACTGAATTAGTTGTTTTGAATAATTAAATCACCGCTACGATTGGGTATCTCACCCCAGCTTAGTGGTAGTACAGCTATTTTATCTAGTTGCTTGGTGGCTGCCCAAGATTGATGAAGCTCTCCCATCGTGACAAGGTCGTGGCCTTGATTTAGCCATCCAGCCAATAGCTGTTCGAATGCGGGCAATAGCTTTTGACCTTCTAGTTCAGCGTGTAGCGTGAAGACTTGATCATTTGGATTACTTTGGGTAATCTCCAATAGCTTTTTGACCGCACCAAATTCATCTGCGCCATCGATGCCAATGAGCTCATCAAAGGTGGGGAGTGTAGTCGGGTATTGAACGTGCTTGGCTTTGCCTGAGGGTAAGGCAAGTCGATAAGGCATGAGATTGGGTTCAGCTCTCCCATCGGATGAGTAGGTAATTCCCCACTGATCTAGTTGCTCAAAGGCAGTTGTATTCATTTGCCATCCGGCAGCACCATAAGTGACTGGTGTATGACCAAATATTTCTACAAAACGATCCCAACTTTTTTGCATCATCGCTTTTGTCCAAGCAGCATCTTGATTACGCACTGCGTCTTGCCACGCAACGTGATCCCAGGTATGAATACCTGTCTCATGGCCGGCTTTATCAATTGCGCGCATTTCTGCTGCAGCTTTTTTGCCGATGTCTGGTCCAGGAAGGAGAACGCCGTATAGCAAGGTCTTAATGCCGTAGTGCTCTACAACAGAGGTACGGCTAACTTTCTTCAGAAAACCTGGGCGGAAGACGCGTTTTAAGGCCCAGCCAGTATGGTCAGGCCCAAGACTAAATAGAAAGGTCGCTTTAAGACCAAAACGATCTAGAGTGCGAGCTAGGTTAGGGACACCTTCCTTAGTGCCGCGTAAGGTATCTACATCAACCTTGAGAGCTATCTTAGCCATGTACCTTTGTTTACTTTTACTTATTCTTTGTCAACTAGGGTACGCGCTTTTTCAACATCTTCACGATAGGCTTCGAAAATGTTCTTGAGTGCATCAGTCATGGTTGTAGTTGGCTTCCAACCTAATTCACTCATCGTATTGTCAATTGCGGGAACGCGATTTTGAACGTCTTGATACCCTTCGCCGTAGTAAGCGCCAGAAGTGGTTTCTACAATCTTCACTTCATTAGCAGTCTTTGCGTACTCAGGAATGCTACGAGCAATTTCTAGCATCTGATTCGCTAGTTCGCGAATAGAGTGATTATTTTTTGGATTGCCAATGTTATAGATCTTGCCATTAGCAATGCCATCTTTGTTATCGATGATGCGCATCAAGGCATCAATGCCATCATCAACATAGGTAAAGGCGCGTTTCTGGGCGCCACCGTCAACAACATTGATTGATTCGCCACGAACGATATGACCTAGGAACTGAGTCACTACCCGGGAAGAGCCTTCTTTTGGTGTGTAGATGCTATCTAGACCAGGGCCAATCCAGTTAAACGGGCGAAAGAGGGTAAAGCGCAAGCCTTCCATGCCATAGCCCCAGATTACGCGATCCATGAGTTGTTTTGAGCAGGCGTAGATCCAGCGCGGCTTATTAATTGGGCCGTAAACCATATTCGATTTAGCGGGATCAAATCCGGCATCTTCACACATTCCATAAACTTCGGATGTGGATGGGAATACCAAATGTTTTTTGTATTTGACTGCAGAGCGCACGATGGGGAGATTGGCCTCAAAGTCGAGTTCAAATACTTTGAGTGGTTGCTGTACATAAGTTGCAGGCGTTGCAATCGCAACCAATGGCAGGATGACGTCACATTTACGGATGTGATACTCAACCCATTCTTTATTGATGGTGATGTCACCCTCAAAGAAATGCATGCGTGGATGATTGATTAAGTCACCAAGGCGATCGTTTTGCATATCCATGCCATAGACATCCCAGTCGGTTGTCTCGAGAATGCGCTTGGAAAGGTGGTGTCCAATAAAACCATTAACACCAAGAATGAGTACTTTTTTCATCTTTACTGCCTCGTTTTAATCTAATAAGTGTTGCTGCTCAGTTGCCATTTAATTGCTAGCTGGAAACCATTCCAATACTTCCACTGCTTGATGGTCGCCGCAAATGCCGAATACCCGATTATCAACCACTTGGATGCCACAAACCCCAAGATCGAGATTGACTGGAAATGGCCCTTTTAGGCTGGTGCGGGCCACGATCATGGTCTTGCCATCATGTGCCGTAAAGGCCCCTGGATAAGGGGGCGCAACCGCCCTAACCAGGTCATGGACCCGTTTAGCAGTCTGATTCCAATGAATTTGCCCATCCGCAGGCTTTCTGCCGCCAAAATAACTGCCTTTTTGGAGTTCATTAGGCTGACGAGGAACTATTCCCGTTAACAGGCTGGGCAAGACTTGATCAATCACGCTCACGGCCGCTTGACTGACTTTGCCAAATACCTCGGTAGCGGTTTCGTCTGGGCCGATGCTGACGGCCGCTTGCCCAACAATGTCTCCTGCATCTGGTTTTGCTTCCATCACATGCAAAGTTGCACCAGTCTGCGTTTCACCATGCAGAATTGCCCAATTAACCGGTGCACGTCCACGGTATTTGGGAAGCAGCGAGCCATGCATATTGAGTGCAGCAATTTTTGCGCATTGCAAAATCTGCTCCGGAATCATGAAGCGATAGTAGAAAGAAAAAATATAGTCAGGAGCTAAAGCTTGAAGTTTTGGAATTAAATTTATTAATTCGTTAGCATTAGGAGAGATGTAAGAAATATTCTTTTCTTGGCAAAGTTTTGCAACGCTGCCAAACCATACATTCTCATTGGGATCGTCTTGATGAGTAACAACTAGATCAACCTGAATACCTGCATTAAGAAGTGCTTTGAGGCAGTTGACGCCAACATCGTGATAAGCAAAGACGACTGCGTGCAATTATTTTTTCTCTAAAACGGTTTGCACAACATAGCGAGGACGCTTGCGGATTTGCTGGTAGATGCGACCAATATACTCACCCAATAGACCGAGTCCAAAGAGCATCACGCCAATCAGGAAGAAGGTAAGAGCGAAGAGTGTAAAAACACCCTCAACCTCAGCGCCTAGAACAAAGCGGCGCACTAGCAGGTAGACAAACAAGCTACCAGCAGCAAGTGAGAGAAGCATGCCGAGTATTGAGAAAATCTGCAAGGGCATGACAGAAAATCCAGTTACTAGGTCAAAGTTCAGACGAATCAATTGATACAAACTATATTTAGATTCACCAGCAAAACGCTCTTCATGCTTAACAGTAATCTCTACTGGATTTGCGGAAAAGGTATAAGCCAGCGCTGGAATAAAAGTATTGCTTTCGTCGCATTGACGAACCAGATCAACAATGCGGCGACTATAGCCACGCAACATACAGCCCTGATCAGTCATAGTGATGCGAGTAATATTTTCACGCAAGCGATTCATGGCGCGTGAAGCAAATTTTCTAAAGAAACTATCACGGCGATCGGCGCGAATAGTGCCGACGTAATCATGACCTTTTAAGAGTTGCTCAGTCAGCACATCAATTTCTTCAGGAGGATTTTGTAGGTCCGCATCTAAAGTGATAATGTGTTCGCCTTTGGCGTACTCAAAGCCAGCCATGATCGCCATGTGCTGGCCAAAGTTGCTGTGGAATAAAACAGCACGAGTCACATCGGGACGCAATTCCACTTGCTTAGAAAGAATGCCAGCAGAACGATCTTTACTGCCATCATTTACGAATACGATCTCGTAGCTAATCTTACGTTTGGCAGCCAGGGCATCTAATGCTGGATAGAGGCGATCAAATAGAGCCTTTAATCCGTCCTCCTCGTTGTAAACGGGGATAACAATGCTGAGTGTTGGGTTGGCAACTAAATTTGCAGTCATGACGCAATTTTGCCTGATTCTGTAGGCTTAACCCAAGAACACTAGTTTTTGCGGTATTTCTGCAAAATTCCGACCAATCCACTGGCTATGCGGCCAATATCCTCATCTGCCATTGCGGGAAACAGAGGGAGGGTGAGAATGGATCTGCCAATGCGTTCAGAGATTGGGGTATCGGATGTTTTGTAACCTTGATTTTTATAAAGCGTAAATCCAGTAATTGCAGGGTAATGAACGCCAGTGCCAATACCAAGATCTTTTAACTCGGTCATCACTTGGGCGCGGTCTGTATTTAATTGATCGAGTGGCAAAACAACCTGAAACATATGCCAGTTGCTATCAGTAAAGTTTTCTACTGGGAGTTCCAAGGTCAAGCCCTCTAATCCAGCAGATTTCAATTCAGAGCGAATCGCATCAAAGTATTGACGAGCAAGTGCAGTACGACGCGCTTGATATGTTGGCAACTGCTTGAGTTGCTCAAGGCCAATTACTGCGTTTACATCTGTCAAATTATCTTTGCCGCCTAATACATCAACATCTATACCGTCCATGCCTTGGCGGGTTAATCCCTGGAGGCGGAACTTCTCGGCAAGCTTTGCTTCCTCATTATTGTTGAGGACAAGACAGCCACCCTCAACGGTAGTGAGATTTTTATTGGCCTGAAAGCTAAAGCTCACCAAGTCACCAAAGCTACCAATCTTTTTACCTTGCCATTGAGATCCAAAGGCTTGTGCCGCATCCTCAATCACGCGAAGCTTATGTTGTTTGGCTAGTGCGTAGAGCTGATCCATATCCACAGGTAGACCAGCTAAGTAGACTGGCATGATCGCGCGAGTGTTAGGTGTGATTGCAGCAGCAACTTTATTCAAATCAATGTTGCGTGTTACTGGATCAACATCGACAAATACTGGTTTTGCGCCAACACTTAAGATGACGTTAGAAGTTGCTACCCAAGAAATTGGAGTGGTAATAACTTCATCGCCAGGACCAATACCTGCAACTTGCAATGCAATCTTCATTGTTGCGGTGCCATTTGCAAAACAGCGCACCGGACGATCACCAAAGTACTTACTTAAAGTAGATTCAAACTCCACCAACTTTGGTCCCGATGTCACCCAGCCTGAGCGCAGTACTTCCGAAACAGCATCAATTGTTTCTTGATTAAAGCTGGGGCGTGTAAAGGGGATGAATGTGGGGCTGTTTGACATGATGCTTCTTATATTACTTCACTGCGTTACTGTGTCACGTTCGATGCATCTGGATGTTTCACAATCACTCTACGAGAGTCGCGATCAACTTCCTGCATAGGAAGGTTTTTGGCTTTTAGCGCATCAAATTGCTCTGGAACCATTAAGGCGTAGGCCGTTTGATCTTCTTGCCAGCGGGTAATAAAGGCGTCTAAGGTCGGCATCCAAAGCTCTGGCTCTTGATTGACTCCAAACTCGAGTTCATCAGGAGATTCCACCATGATCATGGTTCTGCCCAAGTAAAAGGGCACTGTGTGATCTAAAAGACGTACTGAATAGAAGTTTACTTTTTCAGGAATGGAGGCTTTTACTCGCTCAACTAAATCGATGCCCGAGACAGCACGACCCAAAGTCTCATGGCCTGTTCCCGCGATGATGGCGCACAGAAAAAATCCACAAGCAAAACTCACAATACTTTGAGTGCCATTACGTTTGCTTTGCCATGCAGCGTATGAGCTAAAACTCACTACTGCAACCAATGCTGCAATAACCCAAAAGGTATATTGCGCATACGCTTCAATTTCATCAGGCCTTGCTTGCTTACCAACCGCATCCAAAAAGAAAAATCCAACGAGACCGAGGATTGCAAATCCAAGGGTCTGTAGTTTCCACGGCAACGCCATAGTGTTGGTGTGGCTAAGTAAGCGATCTAAACGATTGCCAATAATCAAAGCAACTGCAGGGAATACAGGGATGATGTAGCCAGGTAACTTTGAGTGAGACATACTAAAGAATGCAAAGATCACGGCAAACCAACACACTAGTAACCAGCCCGCAGAAAACTCGCGACGGCGCTCACTCCAAGCTTGTGCAAGGGCTCCAGGTAATTGCAGTACCCAAGGCAGTAGGCCAATCAACAGAAGTGGCACGAAGTAATAAATGGGACCTGTTCGGCTATGCGCATCTTGTGTGAAGCGTTGCAGGTGCTCATGAATAAAGAAGAATTCTAAAAATTCAGGATTACGTTGCGCAACCAATAGGAACCAAGGTGCGGTGATTGGTAAGAATAAAATACTTCCGCTCAATATATGCAATCGAGTCCAAATTTTCCAATCCCAAGTGCTAATGGAGTACGCAATAAAAACCATTGCAGGAATTGCTGCGCCAATGACACCCTTGGATAAAGTAGCAAGCCCCATGAAAGCCCAGCAAGCCCACATCCAATTTCGACAACTATCTTTATTACGAGAAGTTTGCGCAAGCAGGAGACTACATAGTGCAGCAACTAAAAAGGCAGATAGGCCCATGTCCAACGAATTGAGGTGGCCACTGATGACCCACATCGGACTTGAGGCCAATACAACTGCTGCTAACCATCCTGCCCTGGCGTTATAAATTCGAGCGCCAGTAAATCCAACCAAAAGAATTGTCAGGAAGCCAGTTAATCCAGTCCACAATCTTGCTTGCCAATCGCCAATACCGAAGGCTTGAAAAGTTGCAGTAGTCGCCCATGCTTGTAACGGCGGTTTTTCAAAATACTTGTAGCCGTTGTAACGAGGTGTAATCCAATCACCAGTGACCAGCATTTCCCGGGCAATTTCTGCGTAGCGTCCTTCATCTGAAGGAATAAGGTGACGGTAGTTAAGTGTGCCAAACCAAAGTAGGGCATAAATGATGACCAACAGCAAAATCTTGCCTGGATGCAGGGCTGAAGACTGCCGAATTTGGCCAAATTGCACTAAACGGGCTCCACAATCAGGGCTAACAAGACCTGACGACCCTCGCCGACCAGGATGTTATAGGTGCGGCAGGCCGCCTGGGAATCCATGATTTCGAAGCCAATTTTGGCGGAAATCAGGGTTTTTAGAAGCTCTGGTTTAGGAAATCGCTGGCGGCTACCGGTCCCAATCAGGACTAATTCTGGTTTTAAATCAACCATTTGGGCGAAATGGCTAGCCTCCAGGTTGTCAAAAGTTTGGGCGGACCAATCGGTGATGGCGCCATCCGAACTCAGTAGGACTGCATGGGCGTAGGGGACCTTATTAATCTCTACGTAGCCATCGCCATAGCCTGTGATCGTATTCGCGCCGGAGTGGGGGTCAGATTGAAGCTTCAAGTGGACTCTCTGTCATAATTATATGGATTATAGCTAGCTGTTTTTTCTCATATTTCAAGAACTTACCCTTAAATTTATTGTGAAACCGATCCTAAAGTCCCAAAAGCTCAATAACGTCTGTTACGACATACGTGGGCCAGTGCTTGAGCTTGCTCAGCGCATGGAGGAAGAGGGCCACAAAATCATCAAATTAAACATTGGAAACGTAGGGGTTTTCGGTTTTGATCCGCCTGAAGAGATTCAGTTGGACATGATTCGCAATTTAAGCAACGCTTCAGCTTATTCTGATTCCAAAGGAATCTTTGCTGCTCGCAAAGCCATCATGCAGTATTGCCAAGAAAAAGGCATCCAAGGCGTAACTTTGGACGATGTCTATACAGGCAATGGCGTTTCTGAACTCATCGTTCTCTCGATGAATGCACTCTTAAATGATGGCGATGAGGTTTTGGTTCCAATGCCAGATTACCCACTATGGACTGCTGCTGTGAGTTTATCGAGTGGCACGCCTGTGCACTATCTTTGTGATGAGTCTAAAGAATGGGCCCCAGACTTAAATGATTTGCGTAAAAAAATTACGCCGCGCACAAAAGCAATTGTGGTGATTAATCCAAACAACCCAACTGGTGCAATTTATTCCAAAGAAGTATTGATGGAGTTAACGCAAATTGCACGCGAACATGGTTTGATTTTGTTTGCTGATGAAATTTACGACAAGATGTTGTATGACGGTGAGAAGCATCTCTCATTAGCCTCTTTATCTACAGATGTAGTCATCATCACCTTCAACGGCCTGTCTAAGAATTACCGCTCATGCGGCTACCGCGCTGGCTGGATGATCGTTTCGGGCGATAAAGAAATGGTTCGCGACTATATCGAGGGCCTCAATATGTTGGCCTCGATGCGCTTATGTGCGAACGTGCCGGGTCAGTATGCAATTCAAACTGCGCTGGGTGGTTATCAAAGCATTGATGACTTAGTGAGTGAGGGTGGTCGCCTTGCAAAGCAACGTGATCTGGCTTGGAAACTCATTACCGATATTCCGGGCGTCACTTGCGTCAAACCAAAATCCGCTTTGTATTTATTTCCAAAACTCGATCCTGAGATCTATCCGATTGAAGATGACCAGCAGTTTGTTGCCGATCTCTTGAAGGAAGAAAAAGTATTGTTAGTGCAGGGCTCTGGTTTTAACTGGGGAAAACCTGATCACTTCCGTGTAGTGTTCTTGCCTCACGAAGATGTGCTGAAGGAAGCTATCAGCCGCCTTGCACGTTTTCTGGAGCGTTATCGTAATAAACACAGCCGTAAGGCATCTTCAACTGCAGCAAAGGCATCATGAAACCGATTCAAGTAGGTCTGTTAGGTATTGGCACCGTTGGTGGTGGCGTATTCACTGTTCTCGAGCGTAACCAGGATGAGATTACCCGTCGTGCTGGGCGTGGTATTCGCATTAATACGGTTGCTGATTTAAATGTAGAGCGCGCTAAGGAGTTGGTTAAGGATCGTGCACAAGTGGTCAATGATGCTCGTGCCGTGATCAATAACCCAGAGATCGACATCGTTGTTGAGTTGATCGGTGGTTATGGCATTGCTAAGGATTTGGTTCTTGAGGCTATTGCTGCTGGTAAGCACGTTGTTACAGCAAATAAGGCATTGATCGCCGTTCACGGCAATGAGATCTTTAAAGCAGCGCATGCTAAAGGGGTAATGGTTGCCTTTGAGGCTGCTGTTGCAGGCGGTATCCCCATTATTAAAGCCTTGCGTGAAGGTTTAACTGCAAACCGTATCGAATGGATTGCCGGCATTATTAACGGTACAACCAATTTCATCTTGTCAGAGATGCGCGATAAAGGTTTGGATTTCGGCACCGTGCTTAAAGAAGCACAACGATTGGGTTACGCAGAAGCGGATCCAACTTTCGATATCGAAGGCGTTGATGCAGCACATAAAGCTACCATCATGAGTGCGATTGCATTTGGTATTCCAATGCAGTTTGAAAAAGCACACATTGAAGGCATTACTAAATTAGATGCGATTGATATTAAATATGCCGAACAATTGGGCTATCGCATTAAGTTACTTGGCATTGCTAAGAAAACTTCATCAGGTGTTGAATTACGCGTGCACCCAACCCTCATTCCTTCCAAGCGTTTGATTGCTAACGTTGAAGGTGCTATGAATGCCGTTCAGGTATTTGGCGATGCTGTAGGCACTACTTTGTATTACGGTAAAGGTGCTGGCTCAGAACCAACGGCCTCAGCAGTGATTGCCGACTTGGTGGACATCACTCGTTTATTAAGTGCTGATGTAGAACATCGTGTACCTTACTTGGCTTTCCAGCCAGATGCTGTGCATGACACGCCAGTATTACCAATTGGCGAGATCACTACTAGCTACTACTTGCGCTTGCGTGTAGCTGATCAGGCTGGGGTGTTAGCGGATATCACAAAGATCTTGGCATCACACGGTGTTTCCATCGATGCGCTCTTACAAAAAGAGGCTGATGAAGGTGAAAGTCAAACTGATTTGGTAGCCCTCACTCATGAGACCAAAGAAAAGAACATGCTTGCCGCAATTAAAGAGATTCAAGCTCTCAAAACTGTCGCTGGTGAAGTAGTGAAGATCCGTTTAGAAAATCTGTCTTAAGTAAAACTTAGCAAAATACATGCGTTACCAATCTACTCGTGGCAATAGTCCACAACAATCATTCTTAGAAATTTTGTTGGGTGGATTGGCGCCTGATGGCGGCTTGTATTTACCTACCCAGTACCCAAAAGTCACCGCAGCGCAATTAGATTCTTGGCGTGGCTTGTCGTATGCCGATCTCGCCTATGAAGTATTGAGTTTGTACTGCGACGATATTCCTGAAGCAGATTTGCGCGCACTCTTGCGAAAAACGTATACAGAGCAGGTTTATTGCAATGGTCGTGCGCAAGACAATGCTAAAGATATTACGCCTTTGCATTGGTTAGGCGAGGAACATGGAACACGAATTGGTCTCTTGAGTCTCTCAAATGGACCAACGTTAGCCTTCAAAGATATGGCCATGCAATTGCTAGGCAATCTTTTTGAGTACGCCCTCAAGAAAAAAGGTCAGCAGCTCAATATTTTGGGTGCCACATCTGGCGATACTGGTAGTGCGGCTGAATACGCGATGCGTGGCAAGGAGGGTGTGAAGGTATTTATGCTTTCACCACGCGGCAAGATGAGCGCCTTTCAGTCAGCGCAAATGTATTCCTTACAGGACCCCAATATTTTTAACTTAGCAGTAGCTGGCGTCTTTGATGACTGCCAGGATATTGTTAAAGCGGTAAGTAATGATCACGCCTTCAAAGCAAAGAGCCAAATAGGTACAGTGAACTCGATTAACTGGGGTCGTGTAGTTGCTCAAGTGGTGTATTACTTCCAGGGTTATCTATTAGCTACTAAATCTAGCTCTGAGAAGGTCTCATTTACCGTCCCTTCCGGCAACTTTGGCAATATCTGCGCTGGTCACGTTGCCCGCATGATGGGTCTGCCGATTGAGCATCTGATTGCTGCCACAAACGAGAATGATGTGCTTGATGAGTTTTTCCGCACCGGCGTCTATCGTGCGCGTAAGTCTGCTGAGACGCTGCATACTTCTAGTCCATCCATGGACATCTCAAAAGCAAGTAACTTCGAGCGTTTCGTATTTGACTTTATGGGTAAAGATGGCAAAGCAACTGCAGCTATGTTCAAGCAGGTTGATGAAGTTGGTGGTTTTGATATCTCGAAAGATATAGTCTTTAAAGAGCTTGGTAAATATGGCTTTCAGTCTGGCCGCAGCACCCATGAGAATCGCCTAGAAACTATTCGTGACATTGATAAACGCTACGGCGTCATGATTGATACGCATACTGCTGATGGCATTAAGGTAGCTCGCGATCATCTGCAGGCTGGTATTCCGATGATTGTGCTCGAGACAGCACTTCCAATTAAGTTTGAAGAAACTATTGAAGTTGCTTTAGGTCGCCCTGCAGAATGTCCGCCTGCTTTCAAAGACATTAAGTCCAAGCCGCAGCGTGTAGAAAATATCGACGCAGATGTAAATCAAGTAAAAGATTTCATCACAACGCATCTCAATTAATGCTCGCCGAGCAATACAAGCCGCTATGACTAAGCCACCGATGTTGACTGCGCAGCAGACTTTAGATCATTTGCTTTCTCATGCTCAAGCAGTCATTGAGAATGAGAAGGTTGCTATGCAGGCCGCTTTAGGTCGCGTGCTCTCTGAAAACGTGAGTAGCTTAGTTGATGTGCCTCCATTGGATAACACCTCGATGGATGGTTATGCCGTGCGCACTGCGGATACTCAAACTGCTGGAAGTATTCTCAAGATTGCTCAACGTATTCCAGCTGGCTCTATGGGCATGCAACTGGAGCCCGGTACTGTTGCCAGAATTTTTACTGGTGCTCCCGTTCCTCCTGGTTCTGATGCAGTGGTAATGCAAGAGGATTGCGCGACAGACAGTGAGACTAATCAAGTAACCATCAATATTGCGCCAACATCAGGTCAGTGGATTCGTCGCAGAGGCGAAGATTTAACAGCTGGCAAAACTTGTTTGACTGCTGGCACATTCTTGCGCCCACAGGAGTTAGGTGTTGCTGCTTCAGCCGGATTGACTCATTTAAACGTTAAGCGTCGGGTAAGGGTGGCAGCATTTTTCACTGGTGATGAGTTGGCGCTTCCAGGTGAGCCCTTAAAACCAGGCGGCATATATAACTCTAATCGCGATACTTTATTGGCTTGTCTCAAGTCTTTAGGTTGTGACGCGACCGATTTAGGCATTGTTCCAGACCGCCTAGATGCAACACGCGCAGCATTGCGTAAGGCCAGTAAAGATCATGATTTGATCATCACTTCCGGCGGTGTTTCAGTTGGTGAAGAAGATCATATTAAGCCGGCAGTTACTGCTGAGGGTAGATTGGATCTGTGGCAGATCGCCATTAAGCCTGGTAAGCCGCTGGCCTTTGGTGCAGTTCGCAAATCAGATGAGCCCAAAGATGGTGAGGCCTGGTTTATTGGTTTGCCAGGTAATCCAGTTTCTAGCTTCGTTACCTTCCTGTTGTTCGTGCGTCCTTTCATTTTGAAGTTGCAGGGGCGCGAAGCCAAGCTTCCTCAATCCTATTTCATGCGCGCTGATTTTGATTGGTTAAAAGCTGATCGTCGCAATGAGTTTTTACGTGTCAAGATTAATGATCAAGGCGGCTTAGATTTATTCCCCAATCAAAGCTCTGGCGTCCTCACAAGCGCCTCTTGGGGTGATGGTTTGTTAGATTGCCCACCAAACCAGCCAATTAAAACTGGTGATCTAGTGAAGTACATCCCTTTTGATGCGCTTCTCAAATAATCGGTTTACGATAAGCTCATGAAACTCGAATTACGATTCTTTGCCTCATTGCGTGAAGCCCTTGGTGTCTCGCAAGAGAGTATCACTATTCCCGCAACAATCAAAACCATTGCCGATCTTAGGTCGCATCTTATCGAGCGCGGTAGCCCTTGGGCTGAGGTCTTAGCAGAAGGTAAAGTATTGCGCTGCGCTTTGCATCAGCATATGGTTGATGCAAGCACTCCATTGCAAGATGGTGCTGAAGTGGCTTTCTTTCCTCCGGTAACTGGAGGCTGATATGCCGATCAAAATCCAAGAAAGTGATTTTGATGTCAGTGAAGAAATAGCCTCACTACGCAAAGGTGACCCACGTGTTGGTGCGGTAGTGACTTTCTTGGGTACCGTCCGCGATATGAATGACGGTAGCCAAGTAAAAGGCATGACGCTTGAGCACTACCCCGGCATGACTGAGAAGGCTTTACAGGAAATTCTGGATCAAGCCAAGGCCCGCTGGGATATTTATCAAACCCTAGTAATTCATCGTGTTGGTCCTTTGTTGCCCGAAGATCAAATCGTGCTGGTAGCGGTCGCTAGTGCACATAGAGGTGAAGCTTTTGCTGCTTGTGAGTTCATTATGGATTACCTCAAAACAGCAGCGCCATTCTGGAAAAAAGAAGACACCCCTGATGGTGCTCGCTGGGTTGATGCCCGTGTAACTGACAATGTTGCAATGGCTCGTTGGAAGTTAAGCTGACTTCACTTTCCTTGATGTATTAAATCCTCATTCGAGGTTTTTATTGGTGCATCAAGCTGCATCAAAATGTGTGCTTCTGCACCATTTCAGGGAATATATTGGTGATTACCCGCAAATTTAGATCAAAATACAACAACAAAAGCAATTAAGAAATTTTGATTCAACAAAACCCTGGAGATTCTCATGACAGCAGCAGCATTGAGCACGGAAAGTGCTAGTAGTAACCCCTTAAAGTCGAAATGGGTGCAATTGGCTTTGGGTGTCATTTGTATGATGTCCATTTCTAGCCCGCAATATGTATGGGCTTTATTCACGAAGCCGATCATGGGTCAGCTTGGCGTTACTTTGACCGAATTACAAATAACATTTTCGATCTTGATTGTGTTGCAGACTTTTTTCTCACCATTCCAAGGTTATTTAGTGGATAAGTTTGGCCCCCGCCTTTTGTTATCTATTGGCACCATTCTGACGGGCGCAAGCTGGGTTCTTTCAGCGAACCTGACCACCGTATCTAATCTTTACCTCACCTACGGTGTATTAGGTGGCCTGGGTACCGGTATTGTTTATATCGGCGTTGTTGGCTTGATGGTTCGTTGGTTTCCAAATAATCGTGGCTTTGCAGTAGGTATGGTTGCTGCTGGTTACGGCATCGGTGCATTACTGACGACTTTCCCAATCTCGACTAGTTTGACTGATACAGGCATTCAGGGCACGTTGACATTCTTTGGATACATTATTGGTGCTGTTGGCTTATTGGCTGCACAAGGTATTCGCGTTCCTCACGCTGATCGCGTGCAAACAGCCGATCAAATGGCGGCTGCTGCATCTGGAGTTGCGCCAAAGGTAATGTTAAAGACACCAGTTTTTTGGCTCATGTTTTTGATGATGTCCATGATGTCTACATCCGGATTGATGGTGATCTCACAGATGGGCGCATTTGCAAAAGATTTTGGTATTACATCAGCCATGGTTTTTGGTATGGCCGCCTTGCCTCTGGCCTTAACCATTGATCGCGTTACCAATGGTTTAACTCGACCAATATTTGGCTGGGTATCTGACCGCATTGGACGTGAATATACGATGACCATCGCTTTTGGTTTGGAAGCTGTTGCCATGTCTGCTTGGGTGATGACACGCTCTGATCCTGTGATGTTCGTATTGCTCTCAGGTATTGTGTTCTTTGGTTGGGGTGAGATTTTCTCCTTGTTCCCATCTACTTTGACTGATACCTTTGGTCAAAAGCATGCCACCACAAACTACGGATTCTTATACATGGCTCAAGGCGTTGGTTCCATTATCGGCGCTCCAGTTGCAGCTTATATTCATGGTGTGACTGATAGCTGGCTACCAGTATTTGCCATCATGATCGTGTTGGATGCTACTGCAGCTCTCCTAGCGTTCTTCGTATTACGCCCAATGCGTGCTAAGTACATGAAGACACTGACTGCATAAGTTAAAAAATATTGCATAGAAAAAAGGCTACCAATTAGGTAGCCTTTTTTAATTTCACAAAATAATTGTTCAATACTAAAATGAGCTCACTGCGCCATCGCTTCTAGGGTCCCATCCGCCTTGCAATATTCCGGATGGGTTGCGAATAATGCAACCTGCATGACCAACGGTTTCATCAAAGGCGTCTAACATTTCAATTTCATGGCCTAAGGCATGAAGTTCTTTTGCGACTTCTGGACCAAAGCGTGATTCTAGTTTTAAGCTATCACTCGTTTGTCCCCAGGTGCGACCCAGTAACCAGCGTGGGCGACTAATAGCATCCTGTGGGTCAAGGCCATAAGTTGCTGTACGAGTAAATACTGCGCACTGGGTTTGTGGTTGACCATCACCACCCATCGTTCCATAAACCATTGAGCGACCATCTTTAAATAAAGCCATCGCTGGGTTAAGGGTGTGAAAAGGCTTACGATACGGCTCAAGGTGATTGAGTGTGTTTGGATCGAGAGAAAAGCTGCAACCCCGGTTTTGCCAGTTGACACCTGAGGTAGGAAGCACAATGCCTGCGCCAAACTCATGGTAGATGCTTTGAATGAAAGAAACGCAATTACCATCACCGTCAATAACGCCCATCCAAATGGTGTCTGCAGGACCTTTACCTTGGCCCCATGGAAGTGCTTTGTTGGGGTCAATATTCTTGGCTAACTTTTTCAGGAATGCAGGCGATAAGAAGGTTTGCGCATTCTCTGTCATATACGCAGGATCTGTTACAAACTGATCGCGTATCTTAAATGCTTGCTTGGTGGCTTCAACGCAGTGGTGAACGTATTCTGGGCTATCTACTTTGAAGCGTTTTAAGTTCAATTGATCCAAGATGCCAATGATCATCAATGAGACAACGCCTTGTGTAGGTGGTGTCATGTTGTAAACATTACCCATGCTATGTTTTAGCTCAAGAGGGTCTATGAGTTTTGCCTTGTGACGGTGCAAGTCATCTAATCTCAGTGGGCTTCCTAGCTCTGCGAGTTCTTTAGCTAATGATTCAGCCAGTTCGCCGCGGTAATAATCATCAGTCCCTTTTTTAGCAATCTGACGCAATGTTTTTGCGAGACGTTCTTGTTTAAAGATACTGCCAACAGTAGGCGCTTTGCCATCCACCAAAAAAGTCTCTGCAAAGCCAGGAATAGGGCTGAGTTCCTTACGCTTCTTTTCGGTGAGGCTTGATTGGCTGAAGGTAACCGGTGTGCCAGCTTCTGCATAGTGAATCGCATCTGCCAGCAGACGGGACAGCGGTAGTTTGCCTCCTAACCCCTGTTTTGATAACTTGTGTGCTGCGCCCCAACCGGATATGGTTCCAGCAACCGTATTGGCCGCTACTGCACCACGAAAAGGGATTGCTTTGGTAATGCCGCGTTCTGCGTACCATTGCTTTGTCGCTAAACCAGCAGCTGCGCCACAGGCATCAATTCCACCCATTGCTTTGCCAGGAGAATGAATAACCCAGAAGGAGTCTCCGCCTATGGAGTTCATATGGGGGTAGACCACAGCAATAGTTGCTGCTGCAGCAATCATTGCTTCTAAGGCGTTCCCGCCTTCTCGTAAAACAGCTAAGGCTGATTCTGATGCTAAGGAGTGTGGCGCGACCGCCATTCCTCGAGTTCCCCATTTTGGTTGCATGATTGGTCTCCAGTTCAATAATTGGTTTTTTATGCCTATATTGTAGGGCTCATGCATGCAGTTAACTGACTTGTCATGCACAAATTTGGTTAACCTCACATGGCCAATGAGTACTTCTAATTCTGAAAGAAAGTCAGCTTTTGGGATCGCGGCAAGCTCTTTAGGCGAAGCTCGGCTTTCGATGCCTCAGATCGATTAGGGTGCTCTTGAGTGGCCAAGAGGACAACTGGTCTGCGCGCTCTTGTATAGCGAGCGCCTTGCCCTGAGTTATGGGCTTCTAAGCGATGCTCCATACGATTGGTGATGCCGGCATAGTAGGTGCCGTCAGCGCATTCAAGAAGGTAAACAAGCCAGGTCAAAATAGGAAAAATTAGGGTTAAAAGTGGGGTAGATGCTTGAAATTATTAATATTGCCCTTATATTCTATAAATAGATATAGATGGAGTTGATTGGGTACAAAAAATGAGAATAGATAAATTAACAACCAAATTTCAAGAGGCCTTAAGTGAGGCCCAAAGCATTGCTTTAGCTAAAGATAATCAATACATCGAGCCAGCCCATCTGCTGTTGGCGATGTTGCGAGATTCTGATGGTAGCGCCAAGAGTTTATTGACTCGAGCTGGAGTCAATGTTCCCGGTCTAGAAAAAGGCGTTGAGAAGATTATTGGCAATTTCCCTGAGGTGCAGGGTACTAGTGGAGAAGTGCAGGTTGGCCGTGATTTGAGTAACTGGCTAAATCTTTGTGAAAAAGAAGCCAATAAGCGTAATGATCAATTTATCGCAGGCGAATTGTTCTTGCTGGTAGTGGCCGATGACAAGGGTGAGCTCGGTAAAGTTGCCCGAGAGAATGGATTAAATCGCAAATCGTTAGAAGCGGCTATTGATTTAGTGCGCGGAGGAGAATCAGTGAATAGTGCAGATGCTGAAGGCCAACGTGAAGCCTTAAAGAAATACACAGTAGATTTGACTGAGCGGGCTCGTATGGGCAAACTCGATCCAGTCATTGGTCGTGATGATGAGATTCGTCGCACCATTCAGATTTTGCAACGTCGCGGTAAGAATAACCCTGTACTCATTGGTGAGCCTGGTGTGGGTAAGACTGCGATCGTTGAAGGTTTAGCGCAGCGCATCGTTAATGGCGAAGTGCCTGAGACTCTGAAAAATAAGCGCGTCCTAGTCTTGGATATGGCCTTACTTCTAGCTGGTGCTAAGTACCGCGGTGAATTCGAAGAGCGCTTGAAAGCAGTTCTCAGTGATGTCGCTAAAGATGAAGGTCAAACCATTATCTTTATTGATGAGATTCATACGATGGTTGGTGCTGGTAAAGGTGATGGCGCAATGGATGCCGGCAATATGCTCAAACCCGCCTTGGCCCGTGGTGAATTGCATTGCATCGGGGCAACGACTTTGGATGAGTACCGCAAGTACATCGAAAAAGATCCTGCTTTGGAGCGTCGTTTTCAAAAAGTGATGGTGGAAGAGCCTACCGTTGAGGCAACTATTGCCATCTTACGTGGTCTTAAAGAGCGATATGAACTGCATCATGGTATCGAAATTACTGATCCAGCGATTGTTGCGGCTGCTGAGTTATCGCATCGCTACATTACGGATCGTTTCTTGCCAGATAAGGCGATTGATCTGATTGATGAAGCGGGTTCGCGCATTCGAATGGAGATCGACTCTAAGCCTGAAGTGATGGATAGGCTGGAGCGTCGCATGATTCAATTGAAGATTGAGCGTGAAGCGGTTAAGAAGGAAAAAGATGATGCTTCGCAAAAACGTCTAGGCCTCATTGAAGATGAAATTAAACGTCTGGGCGCTGAGTATGCTGATTTAGAGGAGGTTTGGAAGGCTGAGAAAGGGGCCGTGTTGGGCGCAGCTCAGCTGAAAGAGGAGATTGAAAAAGTAAGAGTAGATATTGCAAAGTTACAACGTGATGGCAAATTAGAGCAGGTTGCTGAGTTGCAATATGGCAAGTTACCTGAGCTCGAGGCTAAGTTAAAGTCTGCTGCTGCTGCAGAAGCCAAGGGCGATAAAGATGGCCTTGTGAAAAACAAATTACTACGCACTCAAGTTGGCGCAGAAGAAATTGCCGAAGTAGTTTCTCGTGCGACGGGTATTCCGGTATCCAAGATGATGCAGGGCGAACGCGATAAATTGCTCAAGATGGAAGAGTTATTGCATAAGCGCGTGGTTGGTCAAGAAGAGGCGATTCGTGCAGTATCTGATGCAATTCGTCGCTCCCGCGCTGGTTTGGCAGAAGAGAATCGTCCTTACGGCTCATTCTTATTCCTTGGGCCAACTGGTGTTGGTAAGACTGAGCTTTGCAAAGCATTGGCTGGCTTCTTGTTTGATAGCGAAGATCATTTGATTCGGATTGATATGAGTGAATTCATGGAGAAGCATAGCGTTGCCCGTTTAATTGGCGCGCCTCCTGGCTATGTAGGTTATGAAGAGGGCGGTTATTTAACTGAGCAAGTTCGTCGTCATCCTTATAGCGTGATCTTGTTCGATGAGATTGAGAAAGCGCATCCAGATGTATTTAACGTGCTCTTGCAAGTGCTTGATGATGGCCGCTTAACTGATGGTCAAGGCCGCACTGTGGACTTTAAGAACACTGTCATTGTGATGACCAGTAATATTGGTTCGCATTTGATTCAGTCAATGGTAGATAAGAAGCAAGCAGAAATTAAAGAAGCGGTATTTGAAGAATTAAAAAATCACTTCCGCCCTGAGTTCTTGAACCGTATTGATGAAATCGTTGTATTCCATGGTCTGGACAAAGGCAATATTGCCAATATTGCGAAGATTCTGCTTAAAAACTTGTCAGATCGTTTGGCTAAGGTCGATATGCAGCTTGAGGTCAGTGACGCCGCTCTGAATAAGATTGCCGAGGTGGGCTTTGATCCAGTCTTTGGAGCAAGACCGCTTAAGCGGGCGATTCAGCAGCATATTGAAAACCCAGTCTCCAAGATGATTTTGGAGGGCAAGTTTGGGCCCATGGATGTAGTGCCTGTCGATGTCGATAAGGCAGGTGAGTTTAGCTTTAGCCGTCAGGTTCATTAATTAGTCCTAAGTAGCAAATACGTAGTTCAGCAGGAATATTCCTGCCCTAGTAAACTCGGTACATGACTGTTGCGCTTAGTAGGCGTGCCAGTGATGTCCGGGTTATTGGTCTCATTAGCCTAGCTCACGGCAGCTCTCATTTCTTTCATTTAGTGCTACCTCCCATGTTCCCATGGTTGAAGGATGCTTTTGCATTGAGTTATGCCGAACTCGGTTTACTCATGTCAGTCTTTTTTGTCGTGTCTTGTATAGCTCAAGCTACATCTGGTTTTTTAGTGGACCGTATTGGGGCTAGACCAGTTCTCTTCGGTGGTGTTGGTTTGCTTGTACTTGCAGCGCTGGTATATTCACAAAGCAATGGTTACGCCATGCTGTTACTGGGCGCGGTCATTGCTGGTTGCGGTAATGGTATTTTTCATCCTGTTGATTACACGCTTATCAATCACAAAGTATCACCACCCAATCTTCCATACGCCTATTCAATGCATGGTGTCACCGGGTACTTGGGTTGGGCAGCTGCGCCAGCCTTCATGGTGGCGATTGCTCAATTAGCTGATTGGCGGATTGCATTCTTGTCTGCAGCCCTGCTAGAGGCTTGTGTCTTGGCGATTCTTTGGGTTAATAAAAATGACCTCTTAGATAATGTCAAAGAGCGTCATGAGAATACGCATGAGAGTGCGCAGGCTGCCAATCCTGGCGTGGCTCAGGAAAGTCCATTTGCGTTCTTGCGTTTGCCAGCGGTTTGGTTATGTTGGGCCTTCTTTTTCTTTAGCATGGCATCTACATCCAGCCTGCAATCTTTTGCACCAAGCGCGCTCTTTAGTATTTATGAGATTCCTTTGAATGTAGGCAGTTACTACATCACGCTTCTGGCCTTAGGGAGTGCTGGAGGGGTTTTATTTGGGGGTTACTTAGCGGCAAAGTTGCAGGCACCAGAAGGAATTGTCTCTACCTGTCTCTCAATTACGGTAGTAATGTGCTTATTGCTATCTACAGGATTTATTTCAATTGATCTCATTCCCATCATTTTCTTTGCTCTGGGATTCGGGTATGGAGTGGTGGCACCTTCACGAGATCTACTGGTGAAAAAGGCGACTCCACAAGGTGTAGCTGGACGGGTTTACGGAATCGTCTATTCGGGGATTGATTTAGGCGCGGCAGTTGGCCCATTTATTTTTGGCTTCTTTATGGATGCTGGTTTGCCCAAAGCCTTGTTCCTTGGAATCGTTGTATTCCAGCTCATGATTATTCCAACCGTTTTTCAGGTGAAATCAAAAAGCCGGCAAGCAGCCTAAAGTAATGCGGCTTTAATCTTTTTCGCAAATTCAACCGCACGCGGATTGTCGCCATGAATACACAGGGTATCGGCCTGGATTTTGATTTCACTACCATCAATTGCAATCACTTTCCCATTCCTTGACATATCGATCGCTTGGTTAAGTGCTTCGGATTCATCCTCAATGACAGCGCCCGCCTGACTTCGTGGAACCAAAAAACCTTCTTTAGTGTATTTGCGATCTGCGAATACCTCTTGCCATACCGGCACATTCAATTCTTTTGCAGCATCGATCATACAGCTTCCTGCTAAACCATATAGAATGACTTCGGGGCCTAAATCTTTTACGGCCCGTGCTATTCCTCTAGCAAGCTTCATGTCCTTAGCTGCTTGGTTGTATAGGGCACCATGGGGTTTGACATGATGTAATGTAGTTCCGGCGGCCTTAACAAAAGCTTTTAAGGCGCCAGCCTGGTAGAGGACATAGTTGTATGCATCTTGCTCAGATATAGCCATCTCTCGCCTTCCAAATCCCTCGAGATCCGGAAAGCCAGGGTGCGCCCCAATATGCACACTCTTTTGGGTTGCCATTTCAACCAATTTCTTCATGCGGGCTGGATCACCAGCATGCCATCCACAGGCGATATTGGTGGATGTAATGTAGTTAAGTAATAAGGCATCGTTACCCATTTCCCAGGCACCAAAGCCTTCGCCCATATCGCTATTAATGTCCATTATGTATTTCCACTGGTTTGAATCATTGTTTGAATCGAGTTAATGGTTGATTGTTGTAACTTTAACGCTTCCGTATTCAAAAGATCTGCCTCCTGAATATCGATAGGGATAAATTGTATTTTTTCGCCTGGTCTAACTTGCGCTAGCTTCACCATATCGGAGCGAATAATTTCGGCTAAGCGTGGATATCCACCGGTGGTTTGGTGCTCTGCAAGCATCACAATAGGTTCATGTGATGGTGGGAACTGTAAAGTTCCAAACGTAATTGCTTGCGATGGGATATTGGGCAAATCCTTTTTTACCTTGAACTCACCTTGAAGACGCAGGCCCATGCGGTTACTTTGATTGCTCACAGTCCAAATAGTGGACCAAAATAATTCTCGCTCTTGAATCGGGAGGAGGGATAAATGCGGGCCTGCTAAACAATGGACGGGGGTAACCGCTCTTAGAGGCACAAAAGGTGATCTCACATGCCATTTTGTATAGCATGGCAATTGATCTTCTTTGAATAGAGGTTTCAATAAGGTAGATTTGAGTGGCGCATGAGGATTCGTGAGCGATAAAATTTGACCTTTTTCTATACGCTTTGGTCCGATATCTGCACTGATGTGTGATCCTGAGCGACCTAAAATCTCTGGTAACTGTAGCCCACCGCCGATCGCTAATACCGCACGGAATCCGGAGTTGAACGGCAAGAATTTAAGCGTACTTCCCTTTGCTAACCAAACGGGTCGATTCCCAGGGATGCGTTGACCATTCACAATGCCATCGCAATCTGCTCCAACCCAGGCGATACAAGTTGCTTGATGAAATAGAAGGGTTGGACCGCTAGACGTCATTTCTATAGCAGCCATTCCTATTGGATTGCCCACTAAAGCATTGGCAAGATGCAATGAGGATAAATCGCAAGCACCTCCAGGGCCCACTGCCCAATGTGAAAATCCCAATCTTGGCTCATCTTGAATGCTCGTAAAAGTTCCCGACTGTAATACTTCAATAGATCCTTCAGCATTGTTTTTATCTAGTGCGCGGATAACTTCCTGATGTGAATTTTTCCGATCTAATTTTTGAAACTCATCCAATGTAATTTCTTCAATCTTCATTTGGTCGCCCGCCATGAATAATCCTGGCGGATGATTTTGAATATCAAACATTTGATTGGGGGATCTACCAATCAGATTCCATCCCCCAGGTGTAGTTCGTGGATAAATTGCGGTTTGTAACTCTGCAATTGCCACGCTACCTTTCGGGACTGCTGGCCGGGGAGAGGGCAGGCGAGGTAGGGCCAACTTGGGGTTAAGGCCACTGAAGTACGCAAACCCAGGCATAAAACCTAGAATATCTGCCGTATAAAAATTGTTTTTATGAAGATAGATTGTCTCTTCAGTGGATAGTTTGCAGGCCTTAGCGATGGCGTGTAGATCTAATGCAACATCTGGGTGATAGCAAACTTGAATGCGGTGAATCTTGGCTGGATAAGCCGAATGCTTCTTTTGCTTTTCTCCTTGCTTGCTGATTTTTTCTAGGTCTGCGAAAGCTTGCTGGCGCGTTAAGCTTGGCTCCTTAATTCCACTCTGCAATTGAATAACCAATGAATCCAATCCGGGCACGACTTCAGCAGCCCATAAGGGTTTTTCGGCTAAGAGCAATTTGCTAAGCTCATGAATATCTTTTAAAGCTTGCTTTGATTTTGAGAAATCAATCGATATGCTGTGGTCGCCAATTAGTGTGCAGTGCATCATGATGGAGTGTTAAGGGTTTTCTCTAGTTTGCCCTGCAGCAGGAGTAATTGAGTTATAAAGATGGTACTCATTCATTAATTTAAAGCCTAAAAAATAAAGGAGACAAAATGAGTCAACAACCAGATACCAGTCTGACTGGTTTTTACAAAGTCATGAATCCCAAGGAGAAGAAAACCTTTTGGGGTTGCTTCTTAGGCTGGGCATTAGACGGCATGGACTTCATGATTTACCCTTTAGTAATTGGAACCATTATTGCAGTATGGCAGGTTGATCGGGGTATGGCCGGTCTTGCAGTAACCGGAACTCTTTTAGCCTCTGCTTTTGGTGGATGGTTTGCAGGTTATTTAGCCGATCGAATCGGTCGTGTTCGCACTCTTCAGTTCACGATTCTTTGGTTCTCTAGTTTTAGTTTGATTTGTGCATTCACACAAGACTTTAATCAGCTCATGATTGCTCGCGCACTCTTGGGTTTTGGTTTCGGTGGTGAGTGGGCAGCTGGCGCAGTATTGATGGGCGAGACTATTCGTGCTGAATATCGTGGTCGTGCTGTAGGTACTGTGCAATCCGCGTGGGCAGTAGGTTGGGGCGCTGCAGTTCTCTTACAAGCCATTATGTTTAGTTTATTGCCGGCAGATATGGCCTGGCGCGCAATGTTTGTTGTGGGCTTCTTCCCAGCATTACTTTTGCTCTATATCCGTCGTAATGTAGAGGAGCCTGAGATTGCGAAGATTGCTCGTGAAAAAGTAGAGGCAGCCGGGGAATCACCATCTATTTTTGAAATCTTCAAGCCTGGTATTTTAAAAACAACTATTCTTGCTTCTTTGTTAACCATGGGTGCACAAGGTGGTTACTACGCTATTACTACTTGGGTGCCAACCTTCCTAAAGGCTGAGCGTAAATTGACAGTGGTTGGTTCCACTGGTTACTTGGCATTCTTAATTGTTGGTAGTTTTGTTGGTTATTTAGTTGGCGCTTGGATGGCTGATCGCTTTGGCCGCCGGAAACTCTTTACGACTTTCTCATTGGGTGCAATTGTTTTGGTGTTGGCTTATACCCAGTTAGAAATCACGAATGAAATGATGATGTGGCTTGGCTTTCCTTTAGGATTTTTTGCCAGCGGTTATTTCTCAGGTATGGGTGCATTTTTAACTGAGTTATTCCCAACACGTTTGCGTGGATCTGGTCAGGGCTTTTGCTACAACTTTGGTCGCGGTATCGGCGCCTTATTCCCTGCTTTAGTTGGTTACTTCTCGGCTCAATATGGATTGGCCATGGCGATTGCGATCTTTGCAGTCATTGCTTACGGCGTTTTCTTTATAGCCGCAGTAATTCTTCCCGAAACTAAAGGACGCGAATTGCAGGCTAACTAACGGTTTTTTGTGACAAAAAAAGATATTCCGTTTTGCCCAGGACCGCCCGATCATCAGGGCGGTCCTTTTCCTTTCAAGATGCCTGTAGGTGCCGTAGACACTCATGCACACGTCATTAGCGCTGCTAGTTTTGTGCCTGATCGTTCTTATACCTCTCCTGAGGCAACAGAGGAGCAATACATCCGAATGCTTGATGAGGTTGGGATGACCTATGGCGTGCTAATTCAAGTCAGTGTAAATGGTCAAGATAACGAGCCAATGCTGAAGGTGTTGAAAAATTATCCGCATCGCTTGCGTGGAGTCGCGGTACCGTTGCTTGGTCAAGCGGATTCTTATTACCAGCGAATGAAAGATGCCGGCGTAGTGGGTATTCGTATGAATCTGATGTTTTCCGGTGGCGGTTTAGATATCTCAAGGCTTGAAGAATGTGATGCGCTAGCAAGGGATTGGGGATGGCATATTCAATTTTTGTTAGATGCAAATGATCTTCCAGTGTTAATGCCGCGCATGCAAAAGTTAAAGTCCACGCTAGTGGTTGATCACATGGGCTACTTAAGAACTTCTGTTGGTCTGGATTCACCTGGTTTTAAAGCACTCGTTGATTTGGTGCGAGAGAGGGCATGGGTCAAGGTGTCAGGTGCATATCGATTAACTGATCAATCACCCCCTTATCCAGATGTGGTCCCTTATGCAAAGGCATTAATTGATGCCGCGCCTGATCGTTGCCTCTGGGGTTCTGATTGGCCGCACGTGGCCAATTGGGGTGTTATGCCAACTGTGGCGCAGATGCTTGAAAGCCTCGCTTTGTATGCGCCAGATGAGTCCATTCGCAATCGCATCCTCTGCACCAATCCGCAGACGCTTTACTTTTCATAATGTGAAATTGCATTACGCTGCGTAAAATGCACTGCAGCAAGTTACCCCTTGTTTTATTCCAAGCAATGGATGTGCATTCCGCATTGTAAAAATAAGAACATAAGTTATTGAATTTAAATAACTAAATATTTTCAAAAATATCTCAAATTTCTCTTGCGTGCTTTATCGAACTGTCTAAACTCTTATATAAGACATAAGACTTGAATGGGTCTTAAAGATTTTCAAATTTTGAAGTACTTATTTAACTTAGGGAGAAAAACATGGCAGATCGCAAAGCAGAAATCGCAGCATTACAAAAAGACTGGGATACCAATCCACGCTGGAAAGGCATTACTCGTGGTTACACAGCTGAGGACGTCGTGCGTCTTCGCGGCTCATTGAAAATTGAGCACACTTTGGCTAAGCATGGCGCTGAGCGTCTCTGGGAATTGGTAAACAACGAAGCTTACGTTAACTGTTTGGGTGCCTTGACTGGTGGTCAAGCAATGCAACAAGTTAAAGCTGGCGTACAAGCAATTTACTTATCTGGTTGGCAGGTTGCTGCTGACGGTAACTCATACGCAGCGATGTATCCAGACCAATCTTTGTATCCAGTAGATTCAGTTCCTAAAATGGTTGAGCGTATTAATAACTCATTCCAACGTGCTGATGAAATCCAAACAGCCAAAGGTATCAACAAAGGTGACGCTGGCTATATTGAATATTTCGCTCCTATCGTTGCTGATGCTGAAGCTGGTTTTGGTGGTGTATTGAATGCATTTGAATTAAGCAAAGCATTGATCAAGCAAGGTGCTGCTGGCGTTCACTTCGAAGACCAATTGTCTTCTGTTAAGAAGTGCGGTCACTTGGGCGGCAAAGTATTGTTGCCTACTGCTGAGTCTGTTCAGAAATTGATCTCTGCACGTTTAGCTGCTGACGTTATGGGCGTTTCCACCATCATTTTGGCTCGTACTGATGCAGAAGCCGCCGATTTATTGACATCTGATTACGATGCAAACGATAAGCCATTCTTGACAGGTGAGCGCACACCAGAGGGGTTCTACAAAACACGTAAGGGCTTGGATCAAGCGATCTCACGTGGTTTAGCTTACGCTGCTTACGCTGATATGGTTTGGTGTGAAACTGGTACACCTGACCTTGAGTTTGCTCGTCAGTTTGCTGAGGCAATTCGCGCGAAGTTCCCAGGCAAGATGTTGGCTTACAACTGCTCACCATCTTTCAACTGGAAGAAAAACTTGGACGATGCAACGATTGCTAAATTCCAACGTGAATTAGGCGCAATGGGCTACAAGTATCAGTTCATCACATTAGCTGGTATCCACTCTATGTGGTACAACATGTTCGACTTGGCTCAAGACTACATGCAGCGCGGAATGACTGCATACATCGAGAAAGTACAAGAACCTGAATTCGCTGCTCGTGACCGTGGTTATACATTCGTTTCACATCAGCAAGAAGTAGGTACTGGTTACTTCGACGATGTAACTACCGTGATTCAAGGCGGTAAGTCTTCTGTAACAGCATTGACTGGTTCTACTGAAGAAGAGCAGTTCCATTAAGCCTTAATAGATCCCTAAGTAGTCAGTAGTAAGCAGTAATACACCAATACTGCCTCGGCACCTAAATGACCCCACAAGGGTGACTTAGGTGCCGTTTTCGTTTACATTCTTCTCATGACTAATTGCGTACTCTGTAAAGACGAACTCAAACCCGAAGAAGGGCAGCTTATTTGGCGTGGAGATGACTGCCGTGTCATTCTGGTGAACGACCCTGATCTACCTGGTTTCTGTAGAGTGATTTGGAATCGACATGTAGCCGAAATGACCGATCTTGGCCATGGAGAGCGAGATCATCTGATGGCTTTGGTGTTTGCTGTGGAAGAAGCTATTCGCCACGTCATGCATCCGAATAAGGTCAATATCGCCGCTCTAGGCAATATGGTTCCTCATATTCATTGGCATATCATCCCTAGATTTAAAGATGATGCATTCTTCCCGGGTTCTGCTTGGTCTCAGAAAACCCAAGAAACACAACCGACTGTATTGGATGCTAGAAGAAGTAAAGCCCAAGAACTGCCTATAGCCATTAAGGCTGCAATTGCTAATCTATCTTAAAGATTTAATGCGTAAGTTATTTTTTGTTTCTTTAATACTTGTAACCAATGTATTGTCGGTTGGTTTTGTCCATGCAGATGAGATTCGGGTTATTACTTCAGGCGCATTTGCGGAAGCGTTGAAAGACTTGGTCCCTGAGTATGAAAAGCAATCGCCAAACAAGGTAATTATTTCGTATGGCTCATCCATGGGGGCTGCACCAGATTCCATTCCCTCTAGATTGGCCAAGGGTGAGCAATTTGATGTGCTTATTTTGGCTGCACCTGCCTTAGATGGGTTTATTAAAAACGGCGTAGTTCAATCAGGGACTAGGGTAGATCTGGTGGAATCGGTCATGGGTGCAGTAGTAAAGGCTGGCGCACCAAAGCCAGATATCAGCACTATGAGCGGGCTTAAAGCTGCCCTGTTAAACGCTAAATCAGTTGCCTATTCAGCAAGCGCTAGCGGCGTTTATTTATCGACAGAGCTTTTCCCAAAAATGGGTATTTCTGAGCAGATGGATAAAACTGCAAGAAAAATATATAGCGAAAGAGTTGCTTCAGTTGTAGCTAGAGGAGATGCAGACTTGGGCTTTCAGCAAGTAAGTGAGCTGCTTCCGATTCCTGGCGTAACCTTTATTGGTGAGCTGCCGCAAGAAGCGCAAAAGACAGTATTATTTTCTGCAGGCATTACGAGTAACACCCAAAATGTACATGCGTCAAAAGATTTAATTATGTTCTTAGCATCAACAAAGGCAGCGCCAACCATTCAAAAGGCAGGATTGAAGCCGGTATTGCCGACATTACCTTGGTAGGATAAATAGGAAAATAAAATGAAGTTTTTTTCGAGTGTTGTTCTGGTTGCCCTTCCCTTTTTAGGTCTTAACTCGGCATTTGCTGCTGATCCTTGGCCTAATCACCCAATTAAATTTGTTGTTGGGTTTGGTCCTGGTGGTGCTAACGATACGGTTGCAAGAGTGGTTGCTGAAGCGGCTTCAAAGCAATTGGGTCAACCCATCATTGTTGAGAATAAGCCAGGGGCTGGCTCTGTATTGGGTGCAGACTTTGTAGCAAAGAGCGCGCCAGATGGTTACACCTTCTTTGTTAGTGCCGGCGGAATCGTGACCAACCCAATGATTAAGTCATCCATGCCGTATAAGGAAGGGGATTTAGTACCGGTTGGAATGCTTGCTATAAGCCCATCCATTATTGTTGTCTCGGCAGATTCAAAAATTAATAATATGAAAGATCTGCTGGTGTTGGCGAAAGACCCAAAAGGCCTAAACTTTTCTACTGCCGGTACTGGAAGTACTCCACACTTTGTCGCCGAAATGTTGAAGGTGAAGGGTGGCGGCAAGTATGAAATCATTCCTTACAAGAGTGGTTCCGAAGGAATGGTAGCTGTTATCTCTAATCAAGTTGATGCAACCTCAGAGGCCAGCGTTGTAGTAATTCCGCAGATTCAGGGCGGCAAATTAAAAGCAATTGCCTCCACCTGGAATAAAAGAATTACTGCTCTACCTGATGTTCCAACAACGAAGGAGCAGGGATATCCTGAAGTTTTCATAGGCCACTGGGCCGGTGTTTTTGCCCCTAAAGGTACGCCAGATGCCATATTGGAGAAAATGAATCAAGCAATCAATGCAGGGCTAAAAACTGCTGCAGTACAAAGTCGTTTGACTCCGCAGGGCATTGAGCCATCACCAGGAACAAGGGCTTCGTTTACTAAATTTTTGGCGGATGAAAAGACAAGGCTGGAGCCTATAGTGAAACGCGCCAATATGAAAGAGGATTAAACCAATTTCTTGAGGGCTTCGAGATACTTCTCTGGATTGAGTGCTTGTCCCTCACGCTGTGCTTCCCACATAACTTGGCCTAAGCATTCCATGATGACATGTTGTGCTTCATGCATTGAACCTAGTTTTTGTGACAGCTTGTCTGCAATCTCTTTAATGCCAGGAGGTTGATTAATAGAGATCTGCTCGCTGATCGACAAATGCATTGATAAATGTAGGAATGGATTAGTCTCGCCGCGCTCTGGTGTGTAGTCCTGTCCTAGAGCACCCTCTGGGTCCGCTAGTAGGTCGTGATATTCAGGATGCTCAACCATCCAATCGCTTGCGAGTGTCTCCATCGGATCAAGAATGTGATTCTCGGTCTTCTTTTTCCAGGTATCACAGAAAAAACGCCGCACTTCTTCACGAGTTGGATTAAATATCGCCACGAACTTTTCCTTTGCCAGTTTTTTGTTTAAAGCCGCATAGTGGTTCTACTATGCATTGTGCACAATCCGGGTTGCGCGCCTTACAGGTATATCGACCATGCAAAATAAGCCAATGATGTGCGTCTAATAAATATTCCTTGGGTACACGCTTAAGCAATTGCTGCTCCACTTTGAGAACATCCTTGCCTGGCGCTAGGCCAGTTCTGTTAGACACTCTAAAAATGTGAGTATCAACAGCCATGGCAATTTTTCCAAAAGCGGTATTGAGGATGACGTTAGCTGTTTTTCTGCCAACACCTGGAAGAGCTTCTAATTCTTCACGGGTTTGAGGAACTTCACCACCATGTTTTTCCAGGAGTAGTCGACAGGTCTCCTGAATATGCTTGCCTTTGGAGTTGAATAAGCCAATATGCTGAATATAGGGTCTAACGCCTTTCTCACCTAAGTCCAGCAGGGCTTGCGGGGTATTTGCAACCTTATAGAGCTCGCGTGTACCCTTGTTTACAGAAATATCAGTCGCTTGTGCGGATAGTAGTACTGCAATTAATAACTCAAATGGCGAGCTATATTCCAGTTCAGTTTCTGGCTTAGGGTTATTGGCTTTAAGCTGCTCGAAAAAAGCACGACGCTTTTCTGGATTCATCATTTCTTTAGTTGGGCTCTTGCGATGGCTGCAGCAATAATGGCGCGTTTGCGTTCTTGCTCTTTTAATTCATCGGCAGAGGAAGAAATTTCTGCATTAACCATGGATAATTTTGCCGCAGCCTTTTTTGCCAAGCGATCATCATTATCTTTTTGCTCTCTATCAAGACGTTGTTCGCGATCGTGATAACGCTGACGAGAAGCATTAGCTAACTCCTGAGACCAAGCTTCCCAGCCGGTTTTACTTTCAGTGACATCAATCATGCTGATGCAATCGACTGGGCACGGTGGAATGCAGAGGTCGCAACCCGTACACCACTCAGCCAGCACCACATGCATCTGTTTGGATGCACCAACGATCGCATCAACAGGACACGCCTGAATACATAGGGTGCAGCCAATACACTTTTGTGGATCTATAAAAGCAACCGGCCTAGGGCGTTCAACTCCGCAGTCTGGATCAATGGTTGAATGGAGATCAAAGGCATCTTGTGGGTAAATAGGTATAAGCACCTTACTCAGACGCTGAATGCCTTCTATGCCACCGGGTGGGCATCGATTGGGTAGTGCATCACCAGAGGCCATTGCCTCTGCGTATCCACGGCAATCTGGGTAGCCGCATTTAGTACATTGCGTTTGCGGAAGAATGTCCTCAAGTTGTTCGATGAGGTTACTCGTCTGGCTCATAAAAATTACTTCTAGATAGCTTCTTAAAATTAAAGGCTCCGAAGAGCCCTTAATTTATGCAGACTTAGTAGTCCGAGTAGCTGTTTTTTTCGTATTTTGATGTTCACGAATAAACGTTTTAATCTTTGGATACACCTTCTCGCGCCAACGACGACCAGCAAAGATACCGTAGTGACCAGCACCAGCAACTTCGTAGTGATCTTTGTTCTCTTTTGAAATGCCGGCGCACAAACCGTGTGCTGAGCGTGTTTGACCACTTCCAGAAATGTCGTCCAACTCACCTTCAATGGTGAGTAGAGCAGTCTTTTTAATGTCTTGTGGTTTTACGAGTTCACCAGCAACTTTCCAAGTGCCGTTTGGCAATGAATAGTCTTGGAAAACAGTCTTGATGGTGTCTAAGTAGAACTTAGAATCCAAATCCAATACCGCGTTGTACTCATCATAGAAGCGGATATGTGATTCAGCATCCTGCTCATCGCCGCGCACTAAGTTTTGGAAGTAATCCCAATGAGATTGCAAATGGTTTTGCGGGTTCATGGCAATAAAGCCAGTGTGCTGCAAGAAGCCTGGATATACACGACGACCTGCGCCTGGATAGTTAGGCGGCACGTTATAAATCACGTGACTCTCAAACCACTCAAAAGACTTTTGATCGGCTAGGTTATTTACTGCAGTCGGTGATTTGCGTGCATCAATGGGGCCACCCATCATGATCATGGAGGCTGGAGTGGCTTCACCAGCTGATGCCATCAATGAGATTGCACCTAATGTTGGAACGGTGGGTTGGCAAACTGAAATCACATGTAAATCTTTTGCGCCAATGGTGCGAATGAATTCTTGAACGTAATGAACATAGTCATCAAGGCCAAACTCACCATCTTCTACTGGAACTAAGCGAGCATCGATCCAATCGGTGATGTAAACCTTGTGGTCTTGCAAGAGGGTGCGTACGGTATCGCGCAATAAAGTGGCATGGTGTCCAGACATTGGAGCGACCACTAATACAGATGGATCTTCTTTGAGGCTCTTGATGGTTTCTACATCATCAGAAAAGCGCTTAAAACGAATCAGGTTGCAGAAAGGCTTTGAGACGACTGTTCTTTCATGAATCGCAACTTCGTGACCATGTGCTTTAACAGAGCGAATACCAAATTCCGGTTTTTTGTAATCCTTGCCTAAGCGATAGAGGAGTTCGTAGCTGGCAGCCAATCGATCTGACCCCGGAACTTTAGACGCGGGATTAGAAGCGTTAATAAATGCTTCAGAAGCAGCGCGTGCCCATGAGCTAACTGGTTGAAGTAGGGCTTTTTGAAATTCATGTAACTGATATAGCATGGTACCTCCGGTAATTCAGTGTATCCGCTTATTACGCTTTAATTAAGCCAATACGCGGGCGATTGCTTTGGCCACTTTATCAATATTTTTGGTATTGAGGGCTGCAACACAAATGCGTCCAGTAGAAAGGGCGTAAATGCCATCTTCTTTCTGTAAGCGCTCAACTTGCTCAGCCGTCAAGCCTGAGTAAGAAAACATTCCACGTTGCTTCTCGATAAAAGCGAAATCTTGCTTTACACCAGCAGCAGCGAGTGTTTGAACGAGACCTTGACGCATCGCTTTAATGCGATCGCGCATTTCAGCCAACTCATCTTCCCAGAGCTTACGCAATTCTGGTGAATTCAAAACAGCAGCAGCAATTGCAGCGCCGTGAGTTGGAGGGTTCGAATAGTTTGTGCGAATTACGCGCTTCAATTGTGAGAGCACGCGAGTAGATTCATCTTTGTCTTGTGTAACGATAGACAAGGCGCCAACACGCTCACCATAGAGTGAGAATGATTTGGAAAAAGAGCTTGATACAAAGAAAGACATGCCTGAAGCTGCAAAGAGGCGGACCGCAATACCGTCCTGCTCAATTCCATCAGCAAACCCTTGGTAAGCCATATCCAAGAAGGGGATCAGACCTTTGTTCTTGCAGATATCAATTACTTGGCGCCATTGCGCTTCAGTAATATCTGCACCAGTTGGGTTGTGGCAGCAAGCATGCAACAACACTGTGGTGTTCTTTGGGAAAGACTCTAAAGACTTGACCATGCCATCAAAATCTACGCCGCGTGTTTTACCGTCGAAGTAGGTGTACTCAACCACTTCAAAGCCAGCGGATTCAAAAATGCCACGGTGGTTCTCCCAAGTAGGATTGCTAATGGCACATGGTGCGTTTAAGTTCAGGCGTTTAATAAAGTCAGCGCCAACGCGCAATGCACCTGTTCCACCAAGGCACTCAGCTGTTACAACGCGGCCATCTTTAATGAGTGCAGAGTCGGCACCAAACAATAAATTTTGTACTGCACTGTTGTATGGGTTTGGACCTTCAATGGGGATGTAGCTACGAGGGGAGTGCTTTGCAACAATTGCCTCTTCTGCTTTCATGACCGCTTTGAGAAGTGGTACCTTGCCTTCGTCTGTGTAATACACGCCAACACCTAAATTCACTTTGTCAGCGCGCTGGTCTGCAACGTAGGCTTCTGTGAGGCCAAAAATAGGATCTTTAGGGGCTAATTGAACTGAGGCAAACAGGGTCATTTGAGGTCGAAAGTGTTGGTTAGGGGGTAATTAGGGACGGTTTTGTTTGTAATTGACGTTAGATTCAGTTTAATTGTCGGTTTTTGAGGCCAGAATCAACTATTTCCTAAGAAAAACGGCAAAATCATTGTTTGTACAAAATTCTCTGTGAAGAAGTCTCACAGGTGAAATGATAGCCGAGATGCCCCCTAAGTTGCCTAAAACTGGTCCAAATTCTGAAGTAAAAGTGGTAAATAAAAGCCCTGCGGCAGATCCGTTGGGCGAAGCTGGCCACGACCTCGATCCGGCCAAGTTTGTCACCTTCCCGGACTCCCCTTATTTCCTCTATCAGCCCTTTGCTCCCGCTGGAGACCAACCCCAGGCGATTGATGCCCTGGTTGAGGGTATTGAGGATGGGCTTACCTTTCAGACTCTATTGGGGGTAACTGGGTCTGGAAAGACCTTCACAATGGCCAATGTCATTGCTAGAACAGGTCGTCCAGCCATCATTTTTGCCCCCAATAAGACCTTAGCGGCTCAGCTTTATAGCGAATTTAGGGAGTTTTTCCCGAAAAACGCGGTTGAGTACTTCGTCAGCTACTACGACTATTACCAGCCTGAGGCCTATGTTCCTCAGCGTGACCTCTTTATTGAAAAAGATTCTTCCATTAATGAGCACATCGAACAGATGCGTTTGTCCGCAACAAAGAGTTTGTTAGAGCGTCGTGACGTCATCATTGTTGCTACCGTATCGGCAATTTACGGCATTGGTAATCCAGGCGACTATCACAGCATGGTGATGACATTACGTCCGGGTGACAAGATGAGCCAGCGCGATATATTGATGCGCCTCATTGCGATGCAGTATGACCGCAATGAAACGGACTTCAAGCGTGGTGTATTCAGGGTGCGTGGCGACACGATTGATATTTTCCCTGCTGAGCACAACGAGTTAGCAGTACGCGTTGAACTATTTGATGATGTGATTGAGAGCTTGCAATTCTTTGATCCACTAACTGGAAAAATACGTCAGAAGATTCCACGCTTTACTGTTTATCCAAGTTCGCATTACGTTACGCCACGCGATACCGTTCTGAAAGCAATTGAAACGATTAAGACAGAGTTGCGCACTCGTTTGGATGAGTTTGTTAAAGATGGCAAGCTGGTTGAGGCGCAACGTCTCGAGCAACGCACGCGTTTTGATTTAGAGATGCTCAATGAATTAGGTTTCTGTAAAGGCATTGAGAACTATTCTCGCCACCTGTCTGGCGCCGCTCCAGGCGAGGCACCACCTACACTGGTGGACTACCTGCCCAATGATGCCCTCATGTTCCTGGACGAGAGCCACGTCCTGATTGGCCAGCTCAATGCCATGTACAACGGAGATAAATCTCGTAAACATACTTTGGTGGAATTTGGTTTTCGCTTGCCTTCAGCGATGGATAATCGTCCGCTCAAATTTACTGAGTTTGAAACTAAGATGCGTCAAACTATTTTTGTTTCGGCAACTCCTGCCGATTATGAGAAAGAGCATCAAGGTCAAGTGGTTGAGCAGGTTGCAAGACCTACTGGATTGGTGGACCCCGAGATTGAAGTTTTACCAGCTAGCACACAGGTAGATGACTTGTTAGATCAAATTCATGCGCGTGTCAAAGTACATGAGCGCGTTCTGGTAACTGTATTGACCAAACGCATGGCTGAGCAATTAACAGACTATCTTTCTGATAATGGTGTCAAGGTACGCTATGTTCACTCAGATATCGATACAGTAGAGCGTGTAGAAATATTGCGTGACTTACGTTTGGGCGTCTTCGATGTATTGGTTGGCATTAATTTATTGCGTGAAGGTTTGGATATTCCTGAAGTTTCTTTAGTGGCAATTTTGGATGCTGACAAAGAGGGCTTCTTGCGTTCAGAACGAAGCTTGATTCAAACCATTGGTCGTGCCGCTCGAAACGTGCGCGGTAAAGCCATTTTGTATGCCGATCGAATCACGGACTCCATGAAGCGCGCAATGGGGGAGACTGAAAGACGCAGAACTAAGCAGGTAGCCTTCAATAAACTCCATGGGATTGAGCCTAAGGGGGTTAAAAAGCGCATCAAGGACATTATTGATGGCGTCTATGACGTCAAAGAGAAGCGTCAGGAGATGGAGATTGAGCAGGAGCGGGCTCACTATGAGGATATGGGCGAGAAGGACCTGGCATCTGAAATCAAACGTCTGGAGAAGCAAATGAATGCTGAAGCCAAAAATTTGGAGTTTGAAAAGGCTGCTAGTACCCGGGATAGGCTTACTAAAGTGAAAGAAATGGCTTTTGGGGCTAGGTCTAGGGACTCCGTCTAGGGGCTCAAACAGTTAATTCCTGACTTACAACGCGGTTTTTTGGGATAATTCCCGAGCAATTTGCTGGGGAATATGGTAAAGTTGAGTGGAATGGTTGGGTATTACCCGCCCGACTGTTAGCTGTCCATAACAATCCATTACCAAGGTGACATATGAGACTTACAACCAAAGGTCGTTTTGCAGTAACCGCAATGATTGATTTAGCCCTGCGTGAAACGCATGGTCCTGTAACTTTGGCCGGAATTAGCCAAAGACAAAAAATTTCCCTCTCTTACCTCGAGCAATTGTTCGGCAAATTACGCCGTTTCAATATCGTGGAGAGTACTCGTGGACCTGGCGGTGGATACACCCTGGCGCGACCATCCTCTGAAGTGAGCGTTGCTGACATCATTGTCGCAGTCGATGAGCCTCTCGATGCGACTCAATGTGGCGGCAAGGGCAACTGCCATACCGATGAAGAAAATCAGGGTCGCTGTATGACTCATGATCTCTGGAGTAATCTCAACTCCAAAATGGTTGAGTACCTCAGTTCAGTGAGCTTAAAAGATTTAGTTCAGCAACAAGAAGGTCGCGGTATTGTCATTCAAGACATGCGACAAAAGAAAATTAAGGTTGAAAGCACTAAGGCAGATAAACCTGCCCCAGCCCTTGCAGCCAAAAAAGAAGTACCCCCTAAAGCGCCATTAATTAATTCAGTATTCAATTTGGCGCGACAGAGTTAATAACCACATTACCTATAAATAAGTACATCATGAACGCACCACAAGCATTACCGCAACAACCGGTTCCAATGTTTAGCCCTGAACACTTTCCTGTGTATATGGACTACTCATCTACCACGCCGATTGATCCTCGCGTGGTTGACAAAATGTTGCCTTACTTGCGTGAGCAGTTTGGTAATGCCGCTTCACGTAGCCATGCGTATGGCTGGGCCGCAGAAGAGGCGGTTGAGTGGGCGCGTTCTGAGGTTGCTCAATTAGTGCATGCCGATCCAAGAGAGATCGTATTTACTAGTGGCGCTACTGAAAGTATTAATTTGGCTTTGAAAGGTGCTGCGCATTTCTACAAAGATCGTGGCAATCACATCATTACTGTGAAGACCGAGCATAAAGCCACCTTAGATACTTGCCGTGAGCTTGAGCGCGAAGGTTACGAAGTTACTTATTTGGATGTGCTGCCGAATGGTTTGATTGATTTTGCACAGCTTGAAGCTGCGATGAAGCCTGGCACGATTTTGGCTTCAGTGATGTATGTCAATAATGAAATAGGCGTAGTTCAGGACATTCCTGCAATTGGTGACTTATGCCGTTCGCGCGGTGTGATTTTGCATGTGGATGCAGCTCAGGCAACCGGCAAGGTAGAGATTGATCTCGAAAAGATCAAAGTCGATTTGATGAGTTTTTCTGCGCATAAGACTTATGGCCCTAAAGGTATTGGCGCTTTGTTTGTGCGTCGTAAGCCCCGTATTCGTATTGAGGCACAGATTCATGGCGGTGGTCATGAGCGCGGTATGCGTTCAGGAACTCTTGCGGTTCATCAGATCGTAGGTATGGGTGAGGCATTCCGGATTGCCCGTGTTGAGATGGTCGAAGAGAATGCGCGTATTCGTCGGTTGCGTGACCGCTTGCTCAACGGCTTAAAAGATATTGAAGAGGTCTATGTCAATGGTGATATGGATGATCGTGTTCCACACAACCTGAACATCAGCTTTAACTATGTTGAAGGCGAATCCATGTTGATGGCCCTCAAAGATTTAGCGATCTCCTCTGGTTCAGCTTGCACCTCTGCATCTTTAGAGCCTTCTTATGTTTTGCGTGCCTTGGGTCGCAATGATGAGTTGGCGCATAGCTCGATTCGCTTTACCTTGGGTCGCTTCACGACTGAAGAAGAAGTGGATTTCACTATCAAGTTAGTAAAAGAAAAGATTGCCAAGTTGCGTGAGCTATCTCCGCTCTGGGAAATGTACAAAGATGGAATCGACATCAGCACGATTCAATGGGCTGCACACTAAAACTAATACATAGAAATTAAAGAGGAAATACCATGGCATATAGCGATAAGGTCATTGACCACTACGAAAATCCCCGCAACGTTGGTTCATTCGAGAAGGGTGATGACACTGTAGGTACGGGTATGGTTGGCGCACCTGCTTGTGGCGACGTAATGAAGTTGCAAATTCGCGTGAATGATCAGGGCGTAATCGAAGACGCAAAGTTCAAGACTTATGGCTGTGGCTCTGCGATCGCCTCATCTTCTCTGGTAACGGAGTGGGTTAAGGGTAAGACTTTGGACCAAGCGCTTGAGATTAAGAATTCGCTCATCGCTGAAGAGTTGGCTTTGCCCCCTGTAAAAATTCACTGCTCCATCTTGGCTGAAGATGCTATCAAGGCAGCGGTAGCGGATTACAAAGAGAAGCACCCAGCGAAATAAAAGCTGAAATAAAGAACGAAAAAATACGAAGTCAAAACTATGGCAATTACCTTAACCGACAAAGCAGCTGCACACGTAAACCGCAACCTAGAAAAGCGCGGTAAAGGTTGTGGCTTGCGCTTGGGTGTACGTACAACAGGTTGTTCTGGTTTAGCTTATCAGCTGGAGTATGTTGATGAGCCTGCAGCCGAAGACCAAGTCTTTGAGTCCAATGGCATTAAGGTATTCATAGATCCAAAAAGTTTGGCCTACTTAGATGGTACGGAGCTAGACTTTGTGCGCGAGGGTTTGAACGAAGGGTTTAAGTTCCAAAATCCAAACGTAAAAGATGAGTGTGGTTGTGGCGAATCCTTCCGCGTCTGACGATTACTTTCGCTTCTTTGGATTAAATCAGCAATTCAATATCGATTTGCCTGCTCTAGAGCAGGCCTACCTTGCCATTCAAAAGGAAGTACACCCTGACCGCCATGCGCGCGGGAGCGACGCTGAGCAACGCCTTGCTATGCAAATGGCAACCCTAGCTAATACTGCTTTGCAGACCTTGAAGAGCCCGATTCAGCGCGGTCTTTATATTTGCCAACTCCATGGTGTTGATGCCAAGTTGGAAACCAACACGGCGATGCCTGCTGCTTTTCTGATGAGGCAGATGGACTGGCGTGAAAGCTTGGATGAGCAAGCAGAAAATTTACCTGCATTAGATGCTTTGATGACTGAAGTGGAAGAATCTAAGCAGGAAACACTTGCAGAAATTGCTCAAGCCATTGATGGTGCCAAGAACTATGCGCGTGCCGCAGAGCTACTTCGCGGTTTACTGTTTATCGATAAGTTTGCCGTTGAGCTTGATGACACTATTGCAGCCTTAATCTAGCCCTCACTCAAGCTAAACTCATTACCTATGGCCTTATTACAAATCTCCGAACCCGGCAAATCACTTGCGCCCCATCAACGCCGCATTGCTGTTGGTATTGACCTGGGAACCACCAATTCTTTAGTAGCGATTGTGCGTGATGCGTTGCCAAAGGTCCTAGCGGATGCGCAAGGGCGCGTGCTGCTTCCTTCAGTCATTCGCTATTTGCCAAATGGCAGAACGCAAGCCGGCTTTGAGGCGCTTGAGAGTGCCGTGATTGACCCAAAGAACACCATTGTTTCCGTTAAGCGTTTCATGGGCCGTGGCTTGCTCGATGTCGAGAATATTGAAAGTGCCCCATACGACTTTGTTGACCAGCCTGGGATGCTGAAGCTAAGAACGGTTGCAGGTGATAAGAGTCCAATCGAAGTTTCAGCAGAAATCTTGGCGCGTTTACGTCAACTGGCTGAAGATTCTGTGTCTGAAGACATTGTTGGCGCTGTAATTACTGTCCCCGCATACTTTGATGACGCGCAGCGTCAGGCAACTAAAGATGCTGCTAAGTTGGCTGGTATTGAAGTTTTACGTTTATTGAATGAGCCCACTGCTGCTGCAATTGCTTACGGATTGGATAACGCCACTGAAGGTATCTATGCAGTCTATGACTTAGGCGGCGGTACTTTTGATATCTCCATACTTCGTATGAGTCGTGGTGTCTTTGAAGTACTGTCTACTGGCGGGGATTCTGCACTGGGCGGTGATGACTTTGACCATCGTTTGTATTGCTGGGTGATTGAGCAAGCTAAGCTTCCGCCGCTATCGATTCATGATCATCGAACACTCTTGCAGGCTTGTAAGCATGCCAAGGAGTTGTTAAGTCATAACCCTCTAGCACGAGTACATGAGACTCTTGCAGATGGTACGGTAGTGAATGTGGGAGTTAGTCAGGCGCAGCTCTTTGAGATTACTCAAAATCTAGTAACTAAGACCCTGATGGCTTGTAAAAAAGCTTTGCGTGATGCAGGCCTAAAGGCTGAAGACGTTAAAGGCGTAGTGATGGTTGGTGGCTCAACCCGTATGCCGAATGTGCAACGTGCTGTAGGTGAATTATTTGGTACGCAACCATTGAATAATCTCAACCCCGATCAAGTAGTTGCATTGGGCGCAGCAATGCAGGCTGACTTATTAGCAGGCAATCAAAGTAAAGATGATGAGTGGCTCTTGCTGGACGTCATTCCTCTATCGCTTGGTATTGAAATGATGGGTGGTTTGGTGGAAAAAATCATTCCGCGTAATACGCCGATTCCAGTGGCTAGAGCACAAGACTTCACAACCTTTAAGGATGGTCAGACTGCTCTGGCTATTCAGGTGGTACAGGGCGAGCGTGAGCTTGCACAAGACTGTCGCTCATTAGGTAAGTTTGAGTTACGTGGCATCCCAGCAATGGCTGCAGGTGCAGCGCGTATTCGAGTGACCTTTCAGGTGGACGCAGATGGATTGCTATCTGTGAGTGCTACTGAGCAAGGCTCTGGCGTGAAAGCTTCTATAGACATCAAGCCTTCTTATGGTTTAACTGATGCAGAAATTACGCGCATGTTGCAAGATGGCTTTGCCTCAGCAAAAGAAGATTTACTTTCTAGGTCATTGCGCGAAGAGCAGGTAAATGCCCAGCGTTTGCTCGATGCTGTTCAAACCGCCCTTGCAAGTGATCGCTCTTTATTGAATCCAGAAGAACAGCAAGCAGTTGACCAGGAGATGGCAGCCTTGCAAAAGATTTTAAATGAAGAAACCGATAGTGCGATTGTTCGTAAGGCAGTAGATCACGCCACCAAGGCTACGGATGACTTTGCACAAAAGCGCATGAATGCCAGCATTCAGAGGGCTCTGTCTGGTAAAAATGTTGCGGAAATTTAAGTAAAAAACAAATTCAATATAAGTAGAAAAGAAATATGACTCAAATCGTTGTACTACCGCATAGTGAATACTGTCCTGAAGGTGCAGTTGTTGAAGTTGCCCCAGGCACTTCAATTTGTGAAGCTTTGCTCGAGAATAATATTCCGATTGAGCATGCTTGTGACATGGTTTGTGCCTGCACTACTTGTCACGTGATTGTGAAAGAGGGCTCTCAAAGCCTAAATCCTCCTGATGAGAATGAGGAGGATATGCTTGATCGCGCATGGGGCTTAAACCCGCAATCGCGTTTGTCTTGTCAGGCCATTGTTGCTAAAGAAGATTTGGTGATTGAGATTCCTAAATATTCAATCAACCATGCCAAAGAAAATCATTAATGCACCAAAATATTGCATTCATGCTTAGAATCATGCGCATCTAATAAAGAGAGGTTTCTGGTGGGGCTAGAAGTTGTTGTTCATTCTTTAGATAGTGCCTCCAAAAAATCTTTTAAGCCATCCTTCGGGGTGGCTTTTCTTTTACCATCTGATAAAGAAAAAGCCTCGCAGTACGAGGCTTTTTTGTGTGATGCTAGATCAATATTTACTGCGCTATTGCCTCACGAATCATGCCTGCAGCGACCGTATGATTTGTGGCCTCATCGATCAAGATAAAGGCACCAGTGCGCTGAGATTGATCAAACAAGTCAGCAACAATCGGCTTTTGCAAAATAAAGTCTACTCGGCCGATCTCATTGGTAGACAGTCCATGCACATCACTTGCCTGAGACAATGTCTGCACATCTAGCACTTGTTGAATACCCTTCACTTTTGCGCCAACAGTATTGGTAGTGTGTCGCAAAGCATATTTACGACTCAATGAGAGTGGTTCGCTATCTAACCAGCATAAATCAGCAGAAAGTTGTTTGCTCAATACTGGTGGATGACTATCTTCAGCGCTAATAAATAAAGAGCCGCGTGAAACATCAATGTCTTCAGATAATTGGATCGCAACAGCTTGACCAGTTTGCGCAGAATCTACGGCATTATTGCCGTTGGTTTGCTTGCTGCTGGAGCGATTGCCCAAATAAATCTCAGCAATAGTTGCCTCATAGCCGCCTGGCAAAACCTTAATCTTTTGTCCCTTGCGAATACTGCCTGACTCGATTTCTCCAAGGTAGCCACGGAAGTCATCAGAAGCGCTGCCATCTTGGCGAGCCACATATTGAACGGGGAATCGTAGTGACAGTTTTTCTGACTCTGGGCTAGTGTCTAAACCCTCTAGCCACTCTAGGAGAGTAGGGCCTTTATACCAAGGAGTATTTTTGCTTGCAGTAACCACGTTAGCGCCAAGCAATGCAGAGATCGGAATCAAAGTTGGCTGAGGTAGGCCAATCTTTTGGGTGAGATCCTCAATAGCAGTCTTGATGGTATTGAAAACTTTCTCATCAAACTCATATAAGTCCATCTTGTTAACGGCAAACACTACATGACGTAAGCCTAATAAATGCACAATGGCGGCGTGACGTTTCGTTTGCGCTAGCAAAGTTGCAGGAGTAGTGCCGAGATCAACGCGGGTTGCATCAACCAAGATCACGGCGACATCCGATTGAGAGGCGCCAGTAACCAAGTTGCGGGTATATTGCTCATGGCCCGGGGCATCAGCAACAATAAATTTACGCTTTGGGGTAGAGAAGTAACGATAGGCAACATCAATCGTGATGCCTTGCTCACGCTCTGCCTCCAAGCCATCGGTGAGGAGGGCTAAATCCACACCTGCATCAGAGGAGGTAACGCGAGCATGCTTGGTCTTTGAGAGTGACTCCAATTGATCTACCAAAATAGACTTGGTGTCATAGAGCAAGCGCCCAATTAAAGTACTCTTGCCATCATCTACGCTACCTGCAGTAATGAAGCGAACGACGTTTTGATTTTGATTAGTAGTCATCAGAAGTAACCTTCTTTCTTACGGCGCTCCATAGAGGCCTCATTGGTTTGATCATCCATGCGAGTAGCGCCACGCTCAGTAATTTCAGAAATAGCAGTTTCAGCAATGATTTCTAATGGAGTTGCTGCAGTACTGAGAACTGGGCAGGTACAACTGATATCACCAACAGTGCGAAAACGTACGCTCAGGACCTCGCTAATATCATCAGCCGATTTTGGTGTGACGTTAGTCACTGGAACTAATAAATTATTTTTCTTCACTACTTCACGCTGGTGTGTGTAGTAGATGCTTGGAAGTTCTAGTTTCTCGCGAGCAATGTATTGCCAAATATCGAGTTCAGTCCAGTTCGAGATTGGGAAAACACGCATATTTTCGCCTTTAGCGATTCGTGCGTTGTAGAGCTTCCAAAGCTCAGGACGTTGTGCTTTGGGATCCCATTGACCGAATTCATCACGGAAAGAAAATATACGCTCCTTAGCGCGAGCTTTTTCTTCGTCGCGGCGGGCGCCGCCCATGAGGGCATCGAATTCATACTCCGCAATTGCCTCGAGCAAAGTCACTGCTTGGGCAGCATTGCGAGAATCCGTTTCCTTACGTAAACGTACAGTACCATTTTTGATGGAGTCTTCAACGTGACCCACAATCAGCTTGACACCAGTCTTTTGCACTACAGCATCACGATAGGCGATCACTTCTGGGTAGTTATGTCCTGTATCAATATGCAAAATTGGGAAAGGCAATTTCACTGGGCGATCACCGAATTGGAATGCCTTACGTGCTAAGTGAAACATCACGATGGAGTCCTTGCCACCAGAGAACAGCATGGCTGGATTGGAGCACTGCGCTACCACTTCGCGGATGATGTAGATCGATTCGGCCTCAAGCCAATCTAGGTGATCGTCAAGTAATTTTTGTTCTGACATTCTATAAGTTGTTTCTAGTAAGTTTTGACGATTGGTTATTTATTGACGTGTAAGCCACATTCTTTGCTATCACTTTGTAGCCACCACCAGCGACCAGCCCGTATGTCTTCACCCTTCTTAACCTGACGGGTGCAGGGTTCACAGCCAATGCTGGGGTAGCCCTTCAGGTGTAGCGGGTGAATAGGAACGTTTTCTTGTTTGATATAAGCCCAGATATCCGCTTCACTCCAATCAAACAAAGGATTGAATTTTGAGATGCCCCGTGCATCATCAAGTTCCTCCAAATTAAGCTCAGTACGAGTAGTTGATTGCTCGCGTCGCTGGCCAGTGATCCAGGCATCAGCACCAAGCAGTGCAGCATTGAGGGGTTTGATCTTGCGCGCCCCACAGCAAGCTTTCTTTGGCTCTTCACTGTCGTAAAAGCCATTCATGCCATATTGATCAATAAACGCTTGAACGTCACTATCTTGCGGATAGACTTTTTGAATAGATACGCCGTAATGATCTTCAGTTGTTTTGACCATGGCTACGGTTTCTTGATGCAGACGTCCAGTCGCTAATGTAAATAACTTAATCTTTGCGCCAGCCTTAGCGATAGCATCGGTAATCACCATGTCTTCTGCCGCTAAGCTAGTTGCAAAGCGAACGTCAGAAAAGCACTTGGAAATATTAGCCAAGCGCTGCTTTAAAACAGCGGACTTTTCAGCAAGCTCAGCTGGTATAAGGGTGCTTGTTGGGATCACCCAAAATTCTGGAGCAATCATGAACAAACTAATTTAATGCCCACCAAAAACAGTGTGGCTGCAAGCGTTGCTCTGGTAATGCGCTCTGACAATATGCTGGATAGTTTTGCGCCCAACCAGATCGCTGGAACCGATCCAATCAAAAGCCCAAAGAGCAGGTCAAAATGAACGTTTCCAAGCCACCAGTGACCAATGCCAGCTAAAGCCGTGAGCGGCACTGCATATGCAATATCTGTTCCTGCGACTTCTGAAGGCTTAAGGTGTGGATACAGTAAAAGGATGAGTGTTGCGCCAATAGCACCAGCTCCAATAGAGGAGATGGTGACCAATACCCCAATGACTGCGCCAACAACTATGGTTGCTAGTTTAAGACGTGACCCAGCAGGTAAGAATGTTGGATTATCTTGAACCCATTTCAAAAGTTTTGCTCTAAAGATAAGGGATACCGCTGTTAAAAGGACTGAGATGCCGATAGAGAGGCTGATGAAGTGATTGAAGTTTTTAGAAACGGGGCCAATGATTTTTAGTGCCAAGATGGAAATAATAGCAGTAGTAATGCTGCCAATACAAAGTAGGCGAACAATATCCCAACGCACATTACCATGAAGTCTATGTGCTGCAGTACCAAAGCCTTTGGTAATTGCTGCAAATGCTAGATCGGTTCCAACCGCCGTGGTGGGGGCGACACCAAAAATAATGGTTAGCAATGGGGTCATTAGTGAGCCACCACCAACGCCAGTCATGCCCACTAGTAAGCCTACTAGCGCACCAGAAATAATGAAGTGAGAAGAATCTAAGAAAAATTGCAGCATTTATTGGTTCCTTTTTTGCCTAAGCAAAAGACTGTTCAAACTCTTCGAGCTTGATGGCATTCATGAGGAACAGAATTTGACGTTGAAAACTTTTGCGCTCAGCTACCTTCTCATGGGGGAGGCGGTCATGTTCGCGTAATAGTTGGGTGATAACAGGGTTGTAATGTTCACGTACGGGTGACATCGAAATTCCTTGGTAAATATCTTGTTAAGAAGAATTTACCAAGGGCTCTATATATCCACAAGGAATATATAGCGATATCTAAATTACTTTTAGGTATAAAGAATTTACCTTACTTCTCTACGAAAGCACGTTCAAAGACGTAGTCGCCCAATTGGCCAAGGCTTGGAGAGACCTTAAAGCCTTTGGCATCGAGCATCTCAGAGGTTTCTTTGAGCATGGAGGGGCTACCGCAAATCATGGCGCGATCTACTGCTGGATCGAGCGGCGGAAGACCAATATCTTTGAAAAGTTGACCAGTTTCAATTGCAGTAGTGAGGCGACCCGTATGCTTGAAAGCTTCACGTGTCACGGTTGGGTAGTAGATCAGTTTTTCGCGAATCAGTTCGCCCAAGTATTCATCTTGAGTGAGCTCATTTTTAATGTAGTCCTCATAAGCCAACTCGCTTACTAAGCGCACTCCATGAATGAGAACAACCTTCTCAAATTTCTCATAGGTTTCTGGATCGCGAATGATGCTCATGAACGGTGCAAGGCCAGTCCCGGTGCTGAACAAGTACAGATGCTTGCCCGGATTTAAGTCATCTAACACTAGAGTGCCTACAGACTTCTCGCTGACAAGAATTGGGTCGCCAACTTGAATCTTCTGTAAACGTGAAGTCAAAGGACCGTCTTGAACTTTAATGCTCAAGAACTCGAGATGCTCTTCATAGTTTGGACTGGCAACGCTATAGGCGCGCACCAAGGGTTTGCCTTCAACCTCAAGACCAATCATCAAAAAGTGACCGCTACGAAAGCGCAAGCCCTTATTGCGGGTGGTAGTAAAGCTGAAAAGAGTGTCATTCCAGTGGTGAACTGACAGAACGGTTTCGGTGTTGTATGCGGCCATAAATGCGTATGAATTAGAAGATAGCAAAACAATGATTATCCCATTCTTGAAGCTCTAAATTGATGCCAAAACTCGAAAAATTAGGACTCTGTAGTGATATAGATCGGACTTTTAGTAATATAGCCCCGGTTTATAGGGGCTTGCCCGTCTATTGGCTATCATCTAGTGATGAAAAGATCCCAGTACCTATTCCTATCCATTTTCAGTTTGAGCCTAGTGCTATTTGCCGTCATCTTGCAGCAAATGGGGTACCAAGGCGTTAGTTTTCTGCCATGCCCTTTATGTATTTTGCAAAGAGTAGGTTATCTTGGAATCGCTCTTTTCTGTCTTTTGGCTGCCGGCATTTCACCATTCAGAAAACTATTTCATGGCTTCGCTATTTTGGCTGCCGGGTATGGGGCGGCAGTAGCTGGTCACCATGTTTTGCTCTTATCTCATCCCAGTGAGTCTTGTGGAATTGACCCTTTAGAGACTTGGATTAATCAGTTTCGGTTGGCCAATAATCTGCCCTGGCTATTCAAAGCGGATGGATTGTGTTCGGCGAAACTACCTGCCATTTTAGGATTGCAAGTTCCCGAATGGTCTTTAGTTTGGTTCACAGTATTGCTGCTCGTTCTACTTATCACTTTCTTCAGAAAATCTCCTACTGAATGATCCATAGAATTTTTGGTACTTAACCAATAACTATCCAATCTTTTACAAGCCTTGCTTTAACCCATAAGATCACTATCAAACCCATTTTTTGGAATAAGGAATACTGATGACTTACTTCACAGATAACTCACAAACTATTGGCAAGACCCCTTTAGTTCGACTGAATCGCGTAACGGATGGCGCTAAAGCGACTGTTCTTGCGAAGATTGAAGGTCGTAATCCTGCCTACTCCGTTAAGTGCCGTATAGGTGTTGCCATGATTAACGATGCTCAAGAAAAAGGCCTTCTCGGTCCTAGCAAAGAACTTGTGGAGCCTACTAGTGGCAATACTGGTATTGCTTTGGCCTTCGTGGCAGCAGCGCGCGGTATTCCTTTGACGCTTACCATGCCAGAAACGATGAGTATGGAGCGTCGCAAATTGCTCACTGCCTTAGGTGCGAAAATTGTTTTAACTGAAGGTCCAAAAGGTATGAATGGCGCTGTTGCTAAGGCTAAAGAAATTGCGGCATCTGACTCTAAATATGTCTTACTGCAGCAATTTAGCAATCCATCGAATCCTGCAATTCATGAGAAGACGACTGGCCCAGAAATTTGGGAAGACACCGAAGGCAAGATTGATGTGTTCGTTGCTGGTGTTGGTACTGGCGGAACGATTACTGGCGTAGGTCGTTACATCAAAAATACTAAAAAGAAAAATATTGAAGTGGTAGCAGTAGAGCCAACTACAAGCCCAGTGATTACACAGAAGTTAAATGGTGAGGAAATTAAACCGGCACCCCATAAGATTCAGGGTATTGGCGCTGGATTTATTCCAGATAACCTAGATTTGTCAGTAGTGGATAAGGTAGAGCAAGTCTCCAATGAAGAAGCTATTGAATTTGCTCGTCGTATTGCGAAAGAAGAAGGCATTTTGGTAGGTATCTCCTGTGGCGCTGCAGCTGCAGTAGCTGTTCGTTTGGCCAAAAAGCCTGAATACGCAGGAAAAACGATTGTGGTTGTACTGCCTGATACTGCTGAACGTTATTTAAGCTCTCCATTATTTGAGGGCGTATTTGATGAAAAAGGTTTACCGGCGTAACGCAATACTGACTACCTTGATTGGTAATAAAAAAGGCACCCTAGGGTGCCTTTTGTTTATTTCGGGAATGATTACTCTTCTTCACGACGTAAGTGCGGGAACAGAATCACATCACGAATATTTGGCGCATCAGTCAGCAACATCACCAAACGATCGATACCAATACCGCAACCACCAGTTGGGGGCATGCCGTACTCGAGGGCGCGGATAAAGTCATGATCAAAGTACATCGCCTCTTCGTCACCCGCTTCTTTTTGCTCTACTTGCTTGCGGAAGCGATTAGCTTGATCTTCGGCATCGTTTAACTCTGAGAATCCGTTAGCAATTTCACGGCCAGTAATAAAGAGCTCAAAGCGCTCAGTAATGCCTGGTCGGGTATCGGATTCTCTTGCAAGTGGGCTTACTTCAATTGGGTAGTCAATGATGTAAGTTGGCTCCCAAAGGTGCTCTTCGGCCACTAATTCAAAGAGTGCAAGTTGAAGTGCGCCGATACCTGCATTCTTGAGAGTAGGGGCATCTGGATTCTCGCCACCTTTTTTTAATTCTGTGCGAATGAAGTCGATATCTTTAAGTTGGGCTGCTTCATAAATCTTGCCAGACTGACCACAGTGCTTGAGGATGGCCTCAGTAATGGTCAAGCGTTGAAATGGCTTGCTCAGATCAAGCTCACGACCTTGGTGAGTTAATACAGCAGTACCTTGTGCATCCATTGCTGCCGCACGAATTAAACCTTCTGTGAAATCCATTAACCAACGATAGTCTGTATAGGCCGCATAGAACTCCATCATGGTGAATTCTGGATTGTGCCGTGGGCTCACACCTTCGTTGCGGAAGTTACGGTTAATTTCAAAGACACGCTCAAAACCACCAACGACTAAACGCTTGAGGTAAAGCTCAGGTGCGATACGCAAGAACATTTGCATGTCGAGTGCATTGTGATGGGTAATAAATGGTTTGGCTGCTGCACCACCTGGGATTGGGTGGAGCATCGGCGTCTCTACTTCCATAAAGTCAGCATCCAACATATGGCGGCGTAATGAAGCAATAGCATTGCTACGCGCCTTAAAAGTATTGCGACTTTCTGGATTAACAATGAGGTCTACATAACGCTGGCGATATTTAGTCTCAAGATCTGATAAGCCGTGGAACTTGTCAGGCAATGGACGTAATGATTTGCTGAGCAGGCGTAAATTACTGCACTCAACAGACAATTCACCTTTATTAGTTTTAAAGAGATTGCCTTCAGCGGAGATGAAATCACCCATATCCCAATGCTTGAAGGCGCCATGGACATCAGCGCCACTTAGCTCATCATTGATATAGAACTGAATTTGACCACTGCGATCTTGAATGGTGGCAAAGCTTGCCTTACCCATCACGCGCTTAAGCACCATGCGGCCAGCAACTTTGACATGAACCTTCTTCTCGGCCAACTCTTCTTTAGTTAAGCTGTCATAGTGAGTATGGAGGTCAGCTGCTAAATGAGTGGGAACAAAGTCATTCGGAAATGCAACGCCACCAGCGCGAAGTTTGGCAAGCTTTTCACGGCGCTCTGCAATGATGTGATTTTCATCAACTGCTTCGGTGACAGGGGGTAAATTCGTTTTATCGTTCATATTCGTGATTAATTAAACGCCTTGCTTCAGGCTGGCTTCAATAAAGGCATCCAAATCTCCATCTAGTACTTTTTGGGTATTAGAGATTTCGACGTTAGTGCGTAAGTCTTTAATGCGGCTTTGATCCAAAACATAGGAACGGATCTGATGACCCCAACCTACATCCGTCTTGCTAGCTTCTAATTTGTCTTGCTCAGCGCGGCGCTTTTGCATCTCATGCTCGTAAAGGCGAGACTTGAGCATGCTCATCGCTTCAGCACGGTTACGGTGTTGACTTCGGTCGTTCTGACATTGCACCACTATCCCAGTTGGGATATGGGTTAAACGGACAGCCGAGTCGGTTTTGTTAATGTGCTGACCACCGGCGCCAGAGGCGCGGTAGGTATCGGTACGAATGTCAGCAGGATTGACGTCAATCTCAATGGAGTCGTCAATTTCTGGATAAACATAAATAGAGGCAAACGAAGTATGGCGACCATTAGAGGAGTCAAAAGGAGATTTGCGCACCAAGCGATGCACTCCTGTTTCTGAACGCAGATGGCCATAAGCGTATTCACCATCGACTTTGATGGTGGCGCTCTTAATGCCTGCGACATCGCCATCGGACTCTTCTAGAATTTCAGTTTTGTAACCCTTGCGTTCGCAATACTTGAGATATTGGCGATAGAGCATGCTGGCCCAGTCACAGGCTTCAGTACCACCTGCACCAGCTTGAATATCGATAAAACAATTACATGAATCCATCTCGTTATGAAACATGCGGCGGAATTCTAGGTCACCGATAATCTTGCTGTAGTTTTCAACATCTTGCTCAATAGCACCGATGGTTTCAAAATCACTTTCTTCCTTGGCCATGTCAAACAGCTCAAGAGCGCTAGTGATGTTGGTATTGAGATCGGTAAGGGTGGCAACTACGCCATCGAGCAATTTCTTTTCTTTGCCCAGCGCTTGTGCTTTCTTTTGATCATCCCAGATGGTGGGATCTTCCAGAATTGAATTAACTTCGGTAAGGCGACGTGACTTTACGTCGAAGTCAAAGATACCCCCGAAGAGCTTGCTCACGGGTGAGCAGATCGGACAAGGTATTCGAAATAGTATTTAGTTGTTCAGCTTCCATCCCCTAATTATAAGGGGGTTATTGCGCTCTACCCTCAGGGGGTGGCTGCCTCATCATGGGCTTCAATCATGAGTTGGATGCGGGCCTGTCCCTGATAGCGGTCGGTAACTAGGCGGTAGGCTAATTTAGCTTTAGCCGGCAGGCTTTGCGTGCGGTTGAACCAAACGGCGGTAATTGGTTTGTCAGTTGCCTTGATTTCAGAGCTTCCAATGGGGCGAACCATCAGTCGTAAATGCTTTTCTTTCATGAGGCTTTGCTGGGCAATCTCAAATTCTCCATAGAAAACCGGCTGAGGGAAGCCTTGGCCCCAAATCTCTTCAGCGAGTAAGTCGCCGATTTCGGGGGTAAATTCAGAGAGCTCCAAGGCGCCATCATGAGCATGGCGACGTTCTAGTAACTCATCAGTCAGCAAGTCAGATGCCACCTTCTGAAAGCAGGTATCAAACTTCTCAAAATCACTTTTCCGAATGGTTAATCCTGCAGCCATTGCATGGCCACCAAATTTCAAAATGAGTCCAGGCTCACGCTTTGAAACCAGATCTAGCGCATCCCTTAGATGAAAGCCGGTAAGTGAGCGACCTGAACCACGTAACTCTTCACCGGTACTGCCATCGGCTGGGGCAAACACAATTGCGGGTCGATTGAATCGTTCTTTCAGGCGGGAGGCAACAATACCAACAACACCTTGATGCCACTCTGGGTTCCACATACAAATGCTATTGCGCTCAGACATAGTGCCTGCAAGTTGATCTTCGGCAAGATGGGAGAGAGCAGTTTCTTGCATGCCAGTTTCAATCACACGTCGTTCGCGATTGATGCGATCAAGTTCATGGGCCAAAGTCGTGGCTTCGTCGGTGCTATCTGAAATAAGCAAACGAATGCCCAAGGTCATATCTGCTAGACGACCAGCAGCATTGAGTCTAGGGCCGATAGCAAAGCCTAGATCAAAGGTATTGGCTTTGCGTGGGTCGCGGTTTGCAGCTTGAAATAGTGCCTGAATGCCTGGCTGTGATATCCCAGCACGAATACGCTTTAGACCATTAGAAACTAGCACTCGATTATTGCGATCGAGCTGCGCTACGTCAGCAACAGTTCCTAAAGCCACTAGATCGAGAAGATTCTCTACTTTGGGCTGAGTCTCATTAGTAAATTTTCCACGCTTACGAAGTTCTGCACGCAATGCAACTAGCATATAAAACATCACGCCAACACCAGCAAGTGCTTTGCTCGGAAAGCCGCAACCAGGTTGGTTGGGATTTACGATGGCTAGTGCTTTGGGTAAATGGTCTCCAGGAAGATGGTGGTCAGTCACAATAACTTCCATGCCTAGCTCACGGGCGCGATCAACACCGGCTTCGCTAGCAATACCGTTGTCCACGGTGATGAGGTATTTAGGTTTCGGATTTTGTTGTGCGGCTAATTCCACAACTTCAGGCGTAAGGCCATATCCCATCGTAAAGCGATTGGGAACCAGAAACTGAACCGGAGTTTGCGGACCACCCAGCATTCGTAAGCCTCGAAGGCCTACAGCGCAAGCTGTGGCGCCATCGCAGTCATAGTCTGCAACGATGAGCATCGGCTCATTTTTCTCAAGGATATCTGCAAGTAAAGAGGCGGTACTGATGCAATTCTTCAGCTCAACTGGTGAAAGCAGTTGCTTTAAATCAAGAGAAAGCTCTTCAGGGGATTGCAGGCCTCGAGCTGCATAGAGTCTAGCCAGTAGCGGATGTAAACCGCTCTGCGCTAACCAGGTAGCAGTGCGTTCCGAGAAGGGGCGTTGAGAAAATAAACTCATACAAAATTCATGCGTAACTCATGCCTGACTAATTTCTTTCCAAGTAAGCGGCTCTGACTTTTTCCAGAATGCCCATGATTTTTTATTGAGGTCTTTAGCAACAAAGACGCGTTCGCGAACCTTTCCTTTTGGAAAGTCAATGATGACTAATTCATCCAATTGCTTGTCGTGTAGTGCTGCACTTAATTGTGACCATACCAACTTTGGTTGTTCAAGCCAGGCGAAGACTCCAGCCAGATTATTCTCATCCAAATCTATTTGATGCGGGATGCTTAAAAGCTTGGCTAGGCCAGTCATTAAGGGGTGGGCGCCTATCAGGCGCTGAGATTGATTTAATACTGCAGGTATTTGTACGTCTTGGAGCTTACCAATACCGCTTATCCAGATTGAATTAATGCTGGGCATGCCGCGTTGTTCGCGCTCCTCATTAACCGGACCAATATGCCAGAGCATCTGAATTTCATTTTGGAGTTTGCGCCAAAGCTTAGCGATACCATCTTTGTCGGTATCTCTCGGCATCCACCAGTCAATATTGCGTCCATGTGCTTGGTCTACGCTGTAAGTTGCTAAGCTTGAAAATGGGCCGGCAGGAACAAACCAATAATGCCGATCATGAAAAAGTACGGAGCCTTGAAAATCCTCTTCAATAAAAGGTAGGGCTGCCTTGAGCAGTTGATTGGATTCTTCTGCTGTCAGATCGATCTGGTTTTGCCCCATCAAAATAAGGTGATCTCGTGTGGCATGCAGATGAACTGGTTGAAGGCAGGCAATAACTTGCGCAGGATCAACGTATTGAGTGGACTGTCCAAGCAGTAAAACGGGAGCTAGGGGGACTAATTCTCCAAGTAAAAACTGCTCATGAGGCAGTCCTTGGCTTGGGCCAACTCTGCTATCAAGCTCATCTAAGACATCTTCCCCAGAAAGCATCAGGGTAAAGCGTCTCAGCGCAGCTTTGGAGGGGGTGGAATTTGCAGTCATTTCCCTGATTTTAGGTGGCATTTAGATATTCCATCCGTTTGTCCGTGCGATTCACTAAACTGTAGTTATGTTGAGACTTCCTATAGAGCTAGAAATTGGCCTACGCTACACCCGATCCAAGCGTCGTAAGACGGTAGGGAGGCGCGATGGCTTCCTATCCTTTATCTCTGGGATTTCGACCGCTGGCATCGCTTTAGGTGTTGCTTCGTTGATTGTGGTTTTATCGGTGATGAATGGTTTCCAGAAAGAAGTGCGCGACCGCATGTTGTCGGTGTTGTCACATGTAGAAATCACTGCGCCTGACGGCTTGGCAAATTGGGAGCCTCTGGCCCTGAAGGTTGCAGCTCAACCTCACGTTGTCGGGGTGGCGCCGATGGTGAGCTCACAAGGATTGTTGACTCGTGAGGGCATGATGCGTGGCGTAGCTATTCGGGGCATCTTGCCGAGTGAAGAAGGTAAGGTTTCGGATTTACCAAAACAATTTGTTGCGGGCAATATTGATGATCTCAAGCCAGGAAGTTTTGGTGTTGCTCTAGGTGCACAACTTGCAGCGATGGTTGGCGCACACGTTGGTGATCGCATTAATTTAATTGTTCCTGAAAGTGATTTAACTCCGGCAGGTGCAATGCCGCGTATGCGAACTTTGCAGGTGGTGGGTATCGTTGACAGTGGCCATTATGAATACGACAGCTCATTAGCCATCATGCACTGGCAAGACGCTGCCGCCTTATTGCGCTTGCGTGATCCGTCTGGTCTTCGTGTCAAAGTAGATGATATGCAACGGGCCCCTGAGATCGCTAATGAGTTAGCGGGTATTGTTCCTCAGGCGCTTTGGGTTACTGACTGGTCAAGATCAAACCGCAATTGGTTTGCAGCAGTACAGACTGAAAGAAAAATGATGTTCATCATTCTGACTTTGATTATTGCTGTGGCTGCATTCAACTTAGTCTCTACCTTAGTAATGACGGTCAATGAGAAACAAGCTGATATTGCAATACTGAGAACCATGGGTGCAAGCCCTGGATTAATTCAGAGAATATTTTTAATTCAAGGATTGGCGATTGGACTTCTGGGCTCCTTGATTGGTGTTGCCCTAGGTTTATTGATTGCGCTAAACATTGATGTCATCGTGCCGGTAATTGAGGCCATCTTCCGAGTGCAGTTCTTGCCGCGTGAGGTGTATTTCATCAGTGAGTTACCTTCAGATGTCAGAGCAAGTGATGTGCTGACAGTAGGCTTAATGGCTTTTGGCCTTTCGGTGTTGGCTACACTTTACCCAAGTCGTCGTGCTGCAAAAGTACAGCCTGCGGAGGCTCTTCGTTATGAGTAATTTAGATCAGTTAGTTCTCAAGGCCAGAGGTTTGGCCAAGACTTATGGTCAAGGGCCTACTGCAGTTGAGGTGCTTAAGGACATCGATTTAGATGTATTCCCATCAGAGAAGGTGGCTATTGTTGGTTCTTCAGGGTCTGGCAAAAGTACTTTGCTGCACCTATTGGGTGGTTTGGATAGCCCCAGTACTGGTTCTGTCATTTTGGCCGGCTCCAATTTGAACAATTTATCAGTCAAAAAATTAGATCAGCTTCGCAATCACAGCCTTGGGTTTATTTATCAGTTCCATCATCTCTTGGATGAATTTAGTGCTGCAGAAAACGTAGCATTGCCTTTGCGTATTCGGGGCTTGGGTAATGACGAGTCCATGGAGCGTGCTAGCAAGATGCTTAAAGCAGTGGGCCTATCTGCGCGTGAACTGCATACTCCTGGAGAGTTATCGGGCGGAGAGCGTCAACGTGTTGCTGTAGCTCGTGCCTTGGTGGGTAATCCAGCTTGTGTTTTAGCGGATGAGCCAACGGGTAATCTGGATACCGAGACTGCTGATGGAGTATTTGATTTGATGTTAGATATTGCTCGTGATCAAGGCACAGCCTTTGTGATCGTGACGCATGATCCGGTACGCGCCAAACGTTGCGATCGTATTTTGCATTTAGAGCGTGGAGTACTAAAGACGTTTTCAGTGTGAGTGGGCATCCCATGTGGATCGATACCCATTGCCATCTAGATGCTCCTGAGTTTGCGGGCATGCTCGATGCAGTTATTCAGAGGGCTGCTCAGCAACAGGTCAGTGCAATTCTGTTGCCGGCTGTAAAGGCGGCAGACTGTTCTGCCGTAAAAGCACTTACTCATCAATATAGTCAAACAATTCCTGGGCTGGTCTATACGCTCGGGATACATCCGCTTTATATCAATCAATCTGAAGAGGGTGATATCGAAATTCTTGAGAAACATATTGTTGAATCACTTTCCGACCCTCGATTTGTTGGCGTTGGTGAAATTGGTCTAGATTATTTTGTAGAGAATTTAGATCCTCATAAGCAAGAATTCTTTTTCAATGCGCAATTGGATTTGGCGCAGAAATATCAATTACCTGTGATCATGCATGTGCGGCGCTCGCAAGATGCCATTCTGAAGTCCTTACGTCGTCGTAATATTTCTGGTGGTATCGCGCATGCTTTTAATGGTAGTTTTCAGCAGGCAGAGCAATTTATCGAACTTGGGTTTAAGTTGGGCTTTGGTGGTGCCGCTACTTATGAGCGAGCCCTCCAAATTCGCAGGCTCTTAAAAGAGTTGCCGCTAGATAGTATTGTTACTGAAACCGATGCCCCTGATATTCCACCTGCATGGCTCAGGGAAGAGGGCATTCCTTTTAATGAGCCTGCTTTTCTGCCGAGAATTGCAAAAGAACTTGCCTTGGTTAGAGGGGTCGGTGAAGCCGAGTTTGCTTCTGCTGTCTGCAATAACGCTATGCAGGCATTGCCTCGCTGGTCTGCATTATGCGCAGATATTCCAAGCCTTAACTTAGCCTCTTAAATCTTTGCGCTTAGCTATTACGGCGTTTATCGCCGGGGGATCACTCCTTCTCTTTTTGCCACACGTGCCAGAGTATTGGTTGTTTGTATGCATCGTAGTTGGCACCTCTTGTTTATTTGCATCCTATTTAATTACCCAACAATCTCCACTCAAAAAGTTTGCGGTAATTGGCTTGCTATTCACCATGGGATTTGCATGGAATGCCCGATATGCAGAATATCGCTTGGAGAATATTCTTGCCGTAGAGTTAGAGGGTAAGGAGTTAATCTTGGAGGGTAGGGTAGCAGCGCTTCCACAAAGCAGTTCATCGGGTGCCAAATTTGCTTTTGAGATAGATAAGATGAGTGTGGGAAGCAAGTACCTCAACCACTCACCAAAAAGAATCTACCTAAGTTGGCAGCCTGCCTGGAGAAATCCCCAAGCAATTCCTGAAGTTATTCCTGGACAGCGCTGGAAATTCAAAGCAAAGTTAAAGCGTCCTTATGGATCACTAAATCCCTATACCTTTGATTTTGAGCGCTGGTCCTTTCAGCAGGACTTCGGTGCAAGTGGATCAATCAGGTTTGGAGAGTTGCTGCTAGATAAAGATATTGCCTGGACAGAGTTTGAGTTGCGCATGGAGTATGCCCGCTGGCATTTACGTCAAAAAATTCAAGCAATGCTACCAAGCGATGCGCGGTATGCAGGGGTTTTGATTGCATTGGTAATGGGCGACCAAAATGCAATTAATCAAGATGATTGGCAAGTATTTAATGCAACTGGTATTGGGCACCTTATCTCAATCTCAGGACTTCATGTCACCATGTTGGCAGGTTTTGGCGCCTCTCTCGCTGCGTTTATCTGGCGTCGACGTACATTGCCTCTTATTGCTCCGGTAGGCAAGGTTGCGGCAGCCTCTGGATTCTTGACTGCATTCATCTATGCCTGGTTGGCAGGCTTTCAGATTCCCGCGCAAAGAACCATGTATATGGTTGGGGTCGTGGCCTTTGCTTTATTGACCGGCAGAAATCCTCGATCATTTGATATTTGGTGGTGGGCTCTAGCTTTTGTATTGCTGATAGATCCTATGGCTGCCTATACACCTGGCTTTTGGTTATCTTTTGGAGCGGTAGCTGCCATTCTGTACGCAATGGGTAACTCCACCGGCTTGTTAGGCATTCCCACCGGGAAAGAATTAGAAGTTCATTGGAAGCTACGCATATTCCAGGCGCTGCGTGAGGCATGTCGCGTGCAAGCTGTAGTCACGCTAGCATTGCTGCCATTTACTTTGTATTGGTTTTATCAAGTTTCTGTTGTTTCGCCATTGGCCAATGCATTTGCTATTCCATTAGTCAGCTATATCGTCACACCACTGGCAATTGTTGGAGCCTTGCTACCGGAATTTATGGGTAGATGGCTTTTATGGCCAGCCCATGCATCTATGGAGTATTTGGGAGTTGTACTTGAGTGGATGGCTGGTTGGAGTTGGGCTGTTATTTGGTCAAGACAGCCTGATTGGTGGATGCTTGCTTTATCTGGAGTGGGGATTGTGTATGCCATTCGTCCGGGTGATATTGGCGACTCGTGGAAGCGAAGATTGTTGGCTATCGCTCTATCTGCCCCCTTATTTATTTGGCCAACTACATTCATTAGAAATGCTGATCTCTCCCAAGGTGAATTTAGGGCGAACGTTTTGGATATTGGCCAAGGTACTGCAGTTCTGATTGAGACTGCTAACAGAAGATTGTTATATGACACTGGACCCATTCAAGGCAAGAAAGATGATGCGGGGCAGAGAGTCATTCTTCCTTATCTACGCGGCAGAGGAATCAATCATGTTGATCGGATGGTGATTAGTCATAGCGATAGCGATCATGTAGGAGGGGCTGCAACACTTCTAAAGCAGATTCGATTTGATTCTATGATGGGGTCCTTACCTAAATCCAATCCTTTGCTACAAAATTTGCAAGCAAGAAAGATTCCTGCTATCCCCTGTCGCTTTGGTCAGCGCTGGGCATGGGATGGAGTGGATTTTGTAATTTGGCACCCTAATTCAGAAACGGTATTTGCAGATCAATATCCTGGTAAGCCCAATGAAATGAGCTGTGTGCTTGAGGTAAGGAATCAACAAAGTTCGGTTTGGTTAACGGGCGATGTTGAGAAGCAGGGGGAAGCTGATATTACAGAGAGGCTAGACGCTAAAGCGCTAAATGAAATTGGTGACAGGGAATTAATATTCATGGCCCCGCACCATGGCAGCAAAACATCTTCTTCTTTAGCTCTATTAAAAAGATTAGAACCCCATCAAGCTTTTGCCCAAAATGGTTATCAAAATCGATATGGTCATCCACACCCAGATGTGACTGCACGATATAAAAATTTGGATATTCCTTTTTATCAAACCCCTCAAACAGGAGCGCAGACTTGGTTGTTTAAAAATAATGCAAAGTCTTCGACACAATTTTGGAGGCATGATATAAAACGAATATGGCATCGAATGATGTGAGATCAAATAAAAGGATTTGTATATGAATAAGCTACTTGCCCTATGTTCTCTGGTTATCGTCGTAACAGTCGGATGCGCTGGAGCAAATGTACGCCCTTTGGTTGATATGAAGGGTGTAAATGAGGCTAGCTATGAGAGTGATCTCAAAGATTGCCAAAACTATGCGCAACAACAATCGGGTATGGGCTCTACTGCTGCAAAAGGGGCGGGTGCCGGTGCGGTAGTAGGTGGTTTATTGGGATTGGTTACTGGCGGTAATGGCTCAGGAATTGCGCAGGCTGCTGGAGCGGGTGCTGTTATCGGCGGAGCTGGCGGCGCATTTTCCGGCAATCAAGCCCAGGAGGCAGTGGTTAAGAGGTGTTTAAGTGGGCGCGGCTATAAGGTGCTGAACTAAAACTGCCCTGATATAGCTTAAAAGCCCGATAAATCAGGCTTTTTAATGCCCCAGAAAAGCAAAAAACCCTTAAAAATCAAGGGCTTAATACGTAATTCTTGGTTGCGGGGGCAGGATTTGAACCTACGACCTTCGGGTTATGAGCCCGACAAAACGACCAATTTCAGCCCCTTATAAAACCTCAACTTCGCAGTAAGTATAAGGCTAAACCTAATAATTACCGGCTTTATAGGTTATTTATAAATATTCCCCAATTTTCCCAAATATTGCTAGAATTTGCCTACGACCTGCCTACGAGTAAGAAATAGACCAAATTCATGGAAACCACCTTTAAATTCACCCTAGCGACCACTAAAGACCTGAAATGCCTAGAGGGTAGGCAACAGACCCTTTACTGGGATACCAATATACGAGGGCTAGGCTTACGAATCTCCCAAACTGGTAGGCGGTCTTTCTTCTTTGAAAGGCGATTGCACGGCAATACGATTCGCTTCCCCATCGGTGATATTCCCTTCGATAAGGTTCAAGAGCTTGCCTACGACCTTCAGCACAAATTTGCCCTAGGCATCGATCCTCGCCAAGAGAGAGAAGAAAAGGGAATTGCTCAGGCGAAATTAAAAGAACAAACGAAGGCTAAAGAGGATAGAGAACGCCTAACTGTTGCACAGGCATGGGATGACTACATCGAGCACCAAAAGTCTTTAATGCCACTCAAGGGATTAGCTAAGGGTAAGAAGTGGGGCGAGCGTCATCTACAAGATCATCTCGTACTAGCCCAGCAAGGTGGCATACCTCATAAGAAGGGCAAAAAGGTTACGGTTCAAGGAGTGCTTTATCCATTGTTGCAGTTAAAGCTAGCGCAGATCACTCCCCAAGTCTTGAAAGATTGGCTGAATGATGAGCGCAAGACAAGACCAAATAACGCAAGACAAGCATTTGAGAAATTTAGAACCTTTTGGAATTGGTGCTCTAAAGACTTTCGCTATAAAGCCGTGGTTAATGCTCAAGTAGTGGCAGACGATGGCTTGCTTGCAATCATCCCGAGCAAGAACAGTAAGAAGGATGGCGATGTCTTACGAAGAAACAATATTGCCGATTGGTTCAATGCCGTTGGTAAGGGTTCTAACAAGATCATCTCCACTTATCTGCAATGCCTTCTTCTAACAGGCGCAAGGCGGGGCGAGTTGATCGCTTTAAAGTGGTCGGATGTGGACTTCAAGGCTAAGACCGTATGGCTAAAGGATAAGATCAAGACCGAGGGGCGATATATTCCCTTGAACCTTTATATGGAGCAGTTGATCGATTCATTGCCCAGGAGAAATGCTTTTGTCTTCTCAAGCCTAGAAGCTAAAGACGGCTACATTACCGAACCACGGATAGCGCATAACCAAGCCATCGCCTTGGCTGGTATTCCTCACTTATCCATTCATGGATTAAGAAGGTCTTTTGCTTCCTTGTTTATATGGGCAGAACAACCCGATGGAGCAGGGGCACGCATCCAAGGACACGCCCCGCAATCAATTCGAGATAAGCATTACTTAGATATTCCCATTGAGCTATTAGCTAAGTGGCACGATGGCTATGTGAATTGGCTATTAACCGAAGCTGGCATCCCATTGCCAGTTAAAGAAAACAATGGATTAAAGGTGGTGAACCAATAGAACTTGCCTAGCCTGACGGGGCGAAAACCGAGAACCTTTCACTCGACTGGCAAGGTCTTTGAAATGAAAGCGCATTAGAAAGAAATGCAAATGAGTAAAGATGCAGAAAATAAGGCTCTTCGCTTCATAGCTGGAGCAACCATCATAAGTAGGAAGTTGGAAAAGGCTCGTCAGGAGCTTGAGCGGGGTCAGGCTAGAAATGATTTAGACAAAGCCATTGCTAAGGTTGCTTCCTATAACAATGCCAATCCTAAAGAGGGTAAGCCCGACTTTGTTATTGAAGGGCGCATTTATGCAAGAAAGCTAATGGATGAGGGCAATAAAAAACCATATTGCTATACCCAGAATGGCATTGCGAGAGAGGTAGTTAAATATCTAAAGGCTAAGAGCATCAAGACCAAGACGAATAAAGAAGTTACGGAAGGTAATTTTATTCGTGAAGCGTTTGGTTCGGATGGCTGGTGGGCTGAGAATAATGACTGGAAACCACCCAAAAACTAATCGGGGAATCGGGAAACTAAAAAAAGATTATTTCTCCCGATCTAATCCTGCCATCTTAGTCAATTGATATATAGGTTTATCAACACTCGACATATTCTTGTCGGGAAAAATTCCCCTTGTCCTAATGGAATCATCTTAACGATGAGGTGTTTCCATGATTATCGAAGTCGAACAAAATAAAAACGAAGTAGCAATACCTGAAGGCTTAAAGCACACGGCTAATGGCAGAGATATTTTGCCGTTAGACGAAACGGCTCAGGTAACCAATAACGCACCTCAGACGCTAAGAAAGCATATCTGCCTATACGGGCATTTTCATGGAGCGAAGCCACTCAAGATTGGTGGGAGGTGGAATTTCTTTGTGACGGACATCGCGAAGCTGATGGCTAGAAGTTGATAGCCCCCACAAAAGCTGAGAGCCGATTAGCTAGAACTAATCGACCCCCTTTAGACCTTCATCCAGTTGCCACCAAACAAAGATTTGCATATATGAATTCTACCGACTGCCTAAATAATAGGCAACAAATTAAGCCTGTATTTGTATCGGGTTATGGGCAATTCCATACCAACGAAGCAGACCCAGCTAAGCCATCGAAACGGCTCACCCCTTACGAGTTACTCAGCAGACAAGACATCGAAGCGATGGTTGATAACCCAGCCAATGAGCCTAAGTCACTCGCCCAATGGATGATTGCTTCAAGCTTGAAAAGCCGAGTATTTGCCGAGCAAGAAAAGAATGGTTCGTTTCAGGCGATGGTTAATGACTTTGACAATAACCCGACAACCTTAGAGAACTTAGCGAGCATTGTTGCAAGCGAACTTCATTGCAATGTCGAACTCTATACAACCAAGAGCGCAACGCAAGATAGGCAGAAAGCCCGACTAATTATTTTCTTGGCTAAGCCATTGACGGGTGAGCAATATCTGATTTGCCAAGGGCTCATGGTGGACTTATTTAATAAGCATGGGATTGAATCAGACCCAAGAGTTTTAGAAGCGGGACAGCTTTTCTATTTGCCTAACCGTGGTGAGTTTTATAAAAGTATCTCTGTTAGAGATTTAAACGACTTCGATCCGCTAGAGCATTGGGCTTTAGAAATCGATTTAAAGCGAACAGAGCGCATTAAGGCAGAGCAAACAGCCAAAGCCAAGCAAGAGGAAGCAAAGAAGCGTAGAGAAGCGTTACAGGCTTCTAGCGATACCAGTTGTAAGAGCTTGATAGTGCAGTTCAATCGATGCTTTGAAGTTGAGGACATATTACTGGGGGCTGGTTACTCACAGCATGGCAATAACTTTCGACATCCTCATTCTGAATCGGGTTCTTTCTCTGCATCGGTAAAGGGTGGGCGAGTGTATTCACTCAGTCCTAATGACCCACTCTATACGGCTAATGAATCCAATGGTGCTCACGATGCCTTCTCTGCCTTCACTTTGATTTATCACGGTGGTAACACATCGGATGCCCTAAAGGATGCTGGCGATAACTGGCTCAAGGTGGGCGGTGAATCTTTTAACAAGGCTTGCCAAAGATCTTATATACAAGAACGAGAAAACAACGGCTTAGGCATGCTCTCAAACTCTCTCGCCCAGTTTAGCCCATCGATTGATCCAGTAACGGGCGAGCTCATCCCACTTGAAAACACAAACGACCCCTTTTTGGACTTAATGACCATGGAAGTGACTAAAGAAACCGTTGAGAAATTAGACGATGCCAAATTCATTTATAGCAAGCTGATAGTAGCGGGGCACTTTATTGTCTTTTGTGCCAAGGCTAACGGTGGCAAGACCACGATCATGGTTTATGTAAGCGCAGAGTTAGCTAAGTCAGGCTATCGAGTGCTTTATATCAATGCGGATGCTTCGGCATCGGATTTAAAGACCTATGCAGAGCACGCACACGACAACGGCTATACCTTGCTCAATCCTGACTTAACCAACGGATCAGCCGAGAAGGTGATTGCAAGCCTAAAAGGTATGAGCCAACAGCTGGATGCTGACTACTCTAAGACCGTTCTAGTGCTCGATACCTTAAAGAAGTTTGCGGACTTGATGCAAAAGAGTAAGGCAAAAGAGTTCAATAATATTTTGCGGGCTTTGACATCCAAGGGCATGACCATTGTTTGCCTAGCCCATACCAATAAATACAACGATGCCGATGGCAAACCTATCTTTGAAGGCACGGGAGATCTACGGAACGATGTCGATGAGTTGATCTACTTCATTCCCGTTAAGAACGAAGACGGAACGATGACCGTATCAACCGAAGCCGATAAGGTTCGGGCTAAGGTGGACAACATGAGCTTTTCTATCTCAGCAGACGGGGAAGTGTCTGTTCTCGATGGTTATGTCGATACCTTATCCATCGCCCATGAGCAACAGCAATACAAGGAAGACGAAAGCATTATCGAGTTCGTTCAAGAACAAATCAAAACTACTTCTAAGACAGTATCCGAACTTTATCAGCTAGGAAAGGATGACGGCATTACTAGAAGAAGACTGCAAACAGTTCTCAACAGATATGTCGAGGGTAGAAGCAAAAATCCTAAATGGCTAACCTTGAAAGTACCTACTCACGGATGCAGATATGGGCTGATGGCTGACGGCTATTTGAGTGAAATCCTTAAAAAAGTTGGTGGGGGGTGAAAAGTGGAAAGTTGGAAAGTTTCATTTTGGTGCATGGCATTTTCTACCTAACCATCGACCCGTTGAGCCATATAGAAAGGGAACTTCCCAAACTTCCCAAACTTTCCATAGTTTCCATACTTTCCTAACTATCCGTTTGCAGGGTGCACCAAATCATTTTTTGACTTATCTAACTTCCCAAGAATTAAACACACTCGATGGCTAAAGAATTATTTACAAAAAGGAGCAATACATCATGGCAATAACCTATATCCCGATCAATGTCGAAAGGCTGGCACTAGTAGCAATCTACCAAGGCTTAGATAAAGACGGCAAGCCCCAATTTGAGCAAGTCGAAGAACCCATCATTGCATGGCGGGCTGAAGTTGATGGTGAGGAAACTACGATCACCCCCTTAATTGCAGGGTATCAGCGAACAGACTTGGGCACGATCCGAATTGCTATTTACAACTATGACGGCACGATCACTTGGAATGGTCGGCAATTTGAGAATCTTGATAGCTTTATGACTGACTTTAGTGCGCTGGCTTTGTATATGGAAGATAAGTCTAGGGACTAATTTTTTGACAGCTATATCAATAACCCCCAAAATGGATAGGTCTGGAGTGATGCACAGACTTAACCAATACGAGTGCATCGCTATGAGTGAAGACAAAAAACCTAATGATCTGCAAGAGCAGAAAAAAAGCAGAGGAAAGCACCTTTTCCAAAAAGGACAGAGTGGTAATCCTGCTGGCAAGAAGAAGGGTGCGGGAATTCAAGGTGAGCTTAGGAAAAAGCTCAATCAAAACCTACCTGCCATTCTTGATCTATTGATTGAACAGGCTTTAACGGGCGATCTATTAGCCATCAAGTTATTAATGGAAAAGGGCTTCCCCAATAAGAGAGCCGAATCCTATATTGATCTTGATATTCCCGAAGACCTAAGCATTGCCGATAAGGTTGAATACGCTCTTAATGCCGTAACCCGTGGCGAACTATCAACCGAGCTAGCGAGCGACTTAGCTAAGACTGCCGTTCTTTCTAATACATTGAAAGACAACTCAATCGGTGGCACGAAGGTTATTGAACTCAATATGGGCTCATTAGTTGATCCCGACATGACCTTGGAAGTTAAAGAGCCAAAAGAAGAACAAGACAATGGTTAACCCAAGAGTAAATCTGCCTAGCCTTCATCCAGCGCAAAGAAGAATTGCGGATCATCCAGCACGATTTAAAGCAGTTTGCCTAGGTCGCAGGGCTGGAAAATCTGCCCTCATTACCAACCTTGTATGCAAGGGTGCAGTTAATGGAAAGAGCATAGGCGTATTCGTGCCCCAATATCGAATGATTAGTGAGATATGGCAAACCATCGTCTTACTTTTGAATGAGATCAAGATCGAAGCCAATAAGACCGAGGGCATTATTCGATTGCCCGATACAGGTGGGCGAATTAAGTTCTTTAGCCTTGAGAATGAAACAGCAGGGCGGGGCGAGAAGTTTCACGAAATCTATTTAGACGAGATCGCTTTTGCCAAGGACAACTTCGAATTTCAATGGAGTACGGCAATAAGACCAACCCTCACTGATTATGCGGGTAGTGCTATGGCTTGCTCTACGCCTAATGGCATTAGTGATGAGAATTTCTTTAATCGGATTTGCAACGATGCCGATACCTACTGGACAGTCTTTAAAGCCCCCAGTAGTAGCAATCCCTATTTACCTAAAGATGAGCTTGATCTGATTAAAAGGCGCACTTTGCCACTAATCTGGTTGCAGGAATATCAAGCGGAATTCTTAAATATGAATTCAGCGACCTTTTTTCCATTGGAATATTTTCTTGGTGAGGGCGGTATCCCAGAGCTATTGCCTGAAATGTTTGGTGGAATGTTTGCAGTAATTGATACTGCATTAAAGGCTTCGGTGAGCCATGATTCAACAGCAGTCTTATATTGCGCCTATCAACCACCCACGCACTTACAACCCCAAAAAGTATTTATCGTTGATTACGATATTCGACAAATTCATGGGTCACTGTTAATTGATTACTTACCTGAGGTGCAAGCAAGATTAGAAGAATGCATTCGTGAGCACAAAGCGAAATGGGGTAATTTGGGAATTTTTGTCGAAGATAAGGGGAGCGGGACTGTATTGCTGGGGCAATCAATTCGAACTGGAGTAGAAACTAAAGCAATTCCTAGTCATATAACTGCCTTAGGTAAAGATGACCGAGCTATGGCGGCATCTCCTTATGTAGCAGGTGGACAAATCAAAATAAGCCAGTATGCCTATAACAAAATGATTGATAACAAAGGTAGCTACAAGAATCATTTGCTATCTCAAATAATGAATTTTCGTATTGCAGATAAGGCTAGCCATACTAGAAGTGATGACCTTTTGGATACGCTAACTTATGCAGCCATATTGGCTTGTGGAACGGGGGACTATTTCTAATTTGATAGATCTGCTATCTCTTGATCTCCTTATCAACGTATTGCATTAATTCTGACAAGCTCAAGTTAAAAGCTTTGGCTAGTTTTGCAATGGTAGTGATCGAGGGCAATTTTTGATCTAGTTCGATTGAGCTGATGTAAGCCCTAGTTAGCTCTGATTCAAACCCTAGCTCCTCTTGGGTTAACCCCTTGGCAATTCTGAGTTTTCTTATTGCCAGTCCAAATGCACTTGATGCTTCCATTTTTTCCCCAAGTAATGGGGGATTGTTCGGTTTGGGCTAATATAAGTCTTCGCACTATAGTGCGAATTAATTACCACCCTAAAGAAAAAAGATGAATAAAGCCATATCAGCCACTTTTCTATATTTACTACTGAGTGCTATATCTATTGCTGCGCCAATAGATGATGGCTCAGCAGCATACAAATCTGGGAATTACTCTGAAGCCTATAAATTTTTTAAATTGGCAGCAGATCAAGGCAACGCTGGTGCAATGAATAATTTAGCTGCCTTTTACATGAATGGTTTAGGAGTTTCAAGAGATTACTCGCAGGGAATTAAATGGCTCAAGATGGCTGGCGAAAATGGTTTTGTTAGTGCACAAGTAAATTTGGGACAAATCTATTCGAAGGGCGAATATGATCAGAAAAAAGATTACCCTCAGGCGTTGAAGTGGTTCAAGATGGCTGCGGCTCAAGGAGATCCCAGAGGTGAGTTTTTGCTGGGTTTAATGTATTGGGATGGGCTGGGAACTCGAAAGAACCTGGAGGAAGCAAAAAAATTATTGAATGCTGCAGTTAAGCATGGGGAGAAAGATGCCAAAGATGCTTTGATTGAGTTGGAAAGAGAATCTTCTCAAAGAAAAACCAGTAGTTCGTCAGTTGATCCCATAAAGGAAATTCTTTCACCCACAAAAAACCCAGATATCTACCCTTATGAAGCTGTCGTTTCTTGTTTAATCTTTGGCACTACACCATCCATGCCGGAAGCCTGTTTCTCTGATCGCCTTGGCGGAACGCAGCTTGAGGTGAGAAGTGGTCAAGACTATCAGATGTATACCGCTTTTAATTTATTAAGCGCAGGCTCATATACTAATGAAGGCTTAGTCATAAAACTTCACAAAGATTTTGTAATTAATGCTCAAAATGCTGATGAAAACATGATTCTAAATATCAAGATTAGAAATTCGAAAACTGGAGCAATCATTTATCAGAAATCTGCGGGGCAGTATGGCTATATAAGAATTAGAAATTAGTTGATTTTGATAGTAATTGAATCGCATGAAAAAGGTTTGATCATCTAAAGGGGGGGGGTAAGATGTCAATAGATAGTCATATTGGAATTACTTTAAATGCCTAAGCAAGCTATTAACTGGGATAAAGTGCCCGATGAGTTTGTTGTATTCGATCTAGAAACTACGGGGCTATTGCCGAGTAATTCAACCATTCTTGAAATTGGCGCAATCCGTTTTTCTAAGGTCGATTACCTAAAAACTGGGCAGGTAGATACATTTCAGGTTTTTGTAAAACAGGACGAGCCAATTCCTGCTGAAATTACAAAAATTACATCAATTACTGACAGCATGGTTGCAAATGGTGACCCCTTAGATGTTGCACTTAAAGATTTTTTTAAGTTCGTTGATGGTAGAAACCTAATTGCCTATAACGCAGAGTTTGACGAGAAGTTCATTCGCACTTGCTCCAGACGAGCTAAAGTTGAATTGCCTAGCTGGTTCAGAACAGAATGCGCTCTAGAGTTGGCAAGGAAAAAGCTTAGAGGTGTTCAAAACTACAAACTAGTAACTATCGCTAAAGCCTTTGGGATCGATACCAATGGGGCGCATAGATCATTAAACGACTGTCTTATGACGATGCATGTTTATGTTAATTGTTTGCATGTTGAGAAAACCATTACTCACGGCAAGAAGTATTCAAAGACATCATCACAAAAAAACGAAATGCCCTTCGAGTTAGAGCCGATATATAAAATTTATTCATTTATTGCTGATTGGATTGGAAAGAATAGGATAGCTTCAATCATTATTTTGATTGTGCTAGTTAATGTTATTTCTCGCATCCATCTTTAAGGCGGTGAGTTATGATTAGGTTATTCAAGTTTAGAATTGACTTTAATAATTAAGGCAGACATGGAAACCAAGCCAAGCACAATTGTCAAGAATTACTACGGAGATTCTGAAAAAGCACCTGAAGAATTTGAAGCTCATGCTGTTGTAATGGCGAAAGAGGGTTATTACCCCATCTCGACATCGTGGGCAGACGGCTCTTATAGTCCACTGAATTTTTTTGTGGCTCTTATGCTATGTCTTATTGTTATTGGTGGGATAGCACTTCTCTTTATGCTTCTCGTTAAGCCTGCTGGCACGCTTACAGTAATTTATGAATATCGCCCTAAGTCGATTCAATAAAAATGTCGGATGTCCAATTCTTCTCTAAGGTAAGCACACAACGGCTAACCAGCCTAGACGAAGACCATAAGGCAGAGCAAAAGCAAATCCTAGAAGATCAAGCGCATTGGGCTAAATACGGCACTAATCGCCCAAGAAGGGGATCACCTAGCAAGACCGAACTCATGGAGCAATTAAGCCGTGAACGATTCCCTGAGGATGACTTTTGATGCTTTTAAATAAATACGGAAAGGTCGCTTACAAAGACTTGCCCGCCAAACTTCAAGAAACTTACAACTTTCAAAAGGCTTCAGCCATTCTTGCTGATTATGGCTTCATTACCAACCTATTGAAATATGACTGGCTTGGTGCTGACTTTTTAGCACAGCACAAGGATGGCGATTGGCTGAAGGTGCAGTTAAAAGGTAGGCTGACCACTAGCCCCGAGTACGAAGGCAAAGATCTTTACATTATGTTTGAGGATAAAGAAGCGGGCGAGTGGTATCTATACCCCCATGACGAATTAACCGCTTTTTATCGTGAGAACTTCTCTGATAAATCATTTAGCCAAAATGGTCACTCAAGGGGAAGACCCTCTAAACCTCAAAGGGAGTGGCTTGAAAAGTATCGAATTGCCAATGACGGATCTACAAAAGAAGACTAAGCCATCGTTAGAGAGCCTATTAGCCACTAGCCAAGTGGTGACTGGTAAGCAGGTGATCGAGATGCAAAAGGCTAAAGCCAAACAGCTAGAGGAGTTTGCTCAGGCGATGGAGTTTGAGATGAGAAATAAGATGTCGGGTAAGTTGAAATGAACTTCTACACTTACGCACATAAAAAACCTGACAGCTCAATTTTTTATATTGGACAAGGTTCTGCAAAATATGATCGTGCCCACAGCACCAAAGGTCGAAATAAGTATTGGCACAATGTAGTCAATAAATATGGCTATGAGGTTGAAATACTTGCTTACTGGAATACTTCCGAAGAAGCAAAGAAGCATGAAGTTGAACTTATTTCATATTTCAAAGGGCTAGGTGTAAATTTAGTAAATATGACTGAGGGTGGCGAGGGAACAGTTGGATTTTTCCCCTCAGAGGAAACTCGCAAAAAATTAAGCGAAATTCAAAAGAAACTTCAAAATTCTCCCGAAAGAAAGGCATTTACTAGCAGACTACATACTGGTCGTAAGCGCCCTGAAGAAACAAAGCAAAAGATGAGCCAAGCCATGAGGGGGAACATAAATGGTGAAGGCGGTAGGGGCAGATCTTTCTCGGATGACCATATAGCTAATTTGAGTTCTTCTCACAAAGGTTATGTGATGCCCGAAGAGCAAAAAGCCAAGATTAGGGAATCAACAAAAAAGGCTAGAGCGGGCATAAAAACGCTAGGAATGACTGGAAGAAAGCATTCTCCTGAAACATTGGAAAAAATGAGATTGTCTGCAAAGGCTAGGGAAGCTAAAAAGAAGGAATTAGGCGGGTGATATTCCCACAAAATGCCTACGATACGCCTACGAGGGCTTAGAAAAGTAAAAAGACTTTCAAGCCGATTGACCTGAAAGCCTTATATATACTGGTTGCGGGGGCAGGATTTGAACCTACGACCTTCGGGTTATGAGCCCGACGAGCTGCCAGACTGCTCCACCCCGCGTCTGAAGCTTAAATTCTAACATTTTTTGGGGGTCTCTGTCGAGGTATTCCTGTAAATAACGCATAAATGAGCAGTTTTATTAAGGAAAATCTAGATTTGATGGGCATCGTTAAGGAGTAACATATCGCCACGCATTAAGTTGAACATTTGGCCTATAAAAGGATGATTCATGTCAGTTAGCAATCCCGAATTTTCGCACTCAGAGATATTGCGTCCGGTTGAAATCCAGGGTCAAGATCATCATCAAAAGGGCGGCCTAGCGACATTAGCGCTGGGCGCAATTGGTATTGTCTTTGGCGATATTGGCACTAGTCCACTTTATGCTTTAAAGGTTTGCTTTGATCCACAAAATGGCATTCCGATGACCACTGAATCTATATTTGGCGTCATTTCTATGATTTTTTGGTCATTCATTTTGGTGGTATCGCTCAAGTATCTATTGTTTGTCATGCGAGCAAATAACCATGGTGAAGGCGGCATTCTTTCTTTGATGGCGCTTGCTTTGCGCACTGCTAAAACGAAATCTAAGCGATCCATCGTTATTATGGTTGTGGGGGTTTTGGGTGCTTGTCTATTTTATGGCGATGCTGTTATTACTCCTGCTATTTCAGTGCTCTCTGCCATCGAGGGCACTACAGTTGTGTCTGATAGCTTTATCCCGTACGTTATTCCAATTACGATTGGAATTTTGTTGTGCTTATTTTTGTTTGAGAAAAAAGGTACTTCAGTAGTTGGTGCACTCTTTGGGCCTGTCATGTTGGTGTGGTTTGGATCTTTAGCTTTAATGGGCTTCAACCAAATTCAAGATGCACCGCAAATTATTGGTGCTTTGAATCCTATTCACGCCCTTCAATTTATGACTCAGGATGCGGGCATCGCATTTGCAGTGACAGGCTCCATCTTTTTGGTTCTTACTGGTGCCGAAGCTTTGTATGCAGATATGGGGCATTTTGGAATACGTCCGATTAAATACGCCTGGTTTTTATTGGTAATGCCTTGTTTATTGATTAATTATTTTGGGCAAGGAGCAATGCTCCTGGCTCATCCAGAAACGGTCTCAAACCCCTTCTTTTTGATGGTGCCTGAATCATATACATTTGCTTTAGTGGTATTGGCTACCCTGGCAACGGTAATCGCTTCTCAGGCTTGTATCTCCGGTGCTTACTCAATGACTAGCGAAGCTATTTTGCTCGGCTTTTTGCCCCGCATGAAAATCGCATTTACTTCGGCCAAGGAAAAAGGGCAGATCTATGTTCCTTTTATCAATTGGGTTCTTTGCTTTGTTGTGATTGGAATTGTTTTAGCTTTCAAGAAGTCTGAAAATTTAGCTAATGCATACGGCGTTGCTGTTTCAACCACAATGCTCTTAACAACTTTGTTGGCTGCAGTGGTGATGAAGGCTTTATGGAAGTGGAATTCTATTCTTGTAGCCATCATCATTAGCTGCTTCTTAGTTATTGATGTCGGCTTCTTTACCGCAAACCTGGTCAAGTTATTTGAAGGTGGTTGGTTCCCAGTAGTGATTGCTTCGATTTGCTTCTTGCTAATGATGACTTGGTACCAAGGTCGTCAAATTGTTCGCGAACGTGTTTTGAATGACGGAATTCGGCTAGATACTTTTATCACTTCTTTATTGCTAAACCCACCGCACAGAGTAGAAGGTACTGCTATCTTTCTCACTGCCCATGTAGATTACTTGCCTGTTTCTTTTTTGCATAACCTTAAACATAACCATATACTTCATGATCGTGTCTTTTTCTTAAAGTGCAGTATCTGGGATGTGCCCTATGTGAGTGATGAGCAAAGACTTACTTTAAAAGAGCTTGGTCCCAATATTTATGTGGTGCGCGCAGTTTATGGATTCAAAGAGACTCCTGATACCAATCAAATTTTGGCTTTGCTTGAGAGTCAGTTTGATCTGAAATTTGATTTAATGAACACCTCATTCTTTCTCTCAAGGGATACTATTGTTCCCACTACATTGCCAGGTATGGCAATCTGGCGTGAACGTCTATTTGCTTGGATGTATCAAAATGCTGGACGTCAGTCGGACTTCTTTAAGATTCCTGCAAATCGCTTGGTTGAGTTGGGTGCAAAGGTCGAGATTTGAGAAAGAGTCTTTTGCTCCAATCAAAAATATTTATTTCAATATTTTTATTGGCTACTGCATTCAGTGGTGTTGTGCTTGCTACTCCAGCAGAAGAGGCAGAGCTCGAGCAATTGGACAAGATTGAACAAGAGTTGGAGCTTCAGCGTGAATGGTCTAAGTACCGCTGGGGTAAAGCATCTGCCGAGTGTTATCAGAAGTACTGGGTCAACTCTTGTTTAAGGGATGCGCGTGCAGATTATCGTAAGGAAATCGATCCCATTCGTGAGCAAGAAGTTGCTTTACATGAAGCACAACGAAAGCTTCGTGAAAGCATCAAAAACCAAGATGATATTAAGCGTGCTACTGAAAGGGCATCACCCGAAAAAGCGGCTGAGCGAGATGCCAATCAACGTGATTTTGAGCAGAAACAAAAAGATGCTGCAGCAAGAGCGGCGGATCTAGAGCAGCGTCGTAAAGATGCTCCTAAGCGAGCTCAAGAAAATAAAGCGGGCACTCAGCTCGATTAATTTTTTCCAATTTAATTTTTATTTAATTAGGTAATCCTTGGCTAAAGTCAAATCGATTTATATCTGTCAGTCTTGTGGCGGTACCTCTGCTAAGTGGCAGGGCCAATGTCCATCTTGTCAGGCCTGGAATACTTTGGAAGAAGGCTTGCCTGAGACAAGCCAAAATGCTCGTTTTCAGGGCTTGGCACAATCATTGCCAAGACAAAAGCTATCCGCTATCAGCGCTGAAGATCTGCCAAGATTTAGTACGGGTGTTGAGGAGTTTGATCGCGTGCTGGGTGGCGGCTTGGTTCCAGGCGGTGTAGTCCTCTTGGGCGGTGATCCGGGTATTGGTAAATCTACTTTGCTGCTGCAAGCATTGGCAGAAATGAGTTCGGCTGGTATGAACGTGCTCTATAGCAGCGGTGAAGAATCCGCTGCGCAGATTGCCTTACGTGCAAAACGCATTGCATTGGATGCGCCGCAACTTGAAGTGTTAGCAGAGATTCAGTTGGAAAAACTCATTTCCATTATGGACACCGTTAAGCCACAAGTATTGGTGGTGGACTCTATTCAGACTTTATATTCAGAAGTATTGAGTTCTGCTCCTGGCTCTGTAGCCCAAGTGCGAGAGTGCGCAGCCCAGTTAACACGGGCTGCTAAATCGAGTGGCATATGTATATTGATGGTGGGTCACGTAACAAAAGATGGTCACCTTGCTGGCCCTCGGGTTCTTGAACACATTGTGGATACCGTCTTATATTTCGAAGGTGATACTCACTCTTCTTTCCGCTTAGTGCGCTCTATTAAGAATCGTTTTGGCGCAGTGAATGAATTGGGCGTCTTTGCGATGACCGAAAAAGGTCTGCGTGGCGTTACCAACCCATCAGCTATCTTTTTGTCGCAACATGAGCAAATGGTTCCAGGTGCCTGCGTTCTGGTTACGCAAGAAGGTAGTAGACCTCTGTTGGTAGAGATTCAGGCTTTGGTAGATACAGCGCATGTTCCTAATCCCCGCCGCTTAGCAGTTGGCTTAGAACAAGCTCGGCTAGCAATGCTTTTAGCGGTGCTACATCGTCATGCTGGTGTTGCTTGTTTTGATCAAGATGTTTTCTTGAATGCGGTTGGTGGCGTCAAGATTTCTGAACCTGCTGCTGACTTGGCTGTATTGTTAGCAATTCAATCATCGATTCGTAATCGGGCCCTACCAAAAGAGCTGATTGTCTTTGGTGAGGTTGGCTTGGCTGGAGAAATTCGTCCTTGTCCTCGTGGTCAGGAGCGTTTGAAGGAGGCTGCAAAGCTTGGCTTCACGATAGCGATCATTCCTAAAGCGAATATGCCGAAGACCAAGATTCCAGGATTAAAGGTGATCCCCGTAGAGCGCATTGACCAAGCAATTGCCGCTGCTGCAGAGTTAAGTTAACTTTTCTTCGCTTAACGCAAATCTTCTGCCTGAATTAGTAAGACTTGTTCTTCCCCAGCAGAGACTTCTATCCAGATTGCCGAAATTTGCGGGAAAGCTTTTTTGAAATTCTCATACTCATTACCAATCTCAATCAGAATGGCTCCGCGCTCAGATAAGTAATCCGGCGCTAAATCAATAATGCGCCTAATTAAATCCATGCCATCATCTCCGCCAGCCAAAGCCAGCTTAGGTTCGGCGTGATACTCAGCAGGAAGTGCATCCATTGAGGCAGCATTGACATAGGGCGGATTGCAAATAATCAGATCAAAGAGGTTATCTTCATTGGGCTCTGGCAAAGCATCCCAGAGGTCTCCATCCAATAACTCTATTTGAGAACTTAGGCCGTGACGATCAACGTTACGAGCCGCTATGGAGAGTGCAGACATGCTGATATCACAGGCACTCACATGAATATCTGGGCATGACAGAGCCAATAGGATTGCCAGTGAGCCATTACCCGTGCAAAGATCAAGCGCTTTGCCATCGGCAGGCAACCAAGGCTCTAGCGAGCCATCAACAATGAGTTCTGCAATCCAAGAGCGCGGAACAATACTTTGTTCACTGCTGAAAAAAGGTACGCCCATGAGCCAAGCTTCACCCAAGATATAAGCAAGTGGCTTGCGTGTAGAAATTCTGGTGTCAGCGATAGCGGATGCTTTTTGCTGTTTCTCTTCGGTGATTGCATCATCCAAGTGATCGAGCGCTTCTGCTGGGCTAAGGTCAAGTTGTTTGCTGACAATCCACAAGGCTTCACTTTGTGCATCGATTGCCCCATGGCCGTAATGCAACTTTGCTGCTTCAAGTTTTTGTGCAATCTGATCGATGCACTGATTTACTGTAAGGTGTTGCTGAGACTCAGGGTCCATGATGGAGAATTTTTTAGGGAAAAGGGCGCGTGACGAAACTGTACTTAAGCAATTAATTGCTCGAGAGTCTTGCGGTAGATATTTTTAAGAGGCACCACATCATCAACAATGACGCATTCATCGATTTTGTGGCTAGTTGCATTGAGGGGGCCAAATTCGACAACCTCGTTACAAATCTTAGCAATAAAACGTCCATCACTGGTGCCGCCAGTGGTGGATAGTTCTGTATCAATATTGGTTTCTGCTTTGATGGCCTTGCGTAATGCTCCAGCCAAATCGCCATCACCAGTAATGAATGGACTGCCGCCTAATACCCAATTAATCTCAAATTCAAGACCTGCGTCTTTCAGAATCTTTTCTAGACGCTCACGCAATTGTTCTGGCTTACTCTCTGTGGAAAAGCGAAAATTAAAGTCGATAACCAGCTCACCCGGAATGACGTTATTTGCACCTGTACCCGCATGCACATTGGAGATCTGAAAACTAGTAGGCTGGAAATATTCATTGCCTTTATCCCACTCAGTTTCTACCAATGCAGAAATTGCTGGTGCGGATAGATGAATGGGATTCTTACCGAGGTGAGGGTAGGCAATGTGCGCCTGAATACCCTTTACTTTAAGCTTGCCTGATAAGGAACCACGGCGACCATTTTTAATCATGTCACCAAGTTGATCAACTGAAGTTGGTTCACCAATCACACAATAGTCCAAGCGCTGGCCCTGTTTTTGCAAGCGATCACACATGATGACTGTGCCATCGTTAGCGGGACCCTCTTCATCACTAGTGATTAAGAATGCAATAGAGCCTTCGTGATCTGGGTGTGCTGTAACAAATTCTTCTGTAGCAACAACAAAACCTGCGAGAGAAGTTTTCATATCCGCTGCGCCACGCCCATAGAGCATGCCGTCACGGATAGTTGGGGTAAAGGGATTGTTTGTCCACTTCTCTAATGGGCCTGTAGGCACTACGTCGGTATGGCCTGCAAACACCAAGACTTTGCCTTGATCGCCAGCCTTACCTTTTTTAATTGCCCACAAGTTGGTGACCTGAAAACTTTCAGGACCACTCACCATGCTCTCAGTATGAAAACCAATTGCTTGCAATCGCTTGGCAATTAAATCTTGGCAGCCACCATCAGCCGGCGTTACGGAATGGCAGGAGATGAGAGCTTGTGTAAGCTCAAGTGTGGCGCTCATGGCTTTAACTTAGTCGCGAAGTAATTCGTTGATGGCGGTCTTTGCTCTAGTTTGAGCATCAACTTTCTTAACGATGATTGCTGCATAAAGGCTGTACTTGCCACATGCAGAAGGAAGGGAGCCTGGAACAACTACTGAGCCAGCTGGAACACGACCATAGTGCACTTCACCAGTTTCGCGGTCATAGATCTTGGTGCTTTGACCGATGTAGACGCCCATAGATAAAACAGCGTTTTCTTCGATAACGACGCCTTCGACTACCTCGGAGCGGGCTCCGATAAAGCAGTTATCTTCAATAATGACTGGGCCTGCTTGAATTGGCTCCAAAACACCGCCAATACCAACACCACCGGAAAGATGTACATTTTTGCCAATTTGGGCGCAAGAACCTACGGTAGCCCAGGTATCAACCATTGTGCCTTCGCCTACATAAGCGCCAATATTGACGTAAGAAGGCATTAAAACGGCGTTTTTACCGATAAATGAGCCACGGCGGGCTACGGCAGGGGGAACTACGCGGAAACCACCGGCAGCAAAGTCGGCTGCTGTGTAGTTTTCAAACTTACTAGGAACCTTATCGTAGAACTGGGTAAATCCCCCGGCGCTCACAGGTTTATTGTCTTCTAGGCGGAAAGAGAGCAAAACAGCTTTCTTAACCCATTGGTTTACCTCCCACTTGCCAACATCGCGGCGCTCGGCCACGCGAATAGTGCCGGCATTAAGGCCTTCTAAAACGGCATTTACGGCATTACGGACATCCCCAGGGGCGCTATCTGGAGACAGGTTTGCGCGGTTTTCCCAGGCTTGTTCAATGATGTTTTGTGGTGATTGGCTCATGCTTTTTAGTTAACTATCAGATTGTTAAGGGATTTTGCCCCTGGAGGTAGATTCATCATTATATAGATGGGCCAAAAACGCGTCCAAGCAGGCAAGAGCTTGCTATCATCTTCCCACTTTAGCTTTAATTTTTACCCCTTTATTTGAACCTCTTTTTTCCCTGCAAAGTACGCCGTGCAACTGAAATCAATCAAACTTTCCGGCTTTAAGTCTTTCGTAGACCCAACCCATTTTGAAATGCCTGGCCAACTTATTGGCGTTGTAGGTCCTAACGGTTGCGGAAAGTCGAACATTATTGACGCCGTCCGTTGGGTTTTGGGTGAATCACGCGCCAGCGAATTGCGTGGCGAATCTATGCAGGACGTTATTTTTAACGGCTCTGGTTTGCGTAAACCAGCTGGCCGAGCAAGTGTAGAACTCATTTTTGATAACACTGAAGGTCGTGCTCAAGGTCAGTGGGGTACTTTTGCAGAATTGGGTATTAAACGTGTTTTGACACGTGATGGAAATTCTAGTTACTACGTGAATAACCAAGTGGTTCGTCGCAAAGATATTCAAGATATTTTCTTGGGTACTGGTATGGGTCCGAGAGGCTACGCCATTATTGGTCAGGGTACGATCAACAGAATTTTGGAATCAAAGCCAGAAGAGTTGCGCGTGTTCTTGGAAGAGGCGGCTGGCGTTTCTAAATATAAAGAGCGTCGCAAAGAAACTGCTTCACGCTTAGAAGACACCGTAGAAAATTTAACTCGCGTTGAAGATATCTTGCGCGAACTCGATCAACAGTTAACTCGTTTGGAAAAACAAGCGACTGTAGCTGAGCGTCACGCAGAGCTATCTACGCAGATGAAATCACAGCAACAATTATTGTGGTTTGTGCGTCAGACTGAGGCTGGTAAAGAACAAGAGCGTCATGCAAACGGTATCCGTGACACACAAGTAGGCTTAGAAGAACAGACCGCTAAGCTCCGCCATGCTGAGGCTGAGCTAGAAACAATGCGTACGCAGCAATATGCATTACAAGATAAAGTTTCAGAAGCGCAAGGTGATTTATATCAAACAAACTCTGACGTTAGTCAGGTTGAAGCGCAGATTCATTATGTGCAAGAAGCACGTCAACGCTTGCAACAACAAACTCAAGACTTGCAAGCTCAGCTGCAACGTTGGACTGTGCAAGAAACAGATGCAGCACAAGCGCAGCGCACTACTGAGTATGAGTTGTCTTTGGCTTCTGAAAAAGAACAAACACTCTTGGCAGATTTAAATGGCTTGCAAGAGCAAATGCCAAGCCGTGAAGAGACTTACCAAACTGCCTCACGTGAATTAAATAGCGCACGTGATGCGCTTGCTTCAATTGAGCAGCGCTTAGCAAGTTTGGGCGAGCGTCTTCGTTCAATGTCTGCTCAGTCAGATGAATTGAAGGGGCGCGAGACTCGTCTAACTGGTGAATTCGATGGTTTACGTCGTCCTGATGCTGAAGCGCTGCAGACGGCAATTGATCGTCAAGTAATGGCTGCTCGTAAAGTTGAGGAGGCCAAGCATCGCGCTGCTGAGACTCAACAACGTGTTCCTGCTGCAGATGAGGCTCGCAATACTGCGCAACAACAAATTCAAGTAGCAAATCAAGATCTTGCTCAAACTGAAGCCAAGTTGACAGCATTGACTGCCTTGCAAGCAAGCGTACAAGCCCAAGGCAAGATTGGTCCTTGGTTGGAAAGTAAGGGCCTTAAAGAGAGTAAGCGTCTCTGGCAAGAACTCAAAGTCGAGAGCGGGTGGGAATCTGCCTTGGAATCCGTATTGCGTGAGCGTTTGGCAGCTATTACGGCAAAGAGCGTTCAAGAGACATTGGCTTTGGCTAATGAGGCTCCTCCAAGTCGTTTAGCTATTTTGCTCACAGAGGAAATCACTCCCGCACATACCGCTGCTCCAGCTGACTTCACGCCATTGTTGAGCCGCGTGCAAAGTGCGGGCCCTGCAAGGCTCACATCTGTTTTGCAGGAGTGGTTGGATAACATTTACATCGCTAGCAGTCTTGAAGATGCCTTACATCGCCGTGAAAAATTACCCGCTGGTGGCGCATTTGTTACTCAACAAGGGCACTTAGTAAGCCGTGTTGGTGTGCAGCTCTATGCCGCTGACTCTGAGCAGGCTGGTATGTTGGCGCGCGCTCAAGAGATGGAAAGTCTTGAAAAGCAATTGCGTGCACAACAACTCATGCAAAGCGAACTCAAAGGCGAGCTAGATCAGTGCGTTGCAAACTATCAAGCGGCACATCAAGCTGCTGAACAAGCTCGTGAAAACGCTGAGCATGCTGTTCAAGAGGCGCATGGTTTTGAAGTGGAAAGAATGCAGTTGACTCAAGCTGAAGAGCAATACAGTCAACGCGCAGCGCAGATTCAGGGTGAGTTGAGCGAGTTGCGCCAGCAAATGGAGCAATTAGCGCAAACTCAAGAGCAATCTGCTGCTGAGTTGCTTGAGTCTGAAGAATCTAAGCAAGCCTTGCAAGAGGCTTTGCAGGTAGCGCAAGAAAAGCTAGAGCGCTCCACCGAAGAGCGTGATCGTTTGCGTGAGTCACTCCGTGCGGCCGAGATGTCTGCTCAAGAAGCTGCATTTGCAGCCCGTTCTTTGCAACAACGTATCGCCGATCTACAGCGCGATCAAAGTACTGCGCGTACTCAGATCATGGAGATTCAGGATAAGCATGATGCTGCCGCTCAAGAATTAGAAACTTTGAGTGACGAAGAAGCTCAAGACAAGTTACAAGGCTTATTACTTGCTCGTAGCGCACGTGAAGCTGCTTTAGCAAATGCGCGTACCGAGCAAGATGCTTTATTGCACCAGTTGCGCGAAGCGGATGAGTTGCGTATGCAGGTAGAGCGTAGCCTCCAGCCTATGCGCGATAAAGTGGTTGATCTGCAATTGCGTGAACAAGCGGCTCGTTTGAACTTTGAACAATTTGCGACATTGCTATCTGATGCAGAGGCAGATCTCATTGCGCTTGAGGCGAACTTCAGTGCAGATCTGAAGGTTGGCGCGCTGCAGAGCGAGGTCAATCGCTTAAATACCGAGATTCAGTCTTTAGGTCCAGTTAATATGGCTGCTTTAGATGAACTATCAAGCTCCCGTGAGCGCAAGCAGTTCTTAGATGCGCAATCAGCTGACTTGAACGAAGCGATGCAGACTCTGACAGATGCGATTGCAAAGATCGATGCCGAAACTCGCGATCTATTGCAGGGTACTTTTGATCAGGTTAACAGCCACTTTGGAAAACTCTTCCCTGAATTGTTCGGTGGCGGTCATGCTGAATTGGTAATGACTGGTGAGGAGATTTTGGACTCTGGCGTTCAGGTCATGGCTCAGCCTCCTGGTAAGAAAAACAGTTCTATTTACCTCCTGTCAGGTGGCGAGAAGGCTTTGACTGCGATTGCCTTGGTGTTCTCACTCTTCCTATTGAACCCAGCCCCATTCTGTTTATTGGATGAGGTTGACGCTCCTTTGGATGATGCAAATACCTTGCGTTATGCCCAGCTAGTTGCCAAAATGTCTGATAAGACACAGTTTTTGTTTATTTCACATAACAAGATCACTATGGAAATCGCACATCAATTGATTGGTGTCACGATGCAAGAGCAGGGCGTATCCCGTATTGTTGCGGTGGATATTTCTTCTGCCGTTTCAATGGTGGAGGCTGCCTAAGTGTACGTAGAACAAATCATGACGATGTTAGGTTTGTCTGATTTGCAGTTGGCGTTAGCTGTCATTGGTCTATTGATTCTGATAACAGTCGCTATTCTGAATATTAAGTACGCTCGTGCTCGCCGTAAGGCAAAAGAGCTAAGTGAATATTCCCTAGATGATCGCTTTGGAAAAGTGCCAAGTTTTGCTCAGGCTTTTGCAGATAGCAATACAGGCCGTACCGAGCCCAGTTTCGGTGAAGCGATCACAACAATTACGGCGCCAGAAAAGTTCGCCATTGATCCACGGATTGATTGCGTCATCACACTTCGTTTTGATGAGGGTATTAGCGGTGCAGAAATCCTGGCAGAAATTAATGCTTGGACCGATCTTGAGGCTCAATCGACCGTACGCTGGATGTGTGAAGGCTTAAATGCCAACCTAGACGTTGCTGAGGATTGGGAAGAGTTACATCCTGATTCCACGTATTCTGATTTGCAGTTGGCTATTCAGCTGGCAAGCCGTAAAGGTCCTATTGGCGTTTTAGAGTTATCTGACTTTTGCTCTCGCGCACAAGCGCTTGCTGATACCTTGGGTTCCCAAATTGATATGCCGAGCGTGAGTACGATGTTGGAAGGCGCTAAAGAATTGGATGTCATGGCGGCAGAAAGTGATATTCAATTGAGTATTAATGTGCTGTTTGATGAGCCATGCCCCTGGGGTAACTTTGATGCCCTCATGCGTCAACGTGGTTTTAAGCTAGCTCGTAACGGACGACATTACGAATACCTCAGCAAAGGTATAGTACTGTTTAGTAGCACTGATTTGGATCCAAATAGATTGGTAAGCCAAGCCACCCTATTGCTTGAAGTTCCCTTAGTACCACAAGACGAGCGCGCATTTGAAAGAATGCTTGCCGAAGGTATTGAGATTGCACAAGCGGCACATGGTCGCTTAGTGGATGACAATGGCATCAATCTGAGTGAAGCGGCGGTAATTAGTATTCGTCAGCACCTCGATATTCTCTATGCCAATCTTGAGAAATCTGGCGTTCCCGCTGGATCTTCTACAGCTAGCAGACTATTTAGCTAGGAAATCACTTTGTCGTCTAATATTCCGACAAATTTAGCGGAGCGTTACGCATTCTTGCAAGCAGAGCTTGCTCGTCTAGAGCATGCCTATTACGTTCTAGATAATCCGCTGCTACCTGATATTGAATATGACCGCCTTTTTCGGGAATTGCTCGAGATTGAAGCTGCCCATCCCGAATGGATTACCTCGGAATCCCTATCTCAGCGCGTGGGTGGTACGGCTTTAAAAGAGTTTGATTCGGTTACTCATGCAGTGCCAATGCTTTCTTTAAATAATGCATTCGAAGATGCTGAGCTGATTGCTTTTGATCGTCGTTGCCGCGAGGCGCTCCATGTTGACCATGTAACCTATGCAGGTGAATTGAAGTTCGATGGCCTTGCGATTTCTCTTCGTTATGAAAATGGCTCACTAGTAACAGCGGCAACTCGAGGTGACGGTGCTAGCGGGGAAGACGTCACAGCCAACATTAAAACGATTCGCGCTATTCCACTAAAGCTTACCGGAAAGAATATTCCGAATGTTTTAGAGGTTCGTGGTGAAGTCTTTATGTATCTCAAAGACTTTGAGAAAATGAATAGACAGGCAGCAGAGTTAGGTGAGAAAGAATTTGCTAACCCTCGCAATGCGGCAGCAGGCAGCCTTCGTCAACTAGATTCGAAGATTACAGCTAAGCGCCCTTTATCTTTCTTTGCTTATGGCATAGGTGCTCTAGAGCCCCAAACTTGGTTACCTAAAACCCATGAAGAATTACTCAATGCTTACGCAGAGCTAGGCTTACCGGTTTGCTCAGAACGCAAGGTATTGCATTCTGTGGAAGAGATTCTGGCTTTCTATAACGAGATTGGTGCTAAACGGGACTCACTGCCTTATGACATTGATGGCGTGGTCTACAAAGTTAATTCCTTTGCCGAGCAAGCCAAGTTGGGATTTGTTTCAAGAGCCCCTAGATTTGCACTCGCCCATAAATATCCAGCACAAGAAGCCCTAACTACCGTTCTTGGTATTGATGTGCAAGTAGGGCGTACTGGAGCGATTACTCCAGTGGCGCGACTTGCTCCTATGGAAGTTGGTGGTGTCACCGTTACCAATGCCACGCTACACAATGAAGATGAAGTCAAACGGAAAGATGTGCGTATTGGTGATACCGTTTCAGTGCGAAGAGCGGGCGATGTCATTCCAGAGGTTGTCTCTGTGATTAAGGATCGACGCCCAGCCGATGCAACGGAATTTGTAATGCCTACGAACTGTCCAGTATGCGATTCGCATATCGAGCGTTTGGCGGATGAGGCGGTGGCGCGTTGTAGTGGCGGACTGTTTTGTGGCGCGCAGCGCAAGCAGGCCTTAATTCACTTTGCCCACAGAAGAGCGTTAGATATTGAAGGTCTAGGTGAGAAGATTGTGGATCAATTGGTCGATCACAACCTTGTTAGAACTCCCGCAGATTTATACAAGTTAGGCTTCACGGCACTAGCCAACCTAGAACGTATGGGTGAGAAGTCTGCAGACAATCTTATTCAAGCCATTAATCAGTCTAGAAACACAACCTTAGCTAGATTTATCTTTGCTTTGGGTATTCGTCATGTGGGTGAGACTACAGCCAAGGATTTGGCGAATCATTACCAGTCGATGCATGCTCTCATGGATGCAAATCTCGAAGATCTGCTCACAGTAAAAGATGTAGGTCCAGTTGTTGCAGACTCCATCACGAGCTTTATGCAGGAGGCGCATAACCGCGAAGTCATTGAGCAGCTCTTGGCATCGGGAATGCAACTTGCCGTAGAAGAAAAAGTCATTAGCGCTGCCGTTGCAGGCAAAACATTTGTCCTGACAGGTACATTCCCGACGATGACAAGAGATGAAGCTAAAGACCTTCTTGAAAAAGCGGGAGCAAAAGTGGCCGGATCAGTCTCTAAGAAAACCGACTATGTCGTTGCAGGCACAGATGCCGGTAGCAAGCTTACCAAAGCTGAAGAATTGGGTGTTCAGGTAATTGATGAAGCAGCAATGCTGGATTTATTGAAATAATATCTTTCGGGATGGATATTTTTTCAGCAATTATTGTTCAGGCGAGCAATACCATTCACCATACTAAGTGTGAGGTGATTCTTGCTTCCTCAAATCCATTTTCTCGCTCAATAACCCAAGGCCATATCACTGCTAGTGGCCTAGTCATCCGTGATGGCAAAGCACTCTTAATTTTTCATCCATATATCAAGCGGTGGTTTCAACCTGGGGGCCATGTGGATGAAGGTGAATCTCCAGTTGATGCGGCGATACGAGAGGTTTACGAGGAAACTGGTTTTGTTTGCGAGTTAGACCCTGATAACCAGGACCCTATTGATATTGATATTCACGAGATTCCTGAAAATCCCAAAAAAAGTGAGGGCGCCCATTTGCATATCGATCTACTCTATCGCTTGCGGGTCTTGCGAGAAGAGCAATCTCTAGAGGATATTGAGCATAAGTGGTTTGCTTTTGCTGATGTTGAAAGCATTCGCATCCAACGTGCTTTAGCTAAATTGGCTTAAGCCCCTAAAGCCTCAAGCAATTCTGTCTCCAGCTGGATCTGTAACTTGGGATTCTTGCCCAAGCTTGCGGCGTCTAAGAGCAGGATATCTTCTACTCTTTCTCCCAGCGTATTAATTCTGGCTGTATGAATGGATACCTGATGCTTCGCTAACACTCTAGAAATTGTGTAGAGCAGGCCGGTACGGTCACTTGCAGAGAGTGCCAGCGTGTAGTACCTGCCGCGATCGTCTGGGACCATGTGAACGCGTGGTTGAATTGGGAAAGTGCGTGATTGCCTAGAGAGGCGACCCATGCTTGGATTGGGTAGTGGCTCTACATTTGTTAAGGCCTCTGTCAGCTCAAACTCTACCAATTGAATGATGTCACGATAGCTACCACCCTCATCTACCAAGTTGCTGCCAGAGATCTGAAAGGTATCTAGAGCGTAACCATGACGTGTTGTATGAATACGCGCATCCCAAATGGAGAAACCGTGCTTTTCAAAGTAGGCACAAATTCTGGCAAAGAGATCTTCTTGGTCTTTGACATAAACAGCAACTTGCAAGCCTTCGCCAATGGGAGACAGTCTTGCTCTCACAATAGGTTGATCGCTATTTACCTTGTTATATAGATGGCGTGTAAGCCATGCAATATCAGAGGGGTCTTGCCTTAAGAAGAAGGCAACATCCAACTGCTTCCACAAATCTTCATAAGACTCGTCATTGATACCGTACAGCCTTAATTTAGCTTTAGATTCTTCTTGGTGTTGTGCTAATTCTGAAGAGGCATCCGGTTTTGCACCACCCAATACCCTGAGTGTTGCGCGATAAAGATCCTCTAAGAGCTTGCCTTTCCAGGCATTCCATACCTTGTGACTGGTCCCTCGGACGTCAGCAACAGTTAATAAATACAGTGCAGTGAGGTGCCGCTCATCACCCATCTTCTTGGCAAAAGCGCGTATTACTTCAGGGTCAGTGATGTCTTGCTTTTGTGCAAATTGACTCATATTGAGATGTTCAGCCACCAGCCAGACTAGTAGCTCAGTATCTTTTTTATCTAGGCCATGCTCTCTAGCAAACTGACGCATGTCAGCTTTGCCTAGTTCTGAGTGGTCGCCACCACGTCCTTTAGCAATGTCGTGGAAAAGGGCGGCAATGACCAGTAACCACGGCTTTTCGAAGTTGGCAATTAAGCGACTGCAGAACGGAAATTCATGAGTGTGTTCAACCACCATAAAGCGTCGGACATTACGCAAGACCATCAGAATATGCTGATCAACTGTGTAGATATGAAATAAATCATGCTGCATTTGGCCAACTATTTTTCTAAATGCAGGTAAGTAGCGACCAAGCACGCTAGTGCGGTTCATTAACTGAAATGCACGACTGACTCCATCGGGCTCTTTCAGAATCTCCATAAAAAGCGCTCGATTAACTGGGTCTTTGCGCCATTGGCTATCCATTTTCTGGCGCGCGTTATAGAGCGCTCTGAAAATGGTGGCTGATAAGCTTTTAACATTCGCAGTTTGCGCAAAAACCAAGAAGGTACGCAGAATTTGCTCGGGATGTTTCTGAAAGAGTTCTGGGTCAGTTATGTCCAACACACCTTGGCGTTCAATGAAGTGTTCATTGCCTTCACCGGGAACGGAAAGGATTGTCTTAGACTCTTGCGGAAAGAGAAGGGCTTCAATGTTCTGCAATAGAACGTCATTTAGCTGTGTAACTGCTTTAGCCGCCCAGTAGTAGCGACGCATGATGGCTTCACTCGCTTTACGTGAGGATTCTTCCGTGATTCCCATTGACGCTGCTAATGCGGCCTGCAAATCAAATGCGAGAACATCTTGTCTGCGCCCTGCAAGTAAATGCAAGTTAGCGCGCAGTGTTTCTAGGAATCGTTGATTACGGTTGAGTTCAGTTAGTTCGCGCTTCGTAACTAGGCCAGCCTCATTGAGGTCCTTAAAGGTATTGCCTAATAATGCGGCCTTACTCACCCAGGAGATCACCTGCAAATCACGTAATCCTCCAGGACTCTCTTTGCAATTAGGCTCTAAAGCGTAAGGAGTGTCCTGATACTTGTAATGACGCTGAATCTGCTCTGCCTGCTTAGCTTGGAAGAACACTTTTGGATCCATGGCAGATTCAAATGCTTTAGCGAAGTCTTTAAGCAATGACTTATTGCCGCAAATCAATCTCGCCTCTAAGAGGGATGTGCGCACCGTAATGTCTTGCTCAGATTCTGACATGCATTCAGCCACGCTTCTGACTGAAGAGCCAATCTCTAATCCGGTATCCCAGCAGCTAGCAACAAATTGCTCCACTTGCTTAGATAAAGCTTGCGCTTTTTTTTCATCGTCTGGCAACAGAATCAAAATATCAATGTCAGAGTAAGGGAATAAAGCACTCCTACCAAAGCCGCCAACCGCAACTAGTGTGGCCTCATTATTTAAGCCGCAGCTATTCCATAAATGGCTGAGGAGTTGGTCACTCAGTTTAGAAAGTTGCTTAGTTAATTTGCCTACAGACTGTGTATTTTTAAATTCTGCGTAAGCTATTTCTCGAGCTGCACGCAGGCTGGCTGCATCAGTAATATTGCTAGCGGCCAGCGACTCACCCATCGTATTAAGCGCTTACTAATGTAGGTCTAAATGAAAGGCCTTTAACGCAATCAGGAGGTGGGTTGCTGCCTTCTGACCAGGTAAGCACTTCAACACCAGTCTGAGTAACAAGGAGTGTGTGCTCCCACTGGGCTGACAGGCTCCGGTCTTTTGTTTTCACTGTCCATTGATCAGGCATTGTGCGAATATCGCGTTTGCCAGCGTTGATCATCGGCTCAATCGTAAAGGTCATGCCGGCTTCTAGTTTTTCGCCGGTACCTGGGCGACCATAGTGAAGAATCTGTGGATCTTGATGAAACACTTTTCCAATACCGTGACCACAGTATTCACGCACTACAGAGTAACCTGCTTTTTCTGCATGTGTTTGAATCACGTGACCGATGTCACCAAGTGATGCGCCTGGTTTAACTTGCGCAATTCCTAGCCACATACATTCAAACGTAATTTGAGTGAGGCGTTTAGCCATGACGGAAACTTCACCCACCATAAACATGCGACTGGTATCGCCGTAGTAACCATCGGGAGTAATGACAGTGATATCTAAATTGACTACATCACCAGTCTTGAGAACTTTGTCCCCCGGAATACCGTGGCAGATCACATCATTTACTGAAGTGCAGATGGATGCTGGAAATGGAGGGTATCCAGGCGGCTGATAGTTCAATGGGGCTGGAATCGTTTTTTGGACGTTGCGCATGTATTCATGGCAAATCCGATCTAGTTCGCCCGTAGTCACCCCAGCTTTGACGTGAGGGGCCACATGATCAATCACTTCGCTAGCTAAGCGGCCAGCTTCACGCATCCCGAGGATGTCTTTTTCTGCGGTAAATACACTATTCATGCCTTGATTATCAACGACTTGGAGAGTTTTAGTTTGCCCATAATGCTCAAAAATTGGGCATTTCTGCCCTTTATAAGGCTTCTAGGGATCATTTTGGGGTTTGGGCTGCCTGTTTAGGTGGGGGTGGAGCTAGCTAGAGCATTGATATTTAAGCTATAATTTTGGTCTTAGGTCTATTTTTGGCCTGAAATCGCGAGTTGAGCCTTCCAGGGTGGCGTTTTTTAGCGCAGCTAGGACTCAACTTTAGAAATAACCCTTAGGAGAAGTTATGTCAGTAACTATGCGTCAAATGCTGGAAGCCGGTTGCCATTTTGGTCACCAAACCCGTTTCTGGTCCCCAAGAATGGCCCCTTACATTTTCGGCCATCGCAACAAAATCCACATCATCAACTTGGAAAAAACATTGCCAATGTTTCAGGATGCCCTGAAATTTGCAAAGCAAATTGCTTCCAATCGTGGCACTATTTTATTTGTTGGTACTAAGCGTCAATCACGCGAAATCATTGCTGAAGAAGCTGCTCGTGCTGGTATGCCTTACATCGACAGCCGTTGGTTGGGCGGCACACTCACCAACTTCAAAACTGTTAAAGGTTCCCTCAAGCGTTTGAAAGACATGGCAGTTGCTAAAGAAGCTGGCGACTGGGAAAAGCTTTCTAAGAAAGAAGCTTTGACTAACGACCGTGATCTCGACAAGTTGCAAAAAGCACTTGGCGGTATTCAAGATTTGAACGGTGTTCCTGATGCGATTTTCGTGGTGGATGTTGGCTATCACAAGATTGCTATTACCGAAGCTAACAAGCTTGGTATTCCAGTGATCGCTGTTGTAGATACCAACCACTCACCAGAAGGTGTTGATTACATCATCCCTGGTAACGATGACTCTAGCAAAGCTGTTCTCCTTTATGCACGTGGCATTGCTGACGCAATCCTCGAAGGCAAAGCCAACTCTGTTCAAGAAATCTTGACAGCAGTTAAAGAAGGTGAAGAAGAGTTTGTTGAAGAAGGGAAGGCTGAATAATGGCCGCTATTACCGCTGCAATGGTTGGCGAGTTACGCGCCAAAACTGATGCTCCGATGATGGAGTGCAAAAAGGCTTTGACTGAAGCTGATGGTGATATGGCTCGTGCAGAAGAGATTCTGCGTGTAAAGCTGGGTAGCAAAGCTGGTAAAGCGGCTTCTCGTGTAACGGCTGAAGGTATCGTTGCCACTTCTATCAATGGCACTACTGGTGCTTTGCTAGAAGTGAACTGCGAAACTGACTTCGTTTCTAAGAACGACGACTTCTTGGCGTTTGTAAATGACTGCGTGAAGTTGGTTGCTGAAAACAATCCAGCTGACGTTGCTGCATTGTTAGCCCTGCCATTGAATGGTCAAACTGTTGATGAAGTTCGTAGCGCACTGATCGGCAAGATCGGCGAGAACATCATGCCGCGTCGTTTCAAGCGTTTTGCTGGTAGCAACAAGTTGGTCTCATACCTCCATGGCGCACGTATTGGTGTGATGGTTGAGTTCGAGGGTGACGAAACTGCTGCTAAAGACGTAGCAATGCATATTGCCGCAATGAAGCCAGTGGCTTTGTCGATGGCTGACGTTCCTGCCGAAGCAATTGCCGTTGAGCGTAGCGTTGCTGTTCAAAAAGCTGCTGAATCTGGCAAACCACCAGAAATCGTTGAAAAGATGGTTGAAGGTTCTATTCAGAAGTTCCTTAAAGAGGTTTCTTTGTTGAATCAGACTTTCGTGAAGAACGATAAGCAAACTGTTGAGCAAATGCTCAAGGCTGCAAATACAACAATCAAGGGTTTCACCATGTTTGTTGTAGGCGAGGGTATTGAGAAGCGTCAAGATGACTTTGCGGCTGAAGTAGCTGCACAAGTGGCTGCCGCTTCTAAAGCAACAGCTTAATAGGCTAGTTTGGGGCTTGCCCCACTGGTTGGTAATACCCAAAAGGGCATGGAAACCTTAGTTTCTATGCCCTTTTCTTTGATCCCCCTCAAGCCCTTTATAATTTGGCAGAGATATTAAAAAGTGCTTAAAGATCAATAAGCTAAGTAAGTAAATTACTTGGCAAATTACGGAAAATAAAAAACATGCCAGCCTACAAACGAGTCCTTCTAAAACTATCTGGTGAAGCCCTTATGGGCGATGATGCTTTTGGCATCAATCCAGTCACTATCGATTCCATGGTTAAGGAAATCGCTGATATTGTGAATATCGGTGTGGAGCTAGCAATTGTGATTGGCGGCGGAAATATTTTCCGCGGTGTTGCCGGTGGCGCAGCGGGCATGGATCGTGCAACTGCCGATTACATGGGTATGCTGGCTACCATGATGAATTCCTTGGCATTACAAGATGCCTTACGCCAAAAAGGTGTGGAAGCGCGAGTGCAATCCGCACTCCGCATGGATCAAGTAGTCGAGCCATATATTCGTCCACGTGCAATTCGTGCGATGGGTGAGGGTAAGGTCGTTATTTTTGCCGCTGGTACAGGTAATCCATTTTTCACTACTGACACTGCAGCTGCTCTGCGTGGGGCTGAGATGGGTGTTGAGATCATGCTCAAGGCAACCAAGGTAGACGGAATCTACAGCGCTGATCCAGTAAAAGATCCAACAGCCACTTTATATAAAACCATTACGTTTGATGAAGCATTAATCAAAAATCTACAGGTTATGGACGCAACTGCATTTGCATTGTGCCGTGATCGCAAATTACCAATCAAAGTATTTTCAATTCTCAAGCCAGGTGCATTAATGCGTGTAGTGCAAGGTGAGCCTGAAGGTACTTTGGTACACGTTTAATAGGAGGTCAGATGTCTGCAGCAGAAATTAAAACCAATACCGATCAAAAGATGCGCAAGTCTATTGAGGCTTTGAAAACCAATTTAGCCAAGATTCGCTCTGGCCGTGCTAACCCAGGAATTTTGGAGCACATTCAGGTGGATTACTACGGCAATCCCACCCCATTAAGTCAGGTTGCTAGCTTAGGCTTGGCGGATGCGCGCACCATTAATGTTCAGCCCTTTGAAAAGACGATGGTTGCAGTGATTGAAAAAGCAATTCGTGACTCTGACTTAGGCTTAAACCCAGCATCCCAAGGCACGGTAATTCGCGTGCCAATGCCTGCCTTGACTGAAGAGCGCCGCCGTGACCTCACTAAGGTTGTTAAGAATGAGGGTGAAGAAACCAAGATTGCTGTTCGTAATTTACGTCGTGACGCAAACGAGCATTTAAAGCGCCTTACTAAGGATAAAGAAATTTCCGAGGATGAAGAGCGTCGCGCTACAGATGAAATTCAGAAGATGACTGATAAAGCAGTGATTGATGTTGATAAGATCGTTTCTGAAAAAGAAAAAGAGATCATGACGGTTTAAAGCCGTCCTGAATTTTTAGCTTTTCATGACTCAACATTCCAGCTCAACTCTAGCCATTCCAGAGGTCAGTGCTGTACCGCGCCATGTTGCCATCATTATGGATGGCAATGGGCGCTGGGCTAGCAAGCGCATGATGCCGCGTGTTGCTGGTCACTCCGAAGGATTGAGTGCGGTGCGCAAGATTGTTGAAGAATGTCGCAAGCTTGGTGTCGAGTACTTAACGGTATTTGCCTTTAGCTCTGAAAACTGGCGTCGCCCACCAGAAGAAGTGGGTTTCCTGATGAAGCTTTTTCTAAAGTCACTCAAAGGCGAAGTCTCGCGTTTGGCTGAGAACGATATTGCTTTGCGATTGATTGGCGACTTGAGTCGATTTGATTCTGCTATCCAAGAGATGGTGGAGTTTTCCGAAAAAAAGACCGCTGGCTGCAAAGGACTCACTTTTACGATTGCTGCTAACTATGGTGGTCGTTGGGATATTTTGCAGGCCATGCGTAAATGCCTTGCTGCCAATCCCAATTTAAAGCCAGAGCAGGTTTCTGAAGAATTACTTCAGCCTCATCTTTCGATGGCTTATGCTCCAGAACCTGATTTATTTATCCGCACTGGCGGCGAGCAGCGTGTGAGCAATTTCTTACTATGGCAATTGGCTTATACCGAGTTGTATTTCACAGATATCTTGTGGCCTGACTTTGATGAGAAAGAGCTACACAAGGCGTTTGACTGGTTTAGCCAGCGCGAGCGCCGCTTTGGTCGTACTAGTGCTCAGCTTGCATCGCAAGCTACGAGCGATGCAGTTTGATGTAGTTCATTACTAGGCACACTCTCCATGCTAAAAACCAGAGTCATTACTGCCCTTATTTTGTTGGCGGTATTGCTGCCTATATTGTTTCTGCTTCCCCAAATTTATATCGGCGCTTTCTTCTTAGTAGCTTTGTTAGCTGCTGCTTGGGAGTGGAGTCGCTTACTGGCTCCAGGCGCAGGACGTGCCGCTTGGGTATACGCATTATTTTGCCTTGCCATCATTTTGCTTTTACTGGGCATACAAAATGCCTCATGGCAATTTGCCTTATTGCTTCTGGCTGTGATTTTCTGGTTCTTTATTGCCCCCTTTGTATTAGCCAAAGGCATGAATCTTTCTATTGAAAAGTTAAGGCCTTTTTATGTAGTGCTGGGTTTAATTATTTTGCCGGCGACTTGGTTTGCGTTGGTGTTCTTGCGTGAGCTGGGTCTCATCTTTTTGCTCAGCACCATGGCACTTGTATGGATTGCAGATATTGGCGCTTATTTTGTTGGTAAAGCATTTGGCAAGCACAAGCTTGCAGCGCAAATTAGCCCCGGGAAATCTATCGAGGGCGCTATTGGTGGCTTAATACTTTGTTATGTATATGCGTTCTTGTGCGTGTATTTTTTCTCTTTTGAATCGACTTTATTTGGTGCATGGGCTATCCGCTTTGGCTGGGTTCCAATGTTCTTGATGGTTACGGTGTTAACTGCATTTAGTATTTTTGGTGACTTATTTGAGTCTCAGCTAAAACGATTAGCCGGCGTTAAGGACTCCAGCCATTTGTTGCCTGGTCATGGTGGAGTATTGGATCGCGTAGATGCTTTGATTCCAGCGATGCCAATCGCAGCACTCTTGGCAGGATTGGTCTGATGTCAATCAAGCAAGTTGCCATCCTAGGTTCTACTGGGTCTATCGGCGTCAATACGTTAGATGTCATTCGTTCACACCCAGATCGCTTTAAGGTAGTAGCACTTACTGCGGCAAAACAAGTTGATCTGCTTGCACAGCAGTGCATTGAATTTAAACCTGCGATTGCCGTAGTAGCAGATGCGGATGGTGCTACTCGCTTAAGTAAACTTTTGCTTGAGAAGCAAATCAATACTCAAGTTTTGTATGGCCCGCAAGCTTTAGTTACTGCCATTACTGAATCTCATTGCGATACTGTGATGGCTGCCATTGTTGGTGCTGCAGGATTGGTTCCAGCTTTGGCCGCCGCAAAAGCAGGCAAAAGAGTATTGCTTGCCAATAAAGAAGCGTTAGTGATGTCTGGCGATTTATTTATGCAGGCAATCAAGCAGGGTGGGGGTCAACTACTTCCTATTGATAGTGAACATAATGCAATCTTTCAATGTCTCCCAAGTCAATTTTCTATAGATCCGCATTCTGCATTGGGTGTTGAGGAGCTTTGGTTAACTGCATCAGGTGGACCCTTTAGAAATACACCTCTTGATCAGTTAGCAAGTATCACTCCAGAGCAAGCTTGTGCGCATCCTAATTGGGTGATGGGTAGAAAGATTTCTGTAGATTCGGCAACGATGATGAATAAAGGTCTTGAGGTTATCGAGGCTTTTTGGTTGTTTGGTTCGCCTTTAGAGAAAATTAAAGTGTTGATTCATCCGCAAAGTGTGGTTCATTCAATGGTGCGTTATCGCGATGGATCCGTGTTGGCTCAGTTAGGTCAACCAGATATGCGCACTCCAATCGCTTATGGTCTGGCATGGCCAGAACGCATTGATGCAGGTGTAGCGCCATTGAGTTTGACGCAGTTGGCGACATTAAGTTTTTCTGAGCCCGAGCTAGAGCGCTTCCCGTGCCTTTCTTTGGCATTTGCTGCTGCTAATGCTGGTGGTACTGCACCCACTGTTCTGAATGCTGCAAATGAAATTGCAGTCGCCGCATTCTTGGATGAGGGCTTGCCTTATTTGCAGATTCCAGCCGTAGTGGAGAATGTGTTGAATGCGATTCCCTCAGTTAATGCAGACTCACTAGAATTAATTTTGGATGTTGATGCACGTGCCCGTCAATCTGCACAAGCAATAGTGAAGGATGTTCTTTGCAAGCATTAATTACTCTTGCGGCATTTTTGTTGACCCTGGGAATATTGGTCAGCTTTCATGAGTTTGGACATTTTTTTGCAGCTCGGTGTTGTGGTGTTCGTGTGCTGCGCTTTGCAGTTGGTTTTGGTAAACCTTTGTTTACTTATCATGCTAAAAATAAAACTGAGTGGGTATTGGCATCCATTCCTTTGGGTGGCTATGTCAAGTTGCTCGACGGTCGAGACCCTCAGCAATTAATTACTCCGACCGAGGAATCCCAAGCCTTTGATCGAAAGCCGCTATGGCAGCGTTCTTTGATTGTGGCTGCCGGCCCCTTCGCTAATTTTTTTCTAGCGATTATCTTTTTTGCCCTCATCTATATATCCGGCGCCCCTCAATTGCCGGCAGTTTTGCAAAATCCTCCTGAGCATTCTGTTGCCGCCAAGCTTGGGTTGACTGGAGGAGACCGAGTGATTGGTTGGCAGGATTTAGGCTCTGAACAGGATAGCGTGCCCCTTTTTGGTGATTTTTCGCCAATTCCCAGCTGGAATGCCTTGCGTTGGAGTTTGATGGACGCTCTTACTGGGGAGAATGGTTTTGCTCTAGAGCTGGAAACCCCTACTGGTGGCAGCTCAGTAAAGTCCTTTTATGCCAAGGATTTACCTAAAATCAGCCCTGATAAGGATCCAATGATGGCGCTGGGCATATTGCCTGCACCTACACCCCTGGCAGAGTGGCAAGACTTGAAATTAGGCCCAATAGATGCGCTTGTATTTGCATCCAAAAGGGTCTGGGTAATTACCAAGGTTTCAGCAAGGCTAATGGCTGGATTATTTACCGGAAACACCTCCCTAAAGCAGTTGGGCGGACCCATCAGCATTGCTGACATGGCGGGCAAATCCGCTCAGGTGGGGTGGCAGCCATTTTTAGCTTTTTTAGCACTCATGAGTATTAGCATTGGCTTGCTCAATTTGCTCCCTTTTCCGATGCTAGATGGGGGTCAGCTACTGTATGATGCATGGGAGTTGGTAGCCGGTAAGCGGATTTCGACATCGATGCAGGAGCAACTCCAAAAAGTGGGCTTCTTTCTGCTGATTTCTATGTCATTGCTGGCCTTGTTTAACGATTTACAACGCTATATTTCGCCTTGAATTCTCTGACACATTCTTTCCGTTTTTTTGCCCGCTTCATTACCCAAATCTTGGCAGTTTTTGCGCTTGGGTTGAGTTTGAATGCATCTGCAGCAGACTCATTTGTGGTGAAAGACATTCGTGTTGAAGGTTTACAGCGTGTTGAGCCTGGAACGGTGTTTAGCTACCTGCCTGTTCAGGTAGGCGAAACCTTTACCGACGAAAAGGGTGCGGAGGCGATTAAGGCCCTCTATAGCACTGGTTTTTTTAGGGACGTTCAGATTCAAGCACAGGGTAATGTGCTTATTGTGATCATTGAAGAGCGCCCAACCATTTCTCGTATTGAATTTACAGGAATGAAGGAGTTTGATCCCGAGATTATTCGTAAATCATTAAAAACAGTCGGCGTAGCTGAAGCGCGTTTCTATGACAAAGCCTTAATTGATAAAGCAGAGCAAGAACTCAAACGCCAATATGTCGGCAAGGGTATGTATGCTGCTGAAGTGGTCGCAACGGTAACGCCTGTTGAGCGTAACCAAGTAGCCGTTTATTTCAACGTTGACGAAGGCCCTGTAGCTAAAATTCAAGAAATTAATTTCATTGGAACATCAGCATTCAGTGAGAGCACTTTAAAGAGTGAGATGCAGCTCAAAACGGGCGGCTGGCTTTCTTGGTATAGCAAAGACAATCTTTACTCCAAGCAAAAATTAACTGCTGATTTAGAGTCGATTCGCTCGTACTACCTTAATCGCGGTTATTTAGAATTTGTAATTGAATCTACTCAGGTATCCATTACTCCAGATAAAAAAGGTATTTATCTCACTATCAGTATTAGCGAAGGTAAAAAGTTCACTGTTAAGGATGTGCGTTTAGCCGGTGAAACTCTTGGTAAAGAAGCAGAGTTGATGCAGTTGGTAGTTCTGAAGCCAGGAGATACGTTCTCATCGGCTCAATTAACAGAGAGCACTAAAGCAATCGCTGAGATCTTGGGTACTTATGGTTATGCATTTGCAACGATTAACCCACAACCCGATATTCGCCGCGATCTAGCTGAGGTAGACCTTACTTTAGTGATCGATCCTGGGCGCCGCATATATGTTCGCCAAGTGGCCATTTCTGGTAATGCTAAAACTCGTGACATGGTGATCCGTCGCGAGATGCGTCAGTTTGAAAGCTCATGGTTTGATAGCGACAAGATTGATTTATCTAAGAAACGTTTAGGTCGCCTTGGTTACTTCACGGAAACCGACATCACCACCGAGGATGTTCCCGGATCTCCCGATCAGGTTGATGTTAATGTCAAGGTTACTGAGAAGCCGACGGGCGCGATTACTGTTGGTGCCGGATTCTCCTCAACCGAGAAATTGATTTTATCTGCCGGTATCAATCAAGATAACGCGTTCGGTACTGGTACTGCGATTGGCTTAAATGCATCGCTAGGTAAGATCAATCAGAATCTGACCCTATCTAATTACGATCCATACTTTACGGAAGATGGTATTAGTCGATACACCGATCTGTACTATCGATCATCCAAGCCTTTGTACTACGTTGGCGACACTGAATACCAAATTAAATCTGTGGGCTCCAATATTAAATTCGGCGTCCCTTATACCGAGGTTGATAGAGTCTTTTTTGGAACTGGAGTTGAAGCATTTCAAATTCAGACTTCCAGCAATACCCCGCAGCCTTACTTAAATTACGCCCAAAGCTATGGGGTTGCTGCCCCTGGTTATCCTGCTACCTTGACTACTTATAACGTGCCATTGACTGTTGGGTGGTCGCGCGATGGTCGAGACAGTACGCTCATTCCGTCCTCTGGTTCCTTGCAGCAATTGTCAGCGGAAGTGGGAACGCCTGTCGGTAATATGACTTTTTATCGCTTATATGGCCAATACCAAAAATACCACTCGTTCTCAAAGGGTAACATCCTGTCCTTTAATGGTGAGGTTGGTTACGGTCAGGCTTATGGCAATAATCCATTCCCGATTACCAAAAACTACTATGTAGGCGGCATTGGTTCTGTTCGCGGCTATGCGCCTGGTTCTTTGGGGCCCCAGTACTACAACACTGTGATTGGTCAATATCAGCCAATAGGCGGACAGTCTAAGATCGTTACAAACGTGGAATACACCTTCCCTGTCCCTGGCTCTGGCGTCGATAAAACCCTGAGACTATTTACCTTTGTGGACGGCGGTAATGCTTTCGGGGAAAACATGAATTTAGTTCTGAGATACTCTTATGGATTGGGTTTATCATGGATATCACCGTTAGGACCTTTAAAATTCAGCTATGGTATGCCGTATAAGCCTTATCCAAATGCCAATGTTCAGCGTTTACAGTTCCAGGTAGGTACAGCGTTTTAATTGTTTAAGGAAAGTTTTATGAAGCTTTATCAATCTTCTAAATGGATTCAAATCGGCTTAATTGCTGCGGTGACGACAATTGCTGCTGCGCCAGTATTCGCTCAGGATGCCGGAACGCGTGTTGCTGTTGTAAATTCCGAAAAGGTGTTCAACGAATCTAATCTGGCAAAAGCAATGCAAACGCGTTTGCAAAATGAATTTACTAAGCGTCAGAACGATTTGCGCGATAGTGCTCAAAAAATTAAATCTGCAGCTGAAAAGCTCGATCGTGACGGTGCTGTAATGAATGAAGCAGAGCGCGTACGTCGTCAACGTGAATTGGCTGATCAAGATCGTGAATTGCAACGCAAACAACGTGAGTTCACCGAAGATCTCAATCAGCGTACGTTCGAAGAGCGTGCCAAGATTGCAGAAAAAGCAAATGCAGTATTAAAACAAATTGCAGAGCAAAGAAAAATTGACATCATCGTTCAAGAAGCAGCTTATGTAAGCCCCAAGGCAGACGTAACCGATGATGTTATCAAGGCTTTAAATAGCCAGAAGTAAGCTTTATGCCTACCGCCATTGAGCTGGCCGAACAGTTTCAAGCAAGCTTAGTGGGGGAGGCTTCCCATGGTTTTACAGGCCTCGCTCCATTAGAGCGGGCGCAACCTGATCAGATCTCTTTTCTCTCCAATCCACTATATAGACAGCAGGCTAGCGATAGTGCTGCGGGTGCGTTGATTGTTAGTCAGTCTGATTTAGAGTTTTTGCATGCGAACCCCAGTGTCAATTCTGCCAAACGGGTGTACTTTGTTTCAAAAAACCCGTATGCCACTTTTGCCAGAATGGCTCAGCACTTTGCAAAAGCAAGTTATCCAACCTATCCAGCCGGAATTCATCCAAGTGCGGTAATTGATTCCACTGCGATTGTTCCGGCCTCATGTCATATTGGCCCATTTGTCCAAATTGGTGCTGGGGTAAAGCTGGGTGAGCGTGTTTCAATTCTGGGAAATACCAGTATTGCTAAAGATTGTGTGATTGCAAGCGATAGCTTGATCTACCCATCGGTCTCCATTTACTACAACACGCAAATTGGCGAGCGCTGCATTATTCATAGTGGCGCAGTGATTGGTGCGGATGGTTTTGGTTTTGCTCCCGATTTTTCTGCTACCGGTGGTGAGTGGGTGAAGATACCCCAGACTGGTCGAGTAGTAATTGGAAATGATGTGGAAATTGGTGCTTCTACAACGATAGACCGTGGCGCGATGAGTGACACTGTTATTGGTGCAGGGACCAAGATAGATAACCAAGTTCAAATTGCCCACAATGTTGTCATTGGTAGTTGCTGTGTTGTAGCTGGATGCGCTGCAATTTCTGGTAGCACCAAGATTGGTAATTTCTGCATCATTGGTGGCGCAGCAAATTTTGCCGGTCATCTCACGATCGCTGACAGAACCACAGTTTCAGGTAACACCTCTATTATTCGCTCCATTACTGAGCCGGGCCAGCACTTCACAGGTGTTTATCCATCGATGCTCCACAGTGCATGGGAGAAAAATGCCGCTATTTTGCGTGGCCTAGATAAAATACGTCAGCGCTTGCGCTCACTGGATAAAAACAAAACCACAGAGTCATAAGATTCTGTAATCTAAAACGAATATTTACTTTTCAGCAGGTCATTTATGAGCACACCAATCGCAATCGATATCAATAAGATTCTGAAATTGCTGCCGCATCGTTATCCATTCCTCTTGGTGGATCGCGTGCTAGAAATCACACCGCGTGAGAGTATTACTGCGTTAAAAAATGTCACTATGAATGAGCCATTCTTTCAGGGTCATTTCCCAGATTTTCCTGTAATGCCTGGCGTGTTGATTATTGAGGCTTTGGCCCAAACGGCTGCCTTACTTACTTTCTCTGAAGAGCGTGCAGAAGACGCGATTTATTACTTTGCTGGTATTGATGGCGCACGCTTTAAGAAGCCAGTGTTGCCAGGTGATCAGCTCATCATGACCGCAACGCTAGAGCGTGGTCGCGCTGGTATTTATAAGTTTGCTGTTAAGGCTACCGTGGATGGTGAGATTGCCGCAGAGGCGAATATCACTTGTGCGGTTCGTACGAAAGGCGCGTAATGACTCGGATTCATGCATCTGCTGTAGTAGACAGTAAGGCTGAACTGGCCAGTGATGTTGAAGTTGGCCCATATTCTGTTATTGGCCCTAACGTCAAAATTGGCGCTGGTACTAAAGTAGGTTCTCATACTGTTATTGAGGGCTACACCACCATCGGCAAAGAAAATACCTTTGCCCATTTTGCTGCTATTGGCGGCCCTCCACAGGATATGAAATACCGTGGAGAGCCGACTCAATTAATCATAGGTGACCGCAACACGGTTCGCGAGTTCACGACGATTCATACGGGCACATCTCAAGATGAAGGCATTACTCGCATTGGTAACGATAACTGGATCATGGCCTATGTTCATATTGCCCATGACTGTCAGGTGGGTAATCACACGATCTTCTCAAGTAATGCGCAAATTGCTGGGCATGTACAAGTGGAAGACTGGGCAATCATGGGTGGTATGTCTGGAGTGCATCAGTTTGTTCGCATAGGTCAGCATGCTATGTTGGGCGGTGCCTCTGCCTTAGTACAAGATATCCCGCCGTTTGTGATTGCTGCTGGAGATAAGGCGTCTCCGCACGGTATTAATGTTGAGGGATTAAAGCGTCGCGGTTTCTCAAGCGAAACAATTTCTGCTTTGCGACAAGCTTACAAGGTGCTTTATAAAGATGGCCTGAGTTTTGAGGAAGCTAAAGTAGAAATTCAGAAGATGGTGGTTGCATCATCCGCTGATGCCGCTACTACTGAAAAGCTAGCGCAGTTTCATGATTTTATTGCCGCCTCTACCCGCGGCATTATTCGGTAACGGAATTACTTTGCCAAAGTTAGCTTGTGTAGCTGGCGAACCTTCTGGTGATCTATTAGCGGCGCCAGTTCTTAGCGCGCTAAACCAAATACCCGACATGTCTGGTCTAGAGGTCTATGGCATTGGCGGTCCCCGCATGCAGGCCGAGGACATGCGCTCTGATTGGCCTATGGAAACCTTGAGTGTGCGAGGTTATGTTGAAGCGATTAAACAACTACCAGCCATTCTCAAACTTCGTAAAGAACTCATTCGAAACCTTCTTAATGAAGGTCGCCCTGACGTCTACTTAGGAATTGATGCGCCCGACTTTAACTTGGGCGTTGAGTTGGAGTTGCGCAAGGCAGGTATTCCGACTTTACATTTCGTGTCTCCCTCAATCTGGGCTTGGCGTGCAGGACGCATTAAGAAGATCTCTCAAGCAGTAGAGCGCATGCTCTGTATCTTCCCCTTTGAAACAGAGATCTATGACAAAGCTGGTGTTGCTTCTACTTATGTGGGGCATCCATTGGCTAGCGAGATTCCACTTGAGCCTAATACTCATCAAGCGCGAGAAAAATTAAGCCAACACCTCCAAGTTCCTGCTGCATCACTTGAAGGATTGGTCATTGCTGTCTTGCCTGGAAGTCGTGGTTCCGAAATTGAATTGATTGCCCCAGTCTTTTTTGAAACCATGCAGCTATTGAGCAATAGACTAAAAGGTCAAAAGCTGAACTTCTTAATACCAGTAGCTACTCCTAGATTGCGTGAGCCTCTTGAGCAGCTTTTGCTCGAGGTAAAAAATAGCAATCCCGATATTCAGATTCATTTGCTTGATGGCATGGCTGATGAAGTGCTTGAAGCTTCCGATGTAGTGTTGATCGCCAGCGGCACAGCCACTCTACAGGCAGCTCTATGGAAAAAGCCGATGGTGATTTCTTATAAGGTACCTTGGTTGACAGCTCAGATTATGAAGCGCCAGGGTTATTTGCCTTATGTGGGTTTACCAAATATTTTATGCGGCGAGTTTGTTGTTCCAGAGCTTTTACAGCATGATGCTACGCCTGAAAAATTGGCTAATGCTGTACAAGAATGGATAGAACATCCGACTAAAGTTGCCAAACTCAAAGAACGTTTCGCACAAATGCACGAAACTTTGCGCCGTCCCACTGGTCTATTGGTTGCGCAAGCAGTAGCGCAAACGATTGCCAATCAACGCAAGAACAAATCAAGCGTATGAGCCTCATCTGGGTTTGCGGTGTTGATGAAGCAGGGCGCGGACCATTGGTTGGCGCAGTGGTTGCTGGTGCGGTAGTGCTTGATCCCAGTAATCCTATTGAGGGTCTAAAGGATTCGAAGAAGTTAACTGCTACCCGCCGTGAGTATCTCTATGAACAAATCATGGAAAAGGCAAAAGCTTGGGGTGTAGGCGAGGCTAGTCCAGCTGAGATTGATGAGATTAATATTTTGCAAGCCACGATGCTGGCAATGCGCAGGGCAGTTGAGGATCTCACTACTCGCTTAGGTGCTTGGCCTGAAAAGGCGCTGATTGACGGCAACCGTTGTCCAGAATTGCCGATTGCTGCAGAAGCGATTGTGAAGGGTGACTCTAAAGAGCCGGCAATTTCTGCGGCATCGATCATTGCTAAAGTCACCCGTGATCGTCAGATGCAACTTTTGCATGAGTGCCATCCAGAATACGGTTTTTCACAACATATGGGTTATCCGACGGAAGCCCATTTTGCAGCCCTTAAGCAATTTGGCGCATGTGATCAACATAGAAGAAGTTTTTCGCCGGTGCGAAAGGTTCTAGAAAACCAAAACTACTAAGCCATGAACTTCGATCTCATTACCTCTAAAGAGAATCCGCTATTTAAGGAGATTCGCAACCTACAGGCTACTGGCTCTAAAGGGCAGAAGGCTAGGCTAGCGAGTGGCCAAGTCTTATTGGAAGGTATTCATCTAGTCCAAACTTGGGTGGGCGATCCAGCTTTAAGAATCCTCCTAACTTCTGAAGTGGGCTTGAAAAATGTAGAAATCTCCCAAGCTGTATATGATCACTTAGAAATTTGTCCTGAGACTAAAGTATTTCAGTTGGATAGTACTCTCTGGGATTTGCTGAGTGACTTAGTAAATGCGCCGCATATTGCTGGTCTCATAGATCTTCCTAAATCAACGATTGCTCCACCGCAATCGATTTCGACACTTGCTGGTGATGTGGTGATATTGGATCGAGTACAGGATGCTGGAAATGTAGGATCGATTCTGCGAACCGCAGCAGCTGCTGGCTTTACCCAAGTGATTGCTCTATCCGGATGCGCCCATCTATGGTCCACCAAAGTATTGCGCGCAGGTATGGGTGCCCACAAACTACTAGATTTATATGAGGGCTGGTCTAACCAACAAGTATTGAGTGCAGTCACTGCACCCTTATTGGCAACTACCGCAGATGCAGAACAAGATCTTTACTCTCTCAAAAAAGAACTATTGCATCCAGTTGCTTGGGTAATGGGCAGTGAAGGGCAGGGCGTATCTGAAGACTTGCTTGCCCAAGCCAAAGGCATCTCCATCCCAATTGATCCAAGGGTGGAATCGCTCAATGTCTCAACGGCAGCGGCGGTATGTCTATTTGAGACTGTGCGTGTTAGGCGTACTTAAACTACAAACCTAAAACTTAGCCCAGTATTGTTTTATCTGACTTAATGGCCTGCAGCACTGTGGTGGCAATTTCTTCGATGGACTTACTGGTAGTGAGCACCCAAGGAATGGATTGTTTTTTCATCATCGCTGTTGCTTCATTAATTTCATAACGGCAGTTTTCAAGCTTGGCATAGTTACTGCCTGGCCTGCGTTCATTACGTATTTCTGAGAGTCGCTCTGCATCAATCATCAGGCCAAAGATCTTCTGGCGATAAGGCACTAAATCTTTAGGCAGATGCCCGCGTTCAAAGTCCTCTGGAATGAGTGGGTAGTTCGCTGCCTTGAGTCCATATTGCATTGCCAAATAAAGACTGGTTGGTGTTTTACCTACCCGAGAGATGCCAATCAGAATGACGTCGGCTTCAGCCAGGTTTTGATTAGATTGACCATCATCATGGGCTAATGAATAGTTAATCGCCTCAATCCGGTTCTTATAGGCTTCGGTATCGGCATTGTGGTGGAGGCGGTTCATGGCGTGGGTCGATTTCATGCCCAAAGCGGCTTCCAATGGGGCCACAAAAGTCTGGAACATGTCCAAGATCAGGCCATTTGCCTTGCCAACAATGGCATTGAGCTCAGAGTTCACCAAAGTGGTGAAAACGATCGGTTGCACCCCATATTTAGAAGCCGCCTGGTTGACGCTGCTAACGGCATCGTGGGCCTTATCCACGCTATCCACAAAAGGCACTCGAATATGCTTAAAAGTGGCCTCAAATTGGGCCAAAATCGACTGGCTGAAGTTCTCGGCAGTAATGCCGGTACCGTCAGAGACAATAAAAACAATGCGGGTTTCGTTAGACATGGATTTAGCTTAAAAGTCTGGGGTCAGCACTACAATAGAATCATATTAAAGCATGCCCCGTTTAGGGTGGCCGCTACACCAGTTTCCTTATCTTTTGAGAGTATTTTATGTCCAACCAACAGCAACAAAATAGCAGTATGGCTGATGCCTATGTTTTGCCTTTTGAGCAACTTCGCATGACTGATGTCGAATCAGTCGGCGGTAAGAATGCTTCCTTAGGAGAGATGATTTCTCAGTTAGCGTCTACTGGGGTTCGTGTTCCTACAGGTTTTGCAACGACTTCGTTAGCGTTCCGCGACTTTCTGAAGCACAACAATCTGACTGAGCGCATTCAACAGCGTTTGGAAGGTTTGAATATTGATGATGTGCGTGCATTAGCGCAAGCTGGTGCAGAAATTCGTGGCTGGATCGAAACAGCACCATTTCAGCCAAAGTTGGATGAAGAAATTCGTAAAGCATTTTTAGTATTGGATGACTCTGGTAAAGGCTCATTTGCAGTACGTTCATCAGCTACTGCTGAAGACTTACCAGACGCTTCTTTTGCTGGTCAGCAAGAAACTTTCTTGAACGTTGAAGGTATTGATGATGTTCTGAAAAAGATTCGTGAAGTATTTGCTTCCCTGTATAACGATCGTGCTATCTCCTACCGTGTTCATAAGGGCTTTGCCCATGCTGAAGTGGCCCTATCCGCTGGTATTCAGCGCATGGTGCGCTCTGATTTGGGCGCTGCTGGCGTGATGTTTACGCTCGATACCGAGTCTGGATTTGAAGATGTTGTTTTCATTACCTCAAGCTACGGCTTGGGTGAGACTGTTGTGCAGGGCGCAGTTAACCCTGACGAGTTTTATGTATTCAAAACCACTTTAGCCCAAGATAAGAAGGCAATCATTCGCCGCTCTTTAGGTTCTAAGTTAATTCAGATGCAATTTGCACCAAAAGGCTCTGCAGAAAAAGTGCAGACAGTCGATGTCACTCCAGAAAAACGCAATCGCTTTTCTTTGGAAGACGCAGACATCACTGAGTTGGCTAAATATGCAGTGATCATTGAGAAGCACTATGGTCGTCCAATGGACATCGAGTGGGGTAAAGATGGTCAAGATGGTCGCATCTATATTCTTCAGGCGCGTCCTGAGACCGTGAAGAGTCAAGCGGCTGGTCAAGTGGAGATGCGCTACAAGTTGAAGGGCAGCTCTAAGGTATTGGCAAAAGGTCGTGCGATCGGTCAAAAGATTGGTGCAGGTCCAGTCCGCATTATTCGTGACCCAAGCGAGATGGATCGCGTTCAGCCAGGTGACGTATTGGTTGCCGATATGACTGATCCTAATTGGGAGCCAGTGATGAAACGTGCTTCTGCGATTGTGACTAATCGTGGTGGACGTACTTGCCACGCAGCAATCATTGCCCGTGAATTAGGCGTGCCTGCAGTGGTTGGTTGCGGTGATGCCACTGAGCACTTGCAAGACGGCATGATGGTGACGGTTTCTTGTGCTGAAGGTGATGAAGGCCATATTTACGATGGCTTAATCGAAACCGAAGTCACTGAAGTGTCTCGTGGAGTATTGCCTGAGATTCCAGTGAAGATCACTATGAATATCGGCAATCCTCAGTTGGCATTTGATTTCTGTCAAATCCCCAATGCGGGTGTTGGCCTTGCCCGTCTCGAGTTCATTATCAATAACTATATTGGTGTACATCCACGCGCAGTATTGGAGTATCCAAATATTGATCCAGATCTGAAACGTGCAGTAGAGAGTGTGGCTCGTGGTTACGCTAGTCCACGTCAGTTCTATGAAGATAAATTGGTCGAAGGTGTGGCAACGATTGCTGCAGCATTCTATCCAAAGCCAGTCATCGTGCGCCTATCTGATTTCAAATCAAATGAGTACAAGAAACTCATTGGCGGCTCACGTTATGAGCCAGATGAAGAAAACCCAATGCTAGGTTTCCGTGGCGCATCACGTTATGTTTCAGAAGATTTTGGCGAGGCGTTTGCTCTCGAGTGCGCGGCAATGAAGCGTGTTCGCGAAGACATGGGCTTAGATAACGTTGAGATCATGGTTCCATTCGTGCGTACCATTAACCAAGCTAAGCGCGTGATCGACATGATGGAGAAGTTTGGCCTCAAGCGTGGTGTAAATGGCCTGCGCCTCATCATGATGTGCGAGATTCCATCGAACGCAATCTTGGCCGATCAGTTCCTCGAGTACTTTGATGGTTTCTCCATCGGCTCAAACGATATGACTCAGTTAACCCTGGGTCTAGATCGTGACTCCGGTATGGAATTGTTGGCTATCGACTTTGATGAACGTGATCCAGCGGTAGAGTTCATGATTGCCCGTTCAATTGATGCTTGTCGTAAGCAAAATAAGTACGTTGGCATTTGCGGCCAAGGCCCTTCAGATCACCCAGACTTTGCTCGTTGGTTGGTTGAGAAAGGTATTACCTCAATCTCATTGAACCCAGACAGCGTAGTGGCTACTTGGGAAATGTTGGGTAAGAACTTAAAAGCCTAAAAAACAATGGTGGTAAAGCAAAAGGCCTAGATTTTTTCTAGGCCTTTTTATTTATAAATGCAGCTAGTACTTCATCATTATTGGAGACTTACTTTTTCTTTACGGCTACCTTCCTCGGCACCACTTTCTTTACTGCCTTCTTTACGGGAGTGGCTTTAGTTGTTCTTGTAGCCTTTTGAGCTCTTGCCTTAGATGGCGGATGATTGATTGGAACAATCCCCATTTTTTTGGCGGGAGTAGAGATATCACTCGACTTATGAGCGCCGCTCCAACTCGGTTCCGCAATAGAATTAAAAGCTTCGCGTAGTTTCTCGCCCCACGCTTGATGAATCATTGCGAAATAAGGATTTGCATCATCCAGGGTAACTAGCTTGGTGGCTTTCAGAGAATTTTTTTCATAAACCAGCATATCCAGAGGCAGCCCAACTGAAATATTACTTTTCAGAGTCGAATCCATGGAGATGAGGGCGCACTTGGTTGCAAGGTTAAGTGGTGTATTGAAATTGAGTACTCGGTCTAAGATGGGCTTGCCATATTTGGATTCGCCAATCTGGAAATAGCAAGTCTCGGGTGTAGCCTCAATAAAGTTTCCCGCCGAGTAAACATTAAATAAGCGAGGTTTTTCGCCTTTCACTTGACCACCAAAAATCATATTGCAATTAAATTCTAGCCCAGCTTTTTCAAGGGCAGTATGATCGCGTTCATACACTTGTTTGATGGCGTCACCCACAACAACTGCAGCTTCATATGAGTTTTTGGCTGTCCAGAGATTTTTGCCCTTAAAAAGCTGTCCTTGAAGCAGGATTTCTTTAACGGACTGAGTAATGGCTAGATTACCTGCACTCATTAATGTAAAGAAGCGATCCTTGTTTTGAAACAAGGTCATTTTTCTAAATGTGCCAATTTGGTCTACACCAGCATTGGTGCGTGTGTCTGATAAAAATACAAGACCATCGTTAAGGCAAAGCCCGATGCAATACGTCATACCTAAATCCTCTTCATTATTTCTTAGAATTATCTCTTAAATAACCCAGAGGGTTGCTATGGCAACTGTTGAATCGAAATGTTGGCGCTGAGTTCTTCTCCCTCGCCGCCAGAGCGCACCCCTTTAACAGGAGCGGCAGAATAATAGTCTCTACCAATGGCAAGGCGAATATGACGTGAGTCAACTAGGCAGGCATGGGTGATATCTACGCCAGTCCAGATGCCTTTATCGATATCGCTGCAAAAGTCGATCCAAGCATGGCTAGCAAGATTTGGAGACTCCTCTGCAAAGAAATAACCGCTAACATATCGCGCTGGAATTCCAGAGGCGCGGCATAGACTCAGCATAATGTGCGCATGATCTTGGCAAACACCCGATTTCATGGCAAAGGATTGGGCTGCAGTCGTGGCAAAGTTCGTTTGGCCAGGAGAGTACACAATCAAGCCTTGAACTGCCTCAGCAAGTTTTAGCACTTGATCAACAGAATTTTTCTTTGGAATGCCATACGAGAAATATTCCAACATTTCATCTGTAGGCTCAGTAAGATTCGTTTGCTGCAAAAGATAGTAAGGCGAAACTGCTTTAGCATCATCGACAAACTCAAATGCATCTTGTGTATGCACTTCACCTTCAGCCTCAATCATCATTGAGGTGTAAGGATTTTCCTGCACAAAAACACTGCAAAGATTGCCAAAAGTATCTATAGAGCTAGATGCTTTAATTGGCGTGCTAACTCTCCATTTATCTACCTGTTGACCTGCTAGAGTGGGAGGCGTCAAGCGCAATTCCTGTATTGAATAACGCACCGGTGTTTCATAGCGATATTCTGTGCGATGGCGAATTTTAAGATGCATATAGTCTTTGTGATTTCTTAGGCAACAGCCAGTGGAATGAGATAAGCGCTACTGAACTCATCAGCCACATGATTGATGCGCTCCAAGAAGCTTTCAATAAATTCTTCTAGACCTTGTCCAAATACCTCATCAATATCTGAATAATCTAAACTTGCCTTGAGTTTGCCAAGTAAGCGCTCAATTTCTTTAGATTGCTGATTCTTTACTTCTGAAATAAGAGGAATGAGTTCATTCACACAGCACACTAGGGAGCGTGGCATTTGTTTATTGAAGATCAGCAGTTGTGCAACTTGTTTTGGTGTGACTTGATCGGAATAGATTTGGCGATAGATCTCAAATGCGGAGACTGAGCGCAGCAACGCAGCCCAGTGGTAAAAATCAAAGAATTCACCATGAGTGCCATCATCCAAGGACTTCTTGCCAGCAAAATCCTTCAGCGTGGCTTGATCCTCATATTTGGTCTCCAAAATACGGGCGGTATTATCGGCGCGCTCGAGCAGCGTTCCGATGCTGATGAAGTCAAAGGCTTCGTTCTTGAGCATCGTTCCATAAAGCACGCCTCTAAATAAATGGCAGCGGTGTTTAACCCACTCCAGCAGGCGGCTAGGATCGGCTTGATGTCTTGCTTCTAAGATACGCTGTAGCTCAAGCCAGGTGGTGTTCTGGGTTTCCCAAACTTCAGAAGTAATCTTGCCACGAATAACGCGCGCATTTTCTCGGGCAGCATATAAACAGGAGACGATGCTGGAGGGATTACTGGTTTCATAAATCATGAAATCCAGGACATTCTCGCGATTCACGACATCATATTTGCTAAGAAAAGCTTCTTCTAACTTAGAAATCGTCAATAATTTTTTCCAGCTCTGCTCTAAAAACTCTGCGGGCTGTGGCAGTAGTGATGTTTGATGATTTACATCGAGCATCCGGGCAGTATTTTCTGCACGTTCGGTGTAGCGGGCCATCCAGTAAAGACAATCAGCGGTACGACTTAACATGTTTACTCTTCCCTTATTTCTCTAACACCCAGGTGTCTTTAGTGCCACCACCTTGGGAGGAGTTCACTACTAAAGAGCCTTCTTTGAGTGCAACCCTGGTTAGTCCACCCGGAACCATCTTGATGGTTTTTCCCGAAAGAACAAAGGGTCTTAAATCAATATGTCTTGGCGCAACACCAGACTCTACAAAAGTAGGGCATGTGGATAGTGCCAAAGTAGGTTGAGCAATATATTTATCTGGATTAGCAATCAGATGGGTTCTAAATTCTTCAATCTCTGCTTTGGTAGATGCTGGGCCAACTAACATGCCATAACCACCGGCACCATGTGTCAGCTTCACCACTAACTTATCTAGGTTAGCTAAGGTGTAGGCTAAGTCATCAGGCTTGCGGCACTGAAATGTTGGTACGTTATTGAGAATTGGTTTCTCACCAAGATAAAACTCGATCATCTCCGGAACGTATGGGTAGATGGATTTGTCGTCAGCGATACCAGTACCAATGGCATTGGCCAATGTCACATTACCGGCACGATGCGCAGATAAAAGTCCAGCAACACCTAAAGTGGAATCGGAGCGGAATGCCAATGGATCTAAGAAATCATCATCAACACGACGGTAGATCACATCTACTCGCTCAGGCCCTTGAGTGGTACGCATAAAGACTTGCTCATTCTTCACAAATAAGTCTTTACCCTCTACTAGCTCAACGCCCATCTGCTGAGCAAGATAGCTGTGCTCAAAGTAAGCGGAGTTATACATGCCGGGCGTCAGTACAACAACGTTTGGTTTTTTAACGTCATCCGGCTTAACAGACTTCAGACATTCCAATAAAAGATCTGGGTAGTGCTCAACAGGGGCAATACGATATTTCTGGAAGAGATCAGGGAAGAGGCGCATCATCATTTTGCGGTCTTCAACCATATATGAGACGCCAGATGGAACACGCAGGTTATCTTCCAATACATAGAACTCGCCTTCACCAGCGCGTACTATGTCAATCCCGGCAATTTGCGCGTAGATGTCGCGAGGCACGCTGACATTGCGCATCTCAGGACGATATTGCGCATTGTTATAAATTTGTTCTGCGGGAACAATGCCTGCTTTAATAATTTCTTCATCGTGATACACGTCATAGATGAAGCGATTGAGTGCTTTTACACGTTGACGTAATCCCGCTTCAAGCTGCTCCCATTCTTTGGCAGTAAAAATGCGGGGCACTTGATCGAAAGGGATGGTTCTTTCTGAGCCAAGGTCATCACCATAGACGGCGAAGGTTATACCTACTCGTCTAAAGATTAAGTCGGCTTCAGCGCGCTTGAGACCCATGAGGGATTCACTTTGCTGCTTCAGCCAATTGTGAAAAATTTCGTAGTGGGGACGCGCTTTGCCTGCGGCGTCGAGCATTTCATCAAAAGGCAATTTCATAGTTACTAAAATAATGCCTTTGCAGAAGTTGGATTGACCGATTTGAGGCTGCTTGGTGCTAAATTGCACCATAAAAGTGCATAAATGCTCAAATCTTCAGAATTAAGGCAGTCTATCCCGGTATTTAAGGGCTTAGATGGGAAATTAGGCGTTTAGATCGCCTCTGGCGATTCGGCCTTTTTGGACCTCCCACTCACGCTCTTTAGTGGCCGCCCGTTTGTCATGTTGCTTTTTACCTCTGCCAAGGCCAATTTCACATTTGACGTTGCCCTTAGAGAAATGCAGGTTCAATGGCACAAGGGTGTAGCCCTTTTGCTCCACCTTGCCAATAAGCTTGCGGATCTCAACGGCATTCAGAAGAAGCTTTCTGGTGCGAGTGTTTTCTGGAAGGATGTGGGTAGAGGCTGATAGCAAGGGGGTGATATGGCAGCCGATCAAAAATAGCTCCGCCTGGCGAATGACAACATACGCTTCTTTGATGTGCACGCGACCTGCGCGGATGGCTTTTACTTCCCAGCCTTCCAGTACAAGCCCTGCTTCAAAGCGTTCCTCGATAAAATAATCAAAGAAGGCTTTTTTGTTATCGACGATACTCATATTTATTTAGCTCTCAAGAACGATTATGGCAGACGTCTACAAGACCGTTTTAATTGGCCAATCAGCCGACCGCATGTACGGCTTAGTGACCGACGTCGCCCGTTATCCTGAGTTCCTGCCTTGGTGTGGCGGGGTAGAAATTTTTGAGCAGACCGAGATAGTGCTCGACGCCAAAATCAACATCCATTTCAAGGGCATTACCCAATATTTCCATACGCGTAATGTCAATCACCGCCCAGAAACGATTGATATGGTCTTTGTGGATGGCCCGTTTAAGCATTTTTCTGGGCAGTGGAACTTTATCCCCTTGCGAGAAGATGCTTGCAAAGTGGAGTTCAAGCTTCATTGGGAGTTTAAGAGCGTTATTCTGGACAAGATTATTGGCCCAGTATTTGGTCATATCGCCGGCACCTTTGTCGATTGCTTCGTAAAGCGTGCTGAGGATCTCTATGGCTGAGCGATCGCTCGATCTGATTCTCTGTGATGCTAGGCAGGGCGAGCCAGAGCTCAAGCCCTTCAAGTTGATAATTACTGCGGGAGAGTCGGCAACAGTTGGTTTGGCCTTGGTTAAAGCAGGTTTTGCCCACGGTCCGGATGACCCTGTTTTAGCCAGAAAGGGCTGCTTTGGGGTCTTTGGCAAGCGCAAGGATTGGGATAGCCCGATTTATGCTGGAGATCGCTTAGAGCTCTATTCCCCGCTATTAATCGACCCCAAGACGGTTCGACGTAAGAAGGCTAACCAGAACCAGGATGCCAAATTCCAGGCTGCCGCAGCTAAAAGAAAGGCCAGGAGGCTATAATCGTTTTTTGTGACTAGGGGTTTTGCATGCGACTCATTCAAAAAGCACTCACTTTTGACGATGTGCTCCTCGTACCGGCCTATTCATCGGTGCTCCCTCGAGATGCCAGCTTGGCAAGTAAGTTAACTCGAGATATTTCACTCAATACACCATTGGTGTCCGCTGCTATGGATACTGTTACTGAAGGTCGTTTGGCAATTGCCATGGCCAGCGAAGGTGGCATTGGTATTGTTCATAAAAACTTAAAGCCTGCTGAGCAAGCTCGCGAAGTGGCTAAAGTTAAGCGTTATGAATCTGGCGTACTACGCGATCCAATCACGATTAGTCCAGATGTCACTTTGCGTCAGGTGATTCAACTTTCTCGTGAACATGGTTTCTCAGGATTCCCAGTTCTGGTTGGCAAAGAGGTTGTCGGAATTATTACGAATCGCGATTTGCGTTTCGAAGAAGATTTAGATGCACCAGTAAAAACTAAGATGACTCCACGTGAGCGTTTGATTACCGTAAAAGAAGGCTGCTCATTAGAAGAAGCAAAACGCTTAATGAGTCAGCACCGTTTAGAGCGCGTACTAGTTGTCAATGATAAGTTCGAATTACGCGGCCTCATTACCGTTAAAGACATTCTTAAAGCCACTGAACATCCTAACGCTTGTAAAGACAGCGAAGGTAAGCTGCGTGTTGGCGCTGCCGTTGGTGTTGGCCCTGATAACGATGAGCGTATTGAGTTATTAGTGCGGGCAGGCGTAGACGTAATCGTTGTAGATACTGCACACGGCCATAGCCAAGGTGTATTGGATCGTGTGAAGTGGGTTAAGAAAAACTATCCTCAAGTGCAAGTCATTGGTGGAAATATTGCTACTGGTGATGCTGCTAAGGCATTGGCTGATCATGGCGCTGATGGCGTGAAGGTAGGTATTGGCCCAGGCTCGATTTGTACTACTCGTATTGTTGCTGGTGTAGGTGTTCCACAAATCACTGCGATTGTGAATGTCGCAACTGCACTTAAGGGCACTGGTATTCCATTGATTGCTGATGGTGGTGTGCGTTACTCCGGTGACGTCGCTAAAGCATTAGCAGCTGGCGCGAGTTCAGTCATGATGGGCGGCATGTTTGCTGGAACTGAAGAAGCTCCGGGTGAAGTGTTCTTATATCAAGGTCGTTCATACAAGAGCTATCGCGGCATGGGTTCTTTGGGCGCGATGGCGGATGGATCTGCTGATCGTTATTTCCAAAGTGACATTGTTGCAAATGCAGAAAAGCTAGTGCCAGAGGGTATTGAAGGTCAGGTACCTTACAAAGGGAGCGTGTTGGCAATCTTGCATCAGCTTACTGGCGGCATTCGTTCTTCCATGGGTTATCTCGGCTGCAAAACCATTGATGAGCTTCATGAAAAAGCTAACTTTGTAGAAATCACTTCAGCTGGCGTGCGTGAGTCGCATGTTCATGATGTGAAGATCACTAAAGAAGCGCCAAATTACCATATTGATTAACAATTAAAAAAAGCTGAAATAAAGGCTGATCTTTTCGTGCACGACAAAATACTGATTCTCGACTTTGGTTCACAAGTAACTCAATTAATTGCTAGGCGTGTGCGCGATGGGCGTGTGTATTCAGAAATCCACCCCTATGATTGCGATCCAGAATTTATTCGCAAGTTCATTCAAGAGCAAGGCGGCAAGGGCATCATTCTTTCTGGTGGCCCAAGTTCAGTAACTGAAAACGGCAGCCCCCGCGCACCCCAAATTGTTTTTGAGCTTGGCGTTCCTGTTTTGGGTATTTGCTACGGTATGCAAACTATGGCTACTCAATTGGGTGGCGCAGTAGCCTCTGCAGAGTCATTGGGCAAAGCCCGTGAGTTTGGCTATTCAGAAGTACGTGCACATGGTCACACCAATTTACTCAAAGGTATTCAGGACTTCTCTACCAGCGAAGGTCATGGCATCTTGAAAGTATGGATGAGTCATGGAGACTCTGTCACCACATTGCCGTCATCATTTAAGTTAATGGCCTCGACTGAGTCTTGCCCAATTGCCGGCATGGCCGATGAAGAGCGTCGCTTTTATGCATTTCAGTTTCACCCAGAAGTAACTCATACTATTCAAGGCACCGCAATCATTGAGCGCTTTGTCCATGAGATTTGCCATTGCAAGCCTGACTGGGTGATGGGTGATTACATTGCAGAAGCGGTTGAGAATATTCGTAAACAAGTCGGTGACGAGGAAGTCATTCTTGGCTTATCTGGCGGCGTTGACTCTAGCGTTGCCGCAGCGTTAATTCATCGTGCGATTGGTGATCAGCTCACTTGTGTATTTGTGGACCATGGCCTACTGCGCTTGAATGAAGGCGATATGGTGATGGAAATGTTCGCACGCAATTTAGGTGTGAAGGTAATTCGCGTTGACGCTAAAGAGAAATTCATGGGCGAGCTGGCTGGAGTTGCAGATCCAGAAGCAAAGCGCAAGATCATCGGCAAAGAATTCGTGGAAATTTTCCAAACTGAGTCTGGAAAAATTAAAAATGCTCAATGGCTTGCCCAAGGAACAATCTACCCTGACGTCATTGAGTCAGCTGGCAAAGGTAAAAAGGGTGCACACACCATTAAGAGCCACCATAACGTAGGTGGCTTACCTGATGACATGCATCTCAAATTGCTTGAGCCATTGCGTGAGCTTTTTAAAGATGAAGTACGTGAACTTGGTGTTGCCTTAGGTCTCCCGCGCGAGATGGTGTATCGCCATCCATTCCCAGGCCCAGGCCTTGGCGTTCGCATCTTAGGCGAAGTGAAGGCAGAATTTGCTAACTTACTACAACGTGCTGACGCTATCTTTATCGAAGAATTGCGCAATACGATTGATGAAGCAACTCAGAAATCCTGGTATGACCTCACGAGCCAAGCCTTTGCTGTTTTCTTGCCAGTAAAGTCTGTTGGTGTAATGGGCGATGGCAGAACCTATGAGTATGTTGTTGCACTCAGAGCGGTGCAAACCCAAGACTTCATGACAGCCCATTGGGCCCATTTGCCGCATGAACTTCTTGGTAAGGTATCTAACCGCATCATCAATGAAGTGCGTGGTATTAACCGTGTCGTTTACGACATTAGTGGAAAACCACCTGCAACGATCGAGTGGGAATAAGGAATAGGCGATCTAAGCCTATCAACACCCATGCTTGAGTTACGCGAAGCTGCACTCGCAATCTTGGCAAGTGATGATGCACAAGACAAAGTAAGTCGCTTACTTAAGTTGTTTGATGAATATCAAAATCAACACATCACTCTCGATGTTGCTCAAAAAATTGATGCTCAAGACCTTGATCTTCCAGGGCGTCCATTAAAGCCCGAGCTAGTGTTACCTAAGCTTGTTCCCAAAAGAAGAATGGATACGACTGAAGGCAGGGCAGGTTTATTGCACTCACTTGCGCATATCGAATTTAATGCCATGAATCTTGCCTTAGATGCAATTTGGCGCTTCCCAGATATGCCTAAGGAATACTATGAGGATTGGCTCAAAGTCGCTAAAGAAGAGGCTTATCACTTCAGCTTGGTAAATGAGCATTTGCGCTCACTAGGTTTTTCGTATGGTGACTTTCCCGCGCACAATAGTTTGTGGGAGATGGTTGAGAGAACTACTGATTCTGTCATTGCCAGAATGGCACTTGTACCCAGAACAATGGAAGCCCGGGGATTGGATGCCGTACCTTCGATTCGGGATCGCTTTAAGCAAATAAAAGAAGTTCGTGCGGTTGAGATGCTGGAGATTATTCTCAATGATGAAATCGGTCATGTACTGATTGGTAATCGCTGGTTTAATTTCTTATGTTCTAAAGATAAGCTTTCCCCAATTTCTGCTTATCGAGAATTAGCCGCTCAATATCGTGCGCCTGTTCTAAAAGGACCATTTAATATGGAGGCTCGTAAACAGGCGGGGTTTTCAACGGAAGAGTTGGATCTTCTTGGAGCATAGTGAATGAGTGTGAAGGTATTAAGCCTCATCCCTCCTATGACTCAGCTGAATACGCCGTATCCATCTACGGCTTACATCACAGGGTTTCTGAGATCGCGCGGAATCGATGCTGTTCAAGAGGATCTCGCACTTGCTCTTGTGTTGAGCTTTTTTACTCCAGAAGGCATGACCGAGATTCGAGTCGAAGCGCTTCGTGTTCCCGAAGAAAATCGCAGTGCTAGCGTGAATTTTTTCTTGGATCACTTCGATTCTTATCAAACTACCATCTCACCAGTAATTCATTTCTTGCAGGGTCGTGACAGCACCTTAAGTCATCGTATTAATACCCGTGACTTTTTGCCTGAGGGCCCCCGCTTTACTGCACTCGATGTATTTGAAGATGAGGAGTCTTCTGATTCATTGGCTTGGGCCTTCGGCGCTCTGGGCTCACAGGATAGGGCTCGTCATTTAGCAACCTTGTACCTCAATGATTTATCTGATGTGCTGCGCGATGCAGTGGATGATCGCTTTGAATTTGTGCGCTATGCAGAATCGCTTGCAAGTAGTCAGCCGACCTTTACGCCGTTAGCCGAGGCACTCAAAGCTAGTCCGACGCTCATGGATTTGCATTTACAGGCGCTTGCTACCAGGGCTATTGAGCGTCATCAACCAAGCTTGGTACTTTTGTCTGTCCCTTTTCCTGGTGCGATGTACGCTGCTTTGCGAATAGCCCAAGTGATTAAAGATACTCATCCAGAAATCAAAATTGCCTTGGGCGGTGGATATGTCAATACGGAGTTGAGGGAGTTATCCGACGTTCGTATTTTTGATTATGTTGATTTCATCACACTAGATTCTGGCGAGAGGCCGCTACTTGCCTTGCTTGATCATCTCCAGAGTAAGCGCTCAGCAGAACGCTTAGTTCGTACCTTTATACGCAATTCAAGCAATCGGGTGCAATACTTAAATTGGCAAGAGCCCGATGTGCCTTTTGAGGAGGTCGGCACCGCTACTTGGGATGGCCTTCCTCTTGATGCTTACCTATCGCTTCTGGATATGTTAAATCCGATGCATCGCTTATGGAGCGATGGCCGCTGGAACAAGTTAACTGTTGCGCACGGATGCTATTGGAAAAAATGTAGCTTCTGCGATGTGTCGCTTGACTATATTTCTCGTTATGAAACTGCTTCAGCTAGTTTATTAGTAGATCGTATTGAGCAAATTGTTGCCGAGACTGGGCAGACAGGTTTTCATTTTGTAGATGAGGCCGCACCCCCGAAAATATTAAAAGCTTTGGCTAAGGAGCTTATTCGTCGTAAGGTGCTCATCTCCTGGTGGGGCAATATACGTTTTGAGAAAACCTTTACCCCTGAATTAGCTGACCTTTTAGCACGGAGTGGTTGTATTGCTATGTCTGGCGGACTTGAGGTGGCTTCTGATCGCCTTCTGAATCTAATGAAGAAGGGTGTATCTGTGGAGCAGGTAGCCCAAGTAACTAAAGGATTCTCGGATGCTGGCATTTTGGTACATGCGTATCTGATGTATGGCTTTCCTACTCAAACTGTTCAAGAGACGGTGGATGCTTTGGAGTATGTAAGGCAGCTTTTTGAGCATGGCTGCATCCAAAGTGGTTTCTTTCACCGCTTTACTTGTACCATGCACTCTCCCGTAGGTATGAATCCTCAAGAGTACGGAATTGAGTTAATTCCATTGCCAGAAACCACTTTTGCTAAAAATGATGTGCTCTTTATTGATCCTACCGGGGTTGATCATGATGCGCTGGGACAGGGCCTAAAGAAGGCTATATATAACTATATGCATGGCGTAGGATTTGATATTAAGGTCCAGTCCTGGTTTGACTCCTTGGGTATTGCCATTCCCAAGACACAGGTGCCAAAGAATTTTATTGAAAACGCCTTATATCGATAGCGTTTAATAATAAGTCAGATATACAATTATTTTGTATGGTTCTAAATTAACGTAGGAGCAACAAATGAATTTATCGCGACGCACATTCATAGCTTCAGCGGCTTTAGCTCCAGTCGCATGTGGTGTACCGTTGGCATATCAACGAGGCACTCCAGTTGCCCAGCCAAACCCCGTTCCAACTATTAGAGATCCTCAAGTAGGGCAGGAGTGGACTTACGTTAAGCGTGATGTTTTTGATGGGAAGATTCGTGGCGTCATCACTGAGCGTGTTTCTAGTGTTGGCTCAACTATTGTGATTGAGCGCTCTGACGAAAATGGAGGTCAATTGGCCAGTGAGATACAGGGTCCTTGGGGCATAGTTCAGCTTGATACTTCTTGGCCACGCGTGCTGAGTTTTAAGCCACCCATTCCCTTGTGGCCCCTAGAGTTATCCTCCAGTTGGAGCAAGCAGTTCACCACCAAATATAGCTTGGGTGGGTATTCTGAAAATTCCTATAACTGGCAGGAGTACATGACCGCGCATGGTTGGGAGCAAATTACCGTACCTGCGGGAACCTTTTTAACGTTACGTTATCAAAACCTCATTAACTATGAGAGCGAGGATGACAATAAAGTGAACTGCATTCGCAAAGAGACTCTTTGGTTTGCTCCTAGTATCGGTCGCTGGGTGGCTCGTGAGTCTTCTGGTTCTTACATGATTCAGGGGCAACTGGGTATGCCAAATTTAGAGGATAGTTTGCAATGGCAGCTCAGCTCTTACAAGTAATGCGCACCTATGGATTTACTTATTTATTAGCATCATTTTTTTTGGTGGGGTGCATTGCTACGCAGCCCTATCCCAAGGGGATACCAGTCACTCAGCCAGTTCCAACTCCTAATGTCAGAGCGCCTAAGGTAGGGCAAGAGTGGGTATATCAAGTTCGCAATGTATTTAATCAAGAGATAGTCGATACGATTACTGAAAAAGTTGTTTCCGTGGGCAGTGAAGTGCGTATAGCGCGTTCTGGATTGAAAGCGGGATCACTTCCTGATGAAATTCAATCGCCGTGGGGCTTTGTACTGCAAGATCCCCATTGGAACCCAACTCAGAAATTTTCCAAACCTATTCCCCTCTGGCCACAACAAATGCAAGTTGGTTGGAATGGATTTTTCACTGCTCAATATCAAGTACCCACTTATCCGGATGGAAGTTACTACTGGGGTCTTGGAATGACCGCGAACCAATGGGAGCGCATAAAGACGCCTGCCGGAGAGTTTTTAGTATTGCAATTTCATAATGAAATCCCCAATTTTGTAAGTAACGATCTATTTAGGGTCGGCAATCTGCGGCAAGAGGACCTCTGGTTTGCGCCGGAGATAGGCCGATGGGTCATTCGGAGAAGTTCTGGGCGGTACATTACCTCGGGTGTGTATTGGGTAAATGCCTTCTGGGAAGATTACCTGGAGTGGGAGTTAATCTCCTGGAAATAGGCAATGCGCTTAAAATAGGTGCATTGCTATGTATACCGTAAAAGAACTATTCCCCACGCTCCAGGGCGAAGGTGCCCACGCTGGTAGGGCGGCAGTATTCTGCCGCTTTGCTGGATGCAATCTTTGGAGCGGGCGCGAAGAAGATCGTGCCTCAGCGATTTGTCAGTTTTGCGATACCGATTTTGTGGGTAGCGATGGCTCTGGTGGTGGTAAGTTTGAAACTGCGATTTCACTTGCAGATGCAATCGAGACTTCATGGCGAAGCACTTCCGCAGGACCTCAGCAGCGCTATGTGGTTTTCACTGGCGGAGAGCCGCTCTTGCAACTCGATGATGAGTTAATTGCAGCACTTCATCAGAAAGGCTTTGAAGTAGCAATTGAAACGAATGGCACCATTAAAGTTCCCAAAGGGGTGGATTGGATTTGCGTAAGCCCTAAAGCTGGTGCTGAATTGATTGTTCTCCAAGCGGATGAGTTAAAGCTCGTGATTCCACAAGCCAAGCACCAGCCATTAGAAAAGTTGATGGCGCGTTTTGAGGGAATGGATTATCGCAATCGTTTCTTACAGCCTATGGATGGCCCAAACCTTAAAAGCAATACTGAATTGGCTGTAAGCTTGTGCCAAAAGCGCCCCCTATGGAGATTGAGTCTGCAATCCCATAAACTGATTGGGATTCGGTAAATTAAATAAGCACCTAATGACAAATAAACAACCAGCCATCTCTATTACTAGACGTCTTGAGTTTGATTCAGGACATCGCATTCCAAATCATGATGGTCAGTGTCGTCATCTGCACGGACATCGTTATGCAATTGAAGTTACTCTGACTGGAGAAGTGGCGGATCATCCTGGCAAAGCCGACGATGGTATGGTGCTTGACTTTGGCGATATTAAACGCTTAACCAATCAATATATTGTGGATCTTTGGGATCACGCATTTTTGGTGGCGAAAGAGGATGAAGGTTTGGTGGCTTTCTTAGGAACTTTACCCAACCATAAGACAGTCATCATGGAGCATGTGCCCACTGTAGAGAATTTAGCAAATGCTGCCTTTACTATTTTGCAACCAGTCTTTAGTAAAGCATTTAACGGTCGCTTGGAGCTCTCCTCCATTCGTCTTTATGAGACGCCCAATTGCTGGGCTGATGTTCATTCTGCTTAAATGACCCAAGTAGAGCTTGATCAGCAATTTATGCGCATGGCAATTGAGCAAGCTCAGTTAGCGGCGCAATCAGGCGAAGTTCCCGTAGGTGCGGTATTAGTGCGCGATGGCCAAGTGATTTCTAGAGCATTTAATAAACCGATCGCCAATCATGATCCCAGTGCTCATGCTGAGATGTTGGCAATACGTGATGCTGCTCTAGCTCAGGAAAATTACCGTATCCCTGGAAGCACTCTGTACGTTACCCTTGAGCCTTGTGCAATGTGCTCGGGTGCGATGCTTCATGCCAGGATTGATCGGGTCGTATATGGCGCGCCAGACCCTAAAACAGGCGCTGCTGGCAGCGTATTAGATCTATTTTCTTCTAAGCAAATTAATCACCAGACGAGCGTCGAAGGTGGCATCATGAGTGAAGAGTGCGGTCAATTGCTACGTGATTTTTTTAAGGGGCGACGTTGAAATCCATTCACCTCATAGCCCCATCAGGGGCAAGCTTAGATAATAAAAGTCCTTTGGCTGGTATCGGCTGGCTGGAGAGGCATTCTATTGCCATCCAGAATCAGGATTGCGTTCAGCGAGTGTATGAACGATTTGCGGGTAGTGATGAAGAACGCCTTGCTGAGTTAAACAATCTTTCCAAAATAGAGTCTCAGTCCTTAGTGATGGCTATGCGTGGTGGTTATGGTCTTCATCGCCTACTTCCCGGTATTGAGTGGGATGCTATTGCAAATGCAATTCAGAATGGTTTGCAGATATGTGGCCATAGCGATTTCACAGTCTTTCAGTTGGGATTGTTGGCAAAAACAGGCGCTATTACATTGGCTGGTCCGATGCTCAACTACGACTTCGGGCGACTCGGTGATGATGGGGCAGCGGTGGTCCCAGATGAATTCATGTGGAAGCATTTCCAGGCTGCTGTACAAGATCGCGAGCTTGATTGCCAAGTGTCAGCCCCCCAATCTTTTATGGGTAAAGCAAGTTCGCATTCTCTGACGGGTCTTTTGTGGGGCGGCAATTTAACGGTAGTAGCAGGTTTAGTTGGTACGCCATACCTTCCCTCTGCCAAGCAAACACAGGGCGGCATCTTATTTTTGGAGGATGTGAATGAACATCCTTATCGAATTGAAAGAATGTTGATGCAGCTTTTGGATGCAGGCATTCTCTCCAATCAGGGTGCAATATTGCTGGGCGGTTTTTCTGCTTACCGTCTTTACGATAACGATAAAGGCTATTCGCTCGAGCGGGCGATTGAGGCTATCCGCAAACGTTTACCGCAAGAAATTCCCATCCTCACTGGCTTACCATTTGGCCATCAGGCAAATAAATTAACCTTACCTGTCGGCGCTCAAGCCCATTTGAATTTCAATCCAAGTGGATTTGAAATCAAAGCACAGTGGTAACTTTTATCAGCAATCATTTAAGCCATGTTTTCTTGAGGGGCGCGCTCATTTCAATTGCGCTCACATTTGCAGGAGCATCAATGGCAACTGAAGAACCAAAGTATTCCGTACTGGAAAAAGAGCCTCCATTTGAAGTTCGCGCTTATGCCCCCATGATTGTGGCTGAAGTGCAAGTCGATGGCGATTTAGACGATGCTTCAAGCCAGGGATTTCGCTTGATTGCAGCCTATATTTTTGGCCAAAATCAGGTGAGTGAAAAAATTGCCATGACGGCACCTGTGATGGTGGAAGATCAAAAACAAAAGAGCGCCAAGATCGCCATGACAGCTCCTGTTGGAATTGAATCTAGCGCCGGCAAATGGACTGTGTCATTCGTAATGCCTGCGGAGTACACCATGGAAACAATTCCTAAGCCAATCAATCCACAGGTGCAATTACGTCAAATTCCTGGAGTAAAAAAGGCGGTAGTCAGCTTCTCGGGTTTTTATAATCAGCAGAAAGTTGCTGAGAAAACGTTAGAGCTTGAGCAGTGGATGAAAACACGTAATCTTCAAGGTGCCGGAGCCCCGAATTTTTCACGTTACAACCCGCCTTGGACATTACCCTTCATGCGGCGTAATGAGGTCATGATTAAGCTGCGTGACTAGTTTTTCGCTTCAAAGCTTTTTAAAACAAATTGGCCGCCACCATTAATTCCTAGGGCCTTAGTCAAAATCGGCAAAGCCTGCGCGAGGTGTTTTTCTAGAGTCCATGGCGGATTAATGATGAACATACCGCTTGCCTGCAAACGACGTTCACCTGGTGCATTTTCAACACGCAATTCAGTATGTAGCCAAGAACGCTTATGAGCCGCTGCAATCTTTTTTAGACGATCAGGCAGGGCAGCTGATTCTCTTCTTGAGAGTACGGGGTACCAAACTGCATAACAGCCAGTGGCAAAGCGTTGTAGGGCCTCTTCCATGACAACTTCAAGATAGCGATAGTCTTGCTTATCCTCATAGGAAGGATCAATTAGCACTAAGCCGCGTCGACTAGGGGGTGGAACTAAACCCTTCAACCGAGCAAAACTATCCTCAGCATAAATATCGATCTGTTTAGACTGTTTCAGTTCGCCAATGTTATGACGCAGAATATCAATCTCTTTGGGATGTAGTTCAAATAATTTGAGGCGGTCTTGCGGACGTAATAAGCGAGCCAGAATAAATGGAGAGCCTGGATAGGTTGAGAGTTGCCCATCAATATTCTCGGCTTCAATGCATCCTAAATACTCTTGAATACTCTCTGGAATTGGCGTGTTAGTGCGCTTGCAAGCATCCACATATTGCATCAAGCGAAAAATGCCTCCATCAGCCTCCTTGCTTACCGTGGAGAATCCATCTTGTAGGCTGTAGATGCCAGCACCTGCATGGGTATCTACCATTGTGAGTGCGCCAGGCTTCTCTTGTAAGTAGTTCACCAAATGAATTAAGGTGAGGTGCTTAAGGATGTCCGCATGACTTCCAGCATGAAAAGCGTGTCGATAGCTAAACATCTTTAATTATTTTGCCTTGCTAGGTATCTGGGTAAATTGCGCCTTTATATAAAAGACGAGGGTAGTGGCCACAATGACAATAGATAAATATTGCAAAGGAAGGTTTAGCTCTAAGTCCATAACTTGAGTAAGGTGGGCATATATAGCCACAACACCACCAAGCGCAATCAGATGTGGCCAAATCTTTTTTGGGCCTAGTTGGGTCTCTTGTAATTGGTTTGCTAGTAAAGCTCCAAGCATTCCGCACCAGATGCCAAAGCCTGCGCCCCCTAAAATATCAGTAAGCCAGTGGGCCCCCACCGCATTGCGGGATAGGCCTACCAATAGCGCAAGTAAAAATAGTGGTAGCAGCGCTTTACGTTTATTCTTATCAGCAGAAAAATAAAAGGCACTTGCGATAGCAAATGCAGTCAGTGTATGGCCAGAGGGAAAGGCTTTATAGAGAAGTGCTTCGCCAATACGATGAAAGCTTCCATCCGTCAAAACACCAGCAGGTCTAGGTAGATCAAAAGCCCTTTTTAAAAAGGTACTCATCAATGCACCTATAGCCCCAGCAAAAATTCCTGCTGAAAGTAGGCGTGGAGCAATGATTAATAAAGGGAAGGAGAGGGCAAATAATCCCCAGCCATTGCCAAAAAAAGTTAGCCAAGCCCAAACAGTATCGGGGAGTTTTTGTGTGAAGCCATTAACAAATAAAAAACTACTACTTTGAAATTCTCCGAAGTAGATTAGAAAAGCGAGCGCAAGAGGGGCTAATGGAATGAACCAAGCAAATGCAGGAATTGCTTTGTTATTCATCCAGCTTAGCGAGCCTTCGCTTTATCAGCATCTTCTAATTGCTTAATTACTTTATCTAACACTTGTGTGACGGTAATGGCCTGCATACACACATTGTCATGACAAGGTGTTTTACGATGATTAGCAGCACTCACACAGGGTGAGCAGGCAAGGTTTGCCGTAATGGCGATGGAGTTGCCAACCGACCCATAAAGAGCTGGAGTCTCAGGCCCAAACAGAACAACGGTTCTCAATGGCGTTACTGCTGAGAAGTGACCAGGACCAGAATCATTTGTCACCATCACATCTGAAAGGGTGTAGAGCGGTGGCAACTCGCCAAAGCTGACCTGACCAGCAAAGTTCAAGGCGTTTTTAACATTAGACACAGCACGAACTTTTTCTACATATACAAATTCAGCGGGCGAGCCAGTGATCAAGATGAGATCGTTTGGATATTGCTCATGAATTGCTTGGATCAACTCAGAAAAGCGTTGTTGCGCCCAACGACGCTGTGGAAGTAAATCGCTTGCATTCGGGTTAATCAAAATCAAACGATCTTTACCATAGGTGTAATCGATGCGAGCTTCTTTGGCCATCTTCTCAATACGCTCACGGACCTTTTGTAAGGCCTCTGGATTAATGATGGCCTGCTCTAAACGCACTTCAGAATCTTTAATTTCAATCTTGCTAAAAGGCACTTCAATCTTTTGGGCAAAGGCTGCATGAATTAAAGACAGGAAATTCTTGGTAATGTGAATATGTGGGTTGTAATGCACCTTGCGGGTCAGCATGAAGCCACGCCATAATCCTTCACCGTGATAGATGTGATAGCCAACACGACGACGTGCACCGCACATACCGGTTAGTAAGGCGGTAAAGCGGGAGAATAATTCCAAGTCAATAACGGTATCTATACGATGCTTACGAGCAAGAATTAAAAAGCGTAACGTATCCTTGATTAAGCCACCTAAGCTTGATGAATCAATAGTGAAAATATTTTCTGGCTTGACGGTGTTGAGCAAAGTCAGGCTGGCGCGATTACTTTTGAATATTAAGAAAAATAATTCTGCTCCGCGTGCTTTTGCATTACGCATTGCTGGGTCAACCAAAATAGCGCTTCCCATTTCTGATAGTTCAATGAAGAGTAATTTCTTTGGAGTCTTCGGACCGCGACTGAAGATATTTTTTACACCATCAATGAGGGCGATAAATGGACTGACGATGGCGCAAAGTGGTACACCAACCCAGTGATCAATGGCGCGCATAGTGTTGACGCTAATAGTCATAGTTTTACTCTACAGAATTATTTTCGTTTTAATAAAAAATAGGCGCCAGGCAGGACTGACAAAACAGTAATTGCTCCATAGCTAATAGAAGCAAGCACTGTTAATGATGGGTTGACACCCCATAAGGCCAACACTGATGATAGGGTGGCTTCGCGCAATCCCCATCCTGAAATACTGATCGGCAGCATCAACAGCAAACTGAGTGCGGGTAGACCAATCATTAAGCCCTCAATTGGAGCATCTACTCCGTAAGCCTTCAGGCAAAACAGCAGGGTCAAAATAGTGAGGAAGTGAATACCAATCGCTAAGCATGCTTGAGCAATATTATTTGGCCAGGCAAATGCAAGCCTGATACCTGGCATTGCGTTATTCATGTTGAAACGATCTAGAAACTTCTGTAAAAGTTGTTTACTAGGATCCCAGGCCAAGATGAGCGCAATTGCTACGCCTGCTAACAACATGATTGCCATGACTGCGTAGCCAAGGTCTTGACCCCATGCGGCTAATGTAGCGCCGCCCAATATCAAGCCAATTCCGCCAAGTAAATTATTACCAGCCAAACCAAGGAGGCGGTCGACAAGCACCATCGAAAAACTTAAACGCAATTTAGGGGTAGCTTGCTCAAGATTTACTGAGTGATGAAGTTCATCATCCAGTTCTTTTGTTTCCGATAAATTACCAGTGCTGGTTAAATGCGTTGCAGTGATAGCGCGATAACTATCGCCGCCTAATGTACTTGGCAAACCTTGGTTAATCAGACCACCTGCAAAATAAAGGCCAATGTAAGAGCGAATGCGGCGTGGAAATCCTACCGCTTGCATAAACAATCCCCAGCGATAGCCACCACAAATAAAAGCAAACATCATGCTTGCTAGGGCTGCCAAGAACCAAAGGGGTTGCATCTGAATGTGACTATCAAATAATGAGTGCCAATCAATTCCACTCGTGGCTTTCCAGAGTAGGGCGATGGAAAGTAGAACGCGAATTGTGGGCCAAGCTCGTTTGAGAATGGATTTCCACCCCGATTGGGTTTTGGGGGTGGGTTGTGCTTGTGAACTCATAAGCGTAAGGATAATGCCTTGGGCGCCTAAGGTCTTGAATTTGGGGGAATTACTCCGTTCCGCTGGAGCCTTGCCAGTTGCTGCATAGGCTAAAGTCAAATTTTGATAAAACTCGGCCAAAACGCTCAATCTCTAAGCTGTCTAAGGGCTCACAAGCCTCAAAAGCCGATTTATTACCCACTGGCATAGGGTGAGGCATACCCGACCAGTTAATAAGCAGCACCTTTGCGCCTTTTGGCAGGTCTCCAAACCAAAGATCGAACTGATCTTGTCGTTGATCTAAAACAAATACCGGGGTGGGGGATGCATACCAAGCAGCGCGACTACCCAATGTCCAGTTTTGAACGGCAATACCATCGGCTTTGGTGGCTTTCGTGAGCTCCGCCGCTTTTTGACCTGCCACCTTCCAGCCGTATAAATCTGCAATCGGATTAGATTTGATTGATGCTGAATTCATTCCACCAGACAATACATAAGCAAAGCCGATACAACACAGAGCAATTTGGACAAAAAATAAAATACGAATCCATTGACGATGTTGCGTTGCCCAGGCTTTTGCTAAACCAATTCCAGCAAACGGCGCAAGGCAAAACCAGGCAGGTGAAGTCCAGTGAGGAAGCCCTCCTCCGCCGGATAAGCTGACAAATATTACGAATGGAATTAAAAAGAATCCGAAGAGCGCAAGCAATGATATTTTGGTTGCGTGCATACAGTCTTTGAGGAATATAAAAGACCCGAAGATAAAGAGAGGTCCAAAGACTAGTATTTGAATTCCAATATAGGCACCTAGTCTGCGCCAGAGCCATTGGCCGCCGCTGCCATGGGCCAGTTGGTATTTAAAGGAGATCCAGTCATTTGCCCAATTCCAATATAGGACGGGGGTGATTAACACCAAGGCAATCATTACGGCCAACCAAAAACCAACTTTAGTTACCCATGATTTTCTGGGTGTGCTTAGGAAAACAAATAACAATGCAAGCGCAGTAAAGGCGGCAGTATATTTACTAAGACCAGCTAGTCCTAATAAGATGCCGGTAATAATCCAATCACTAATGCTAAATTGATCTTTACTAAGCCAGCGTAAAGCCATCAACATCAAACCTAAACTCAAAGGTGCTAATAGAGTATCTGGTAGTAAACCAATTGCCAAAATATTCAACATAGGTGCGGCAACTACAACCAAGATTGCTAATAGGCCACATAAATTTTCTGAGGGAAGTACGCTCGTGAGATAGCCTGCGTTACGTCCGCGTATAAAGTGATGCACTTGAACTGTTACTTGGTAAACCAAATAACAAGAGAGAATCCACAGCAGCTCTGGAATGAGGCGAATAATGCCTTCTGATGAGGTGAGGGCCACTAGGGGCCACTGAATCCAGCCGACCAAAGGTGGATGATCAAAATAGCTCCAGGCTAAATGTTGGGCATACAGAGCGTAATGGGCCTCATCAACTGAGAACTCTATTGAAAAACCCAAAGCCAGATGAACTACTGCGGCAATAAAGACGCAGATCGCAGCCCAGCTAGAAGGTGATTGTTGGCGCATGACATGATTTTAGACTCACGCAGAGCATTCTTTGGGACAATTGAGTCATGTTCAAGCGAGCCTCCTTATTTTTCATCCTCAGCACAGTCCTATTTTTAGCTGGGTGTGCTGGGCTAGGTGGCGATTCCGTACAAAACGAAGCTGGTCAGCCATTTAATGCGGATCAATTACCGGCCCAAGATGAACTGCCTAAATTCTCGGCCGAGACCCCGCGAGATGGTATGCCCAACGGCTGGAATTTTTATCGCATTGCGCCATTTAAAAAGAATACGGTCTATCGCCTCGAAAACTATCAAGGCAAAACAGTACTTAGCGCAAACTCCAAAACATCCGCCTCTGGTTTGGCTGTCAAGTTACGCCCACGCCAGGCTGCAAATTTATTGCTGCAATGGGAGTGGAAGGTAATTAACCCAATTGTTAATGCTGATAACGCAGATGGTTATGCGGACGATGCGCCACTTCGATTACTAGTTGCATTTGACGGCAATAAATCTAAGTTACCCCTAAAAGAAAAGATGACTTTTGAGATGGCTAATCTCATTAGTGGACAAGAAATGCCTTATGCAACCTTGATGTATATCTGGTCAGGAAAATCACCTGTCGATACCGTCATTACGAATGCCCATACTGCTCGAATCAAAATGATTGTGGTGGATTCTGGTTGGAGCAATTTAGGTCAGTGGCAGAAGCATCAACGCGATTTAGCTGCCGACTATAAGCGTGCTTATGGCGAAGCTCCGGGGGAGATTATTGGTATCGCCTTGCTTACAGATACAGATAATACAAAGTCTGAAACACGTGCCTTTTACGGTGATATTGAATTAATTCGCAAAAATCAAAAATAATCCCTACCTATCAACTATTGATCGGTAGGATGCCAACGTTTCAGTAATAGTGCATTACTGAGAACACAGAAGCTTGATAGTGCCATGGCGCTTCCAGCAAGCATTGGCGAAAGATAGCCGAGTGCAGCTAAGGGGATGCCAGTAGCATTAAAGATAAAAGCCCAGAATAAATTTTGCTGAATCTTTTTCCAGGTCCGCTTAGAGATATCAATCGCATTGGCGACTAAATTGGGGTCACCTCTCATTAGGGTGATGCCAGCAGCTTGCATCGCTACATCGGTGCCGGTCGACATCGCCATGCCAACATCTGCAGTAGCCAGAGCAGGCGCATCGTTAACGCCATCACCCACCATCGCTACAAATTGGCGTTCACCATTTTTGGATTGAAGTTTGCGAATAATGTCAGCCTTATCGCCCGGCAATACTTGCGCAAATACTTCTTCAATACCAATCGTTTTTGCAACACGATTGGCGGCTGCAGTATTGTCACCAGAGAGCATCACTGCACGAATATGTAGGTGATGTAAAGCGCTTACTGCTTCTTTGGCATTGCCTTTGAGCTCATCTCCAAAGGCAATGATGGCAATGGGTGTTGACGGTGCTGAAGGTGCTGAGGATATTTCTTTACTCATCAATATGCTAACGGTTTGCCCTGCATCAAAACATGCTTGTGCTTCTTTCAATATTGCAGGGTGATATGGGTCATGCTCTAAGGATGCAATGCTTTGAAGAGTGAGATCTTGGCCGGCAAAGATGCCTGAACTAGGTTTGCCAGTAATGCCAATGCCAGGAAACGCTTTGCTGTCGGTTGGGGTGATCGGGCTCAACCCCTTTTGTTTGGTAGCATCCAGCAGTGCTTTTGCAAGAGGATGTTCGCTTCCGAGTTGCAGGCCTGCAGCACTTGCCAAGATGTCATCCTTGGTAACTGTGCTCGAAAGAGGAATGATTTTTAGTAATCGAGGTTTGCCAATCGTGAGTGTGCCCGTTTTATCAAACGCAACTACGTTTAAACGATGCGCCAACTCTAGAACCTGAGGATCTTTTATAAGAATGCCAAAGCGTGCTGCTACTCCAGTGCCAGCCATGATGGCTGCTGGTGTTGCAAGACCTAAAGCGCATGGACATGCAATTACAAGAACAGAGACTGCTCTCAAAATGGCAATCGATGCAGAGTCTAAATAAAGCCAGTTCGCTAATCCAGTGATGAGTGCAATCACAATCACACTCGGTACAAAAATAGCACTGACTTGATTAACTAATTTTTGTATGGGAGCCTTTTGAGTCTGCGCATCTTCCACCATGGAGATAATCTTGGAGAGAACGCTCTCGACGCCTACTGCTTGGGCCTCTATAACTAGTAGCCCTTCGCCATTGAGGGCGCCGCCGATGACTTTTTCATCAACATGTTTTTTGACGGGATCACTTTCACCGGTGAGGAGAGATTCATCAACATGACTGCTCCCAAGCAAGATCATTCCATCTACGGGGATACGTTCACCAGGTAATACCAATATGCGATCTCTTGGAAATACTTGATCAAGAGGAAGGTCGCGAAATTGGTCTAGTGGTGAGCCATCGGCAATGATGACATTTTGATTAATCACTTTGGCGTGCTCAGGCCAAAGTTTTTGTAGTGCGCGGATTGCTTCGCTAGTTTGTTGCTTTGCTCTGGCTTCCAACCATTTGCCAAGCATGACCATGCAAATGATGACTGCTGATCCTTCAAAATACAGTTCGTGACTTGCATGGGGTGATGCAATCATTTGATACACACTTAATCCATAGGCTGCACTTGTACCAAGCGCTACCAATAAATCCATATTGCCAACACCCGACATCAGAGATTTGAAGCCCGCTTTATAAAAGCGCCAACCCAAGAAGAATTGCACTGGGGTCGCAAGCAGGAGTTGCCATTTTGGTAATAGTGACCAATGAATGCCAAAAGGCATCAGGAGCATGGGCAAAAAGAGTGGGGTGGAGAGAGCAAAACCTAGAATGACTCGGCCAAGGCCGTCAGCCCCCCAAAATAATTTGGAGGGCGCTAATTCTGGAATAGCGTGTGGGCTGCTAATTTTGGCCGAATAGCCCGTTTTTTCTACTAAAGCGATGATTTCATCGATTTTGATCCCGGAATCAGCTTTTAGGCGAATTTTGGCTTGTTCGGTGGCTAAATTCACACTAGCTGCCTCAACCCCCGAAATCTTGCCTAAAGCCTTCTCGACCCTGCCAACACAGGATGCACAGGTCATGCCGCCGATATCTAGAGTAAAAAGCTCTGGATTGGTGTCTTTTTGGAGGCTCATATAGAAGATAATCTACTGCATGCAAGCCACATTTACATCAAAGGGCTTTATATGTTGAGTTTGAAAGTATCTGGTATGACCTGTGGGGGCTGTATTAATGCCGTAACTCGGGCAATTCAGGCTGAGGACCCGCAAGCAACAGTACAAGCGGATTTGGAGAGCCAGATTGTCACGCTTGAAACCACCTTAACCCCAGCTCAGGCAAGCCAGTTGATAACAGATGCGGGCTTTCCAGTATCCAATTCTGTTTAGATCGTATTGATATTGGCGTTGTTAAGCAATTTTTTGCTGACGCGGTTAATCTACCCGCTGTTCAATAAATATCGAATTTAATAATTCTAGGTTGCTATTTCTAGAATTGCACATCATAGGAGAAGGTAGTGTCAGTAACTGTAGAAGCCGCTCAAGGCTTGCTTAAAAACTTAGTTGATCCCAATACGAAGATCGACTTTGTTACTGCAAAGAATATTAAAAATCTCCGCGTAGAAGATGGCAATGTTTCTTTGGATATTGTGCTGGGCTATCCCGCTAAGAGCCAGTTTGACTCAATTCGTAAAGCGGTGATCAACGTATTGCGTGAGTTACCGGGCGTAAAAAATGTCAGCGTCAATATTTCTAGTCAAATTGTTGCACATGCAGTGCAACGTGGCGTGAAATTATTGCCTGGCGTAAAAAATATTATTGCGGTAGCCAGCGGTAAGGGCGGAGTGGGGAAGTCCACAACAGCTGTGAATCTGGCTCTAGCACTCTCGGCTGAAGGTGCGCAAGTTGGCATCTTAGATGCGGATATTTATGGACCCAGTCAACCAATGATGTTGGGTATTACTGGTCGACCAGACTCTATTGAAGAAAATACGATCGAACCAATGGAGGCTTATGGTCTGCAAGCAAGCTCGATTGGTTTCTTAATCGATGATGATGCACCGATGGTATGGCGCGGTCCGATGGTGACCTCTGCTCTTGAGCAGTTGCTTCGTCAAACCCGTTGGCGTGATTTGGATTACTTGATTGTGGATATGCCGCCCGGCACAGGTGACATCCAGCTGACTTTGGCACAAAAGGTTCCTGTGACTGGATCTGTCATAGTTACAACGCCGCAGGATATTGCATTGCTGGATGCTCGCAAAGGCCTGAAGATGTTTGAGAAGGTAGGAGTACCCATTATTGGCATTATTGAAAATATGAGTACTTACGTTTGCACTAAGTGTGGACATGAAGAGCACGTATTTGGGACTGGCGGCGGTGAAAAAATGTGTAAAGAATATGCGGTGGATTTCTTGGGCTCTTTACCGTTGAACCTTTCGATTCGTGAGCAAGCTGATGCGGGACGTCCAACGGTAGTGGCTGACCCAGATGGTGTAATTAGCGCAATCTATAAAGGCATTGCTAGACAGGTTGCCATCCATGTTGCTACTCTATCCAAAGATATGAGCAGTAAGTTTCCGAACATCGTGGTTCAAAACACCTGAGGCTCTGAACTTTTATGCGCTTTGCAGTGCTAATGCGTAAGCAAAATATTGACAACCCATGGATTTCGTATCGCTGGGTGCCTCAGGAGGTATTGCCTGATTTCGGGCAATTTAGTAGCAGTCAAAGTAACTCTATCTCGGGTCAGTTTTTGGGGCGAGATGCAGATGGTGAATCTTGGATGTTTACCGGCTATGAGCTTGACCTTTTTCTGGATGAGGCTGAGGGCTACTATCTCAATGTTTCAGCCGCAGTCCCAAGCTGGTTTGTGATGTGGCGTCTAGAAGAAGATATTGAGCGTTATATCGATGAGCAATCTATTTCCTTAGCTAAGGCTGAGACAACATTTGCAGTCCCACATCGTATTTGCGTAAGCTACCACGAGGCTGCACGCTTGCTTGATGGTGGTGAGTCAGTTGATGCAGTTCCCATGATCGACGAGCATGCTGCTTGGTTGCAGGAGTATGTCAATGAAAACTACCGACCAGAACCTAAAAAACGCCATAAGCCTGCTTCATTCAAGGGTGCCAAGCGCCCTATGGGGGAATAATGGCTGACGGATTTCTAGGGCGTTGGTCTAAGCGTAAGGCGGGGAGAGAAGTCGGCGAAGTTGAGCTGCCAGAAAAAAAACTAGAAACTCCTAAGGAAGTCACTCAAGCATCTCCTGTTGAGATTGTTTCAGAAGAGATTCCGCCACCGGTGACTTTGGATGATGTGGCCAAGATTGATCGTTTTGACCCAGATTTTTCTGCTTTTATGAAATCGGATGTAGATCCAGCCGTTCAGCAAGCAGCCCTAAAGAAAATGTTTACCGATCCTCACTTCAACATCATGGATGGATTGGATATCTATATTGATGATTACAGCAAACCAGACCCATTACCCCCTGGAATGCTAGAGAGAATGGTTCAGAGCGATATGCTCAATCTATTTAGCAAGTCGAGCGAAGATATTGCTCAGGATTCTCGGCAAAGCGTAAGCCACGCAGCCAATCCACGGCCAGAAGGTGACGCGTCAGCGGTTGAGCAGCAAAGTGATTTAACATCGCCACAACAAAAACCAGCTCCATTGGATGAAGCGCCGAATGAAGTACCGAGCGAAGTACTCGCTGAGTCATCAATTCGGCCTAAACAGAAAAAAACCTAAGAAGATAGCGCATGAGTCAAAAATTAGTCTGTAACTGCAACGGCACCATGCCCTTAGATGCAAAAGAAATGGGTGTGCCGATTCATCAATCTTTATGCAGGCAAGAGGTCGGTTCTTTTTTAAAAGCGCTAGATGGGTCTGATTCATTGGTAATTGCATGCACTCAAGAGGGTGCGCTCTTTAGTGAGTTGGCCGATCAGGCTGGAAAGCCTTTGGTTGCGCCACTGCGTTTCGTGAACATTCGAGAAGTTGCCGGCTGGACGCAAGAAGCTAAAGCATCTGGACCCAAAATTGCTGCTTTGTTAGCTTTAGCAGATATGCCTGAGGCTGAGCCTGTCCCAGTGGTGAATTACGAGAGCCAAGGAAGGTTGCTGATCGTCGGCGCTGGCTCCCAAGCCATTCCTTGGGCTGAAAAGCTTAGTCAATCTTTAGATGTTTCCGTTCTGTGTACTGAGCCTGGAGACTTGCCGCTTACTCGCAGTTACCCAGTATTTACTGGTGTAGTGACTAAGTTGGATGGTTATTTAGGTAATTTTTCAGTTAACTGGGGTCTGCAAAATCCGATTGACCCCGAGATGTGTACTCGCTGTGGTGCTTGCGTCGAAGTCTGTCCTGAAGGCGCTATCGATCTTTCCTTTCAGATTGATTTAAGTAAATGCAAATCCCATCGTGATTGCGTAACCGCTTGTGCTGGTATTGGTGCCATTTCTTTTGATCGAAAAGATCGTAAGCGTAATTCAGAATTCGATCTCATTTTAGATTTGCGCGTCGATCCAGCAATGCGCATGAGTCAAATCCCTCAGGGCTACTTTGCCCCTGGCGCAGATCCTTTAGATCAGGCGTTAGCAGTAAATCAGCTATCAGAAATGGTAGGAGAGTTTGAGAAGCCTAAATATTTTGTCTATAACGAAAAAATTTGTGCGCATGGTCGTAATGGCAAAGTTGGTTGCAACGCTTGTATCGATGTTTGTTCAACGGGTGCGATTGGTTCAATCTTTAAAAATGGCCAAGGCTCTGTAGAGGTCAATCCAAACCTTTGTATGGGTTGTGGGGCCTGCGCCACCACTTGCCCATCCGGTGCAATACGCTACAACTACCCAAGCGTTCCTCATCAGGGCAAAGAGCTGAAAACAGTTGCGAGTGTCTTTACCGCTGAAGCTAAAAAGCTTAATCAAGCAATGGCCCCAAGTTTGCTTTTGCATACCCTCAAAGCTGGCACGCAAATGATTGATGGCTTAGGTAGATCTTCACACATCATGCCAAAACGTTTTGAAGGTCTACCTTCGTTTGTCATGCCTTATGGCATTGAACACATTGCTTCAACAGGCTTGGACTTATGGCTTAGTGCTCTGACATATGGTTTTGCTGAAGTGACCTTGTTATTAAGTGGTGATGAAGATCCCTCATATCGTGCTGCACTTGAAGAGCAAGTAGATTTAGCAAATAGCATTTTGAAGGCTTATGGCTTTGATGAACGCATTCACTTGATCTTAGCGAATTCTGTTGAAGATCTATCGACAGTATCAAAAGCAATGGGCGCACTGCGTCAGCGTGGTTCGCTTACCCCTATATGCACGCCTGCAAGTATTGGCTTATCTAATCAGAAACGCGAAACACTAGAGGCGGCTCTTGAGCATTTGCAAAAACAGGCCAAGACTCCATTGCCTGAGGCAGGAGTAGTCCTTCCAAAGTCTTCCTTATTAGGCGGCCTGGCCATTAACAGAGATGCTTGTACCTTGTGCATGTCTTGTGTGAGCGGCTGCCCTGAGGGCGCGCTTTTAGACAACCCTGATGAGCCCATACTTTCGTTCATTGAAAAGCAGTGTGTTCAATGCGGCATCTGCGTGCAAACCTGTCCTGAGAAGGCCTTAACACTTGCCCCTCGCATACAAACAGTTGAGCAGCGCAAGCAGCGGACCACCCTAAATGAAACGCAGGCTTTCCATTGCATTAGCTGTGGCAAGCCTTTTGGAACGCTTAAGATGGTTGATCTCATGCTGACTAAGCTAGGAGCGCATGGCGCCTTTGCTGGTGCTGCAATGGATCGATTGAAGATGTGTAGTGATTGTCGGGTTGTAGATATGGTGAAAAAAGAAATATGAGTGAAATAGAAAAAGATGCAGCTAATGGAGCGGCGGCAGAGAATTTGGCCGCAGAAGTAGGAGATGTTGGCTTGCCAGAGGATTTAGCGCGGGCAGATTTATATGGCTTGATCGCTCGTTTTTTTCAGATGCCACCCGATCAAGAGCTTTTAGACCAAATTGCAGCAACAGCAGATCAATATGATGCTGCCGATGAGGCGCCATTGGCTAAAGTCTGGATGGACGTGGTTGAGGTTGCTAAAAATAATCCCGCCAAGGCTTGGCATGATGAGTTTGATTTGAATTTCATTAGCGTTGGCAAGCCCAACGTTGTTCTGAACGGCTCCTTTTACATGGCTGGCCATTTAAACGAGAAGCCTTTGGTCAATATTCGTAATGCTTTGGCTGAATTTGGGCTTGAGGCTGCTCAAGAGATTACAGAAACCGAGGACCATATTTCTGCTCTTTCTGAGGTGATGCGATATCTGATTGCCGGTGATGATGTTGAGATATCAAACCTTACAAATCAAAGGGTTTTTTTTAACCAACACATTCGGCCCTGGTACGACGAGTTATGTGATGCAATAGAGGGCATTCCGGAGATGCATCTGTACCACCCAATCGCCTCTCTAACTAGAGAATTCTTAGCAATCGAAGGGCAGAGCTTTGACATGATTTGATGTTGCACCGCAATATACATATCACCCTAATAACTAATAGTTACAGCAATATGTCAAAAATGCGATTTCCCATTACACTTGATTCAGATCAAGAAGACCCATATAGGAGCATGCCATGACCACCAAATCCAAAGTCGCTTTAAGCGAAGAAAATAAGCCATCGCGCCGTAAGTTCTTTATTGGTGCAGGCGCCGCTGTTGGTGCTGTCGCCGTGGTTAGCCAAACCCCAATAGGTAAGGCTGTTATCCAAGAAATTAGCGGTGCAAAAGTAGTGAAAGATGTTGGTCAAACCATGACCTCCCACATGCGCAAGTATTACGAAACCACTTTGATTTAACGATCTTTAATTTGCTTTTGTTTCAACTGGCATTCAATAAATAAAAAAACTTTTTCAGGGACAACATATGAGTCTGACTCGTAAATCCAATACCCCACAAAGCAGTCGTTCAACATCACGCCTGATTGGCAGCTTGTCACGTGGCTTAAAAGCTGCCGTGCCAACGATGGATCGCCGTTCATTCCTTAAACGTTCAGGCGTAGGAGTTGGTGCCGGTATCGCTGCTAGTCAATTAAGCTTCGTGCAAAAAGCCTCTGCTGAGCAAAGCAAGGCAATGCTTGATGGCAAAGGGAAGATTGAAGTCAAGAGATCCATCTGTACTCACTGTTCAGTAGGCTGTGCGGTTGACGCTACAGTTGAAAATGGCGTTTGGGTTCGTCAGAATGCTGTGTTTGACTCCCCAATTAATATGGGTGCCCACTGTGCTAAAGGCGCTGCCTTGCGTGAGCACGGCCACGGTGATTACCGTTTACGCTACCCAATGAAGTTAGTCGATGGAAAGTACCAGCGCATTTCTTGGGACCAAGCTTTAACTGAAATTACTGCGCAGATGAAGTCTATTCGTGAGAAATATTCTCCGGATGCGATGTTCTTTATCGGCTCATCTAAGCACAACAACGAACAGGCCTACTTACTCCGTAAGTGGGTCTCTTTCTTTGGCACAAACAATACAGACCATCAGGCTCGCATCTGTCACTCCACAACAGTAGCGGGTGTTGCAAACACCTGGGGCTATGGTGCGATGACCAATAGCTATAACGACATGATGAATTCCAAGGCTGCTTTGTACATTGGTTCAAATGCTGCCGAGGCTCACCCAGTTTCAATGTTGATGCTTTTGCACGCAAAAGAAAATGGTTGTAAGGTGATCGTGGTTGATCCGCGCTACACACGTACTGCTGCTAAATCAGACCAGTACATTCGTATTCGTTCTGGTACAGACATTCCTTTCTTGTTCGGTATGCTGTATCACATCTTTAAAAACGGCTGGGAAGATAAGAAATACATCAATGACCGTGTTTATGGCATGGAAGAGATCCGCAAAGAAGTAATGGAGAAGTGGACGCCTGCAGCAGTTGAAGAGGCTTGTGGTGTTCCTGAAGCACAGGTTTATCAAGCCGCTAAAACTATGGCAATGAATCGTCCTAGTACAGTTGTTTGGTGTATGGGTCAAACCCAGCACACCATTGGTAACGCCATCGTACGCGCTTCCTGTATTTTGCAATTGGCCTTAGGTAACATTGGCAAATCTGGCGGCGGTACAAATATTTTCCGCGGACACGATAACGTTCAAGGTGCAACTGACGTAGGTCCTAACCCAGACTCATTGCCAGGCTACTATGGCTTGGCTGCTGGTTCATGGAAACACTTCTCAACTGTTTGGGGTGTTGACTACGAATGGATTAAAGGTCGCTATGCACCTGACATGATGGAGAAATCAGGTACTACTGTTTCTCGTTGGGTGGATGCGGTTCTTGAGAAGAATGACATGATTGACCAGCAAACAAACGTTAAAGGTTTGTTCTTCTGGGGTCATGCGCCTAACTCTCAAACTCGCGGCCTTGACATGAAGCGTGCGATGGATAAGTTGGATCTTTTGGTTGTTGTAGATCCATACCCAAGTGCTACTGCTGCAATGGCTGCAATGCCTGCCGCAGAAGGTCAAGCAGTTAACAAGAATCGTAATGTTTACTTATTGCCTGCTACAACGCAGTTTGAGACCTGCGGCTCTGCTACAGCATCGAATCGCTCTTTGCAATGGCGTGAGAAGGTAATCGATCCATTGTTTGAGTCTGTTCCTGACCATGTGATCATGCAAGCATTTGCTGATCGCTTAGGTTTTGGCGAAGAGTTGTCTAAGAATTACAAGATGCTCAACTCTAAATACGCTGGTAAGCAATGGAAAGAGCCGCAAATTGAAGACATCTTGCGTGAGATTAATCGCTCATGCTGGACCATTGGCTATACCGGGCAAACTCCTGAGCGTCTCAAAGCGCACATGAGAATGGTTGCCACATTTGATCCGAAGACTCTAAAGTCTCGCGGCGGTGTTGATCCAGTCACTGGATATGACACAACAGGCGATTACTATGGCTTGCCTTGGCCTTGCTACGGTACAGCAGCAATCAAGCATCCTGGTTCACCAAATCTGTATGACACCAGCAAGAGCGTCATGGAGGGCGGTGGTAACTTCCGCGCCAACTTCGGTGTAGAGCGTGAAGGCGTCAGCTTGCTTGCTGCCGATGGTTCTTACTCTAAGGGTTCAGCTATTACAACTGGCTATCCAGAGTTCGATCACGTATTAGTGAAGAAGTTGGGCTGGTGGGATCAGTTGACCGATGACGAGAAAAAACTTGCTGAAGGCAAGAACTGGAAGACTGACTTGTCGGGTGGTATTCAGCGCGTGGTAATGAAGAACGGTTGTCATCCATTTGGTAATGCGAAAGCACGTGCAGTAGTTTGGAACTTCCCAGATGCAATTCCAACCCACCGTGAAGCGCTTTACAGTACAAATGCGCCAATGATGCGCAAGTACCCAACTTCTGCTGATAAGAAGAACTTCTGGCGCTTACCAACTCTCTATAAGACTGTTCAAGATCAAAACTTGAATCAGAAGTTATATGAGAAGTTCCCAATCATTCTGACCTCTGGTCGTTTGGTTGAGTATGAGGGTGGCGGAGATGAGACTCGTTCCAATCCATGGTTGGCAGAACTCCAACAAGAAAACTTTGTGGAGATCAACCCAAAGGCTGCAGCGGATCGCGGCATTAAGAATTGGGATTATGTTTGGGTGAAGTCACCAACAGGTGCCAAGATCAAAGTGCGCGCAATGGTTACAGAGCGTGTTGATCAAGGAACTGCTTTCGTACCATTCCACTTTGCTGGTTGGTGGCAGGGCGAGAACATTCGCAAATACTATCCAGAGGGTGCGGCTCCTGTAGTTCAGGGTGAAGCGGTCAATACTGCAACAACGTATGGTTACGACCAGGTAACGATGATGCAAGAGACTAAAACTACTATGTGTCAAATCGAAAAATTTGCCTAAGTCAAAAAATAAAGTCAGGAGAACACAATGGCAAGAATGAAATTTATTTGCGACACAGAGCGATGCATTGAATGCAACGGTTGTGTCACGGCCTGTAAAAATGATAATGAAGTGCCTTGGGGTGTTAATCGCCGCCGTGTTGTTACGGTAAACGATGGCATCATCGGTCAAGAAAAGTCAGTTTCAGTTGCATGTATGCACTGTAGTGATGCTCCTTGTATGGCGGTATGTCCAGTAGATTGTTTCTACCGTACGGATGAGGGCGTTGTGCTGCACGATAAAGATATCTGTATCGGTTGCGGCTACTGCTCTTTTGCTTGCCCATTTGGCGCACCACAGTTCTTAAGCAAGGGCGCCTTTGGTTCCCGTAGCAAAATGGATAAGTGCACATTCTGTAGCGGCGGCCCTGAAGAAAATGGCAGCGTTGCTGAGTTTGAAAAATATGGCCGTAATCGTTTGGCAGAAGGTAAGTTACCACTCTGTGCTGAGATGTGTTCAACCAAAGCATTGATCGGTGGCGATAGCGATATTATTTCTGGCATCTTTAATAATCGTGTTGCGACACGTGAGAAGAACGGCAAGTACCCAGGATCCAAAGCTTTCGGTTGGAATACTGCGTACGGTGGGCCTGATGCGCCTGCGCCTACACCAACACCTGCTGCAAAAATTCCAGGAGCTCAATAATGAAAGTGAATTTCAAAACTCTTGGCCTATGTTTTGCAACAGCTACCTTGTTGGCCGCTTGCTCTGAGCCACCGGAAATTGCTGCTAAAGCTGCTAAGCGTCCAGATGTTGCTCCTTATATGGGTGCCAATAATGGGTTTATGACTAAGAATTGGACGCCAGGTAATCAGGCGAGCTGGACTGAGTCGATTGACAATCGCAATCAAGGTCAAAACGAATACAGTCGCGTTAAGTGATCCACTAAATAACTATAAATAAAACGAAAACGTTTAAGGACATGTGTATGAAACGATCATTTTCTAAAGTTCTACGCACTTTGGTGGTGGCTGCTGGTTTGTCGCTGACTATGGCAAGTGGAATCAGTTTCGCAGAGCGCGCGCCGATGTTGCCTTTGCCTTCTCCTAGTGGAGTAGACGTGCCTCCTGCATCTGCGCCGGCAAATCCAAACGCTTTGGCTAATGGAACTCAAGCGCAAGCTCAGCCCGCAAACCCATCGATCTTCATGGCACCAAACAGCGATCCACAAAACTACGTCAGTATTCCGGATAAGCAAGCAGGTGTTTTGATACAGCGTGCCGGTCAAGAGTGGCGTCTGATTCGTAACGGCATCATTACTGTTTACGGAGGCTGGTTATTGGCGATTGCCTTCTTTGGAATTATTGCCGTGTACACCCTCAAGGGCTCAATCAAACTTCATGAGCCAATGTCAGGCATTAAAGTGAAGCGTTTTAGTGCATTGGACCGCATCACTCACTGGGTGATGGCCTTTAGCTTCCTGGCCTTAGCCTTTACTGGCTTGATGATTTTGTATGGCAAATATTTTGCTATGCCATTGATGGGCGGTGTCGCATATGGCTCTTTCTTGTTTGTTTGCAAGAATGTCCATAATTTTTCTGGCCCATTATTTACTCTTAGCATTGTGATTTTCTTTTTGCTCTTTGTCGGTAAGAATATTCCAGAAAAAGGCGATCTCAATTGGCTGTTAACTTTCGGTGGAATGTTTAGCGGCAAGCATGTGCCTGCTGGATTCTTCAATATGGGTGAGAAGTTTTGGTTCTGGTTCGGTATGACTTTCTTAGGCCTGGTAATTTCTGCCTCAGGATTTGTGCTCGATATGATTGTGCCGTTCATGCAGATTGAGTATCTGCGCGGCACCATGCAAATTGCCAACATCATTCATAGTAGCGCTGCAATCTTGATGACTACCATGGCGATGGGCCATATTTATATCGGCACAATTGGTATGCAAGGTTCAATCGATGGCATGAAGACCGGCTATGTAGATGCTACGTGGGCTAAAGAGCACCATGAGCTCTGGTATGACAAGTTAAATAAATAAGGACGAGCCATGAAAAAAATCATTGCTTTTACATTCTGCGCATTTTCCTCTGCCGCAGCTTTTGCAACTCTTCCACCCCTGACGCCAGAAGCTCAGGCAGCAGCAGATTTGGCTAAAGCAAAAACTGCTTATGTCGACAAGGTTGGCGCCTATCAGTTATGCCAGGCACAAAATCGTGTTGCAGATCGTTTCAGGGTGGCTGGTACAGCTGCACCTGCTGCATGTGTAGCTCCGCCACCATTTGTGCCGCCAGTGGTTGCGGCAGCGGCTGCTCCAGCAGCTCCAGCAGCATCAGCAACACCCGCAGCACCAGCTGCTAAGTAATTAATCACTGAGCAATTCTTGATGTAAGTAGCGTTTTGCTGCTTGTGTTTGAGGATCAGCAAAGAAGGGGCCTACGGGTCCCTTTTCTTTTATCTCGCCTTGATCAATAAAGATGATGTGCTTAGCAACTCTTTGTACTTGAGCTAGTTGGTGAGATGAAAAAATCACATTTGTCCCTTGCCGATCAAATTGACGGATCAATTCTTCCACTTGTTCTGTGGTGCTGGGGTCTAGGTTGGCGGTAGGCTCATCCAGCAAAACCAAACTGGGTTTCTGAAGAATGGCTCTGCCAAGACAGAGTTTTTGTCTTTCGCCTGCAGATAATTTATGTGCTGGGCTATTAGCTAGGTCACTTAAACCTACTTGCCCAATTACGCGGTCTATATCAGCATTCGCAATGGACGCGTCAGCATCACAAACCATTGCGATATTTTTTTTAGCCGAGGCTTTGATCATCGGTGTGTGATGTAACACTAATGCAGTCTTTGTTTTGAAGGAGTAACTCACTGTTCCGCTATCTGGCTGAATCAGTCCATCTAGAAGTTTCAGGAGTGTAGTTTTGCCAGCGCCATTCGGTCCAATACAGGCAGTGATTCTGTCTGCCGGAATAATGGCATGGGGGATATTGAGAATATTTCTGCCATTGCTCTTAACGATAATGTCTTTGAGTTCTATGAACTTTTCAAATTCTGGTGATGTATTAACCATAGCGGCGCTCCGCAATTTGGCGAACTGCAAAAGTAAATAGATTGGCGAGCAGAACAATGGTTAATAGGACGATGCCAAGGGCGAGGGCCAAAGGCAAATCACCTTTGCTAGTCTCCAAGGCAATAGCGGTAGTCATTGTTCTGGTGGAGTGATCAATATTGCCGCCAACAATCATGACGGCCCCAACCTCGGATATCGCCCTAGCTAGCCCAGCAAGGATGGCAATAGTAAGTGAGAAGCGGCAATCCCAAATTAGCCACTTTAACCGCGATAAGGGCGGCAGTCTGAGGCTCAGGAATGAATCGCGGTGTATTTTCCAGGAATCCTCCAGTATTTGTCGGCTGAGGGCAGCGATTAATGGGGTTGTGAGCAGCGTTTGAGCAACGATCATCCCCTTGACAGTAAATAGCCAGCCCCACATGCCAAGGGGCCCTGTACGAGAGAGCATGAGATAAACCAAAACACCAACAATGACCGTGGGTACCCCCATTAGGGTATTCAGGGTCACGATAATGGTCTTTTTGCCAGCAAATCGTTCTGTTGCCAGTAGGGCGCCGATTGGTAGACCCAGGAGTGTTCCAATGAGCAGTGCTGACAGGCTGACCTGCAGAGAAACCAAGACGATTCCCAATACCCCACCATCTAAATGGGTGAGCAAGGAAAGGGCGTCTTGAAAAGCTTTTAACATGCGCTTGATTCTATCAAGGCAATGGCAAAATGACTGTAATGAGATTGATTCCCCTATTTTTGACTTATGGCTGAAGTGGTTTGCCTCTGTAATGAGGTCCTCGACGTGGATTTGCGTGAGTACTTAGATGCCCACCCGATAGACTCAATTGACGAGTTGCGGGAGCAGGCGTCAATTTGCAATAAATGTATGCAGTGTCAGGAGCTAGTTGAGGGTGAAATCTATTTAGCACGCGTTCGACGACAGCGTGCAGCGGGACAGTTTTAATGAGCATCAATAAAACATCCCGTTTCACAGTATTGAGTATGAATGTACATAAAGGCTTATCGCCTTTACACAGATATTCCACTATTTATCAGTTGCGCCAAAAAATGCGCATCCAACACCCTGACCTCCTTTTCTTGCAAGAGTTACAGCAAGAGCATCGAGGAAGGATTCGGCGCTTCAGTCAATGGCCGCTAACAGAGCTGACGCACTTTCTCTCTGAAGATTTTTGGCACGATTGGCATTATGGAAAAAATGTTGAGTATCGCGATGGGCATCATGGCAATGCCATCCTTTCTAAACACCCTCAGCAAAAGGGAGATAACTACGACATATCAGCATATCGCTTTGAGAGTCGTGGGTTGCTACATAGCGTTACAAAACTGGATGGCATGGATCAACCCATTCATTGTTTTTGCGTGCACTTGGCACTCTTTGAACGGGGAAGAGAGCGCCAACTAGATGCCATCATTGGGCATATTCAGGATTTGACTCAAAATGGTCCCACGATCGTAGCGGGGGACTTTAATGATTGGCGCAATCGCGTGAGTGCACCCATGAAGGCTGCTGGTTTTGATGAAGTCTTTGAGGTGCTTACCGGTTCGCCTGCAAAAACATTCCCAAGCGTGAAGCCGTTGCTCGCTATGGACCGCATTTATGTTCGAGGAATAAAAGTACATTCAGCAGAAATTTTGCATGAATGGTTAAAACTATCAGATCATCTGGGTATAACTGCAGAATTGGAACTTAAATGAATGACTTATTAGGAATTTTTATTAATACGCAATCTGCATTCAATTTGAGATTGATTTTATTAATTCATTTTTTAATTGTCACCTACTTTATTGGTGTAATCATTTCCGTCAGAAGGCCAGCAGGAGTTGCATTTGCGTGGATTTTTATTGTGATGACTTTTCCACTATTGGGGATTTCTTTATATGTATTGATTGGTGAACGTCCAGTAGGACGTAGTTTGACGCGAAAAATTAAACGTATGAATCTAGAGTATGCGCAAATTACCCAACAGTTATGTAAAGAATTTGCGAGTGAAAGATCAAAATTACCTGTAGAGGCTAGGGCTTTAAGTATCTTGGCTGAATCAAAGAATGGCACTCCAGTTGTCGATGGAAATAAAGTTGAACTTTATACAAAGTCACTCGACATTCTTCAGTTATTTATTGATGAGATTAATCAGGCTCAAAAGACTCTGAATATGGAGTTCTATATTTGGGCTTTAGGAGGAGATGCTGATCGGGTAGGGGAAGCTGTCATTGCTGCTGCAAAACGTGGGGTAGCTTGTCGGGTTCTATTAGATTCTCTAGGTAGCAAGGATTGGTTCAAGTCGTCATGGCCAGATCGTTTCCGAAGTGCGGGTATTGAAGTGACGGAGGCATTACCGATTCAGATTGGCCGCTTCCAGTTCCGTCGGGCGGATCTGCGCTTGCATCGAAAAATATTCATCGTAGATGGCTCTGTAGTATGGACTGGCAGCATGAATTTGGTTGATCCTCGAACTTTTAAGCAGGACTCTGGGGTGGGCGAATGGGTTGATGCCATGGTGCGTGTAGAAGGTCCTGTAGCGGCACAGTTTGAATTGACTTTCTCTTTTGACTGGAGTGTTGATAATCCGAAGATCACTCACTTTAATGACCGTTCCCCTGCGCCTGCGCCTAGAGAGGGCGGGGTTATCGCGCAGGAATTTGCTTCAGGGCCGGTTTACCGTGATGACATTTTGTATCAAGTGATGCTCTCAGCTATTATTGATGCGCGTGAAGAGTTGACTATCACGACGCCTTACTTTGGTCCAGATGATGGCTTACTTCAAGCGCTTATGGCTTCCGCAAGGCGTGGTGTGAATGCCACCTTAATTGTGCCAAAACTGAATGATTCGACTTTAGTGGCGTGGAGCAGCAAAAGCTTCTATCAGGATTTAATGGCCTCTGGGGTCAAGATAGCTCAATTTAAAGGTGGCCTATTACATACCAAGAGTCTGTTGATTGATAAGCGCATTGCAATTTTTGGTTCAGTCAATTTTGATCAACGTAGCCTGCGCTTAAACTTTGAGATTAGCTTAATTGTTTATGACAACGACTTCTGCGCTAATCTCGACAAGTTAATTCAGTCCTACTTAGAGCAATCGGATTATGTTGATCCTAAAGCTTGGGCAAAAAGACCGGCATGGCATCGCTATCTTGAGAATGCGGCACATCTCACCTCGCCACTGCTTTAAATCGCTCCGCTCGCCCGCATATTTGTAATGTCAGACTCCGCTATTTCGAGTTCTTTTAGGATGGAGTCTGTGTGCTCTCCAACAGCAGGAATGGAGTCCATGCGATAGTCATAGCTGTCATTGAGACCGGGTGGTAACAGAGCTGGAATAGGACCATTGGGTGTATCTACCTCGGTCCAACGATTTCGGGCTCTAAGCTGCTCATGTTTCCAAAGACCTTCCATATCGTTGAGATGGGCGTTTGCAATTTGCGCTTTCTCAAGTCTGGCGATCAATTGTTCGGAGGTAAGCTTACTAAAGCATGCATTAATGATTTCTAAAAGTTCAATCCGTTTTTCATTACGCTTGAAGTTGCGATCAAAACGTTCATCCGTTCCAAGCGCTGGATTTTCTAATACAGTCTCACAAAACTGCACCCATTCACGTTCATTTTGAAGTCCCAGCATGACGGTTTTGCCATCTCCAGCCTTAAATGGGCCGTATGGATAAATGGTTGCATGAGATGCACCATTTCTTGGGGGTGGTTCTGCGCCTTTATAGGCGTAATACATTGGAAAGCTCATCCATTCGCTTAGCGATTCCAGCATGGAGATATCAATCACTGAGCCTTTGCCTGTTTTCCCTCTTTGCAAAAGTGCTGCCAAGATGTTGGTATAGGCATACATGCCTGCTGCAATATCTGCAATAGAATTGCCGGCCTTGCTGGGTGCTTCTGGAGTTCCGGTAACCGATAAGAATCCAGCTTCACTTTGGATGAGTAAGTCGTAAGCTTTTTTATCTCGATAGGGGCCGTTATTTCCGTAGCCTGAGATGTCACAAAGAATGAGCCTGGGATTTTCTTTTTGCAAGATCTCTGCAGTTAGTCCCATGCGAGCTGCAGCGCCAGGCGCGAGATTTTGCACTAAGACATCAGCAGTTTTTAACAAGGTCTTGAGTATTGCAATAGCAGCTGGTTGCTTGAGATCTAAGGCCAAACTTTCCTTAGATCGATTTACCCAAACAAAATGAGAGCTTAGTCCATCTACTTGTGTGTCATATCCCCTAGCAAAGTCGCCACCACCAGGACGCTCTACTTTGATTACTCTCGCACCTAAATCTGCTAATTGACGTGTACAGAAGGGCGCTGCAATTGCGTGCTCTAGAGAAATAACGGTAATCCCATCTAATGGACGAATACTCATGGCGCTCGCTTAAAAAGATCTAGGTAGACCAAGAACATGCTCGGCAATATAGGAGTAAATCAAATTCGTTGAAATCGGAGCGACTTGATAGAGACGCGTTTCTCTAAACTTACGTTCGACATCATATTCATTGGCAAAGCCAAATCCACCATGAGTCTGTAAGCAGACATTGGCAGCTTCCCAGGATGCTTTAGCTGCCAAGTATTTGGCCATATTGGCCTCAGGACCACAAGGCTGGTGGTTATCGAATAACTCACAAGCCTTAAAGCGCATCAGATTAGCGGCTTCAGTTTCAATATAGCTATCGGCAATCGGAAATTGAATACCTTGGTTTTTGCCAATAGGGCGATCAAACACTACGCGGTCATTGGCATAGCGGCGAGCGCGATCAATAAACCAATAGGCATCACCAATACATTCGGCTGCAATTAATACGCGCTCTGCATTGAGGCCATCCAGAATGTATTTAAAGCCTTGCCCTTCGGTGCCAATGAGATTCTCCGCAGGAATCTCAAGATTATCAAAGAACACTTCGTTAGTTTCATGGTTGACCATATTGGCGATTGGTCTTACTTCCATGCCCTTACCAATAGCATCAGCAAGGTTTACGATAAAGATCGACATGCCTTCCGACTTCCGTTGCACTTCACTCAGTGGAGTAGTTCGTGCCAGCAGGATCATGAGGTCAGAATGCTGTATGCGTGAAATCCAAACCTTTTGACCATTCACTACATACTTATCACCCTTTTTAACTGCAGTAGTTTTTAATTTGGTGGTATCAGTTCCGGTAGTGGGCTCGGTGACGGCCATGCTTTGGAGGCGCAACTCACCCGATGCAATTTTTGGGAGATACATTTTTTTCTGCGCTTCAGAGCCGTGACGCAATAAAGTACCCATGTTGTACATTTGTCCATGACATGAACCTGAGTTGCCACCGGAAAAGTTGATTTCCTCCATGATCACGGAGGCCTCAGCTAGGCCCAAACCAGAGCCGCCATATTCTTCTGGAATTAATGCAGCCAACCACCCAGCTTTGGTCATGGCATCTACAAAAGCTTCTGGATAGCCACGCTCGTGATCAATCTTTTGCCAATAGGCGGAATCAAAAGATCCACAGAGGTCACGCAATGCTTCACGCATTTCTTGGTACTGGTCTGGCTTAGGAATAGGGTGATTCATAAAAGTCTCAATTTATAGGTTTTATGGCGTATCTAGCGTCTCAGGCATTAGTTTAAGCAAGATTTGAAATTCATGGAGATTGTCTAAAACAAGGCAAAATAGACTGCATGAGAGCCAAAGAAATTCATTCGTATGCCAGCGCCCTAGAGGCCATTGCGTAATGGAGCATATGTTTGATCATTTTTTTACATGGTTTGAAATGCCTTCGGTTGGTTTGCCGGCGGTCTTCATTAGCGCTTTTATTTCTGCGACTTTAATACCCGCTGGTTCGGAGCCTATTCTATTTGGCTATATCACTCTGAACCCTCACTTATTTTGGGTTGCCATTATGGTTGCCACAGTTGGAAATACATTAGGTGGGATGCTCGATTGGTGGTTAGGGGTATTGGCGCGTAAGAGTTTTAAGGTGATGGATGGGCCGAGTAATAGTCGTCTTAAGCGCTGGCTAGCAGAGTGGGGACCTAAGCTCCTGCTATTGTCTTGGCTGCCTGGATTGGGCGACCCTTTGTGCCTAGCGGCAGGGTGGCTAAAGCTTCCTTGGCAGCCATGCCTTATTTATATGTTCATTGGTAAGCTATTTCGTTTCATTATGCTTACCTGGCTACTTACATTAGTCCCAGATACCTTTTGGCACCAGCTGGGACATTGGCTGCATCTGATTTAAACCGCGCAATACTTCTGCTGAATCTCATCGTTGTTTAAAAGGTTCTGCGCAGTGTCATGAAACACAATCTTGCCCTGATCCAAGATGTAAGCTCGATCAGAAATTTTGAGAGCTTGCTGCACGTTTTGCTCTACGAGAAGAATAGTTAAGCCTTGCTGTTTTAATTTAGCAAATAACTCAAACATTTCTTCAACCAAAACCGGCATGATGCCCTCTGAGGGTTCGTCGAGCAGAATGACTTTGGGTTTACCAATCATGGCCCTGGCAATCGCGAGCATTTGTTGCTCGCCACCCGACATTGAAGTGCCGTCTTGATTCAAGCGTTCTTTGAGTCTAGGGAAAGTTTCAGCGATTTCATCCACTAAGACTCCCATGTCACCAGAATTCTTCTTGGCGATTACACCCAGCTCTAAGTTTTCTTTGACAGTCAGTCCTGGAACAATACGGCGATCCTCTGGAACATAAGCGAGTCCCAAGTGAAAACGTTCATGAGCGGGTAAATCTAAGAATGAGGTGCCATCAATAGATGCTTTACCTTGACGCTTGGATAGTAGGCCCATAAGTGAGCGCAGAGTGGTCGTCTTACCTGCACCATTACGACCCATGAGGGTGACAATCTCACCTTTATTCACTTCAAGTGAGACTCCTTGCAGTACATGACTGCGGTCATACCAAGCGTTCAAATTTTCTACACGCAACATAATTTGCTTTCTCTTTAACCTTGACCTAGGTACACACGACGTACCTCAGCATTATTTTGGATTTCTTCTGGAGTGCCTTCAGCCAAGAACTCGCCGTGATGCAGAACAATGATGCGTTTACATAGACCCATAATGAGCTTCATCTTGTGCTCAACCAGAATCACCGTGCGCTCGCTGGCGAGAGTGCGAATGAGCTCCATCATGACCAGTGTTTCCTCGGGAGACATGCCCGCGGTTGGCTCATCAAGCAGTAGGAGGTTAGGGTTACAAGCCAAAGCCATAGCAATTTCTAGTGCGCGCTGTTGGCCGTGAGCAAGGTCACCAGTTTTCTTATTGCGTAAGTGCTCAAGATTGACTCTGCGGAGTAATTCATCGGCAATTTCAATTGGCTTTGGGTAGCTTTGGGCGTTACGCAAAAAGTTATAGCGTGCTGTTTCCATTTGCGCAGCTACACGGACATTCTCATGAACGCTCAGTTGCTTAAAGACGTTCGTAATCTGAAAGCTTTTAGAAATGCCAATGCGAGCAAACTCATGTTGCTGCATACCAGTAATGTCTTTGCCATTAAATAGAATTTGGCCACTTGTAGGAGGGAAGGCGCCACTTAAGACGTTAAAGAAAGTGCTTTTTCCTGCGCCATTTGGACCAATGATTGCAGTCAGTGTTCCGGGCATAAAGCTAGTGGATACATCTTGCAGTGCCTTGAACTTACCAAAGCTCTTGCTGACATGACGTGCTTCAAGAATAGGGGTGATAGTGGCGCTATTCATTATTTCGAATCCTGATTAATTTGTAGCTTGCTCAGAATGGTGCCCCAGATACCTTTAGGGAAGAACAGCACAAAGAACATAAAGACTAAGCCAACAACGGCCATCCAGTGTTTAGTGAAGGTAGTGACAACATCCTCCAGGTAAAGCATGACTGCAGCTCCAATGAATGGACCAAAGAATGTACCCATACCCCCCAGAATGCTCATCATGACTGCCTGGCCGGACTGCAAATAGTGCAGGGAATCAATCGGAACAATAGAGAGGTGCAGGGCGCGTAATGAGCCTGCTAAGCCGCAAATTGCTGCTGACAAAACAAAGACCAATAATTTGGTTCTTGCTACGTCAAATCCGCACGCTGCAGCACGTTTTTCATTCTCGCGAATCGCTTCCATTACAGCGCCTAAGGGTGAGCTCAGAATGCGCGAAATCAACCAGATTGCTATCACGACAAAGAAGAGAATGATGTAGTACTTCACCAGCGGATTTAAAAAGTCAACTGGGATGCCTAGGACGTTAAATTCATCGACTCGGACTCCACGTAAACCATTCTCGCCACCTGTAAGGCTTTCCGCCTTATAGAAGAGGTAATACACAATTTGACCAAGCGCTAGGGTCACCATAGAAAAGTAGATGCCGCGAGTGCGAATGGCAAGGTAGCCCATGATGAGGCCACCTATAGCTGCGCCCAGAATGCCAACCAGAATTGCAGCCCCCCATGGCATCCCATAGTGAACAATGCTAATGCCAGTGATGTAGCTGCCAATACCTAGGAATGCTGCGTGACCAAAGGATAGTAGCCCCATGTAACCAAACAGCAAGTTAAAGCCCATAGCGAACAAACCAAAGATCAAAATATTGATCGCTAATGCTTCGTACGGCATGATGAATGGGAAGATTGCCAGGAATAGAGTGCTGACTAGAACGCGATGACGTGCAATAAGTTGGAAGAATGAATTCATAAATATACGGAGCCTTAGCCCATCGCTCCTGCTTTACCAAATAAACCTTGTGGGCGAATTAACAGTACTACTGCCATCAAAACAAAAATGGAGAGTTCCGCTAAGTCAGGGAAGAAGAGTGAGGTCATGCTGTAAACGATGCCGACCAATAAACCGGCAACAACTGCTCCTACTGGTGAGCCCATGCCGCCAACAACAGTTACCACAAATGACTCCGCCAAAATGGGGATGCCCATTTCTGGGTTTACTGAGCGTGTTGGGGAGGCCAGGATTCCGGATAAGCCCGCAATTGCACAGCCTAATCCAAAGACTAAAAGCCACACTTTAGCAATATCAACACCAAGTACTTTCACGATCTCTTGATCAGCAGCGCCAGCCTTAATGATCAGGCCGTAGCGCGTCTTTTGAATGAAGAACCAGACACCCAAAATAATGACAGCGGTAGCAGCAATTAAGAAGAGTCGATATTTAGGGAAATAACCAATACCTACATTTACTGTTCCGCCAAGACCCTCTGGGGTAACAGAAGGGAGACCCTCAATGCCAAACGTAACGCGCATGACTTCGATCAAAACATAAGAGAGGCCAAAAGTCAGTAGCAAAGGGTAATCCAAGCCCCGTCCATAGAGCGGCCTTACCAAGAAACGTTCTGTGACTAGACCTATACCACCGGTGAGCAATGGGGTTAGCACCAAGCTAAACCAAAAGCTTCCAGTGATGCCTAAAAAGTACACACCTAAAAATGCGCCCACCATAAAGAAGGCGCCATGTGCGAAGTTCACCACATTGAGCATGCCAAAAATAAGACATAAGCCAAGGGCTAGAAGTGCATAGATACTGCCCAAGGCGATGCCTGTAAGCAATTGCATGCAAAGTAGTTCAAATGAAAGACCGGTCATAAATGTACTCAGAAAAAACTCCCCTCAACCAAATGGTGTTGGGGAGTGGATCAGGGTGAATGAGATATCCACCCTGAAATTTTTGGATTAGGCTTTGTGGCCTAGCTCTGCGCAAGAGCGCATGTTTTTCTCAGTAGTAGGTTCAATCGTCAAAATATTGAAGACGTCATACTTGTCTTTCATATTCTTGGATTTGGACTCTACGATGATGACGGTTTGCACGGCCTGATGGTCGCACTTACGATAGTACTCAGGTCCCTTGTACCAGTCGTACTTCATATTCTCCATTGCTGTGACCACTTTTAGGGTATCAGTAGACTTTGCAATCTTCACCCCAGCCAAGACGCTCTTCACGCCAGCGTAGCCTAGTGCGCCGTAGTCAGACGGTACGGAGCCGTTATACATTTTGCGGAAAGCGTCGTTAAATGCTTTTGCGGTTGGGATACGATCTTCTAGACCCCAGTAATAAGATGTGCCACCAATAATGCCTTCAAAGGCTTCTGGCCCACCAGCAAGACGTGAAGTGTAGAGAAGTACCGGTGTCACAATCTTCATGCTGGATTTAAGGCCAAAGTCAGTACATTGTTTTGCTGCATTGACTAAGTCGCGACCAAAGTTACAGAGAACCAAAATATCTGGGTTCAAAGCTTTGATGCGTGGTAGGAACGCGGAGTAATCGGATGCGCCCAATGGATGACGGATGTCAGCCAAGGTAGTGGCACCCATTTCTTTGGCTGCACGCTCAAAAGCGCGGACCATTTCGTGGCCGTAAGCGTAGTCAGCCGTGAGGAAGACAATTTTTTTGCCAAAACGAGGAATGGAGTAGCGCGCTACAGCACCAGCAGTCATGGTTGGGTTAAGTGCCTCGTGGAACGTATAAACGCTCCAGTCTTTCGCTTCGTTAATTGCATCAGATTGGCTGATGGAGTTAAACAAAACCTTACGCTCTTTACATACGGCGTTGATTGAGAGTTGTGTCGCTGCCGATAGTGAGCCAACTACAAAGTTGACTTTATCTTTTTCAATTAACTCTAAGGTGCGAGTTGCTGCTTCGCCTGGGTTAAGTTTGTCATCGCGTACCAAGAGTTCTGCTTTGCGACCATTAAATCCGCCGGCATCGTTAAATTCTTTAATGGCTAATTCGGCAGCCTTTACTTGATCCTGTGCCTCGGCAGAGAATGGACCAGTCAACGGAGTTGGAAAGCCGATCTTAATAGTGTCAGCTTGAGCGTTTGCAACATTAAGCCAAAGTGGTGTGCTTGCAGCTGCAGCTCCACCAATCAACATCTGTCGTCTTGTTTGATTCGTTACTTTTTGTTTCATGGTTGTCTCCTCCATATAAAACTTAGTTAAATAAGAATACTTTTTGTTTTTTTAAATCTTAACTGAATGCACCATTTAGTGTGCAGATTCAGGCACTGCTTTCCCTTGAGCTAATAGTTCGCTGATATCAATCGCAGTTTCCGCCATGACAGTATCGGCATTTCTTTTGAGCTTCTCGTTATCCCTATTACCCTTAGTGCCCTGGGCTTGCATATAGCGTCCTAAATATTGCGCTCTAGCCACTACCTGCTGGCCCAATTGGAGTCGTTCATCACCATAGGCGCTGAGTGCTGCAGGGGAGGCGCCAAGTGCGGCAATATGCTTTGCAATCACTATTGCCTCATCAGCTGCCTTAGTAACACCCATCCCAACATGTGGTCTACCAACAAATGCTGCATCACCCATTAATGCGATTCTGCCAAAGACAATTTGTTCGGAGCGAACGTCATAAATCGCTTGCAAGAATGGCGCTGCTGTTTTTTCAAGAATCTCAGCGTATTGAGGCGCCAGAATTTCTCGCGCTACTTTACGCATTTGTGCAATATGCTTCCAAGATACTTTTAGCGGTGGAATGCCAGTCGGATAGTAATGTCCGTTGTCATCGGTCAAGAGGTTAACTAACTCCTCATGTTCTGATGCCGGGCGATACCAAACAAAGTTATAGCGACGCTTGCCTGGGCGCGTATCGTTGCCAGAGCCGGCTACTGGGTAGCCCAGCATTTGCTCACCATTGGGTAAGCAAAAGCCAAAGCGATTAAATAGGGTATCAAGTGTGTAGTTTGATAAGCAGGCTTCATCACATACGCCGCGCCAAGCTATATAGCCAGCGTACTCGGGCTGAATCTGTGGCGCAACTTGAGCCCTTACTCCAGAACGAATGCCATCGGATGCAATCAGTAGCTCAGCATCATATTGACTGCCATCTTCACAAATTACCTGAACAGCGTTTGCATCTTGTGCAACGGACTTCACTGTCTTTCCTTGAAGGTAGCTTTCACTCGGAAAGCTTTCCTTGAGCATCTGATACAAGCGACTCCAGGATGTAAGCACTTGAGGTAATTCCATTTCACCCAGACTTTGGCCATCAGCACCTAAAGTAATGCGCTTGGTAACGGGTACGCCCAATGTCTCATCAACAGTGACTCCAGCGGCTTTTAGTGCTTGGGCCAAGGCATCATGAGTCACGATACCCGCACCGCGTCCGTCCAAGGATCCAACCGTCTTTTCTAGCAAGGTAATGTCATGGCCTTGGCGCAGCAAAATGTTTGCTGCGAACAAACCGCCAAGAGAGCCACCAACAACTAGAATTTTTGCCATCAATAGCCCCTATGCCGCTTTCGAATCTAGGGCAGTTTTTTCTGATGCTGGATAGTTCAATTCAATGACAATGCCATTAGGATCATCCAAAAATATTTGATGGAGTCCTATTACCGGTACGGTTCGCTCGCGATAGGAAATCTTTAATTCTTTTAATAGGTTAATTTTCTCTTCTAAGCCAACTGCAAAAAAAGCAATATGATCAACCGCGCCAGATCCATAAAGTGAACTAGGATCCCGCTCCCCCAAATATTTTTTTAGTCCGTTTGGATCATTCTTATCAATAGCAATGAGGTGTAAGACCGCATTTGCCCAGCTACTGTCATCGCCGTTATAAAGCCAAACACCTGGAAACGGGAACTCTGGTCTTGGGCCGACTGTTAGACCAAGTAGCTTGCTATAGAAGTTAGTAGTTTTTTCAATCTCGAGACTGCGAATAGAAAAGTGATTAAGACTTAAGTTAGACATGTTGACCTTTTAGGTTAAGCAAATAGTGATTTAGCGGAATGAAGGTAGGACTGAACACGGTCGCGAATGATTTCTTGTTCTGTATTGGGGCTCTCAGCAGCATAGATAGCTTGTCCATAGATCCAGCGTCTCATACCGATATAGAAGATCCCACCATGCAGGCCCATGAGAAATTCAAGTTCACGCTGCGTAGGTTTTGATGTATCTGATCTTCCGCAATACTTACGAGTCTCCCGAATGAGTCTTGGTAATAAGCGAGTGCGCAAGAGTTCAAAGAAGCGATCGCTGATGGAATGATCACTTAAGCCAGAGAAAATCAAGATGCGCACAAAGTCATAAGTTAGGACTGTGTTGGAGTAATCCAAATAAAAAGCATTAAATTTTTCCTCTGGAGTAAGCGAATCATCATCCAGTAGGTCTTCCCATTCCGGCTTCCACCTGGATTCAAAGACTTCTTTGTAAACCTCTTGTATCAGCGCATCTTTAGTTGGGAAGTAGTGATAGAGCAGTGTATGAGTGATGCCTAATTCTTTGGACAAATTCCTTAATTGGCCATCGATGCCATTTCTGGCAAAGAACTGAATCGCGCTATCCAATATTTGGCGTTTCCGCTCGGCGGTCCCCATTCTTTTTCTAGTGGGCGCCATTGAGCCTTCTGAAATTTCAGCAGTATTTGGGCTGGTAACGTTATCTTCAGTAAAACGCATGGGTTCTCAGGGTTTATCCGAATTTGGACTTATTGACCAAAAGTTAAATAATGGTACATTGTTGAACAATTGGTAGATAAGACTCTATTCGTACAAACCCCAAGGAGATCAAATGGAATTAAATGGCGAGCAACTCATATCGGCTCCTGTCCCTGAGGTATGGAAGGGTTTGAATGATATTGACGTGTTGGCCAAGTCCATTCCAGGCTGCGAGGAGATCAGTCGTATCTCCCCGGAAGAGATTCATGCCAAGGTTATGTTCAAGATTGGGCCTGTTAGAGCCCGTTTTGCCGGGAAATTGTTCCTCAGCGACATCGTCCCAGACCAGTCCTGTTCTATGGCCTTTGAGGGGTCAGGTGGGGCGGCAGGGTTTGCCAAAGGCAAGTCACGGGTGGAGCTAAAGCAGGCTGAAGGCGGTACTTTGGTTACTTATACGACTGAAGCCTCCATTGGCGGCAAATTAGGTCAAATTGGCGGTCGCTTGATTAGCGCATCGGCCAAAAAGATTGCAGACGACTTTTTTCAGAAGTTTGCAAAAGAATTAGGCGGGGAGACAGCAGCGTTGGAGTCAGACGCTGGTAGTAAATAAAAGAGCGGTAATAAGACTCTAGAAATAAGACTCAAAAAAACTATAAAAAGTAGGCGCAGCAAATAAGTGGTAAAAAAATAAATAGCTATCAAAGCTAAATACATTGGTGGTGGAGGAGACGTAATGAAATCTGCAGTATTTGATTATGTAAAGCCCAAGGCATTACAAGAGGCTTTGTCTTTGCTTGAGCAGGGTGGCGATGATGCCCGCTTAATTGCAGGCGGGCAAACTCTATTGGCTACATTAAATATGCGCTTGTCTGAACCTAGCGTGTTAATTGATATCACTGATATAGCTGAGCTAAAAGGCATCGCTGTTGTTGGTGACAGCCTGCGTATCGGTGCGCTGGTAACACATACCGAAATTGAAGATTCAGAGTTGGTTGCAATACATGCTCCGCTTTTAAAGGCTGCAGCGCCGCACATTGCACATCGTGCTATTCGTAATCTGGGCACATGGGGCGGCTCTTTGGCCTATGGTGATCCAGCCGCTGAATGGCCCGCTTGTAGCTTGACTTTGCGGGCGACGATGATTATTCATGGTCCTGCGGGCGAGCGCCGAATTTCAGCGCAAGATTTCTTTATTGACCTGTACACAACCTCTTTAGAGCCTGATGAAATTTTGGTTGCTACCGAGATTCCACTTGCTAATAAGCAAGAGGTTTTTTATTTTCACGAGCTTGCAAGACGTCATGGAGATTACGCGGTTGCAGGACTGGCAGCAGTAGCGCAAAAGCAGGGTGAGGTTTTGACTCACTGCGCATTCACATTCTTTTCTGTTGGCGCAACACCAGTGATGGCAACAAAAGCTCAAGAATTGGTGGACGGTCAAAAGTTAACTGAAGAAGTTATTGCTAAAGCAGTGGCTGAAGCTCGTAATGAAATTGAAGCGATTGCGGACATCACCAATAGCGCTGAAGCTAAAAAACATTTAATTGGCGTACTGCTTGAGCGCGGACTCAAGCAGATGATTGCTTAAGCTCAATCAACAAAAGAATTCGGAGATCAGGATGAGTTTGAAGAAGAAAATTTCAATGACCGTGAATGGTCGACTTGTAAATGCAGAGATTGAGCCACGCAGACATCTAGTGGATTTTTTGCGTGAAGATCTTCACCTCAAAGGCCCTCATTTGGGCTGCGAGCAGGGCGCGTGCGGGGCTTGCACCGTTAAGGTCAATGGGCAAATCATTCGAGGCTGTCTCTTTTTAGCAGTTCAAGCCGATGGTGGTGTGGTTGAAACGGTCGAAGGTCTCACCAAGGACGGCACTTTAACTGACTTACAAGAATCTTTTATGCGCCATAACGCTATGCAGTGTGGTTTCTGCTCTTCTGGCATGTTGTTGGCTGCTGCAGAGTTGATTGAGAAGCAACCCAAAGCGACGCGCGAAGAAGTGCGTGAATGGATCTCTGGCAATTATTGCCGTTGCACTGGTTACCACTCGATTGTGGATGCCATTGTCGACGTGTTAGATGCTCGGGCTAAAGGTCAAAAAATTAAACCTGTCCTTGCTAACGCTTAAGGTACTGAGGAAAACGCATTATGAATAAGCCAAGTGATTTAAAAGGAATGGTGCTTGATCCAGTTACAAACGATCAGCGTTATATCGGCCATAGCGAACCAAGACATGGGGCTCGCCGCCTGCTGGAAGGTCAGGGCACTTACATTGACGACATTCAGTTGCCACGCATGGCCCATGTGGTTTTCTGGCGCTCTCCAGTTGCGCACATGAAGATCGGCAAAATTCATACAGAGCATGCTAGCAAGATGCCTGGTGTATTGGCGGTTGTGGAAGGTGTGCAAATGGCAAAAATTTGTAAGCCCTGGGTTGCAACTTTAGGCCACTTGGTTGGCATGAAGTCGGCCCCTCAGCATGCATTAGCAATTGATCGTGCGTGTTGGCAGGGTGAGCCAGTGGTAGCGGTAGTCGCTGAAACTAGGGCACAAGCTGAAGATGCTTTACAGCATGTCGACGTTGAGTGGGAAGAGTTGCCAGCCGTAGTTTCCATGGAGACTGCTTTGGATGCAGATACTCCTGTAATTCATCCCGAGCTTGGCGACAATTTATGCTTTACCCGCAGCTTAGATATCGGTAATGTGGATGAAGTGTTTGCAACCGCAGATGTGGTTGCGCAAGCGACCTTTGGATTTGGACGCCATACCGGCGTTACGCTTGAGCCACGCTGTCAAATTGCAGATTACAACCCAGGTGATCGTCGCTTGACGGTATATCACTCACAACAAGCACCACACATGATGCAAGATTTATATTGCCGTCAGTTTGGGCTTTCAGAGTCTGATGTGCATGTGATTTGTAAAGATGTAGGCGGCTCTTTTGGTATCAAAGTTCACGCATATCCAGATGACTTCGCAACAGTTGGTCTAGCAATGATGCTTGAGCGCCCTGTAAAGTTTGTTGCTGATCGCCTGGAATCATTTACGAGTGATATTCATGCACGTGAGCATCGTATTAGAGGCCGTATTGCTGCTAATAAGGCAGGTGATATCTTGGCCTTTGAAATTGATGACTTAACTGCCATCGGTCCTTACTCTATGTTCCCTAGGACCAGCGCCATTGAGGGTAACCAGGTAGTGAACTTGGTAGGTGGCCCATACAAACATCAGAACTATCGCGCTCAATTGAATGTGGTTTTCCAGAATAAAACCCCAACTTGTCAGTATCGTGGGGTAGGTCATCCGATCGCCTGTGCAGTTACTGAAGGCTTGGTTGACTTGGCTGCTCAAAAATTACAGATGGATCCACTCGAGTTCCGTAAACATAACGTTATTCCGGATGATGCTTATCCATGCTCCGGAATTTCTGGCATTAAGTTAGAGGTGCTTTCTCATGAGCAATGCTTACGGACCATCGAAAAAATGATGGACTACTCTGCATTGCGTAAAGAGCAGGCTGAGTTGCGTAAAAAAGGCATCTACCGCGGCATTGGATTTGCAACATTAATTGAATTAACCAATCCAAGCCCCGCTTTCTATGGAGTAGGCGGCGCTCGCATTGCGTCTCAGGATGGCGCTACCGTGCGCATGGATCCAAGTGGTGTGATCTCGGTATTAATTGGTGTTGGAGAACAGGGTCAGGGTACTGAAGGTATCTACACTCAGATTGCAGCAGACGCTGTTGGTGTTTCAATTGACCAAGTGCGCGTAGTGACTGGCGACACGGATGTTACCCCTTACGGCGGCGGTACTTGGGCATCTCGAGGTGCTGGCGTAGGTGGCGAAGCGGTTCTTCTGGCTTCTCAAGCGCTGCAAGAAAATATTATTAAGCTTGCTGGCGCTATTTTGAATCGACCCGTTACAGAGCTCATTGCACGTCGCAGTCATATCTTGGATAAAGCGACTGGTGAGCAGTTGATGCCGTTTAGTGAAGTGGGAAGAGTGGGTTATTTCCGTACCGATACTTTGCCAGTTGGTTTCTCTGCTGATCTGATGGTGACACGTCACTACACACAAAAAGAATACCCATTTATCTTTACAAATGGCGTGCAAGCTTCTTATGTTGAGGTTGATCCAGAGACAGGTTTCGTCAAGTTATTAAAGCATTGGGCAGTAGAGGACTGTGGACGCGTAATCAATCCGATGCTGGTAAATGAGCAAGTACGCGGTGCAATTGTTCAGGGTATTGGTGGTGTTCTGTTTGAAGAGTGCCTCTATGATGAAAGTGGTTTGCTACGGAACGGCAGTATGGCTGACTACTTAGTACCCATGGCTAATGAGATGCCCGATATTGAAGTGGCTCACGTAGAGACTCCTACCCAATCCTCAAAATTGGGAGCCAAGGGTGCAGGTGAAGCTGGGACTGCAGGTGCGCCTGGCGCTGTTCAAAATGCGATTAATGACGCCTTAGCGCCATTTAACGCAACCGTCTTTGATCAGCCCATTACCTGCGAAAAGATCTTGCGAGCACTGAAGAAGATCTAAGTCTAGCGGTTCCTGGCTACCCCGGTGCATAGCCTTCCGGGGTCGGTCACCACATCCTGTAACATCAAGTTTTGGGGTAAATCAGCTTGTAGGCCCCTTTGGTTAACTTGATACGGTAAAAGAAATGTCCACATTAAAAGGTAAAACTGCATTAGTTACTGGCTCCACCAGTGGTATTGGCTTGGGTATGGCTATTGCATTGGCAAAGCAGGGCGTCAATATTATGGTGAATGGTTTTGGTGAAAAAGATGAAGCTATTGCCAAAATTAAAGCATGTGGAGTGGAGGTTGATTATCACGGTGCAGACATGAGTAAGCCTGCTGAAATCGAGGACCTCATCAAGCAAACAGAAAAGCGCTTTGGATCATTAGACATCCTTATTAATAATGCTGGCATTCAGTACACGGCAAATATTGAAGAGTTCCCAGCGGATAAATGGGATGCCATCATTGCTATCAATTTAAGTTCTGCCTTTCATACAACGCATCACGCATTGCCTGGCATGAAAAAACGCAACTGGGGCCGCATCATCAATATCGCTTCAGTCCATGGCTTGGTAGCATCGACACAGAAGGCAGCCTATGTTGCCGCAAAGCATGGCATTGTAGGCCTCACTAAAGTGACTGCCCTAGAAAATGCTCGTACCGGTATTACCTGTAACGCCATTTGCCCAGGCTGGGTTTTGACTCCATTAGTTCAAAAACAAGTAGATGCCCGCGCAGAGCGTGAAGGAATTTCTAATGAGGCCGCTAAGACTGCCTTGGTGTCTGAGAAGCAGCCATCTGGAGAATTTGTCACCCCAGAGCAATTGGCAGCCTTGGCAGTATTTCTGTGTGGTCCAGACGCATCTGAAGTTCGTGGCGTAGCTTGGAATATGGATGGCGGTTGGGCGGCTCAATAAATAGTATCAAGCATCGTTCAAACTCATGCCGGCAAGCTGCTTTGCCGGCATTTTTCTTGGATTAAACAAAAACCCCAGAATAGTCTATAGTTATCGAAAAATAATCTATATTTAGCTTAATGTAATTAAAAGGAATACAAATGGAACATACCTTACCCCAGTTACCATATGCACTCGATGCGTTGGCCCCATATATTTCTAAAGAAACTTTAGAGTATCACTACGGTAAGCATCATCAGACTTATGTCACTAATTTGAATAACTTAATCAAAGGCACTGAGTTTGAGAATGCATCACTTGAGGATATCGTTAAAAAATCTGCAGGCGGTGTTTTTAATAATGCTGCACAAGTTTGGAACCATACATTTTATTGGCTTGGAATGAAGCCAAATGGCGGTGGTGCACCAACTGGTCCTTTGGCTGAGGCTATTAATGCTAAGTGGGGTTCATTTGATAAGTTCAAAGAAGAATTTACGAAGTGTGCCGTAGGAACTTTTGGCTCAGGTTGGGCTTGGTTGGTAAAAAAGGCAGATGGTAGTCTCGATTTAGTTTCTACTAGCAATGCTGCAACTCCACTTACTACTGATGCCAAAGCACTGTTGACATGTGACGTATGGGAGCATGCCTACTATATTGATACTCGCAATGCGCGTCCAAAGTACTTAGAAAACTTTTGGAATTTGGTTAACTGGGATTTTGCCAGTCAAAATTTTGCTTAATTAACTTACTGAATCTCTAGGAACATTACATGACCTCTATCTTGACCTCTTTGGGACGTACCGTTTTTGCAGGCTTTGTCCTCCTTGCCCTCATTATTTTGGCTTTTGGCAACAACTTTAGCTCTGCTGAATTACCATTTATTTTCCGTTGGCTGCACGTGATGTTTGGTGTAATGTGGATTGGTTTGCTTTGGTACTTTAATTTTGTGCAAATCCCTTCCATGCCAAAGATTCCTGATGAGCAAAAACCAGCAATCGGCAAAGTGATTGCTCCTACAGCATTGTTCTGGTTCCGTTACGCAGCTTTGTTTACTGTGGTCACTGGTTTGATCGTTGCTGCATTAAATGGTTACTTGCATCAAGCCTTCACATTACAAGCGCCGTTCCGTGCAATCGGTTTGGGTATGTGGATTGCCCTGGTAATGGCCTTCAATGTTTGGTTCATTATTTGGCCAAATCAAAAGCGTGCTCTTGGCATCGTTGCTGTTGAAGCTGACGTAAAAGCTAAATCTGCTCGCGTTGCGATGTTGACATCCCGTTTGAATACAGTGCTCTCTATACCTATGTTGTTTTTGATGAGCGCTCAGTCACACAACACTACTTGGTTTGTGATTGTTTCTTAATCACTGCTAGCTGCTAAATAAAAGGCCCGCATTGCGGGCCTTTTTCTTGCTCTCTTTCTAAGCTCTGCTGTTTGGCATGGAGATGCTATACACTTATTTGAATAACTTCTGTCTTCTATGCTCAAAAATACTTTCCCGATTAAAAACTATTTCGCATATCTCAGTGTAGTGGGCGTATTTGTTTGGATGCCTATACCCGTATATTCGCAGGCCATCATTACTACTCTTGGGTCAGCATTTCCGATGACTAATGGCTCGGATCTTTCTGCATGGAAAATTAATGGCGGTAGGGATGGAAATGCAAGTTGGCAGGTTGTTAATAAAGAGATACAAGTAACGCAAGGTCAGGGCCTTTTGGTATCACGTTTAAGCGTCCCTGATTTCCAAATTGCATTTGATTATTGGGTTTCCGATAAAACGCAAGCGACAGTTTTTTTTCGTTGCGCCAACCCAGGTGACATTAATACGAACACAGCTTATGAGGTAACCTTAGTTAACCAGGCAGGTAGCTCTGGTGCTGGCTCAATTTTGTCGCTCAATAAAGTGAAGCCAACAAAGGTGGCTAATCAATGGAATCACATGCAGATTAGCGCCATCGGAAATGAGCTTTCAGTCACTTTGAATGGGATAACGCATCAGGTGCGCGACACTCGATTCGGTGCTGGACCAATCGCAATGAGCTATATGGGCGGAGAGTTGCGTTTAAAAAATATTTACGTCACCATCCCTGGCAGATGGTGACATCTATATTTGGGTTTAAAAACCTATTTTTTATTATTTAAGAGATTTTTAACTTCTTGCTTTAAAACATCCTCTGGTACTGCGCCAGCCAAAACATTAAAGGCGCCTGTTTTGTGGTTAACGAGGATGACACCGGGAGTACCGCTAATGCCCGCATTCAAGCCATCTTCTAAATCAGCGCTGACTTGCTTTGCTACTGCCTCTGACCGCAGGCAGACATCAAATTTTTCAACATTCAAACCCTGCTCTTTTGCTAATGCCAGCAAAGGATCTACACCGTTAGCGCTTGGCATGCCTTGCCCATTAGAGCGGGTAGTCTTAAAGATGCTGTCAGCGTATTTCCAGAAGGCTGCATTGCTACCTTGCTGAGCAGCGCAAACGGTAGCTACAGCTTCTTTTGTAGCCATCGGGTCATGAAAGGAAAGTGGAAAATTTCGCCATACTAGATTAACTTGATCAGGCATTGAATCAACTACTTTATTTGGTATATCTCCGAACTGTTTGCAAAATGGGCACTCAAAGTCTGAATATTCAATAATAGAAATAACCGCATCTGGCTTTCCATATATAAAGTCTTTATTTGGATCTGCTGGCCGTGCGTTTTTTGCCATTGCTGCTTTTTGAGCCTCTTCTTTTTGTTGCTTGGCTTGGGCGGCATTCATTTGTTTTTGTCTATAGCGCTCAATGCCCCTATCGATAGCGCGATCCAATGCGCCTGATTTTTCAAGGCTTTGAATTATTTGCTCGGTAGTTGGGGTGGGGTTGGATGGCTGGGAATGGGCAATATTGAGAAATAGGCCTGCCGCTAGTGTGCCAGCTAAAAGTAATGTGGATTTGAGGGTAACTGGGGACATAATCATGTGGTTTATTTGAGATATATTGAGTATATATTGCTAATTCAGTAAGGGTTCACCACTACATTCATAGCTTTCTAATTTAACTGTTTTGGCTAGAGTTGCCTGTTGATTCGCATCCTTTAACCGGGATCGAGCAGCAAAATAATCTGAGCTCTATAAGTATTTACTTTTATTATGTTTTTTACTTTTTTGAAGTTAGAATGAAGAGGGTTGAAGCCCCCCTTTTTTTATTTGCACTAAATTTATATTAATGAGCAAGCCAAAGCCCCTTTTAAAGTCTTCCCATACCATTGCTATATTGGCTTGTCTGACACTGCTTTCAGGTTGTGCTGGTACGGGCGGAAAAAGTGCGCAGGTATCTCAGCTGGGCAGCAATGGATCGAGTCAAAAAATTGCCCCTCCAAAACAAAATATTACTCATGAGCTAGTGAAGCAGGGCCTTGTGTATTTGCGCGAGGGCGATTATGAAAACGCCCAAAAAGTATTTAGTGCGGCTGTCAAAATGAGCCCAAGCAATTCTACGGTCCACCTTTTGAACGGCATTAGCTACCACTTACAGTACTTGAATAATGCGGGTGATAATAAGGAGCTGGCAGAAACTGCCTATGGACTTGCTGCCTCCTTAGACAGCACAGATACTTTGCCGCTAATTCAATTAGGCCGGCTTCATATTGATTCAAGAGAATACTCAAAAGCAAGTAGGGATTTTATTAGCGCCTATGCCATAAGCCCTTCAAGTCAGGATGCGTTGTTTGGTCTCTTGCAATCATCTCTATGGCAAAAGGACTTTAAGACTGCGCTCTGGGCTGGTGATAGTTTGAAAAAGCTCAACACAACGAATATTGATCAATTGCGATTGATGACTTTGATGTATGCAGCTGTTGGTAAAACTACAGAATCCAATATCAATTTGGATGCCTACGCAAAAGCAAATTCCGATAACCCAAAAGAGATTGCCCAATTAAAGCAACAAGTTGCTTATATAGGTACTCAGTTGAGCAATCTCAAATCCATGGATTTGGATATCGCTCAAAACCCCGCAAGCCTTAATGGTCCAGCACCTCAACAGGGCAAGATGATGAAGGTTGCTGGCGGCGTTGTTGTGGCCAAGGGTGCCAAGGGCAATAGCTCCAGTTCAACTGGCAGAAGCTCCGACTCAAGGAGTGGAGTGGCAGGCGCCTATGGTAACAATCAGAATAGCGACGATTCGAGTGACGATGGGTCGTCGGGTTCTTCGGGTTCATCGGGCTCTTCTAGTGCTCCAGGCATGCCAACTTCTCAGCCTAACGCTTCCGCTGCACCGGTTAGTAGTGGGGGTGGTGGTGGAACTTATTCTGCGGTTTCGATGTCGAATCAGCAGCAGCGTTGGTTTGATTGTGATACGAAGCCTGGTTTAGGTAAAGCGCCTGGAGGAAGTTATGGTGTTCCAGTAGGTGGGACTTCTGGGGACCAGACGCTCTATTTAGAGCCATTACCTAGCCCTTGTAATGCTAAGAAGCCTCCAAAGATGGCGTCAATTGATGCAGTATTGATACGCACAGTTGATGGGCAAAGTAGTCAGAGTGGGATTAATTTGCTTACCGGCTTAACTATGTTTGCTGGAAGCCAATCCTTTCGTAGTACAGGTTCAACGGGCGGAAGCAGTGTTAGTGGTGTAGTTCAAAATAGTGTGATTGGTATTGGTAACGCAACCAGCGCGACTATAAATAGCGTGAGTGGTCTGGTTAGTTATAGCTTGAATATTGCCAATTCAACCTCAAACAATTCTCAAGTGATTGCGAGACCTACCTTGACCGCTCTTGACCGAATACCTTCTACTTTCTACTCGGGCGCAGTAATTACAGCCGGCTTGAATGGTGGTGGGGTATCTGGGGCGCAAATTACCAATATTCCAACTGGAGTTAGCTTATCAGTGACCCCTACATTCGTGGACGAAGAATCCATGATGCTGGCTGTTAAAGTATCTCGCTCCTATGTCACCGGTACCAGCTCAAATCTCGGGGGATTTAATGCGAGCGTATCTCAAGAGCAACATGCAGTTACGGCTAATGTAAAAATTAAATATGGGGAAACGCTGATTTTAGATGGGCTATCTTCTCGACAGGTGGGCAATCAATCTGATGGGGTGCCTGTACTTCAAGATATTCCAATTATTCAATATTTGTTTAGTCAAAAAGGGCAGCAACTCTATTCGGAAAACGTGTTGGTGATGGTAACCCCAAGAAAAGTACAAACTGAAGAAGAGATTTCGAAAGCCGCTACCAATTTAGGTAAAGATCAATCCCAAACCCCCAAAGAAAAGAGCGTTTATAGAGCATTACAGCTTTATAAACAAATTTCTTCTGAATCGGATACAAATCTAGACAGCACTTTACTTGCCCTGGATCGGGATAGTAGTTACTTTAGAACTTTTGCAAGCTCAGCCTTAAATCAAAACCTAGATAGCTGGGTGACTGAGCCAAAAATCAATAAATTCTTTGATGATGCTGCAAATATGATTTACTTTACTAGGTAAGCAAGTTGCCACTTAGACTTATTAAATCCTTATTCTTAGAAGTTCCACTTAATGTGCAAAGGTTATAAAAATGTTGAAAAAAATTACACTCTCTATCATTCTGGCTGGTCTAAGTTTAATTGCTGTTGCGCAAAGTGATCCTAATTTGAGGGATAGGGTAGACCAGCGCTTGGATAATCGTTCTAGTGGAGAAATGCGGCAAAGGGCTGATGGCAACCGCAGTATCAGCAGCGACGATGGAAAAGCTAGTGGCGATGCAAGAGGTGTCGGTAAAGCCGGAATGGCAGTTTGCGCTGGTGAATTTGCCCTATGTGCCTCTTCCACCTGCAAGCCTACCGGCAGAACAATTACTGTTAAAGAAGATGGCGGCAAAACTACCAAGCAGTATCCAGAAGCAATTTGTAAATGTCCTGTAATTACTGCTCAAATTGCACAACAAAATAACTCACCCTTAGTTGGAATTGCTGGTCTGAATGAGGGAAATATGGATGGCTCTTGCCGCTCGCCTGGGACTGGAAAGATTTGGTCGTATTTCTCCACAACAATTACTACGTATCCTCAGGAGCAGCCTAATGGTGACTTTATGGCACCTACTGCATCTCAATCACAGAATTGTTCTGCCAAGGGTTCAGCTCAAGGATCTAATTGCTGGAGTTATATTTGCACCGTAGACCCAAAAGAAACAAATGGGGTTAAAACAGCTTCTTGCCGCTGTCCTTATGGCGAAGGCATATTTGGCCAAAAGGCTAAGGGTGACCGCGGCTATGTAACTTTCGCCGGTAGCACATGGAGCGATCCTAAGGCGGCATGTAAGATGCTTCCGGTTGGTTACCCAGATCAACTCTTGCAATAAGTACAAAGCCTACTACGAATTAAATGATATTGACTTCAATACAGATCACTCTTTATTGAAGTCAATTTTAATTTTGGGATCCTATCATTCATGAAGCCTCATCAAATTTCTGCTTTACTTTTATCTTTTTTATTTGTGATGTGCATAAACGCTTTTGGGGCTGACTCTTCGATGTTGGTTGCTCAAAATGACCAACGCACTGATTCTTTAAGATCAAGGATGGAAGATAGAAAAGATGACTCTTCGAGTGGGGGGCGATCCCATTCTGGAGGTTCACCCAAGTCCACAATTGACGCAAGCTCTGGTCTTACTCAGTGTCAAGGTGAGTATGCATTGTGCTTGGCATCTACTTGTAAGCCGACGGGCAGAAAAATTAAGGTTAAACGTGATGATGGAAAATCATTTCGTTTTTTCGAGGAATCAGAGTGTAAGTGTCCGGTGATTACCGCCGAAATTGCCCAACAAAATGGTACGACTCTAACGGCAACCGCAGGGGTAAATGAAGGCAATATGAATGGTTCTTGTGCTCATAGACCCGGAACTGTTTGGGCCCTCTATAACAAAGACATCGTTTTATACCCCCAAGAGAGCGCTAATCCTCCATTCTCAATGAAGCAGCAGAATATGCATCAATGTCCACAAGGTACGGTTGGATCAAATTGCTGGAATTTTGAATGCAAAGTAGACAAAGAAAAGACGAATGGTGCAAAAACAGCAACCTGTTATTGCGCTATCAATGATGGACAGTTTGGGCGCGAGGTTCGTCCTGATGACTCGTTATTTACTGCGGCGGGTGGTTATTACAACCCCTCAGCGAAAGCTTGTGGCATGTATCCAGCCAATGGATGGATACCGCCTAAACCGTAAGAAACTGATTTGTTCGTTGCGCTTTCGCAGTAGACGTATTGATTAATAGCAACTTTTAAGAAATGAATGTTTTGGAGAAACCCATGAAAAAAGTTTTATCTGCTGCAGCTATCCTGCTGAGCATTACTTGCACATCATTTTGGGGTTCTGCCAATGCAGCCTCGATCGATCCTAGCGCTAATTCTTTAATGCTTGCTCAAGTCGATACGAGGGATCGTGATATCCGAGATACAGTCGATAGGGTTGAGAATAAGCCGAATGACGTCGTTCGGGATAATCGTGCTAACGCCAGCCCAGGATATTACGCTTCCCGAACCTCTAAAGGCGTTACTAAAGCAGGATTAACTGAATGTAGTGGTGATTTTGCTTATTGTGGAGCCTCTATCTGTAAGCCTACAGGTAAGAAAATCAAAGTGAATGAAGATGGCGGAAAAACGACTAAAGAGTATGACGAGGCAATTTGCAAATGCCCAATTATCACCAAAGAAATGGCCGCCCAACAAGGCGTTACTTTGCATGGTGTTGCAGCCGTCAATGAGGGCAATATGAAGGGCTCATGTAAGCCGCCTTCAAAAGGTACGATTTGGTCATATGCCGAGATAAATTTACCTGAATGGCCACAACAAAGCGCTAATTACCAAACTTTAGCTCCGAAAGGCCTGCAATGCCCAGCCGGCAGCCAAACAGTCAATTGTTGGAATTACTTGTGCACGATTGACGCAAAGCCTGCGGCGAATGGTGTCAAATTAGCGACTTGTCGTTGTCCAATTAATGAAGGTGTTTTGGGTCATAAGGCTGGTGGCAATGAAATTTATTTCACTGCTGCAGGTGGATATTTTTCTGACCCCTCAAGTGCTTGTTCTATGTACCCCGTTTCAGGAGCAATCCCGCAACCAAGCAACTAGTTCATTTTTGTTGTTACAGTCTGCAAAAAACCCGCTACTCTAAAAAAGTAGCGGGTTTTCTTTTTATTAGCTAAATGAATTTATTCTAATATCGGCGGTAGTTCTTTAGTCAAGGAGCCACGTTGTGCTGTAGCTGCACCCATGAGTGCAAAGCCCAACAACTTTCCATCGTTGGACTCAAAGCGAGCCTCTAGACCGCCTTCAACGGGTGTTGTAATCCATTTACCTTGTGCATCTTTAGCAGGCGGCGAAACGATTGTGGCCAATGCGGGTGTTTTAACCATCACAGGCATTGCAGGGTAGGTTAATGCAGTAGTTTGTCCAATTAAGGTTGGTGCTAATGCTCTTGCTGCTTGCATGATGGGCATTACGTAAGGTAGAACCAAGCCATCAACTTCTGCACAATCCCCAATAGCATAGATGTTTTTAATATTGGTTTCGAGCTCGCGATTTACCTGAATACCAAGATCGGTCTTAATGCCAGTAGCTTTTGCTAATTCAAGCCTAGGCTTTAAACCAACGGCAGATAGAAAGACATCACAAGAAATAGCATTGCCATTTGCAAGAGTTACCTGAAGAGATTCTCCCTGGCGATCAATTGCTTGAACAGTTGTCGAGAGATGCCAGTGCACACCAGCGGCGCTTAATTTACTCTGCAGTTCAAGCGCTGCAGCTTCGGGCAAAAGTCGACCTAATGCCTGTGGGGCTAGGTCAATCACATCTACTTCGTAGCCACCCAACACAAGATCATTGGCAAATTCACAACCAATGAGACCGGCACCCAGAATAGCTATCTTCTTTTTTCCAGAGATAGCATTACGAAAACGGGCATAGTCTTCAAGATCATTGACAGTGATGACTTCGTTAGCGGCGCTACCTTGAAGCGGCAAACGAATTTGATCGGCGCCCAAAGCCATGACAAGCTTTCCATAAGACAGCTCACCTTTATTGGTTTGAATAGTTTTTGAGTCGGCATCAATTGCACTGACATCACACTCTGCTAAAACAGTTAACTCAAGTTGTGTTGCCATACCATCGGCTTGCGTTGAGATTAACTGCGCAGCTTCTTTCTTGCTAGCAAGAGCAGTAGAGAGCATAGGCTTTGAATAAAAATATCCAGGCTCTCGAGTTACCAAAGTAATTGGAACGGCTTTATCCAGTTTACGGATTTCACGAATGACGGTGTAGCCAGCCAATCCGCTGCCAATGATGACAATTGCGGATTGGGATTGAGGTGTAGTTTGATCCAAAGCTGGGCTCTCCAAATAACAAAAAAGTAAGCGGGTGAAGTAGGTTAGGTGGGTGAGGCTAAATGAGTCTTAGCTTATCTGAACCATTTCAAAGTCGGCTTTGGCAACGCCACAGTCAGGGCATTCCCAGTCTTCTGGCACATCAGCCCAAAGGGTTCCAGCAGGAATGCCATCTTCTGGGATGCCTTTGGCTTCGTCATATATATAGCCGCATACGATACATTGATACGTTTTCATTTTTATTCCTTAAATAGTGATTCGATTTTAAATTTAATTTCTAAATATTTCTGCGTCACCCTTATTGAGTGGCAAATACCTTCGCTTTTTCCAAAGCTTGTTTGTAATGATTAGCATGGCGCTCTTCAACATTTGCCAATGCTGCAAAGCGTTTTGCTGCTTTTGCCAAGACTGCCTGAAACTGCTCTGCATGCTCTTTTGACTCAGCGATTTGTTCATCAATTTCTTGTATGGCAGCAGCATTACCTTCCTCTACTGCGGTTTTACGAAAGGACGGGTACATTTCGGTGTACTCATAAGTTTCACCTTCAATAGCGATCTCTAAAGCACGTGCTGGGGTAATAGTGCCAGCAGGGTAGAGTAAGTCAAGATGGCCAAAAGCGTGCATGACTTCTTGATCGGCAGTAGCCTCGAAAATCTTTGCAGTTTCCTCGTCGCCTGCAGCGCGAGCCAATTTTGCAAAATAACGATACTTAATATGGGCCATAGATTCGCCAGCAAAGGCGGATTCTAAGTTATGAATAGTTTTGATTTCTGGACGTGCCATTTTGATTCCTTTATTTAAATATGGTTTGTTGAGTCATTTTTGCTGCTTTCTCAACCATGAATGCAGTGTGCGCCTTATTTCTTTATCAGTCCAATGAATCATTATGATAGTATTAATCTAATTATTCGATAAAGGAGTGGAAATGGCCTATCTACCGTCTTTAAGGCAACTAGGATATTTCGTTGCATTGGCAAAAGAGCTCAATTTCACACGCGCAGCCCAAGCCTGTTTCGTGGGGCAATCAACTTTAAGCGCCGGATTAAAGGAGTTGGAAGACGCTCTTGGTATCCATTTGGTCGAGCGTGATCGTCAGAATGTTTCCCTCACTCCAATTGGGTTAGAGGTGCTTGAGCGCGCCAAAGTCATCTTGGCAGCATCGGAAGATCTGGTGGAGTATGCAGGCGCAACTGGTAAGCCCATGACCGCTACGATTCGATTAGGCGTCATCCCAACCATCGCACCATTTTTATTGCCCACTGTTTTGCCAGAAGTTCGCAAACGTTTTCCAGAGCTCAAGATTACTCTTAGAGAAGATCTCACTGCTAATTTGCTTTCGAGATTGGCTGAGCATAAGTTGGATTTCGCTTTGATTGCTCTGCCATATAATGTAAATGGTCTGCTCGTTCAAGAATTATTTGATGATCATTTTTGGTTGGTTGCTAAAGAAGGGGATCCTGCTCTAAAGGGGAAAGAAGTAACTTTGCCTGCCAAAATGGCTGAGCGACTCCTATTGTTAGAGGAGGGACATTGCTTACGAGAGCATAGTTTGCAGGCGTGTAAGCATACCGACATTCGTAAAGCTGAAGGGATGGAAGCAACAAGCTTGTTGACCTTGCTACAAATGGTTGAGTCCGGCCTTGGGATCGCATTACTACCTGGAATGGCAGTCAAAAGTAGCCTATTGAATAACTCTGAATTAGTAGCGAAAGAATTAGCTGCCCCAGCCCCTAAAAGAGTTATCGCATTAGTCGCAAGGCCCTCTACCGCGCATACTCAGGAATTTAGTGCGCTGGCCAACTGCATTCGTGAGCAATTTGGGGTAGCTTAAGTACACCCATCATGTACCCTGCAAAATAAACTAATTCTTGTTACAGTCACTCATCTTATTTATTACTTAATCAAAAGGCAGCAAATGTCAGGCAAAGAAATCATGTTCACCCCAGTAAGTCTGGGATCTATTCAATTAAAAAATCGCTTAGTGATGGCGCCACTTACTAGAATGCGTGCCGTTGACGGCGATGTGCCCAGTCCTTTAGCAAAAACGTATTACGCACAACGTGCGGGTGCTGGACTCATTATTACTGAAGCTACGCAAATTTCTGCTTTGGGTAAAGGTTACCCGGCTACGCCTGGAATTTATTCTGCAGAGCAAACTGCAGCATGGAAGGAAATCGTTGCAGCAGTTCATGCTAAGGGCGGCGCAATTGTTGCTCAGCTATGGCATGTGGGTCGCATCTCCCATTCTTCTTTGCACCCAGAGCAGGGAGTGCCTGAGGCACCATCAGCAATTGCTGCAGCCGGTCAAACCTATGGCGCTGATTGGAAGTTGCATGACTACGAAACACCAAAGGCAATGAGTGCGCAAGATATTGCGCGTTTACTCAAAGAGTTTGAGCTTGCTGCGCAAAATGCAAAAGCTGCTGGCTTTGATGGCATTGAGATTCATTCGGCTAATGGCTATTTGCTCGATCAGTTCCTGCAAGACAAAACCAATCAACGTACCGATGAATATGGCGGCTCGATCGAGAATCGCCTACGCTTATTAGGTCAAGTCATTGAGACTGTAAGCAAAGTATTTCCAAGCGATAAGGTGGGAGTTCGTCTTTCACCATACGGCACTTTCAACGATATGGGGGATAGCAATCCAGTGGCATTGTTTACTGCCGCAATTGAGAAGCTCAATGGTTATAACTTAGCGTATGTGCATATGATCGAGCCACGCTCGACCAGCGCTGGCGGCGGTGATCAAGTCCTTGAAGATGCTCCTATTACTTCAGAGATGTTCCGTGCCGCTTATCAAGGAAAATTCATCACTGCTGGCGGCTACGATCAAGCAATGGGTGAGAAGGTTTTAGAGGATGGTTTGGCTGATGCAGTAGCTTACGGCCGTCTCTATATTTCTAATCCTGATTTAGCTGAGCGATTCAAGCAGGGTGCCACACTCAACCCATACAATCGCGCAACTTTTTATGGTGGGAAAGAAGTAGGTTATACAGATTACCCAACGCTCTAATACGACCCCAAAGTCTTGGGGCTTTGAATAATCAATCCCGCCCAAACAGGCGGGATTATTTTTTGGTGCGCCCGGCAGGGTGCACTTACTTGGAGGTGAAAGTCCTCTACACACCCGGTAAGGGGAAGTGTTAGCTAATGGCAAGGGCTTTGTGGGTGACTGCAAGTCTGAAGGAAGCCAAAGGCAAAGC
>NZ_JACVQA010000001.1:61624-492287 GCF_018881595.1 Polynucleobacter sp. UK-Gri1-W3 | reverse complement strand
ACCGATTGGATGTGGACATACAATCATGAAAGACCAAACATGGGCTTGGGTGGAATTACACCAAAGCAAAAACTAGCACTTGCAGTACCAGCTTCTACTTTTAGCTTAAGTTAAAAATGGGGGGATTACCCCATCTCAAGTGAATTGCAAGAAGAGATTCAAAGCCATGAGGTCAAAGAGAATGGTCGATATTTTGGATCTTCAATGGGATCATTTAAATCCGGGATTGAAAGAGCTGGGATCGTTTTGCCGGATGGCCAATTAACTCACGTCTTGCGTCACACCTTCGCCAGCAGCTTCATGCAGGGCGGCGGAAATATCTTAACTTTACAAAAAATACTTGGCCATCAAAGTCTTCAAATGACCATGCGCTATGCCCATCTTGCGCCAACGCACCTTGAGGCCGTGAAATTACTGAACCCATTGGTTAACTTATAAGTTTGCGTTGACACTTTGTCGACTAACAATAAAAAAGGCTCACTAGCAATTAAGCAGTGAGCCTTATGTTTATTGGTGCCCCTTGTCCGACTCGAACAGACCACCTACTGATTACAAATCAGTTGCTCTACCAGATGAGCTAAAGGGGCACGAAGAATATTTTAACCTATTTCACAATCTTCAAGGACGGTCTTGAGGTTTTGGGCTTTTCAGGGGCTTCATCTGCTGAGTCAGCAATATGAAGATCTCGGGCCTGGGCTGGATCAAAAGGGAAGGACATGCCTTGGCCATTCTCCCTGGCATAGATCGCAAGGACATGGCTAACTGGGACCATAATTTTCCGAGGAACGCCGCCAAATCTTGCCTGAAAGCTTATCCAATCGTTTTCCATCTGCAGCTGATGGCAAGCCTCTAAAGAGAGATTCAGAACAATCTCATCGTTCTTCACAAACTCCATCGGAACCTCTACCCTAGCGTCCACAAAAACGGCTATGAATGGCGTAAAACCAAAATCCGTGCACCACTGATGTAGGGCACGGATTAGATAGGGTTTGTTACTTGGAACGTCAGACATACTAACCAATAATGAACCGCTAGGAAAGCTTAGCGGCGCATTACCTTCTCAGAAGGTGTCAAAGCTTCAATATAAGCAGGTCTACTGAAAATACGCTCAGCGTATTTCAAGAGAGCAGCAGCATTGCGGGACAGATCAATGCCATAGTGCTCAAGACGCCACAATAAAGGTGCAATAGCAACGTCCAACATGGAGAACTCGTCACCTAACATGTACTTATTTTTTACAAAAATAGGTGCAAGTTGAGTTAAGCGATCACGAATTGCTAAACGTGCTTTTTCATGAACCTTTTCAGCAGCTTTACCTTTTTCATTTTCCAATGCAGCCACGTGTACAAATAACTCTTTCTCAAAATTGAAGAGGAAGAGGCGTGCACGTGCACGAGCTACTGGATCAGGCGGCATTAACTGTGGGTGAGGGAAACGCTCATCAATGTACTCATTGATGATGTTTGACTCATACAAAATTAAATCGCGCTCAACCAAAATAGGAACTTGGCCATATGGGTTCATGACTGAAATGTCTTCACCCTTGTTGAACAAGTCGACATCGCGGATTTCAAAATCCATGCCTTTTTCAAAAAGCACCAAACGGCAGCGTTGCGAGAATGGGCAGTTAGTGCCCGAGTACAACACCATCATAAATTTATTTCCTTAAATTTCTACTTCAATACAACAAACGCACAACAGCGTTAAATCATTTCACCAGAGGGTCCTAACATCAGGACCCATCAAAACTCATTAGTGAACGTCTTTCCAATAGGCTTTATTCAAGCGCCAGGCCAAGAGGGTAAAGATTGCCAAGAACAAGAGCACTACTACACCAAGACGCTTACGCTCCAACTGCACTGGCTCAGCCATCCATGACAGGAAAGCAACCAAGTCGGCGATGTTGTCGTCATACTCTTGCGTGCTCATCTTGCCGGGGGTTAATTGCTCAAAACCAACAAAGACTTCTTCTGTTCTACTTGGATCATGTGGGTCTTTGCGCTCTTCAAACTTAGCAGCACGCTCACCTTGCAACTGCCAGAGAACGTGTGGCATACCAACCTTAGGATAGACCAAATTATTCCAACCAGTTTGTGTCGTGTCGTCTTTGTAGAAAGTGCGGAAGTAGGTATAAAGCCAATCCGCTCCACGAGCACGCGCCTCAACTGATAGGTCAGGCGGAGTCTTACCAAACCAAGCTTTAGCTTCTTTTGGTGTCATCGAGATGGTCATCAAATCACCCACTTTGGCATCAGTCAAAATGAGGTTGTCTTTGATTTGTTGATCGGTCAAGCCAATGTCGCGCAAACGGTTGTAACGCATGCTTGCCGCTGCATGGCAGTTCAAGCAGTAGTTCACAAATATCTTTGCACCGTTTTGCAATGAGGCATTGTTACTAACACGGTTAGGGGCTTGATCTAAAGGAAAGCCCCCTTCATTTGCTTTGGCACTAATGCCAAAGCCCAGGGCAGCAACCAATACTGTTGCTTGGCAGACGCCCATCAAAGTTTGCAGAATTCGTTTCATACTAGTTCCTAGTTTCTCTGTGGTATCTGAATTAATGGGACTCAAAAGTAACACGCGTTGGAACTGGCTTGAATTTACCAAGCGTGCTCCAGAACGGCATTGCCAAGAAGAAGCCCAGATAATAAATAGTGCATACCTGAGAAATCTTTTCAAATACTGGTGAAGGTGGCTGGATACCTAAGTAACCCAAGATCACAAAGCTCACCACAAACACGCCATAAATATATTTATGGAAATGTGGGCGATAGCGAATGGATTTCACTGGCGAATGATCAAGCCAAGGCAAGAAGAACATGATCACAACAGAACCGCCCATGATCACAACGCCCCAAAACTTAGCGTCAAATAAGAAGAAGCCGCCAGCCAATACCAAAGCGATTGCAGCGCATGCACCCTTAACCTTCAGGTTTTTACTCTTCAGAGCAAACATTCCGAGAATGACTGCAAGGAAGATCCATAAAGGCAACAAGAAGTTAGCTGTAGTTGCACGCAACATTGAATAGAACGGCGTGAAATACCAAACTGGGGCAATGTGTGAAGGTGTTTGGAATGGATTTGCAGGGATGAAGTTATTTGCCTCAAGGAAATAACCGCCCATCTCTGGAGCAAAGAACACGATGCAAGCAAAGATCATCAAGAACCCACCCAGATACATCACATCATGGACTGAGTAAAAAGGGTGGAATGGAATACCATCAACTGGATGACCATTAGCGTCCAAGTTCTCTTTAATTTCAACGCCATCAGGATTGTTTGAGCCAACTTCATGGAGGGCCAAAATATGAGCCGCTACCAAACCAACCAACACCAATGGAATTGCAATAACGTGGAATGCAAAGAAGCGGTTCAGAGTTGCATCGCCCACAACATAGTCACCACGCAACCATAAAGATAAGTCAGGACCAATGAATGGGATTGCAGAGAACAAGTTCACAATGACTTGAGCGCCCCAGTAAGACATCTGGCCCCATGGGAGCAAGTAACCGAAGAACGCCTCGCCCATCAAGCACAAGAAAATTGCGCAACCGAAAATCCAAATCAATTCACGTGGCTTGCGATAAGAGCCGTAGATCAAACCACGGAACATATGCATATAGACCACCACAAAGAACATCGATGCTCCAGTGGAATGCATGTAGCGAATCACCCAACCCCACGGAACCTCGCGCATGATGTATTCAACTGATTCGAAAGCTTTTGCAGCATCAGGCTTGTAGTTCATGGTTAAGAAAATACCGGTAAGTATCTGGTTAACCAAAACTACGATAGCCAAGGCGCCAAAAATATAGAAGAAATTCAGATTTTTTGGAGCGTAATACTCACTCATGTGACGCTTAAATGCTTCAGTTACTGGTAGACGTGAGTCAACCCAAGCCATAAGCTTTTGAGGTGCGGATGCGTCTGCTGGGACTTGTTTTTCTTGGAATGCCATTTATCTCTCCTTAGGCCTTCTTATCGTCGCCGATCAGAATCTTGGTGTCGCTCAAATACATGTGCGGCGGCACTTCAAGATTATCTGGGGCTGGTTTGTTCTTAAACACACGGCCTGCCATATCAAATGTAGAACCATGACATGGGCAAAGGAAACCGCCTGGCCAAGTATTTGGCAAGGAAGGCTGTGGACCAGCCTCAAACTTGGCATTAGGGGAACATCCTAGGTGAGTACAAATTCCCACCACCACAAGGTACTCAGGTTTTATTGAGCGCCATTGGTTTTGAGCATAGGTAGGGGTAAATTGAGATGGGTCACGCAATGAATTTGGATCAGCCAATTCGCTATCGATCTTGGACAACTCAGCAACCTGCTCAGGAGTGCGGCGAACCACCCAAACCGGCTTACCGCGCCACTCGACCGTTCTCATTTCGTCTGGCTGCATGCCAGAGATATCAATTTCAACAGCAGCTCCAGCGGCTTTTGCACGCTCAGAAGGCTCAAAACTGTCAATAAAAGGGTACAGGGCTGCGGCTGCTCCTACGCCTCCAACCGCCGATGTGGCGATCAACCAGTTACGGCGATCCTTGTCCATACAGGGCTTGTCACTCATTTACAAAATTCCTAAAAAGGGTACTTATGGGTGGAAATTGCTTAAAGGTAGGATTTTAAAGTAAAAAGTGGGGTAAGCAAGAAAGTTATGGGGTTAATCTTGGGTTAATCGGCATCTAAATTCAAAGGAGGGCATTTATGAGCGTTTTAAAGGAGTTTCGGGACTTTGCCGTTAAGGGCAATGTGATCGATTTGGCGGTCGGCGTCATTATTGGCGGCGCTTTTGGGAAAATCGTGGATTCCCTGGTAAATGACATCGTTATGCCCGTTATTTCGACCCTTTTAGGGGGTCATATTGACTTTACTAACCTTTTTATCGTTTTAGGCCATGTCCCAGAAGGGGTGCCCAGAACCTTTGATGTCCTCAAAAAGGCCGGGGTACCTATTTTTGCCTACGGCAACTTCATCACCATCTCTATTAACTTCCTCCTATTGGCCTTTGTCATCTTCCAAATGGTCAAAGTGGTTAATAAGATCCGCTTGATGGATGCTCCCCCTCCCCCACCTGTGCCAGAGGATGTAGTGCTGCTCCGCGAAATTCGTGACAGTCTAAAAAAATAATTTGTCTAACAATTCTCATCAGACGGCTCGGGAGCAATCTCAACTCATTTTTCAAAATGGCTTGAGATTGCTGCAGCAAGGAAATTCAGAAGAAGCGGATAAACTTTTTCTGGAGGCTCACTTACTTGATACAGAAAATATTGACGCGTTAAATCTATTGGGTATTCGTTCATATCAAAAAAATGAACTTCAAAATGCGCTGAACTTTCTAAATAGTGCAAATCATATTGCCCCAAATTCAGCACAAACTTTAAGTAACCTTGGACTTGTGCACAATGCACTTCTTGATTTTCAATCGGCGCTCGATTGCTTTGATTTAGCTATTGCTAGCAATCCAAATATTCCAGAGGCACACAATAATCGTGGCAATGCGCTAAAAGGTTTAAACAGAAACCAAGAGGCTGTAAATGCCTACCAGCAAGCCCTCACGCTTCGCCCTAGCTATGGCGAAGCATTAAGCAATCAAGGCGTCATTCTTTTAGAAGAGGGCAATCCTGAAAAAGCAATCGCTCTTTTTGAGAAAGCGATTGAGGCCAGCCCAAACCTAGCAACTGCTTACAACAATCTTGGTAATGCTCTCACTCAATTAGATGCTTACGAAGATGCTTTTCGGTGCTTCGAGCGTGCATTACAAATTAACAGCAGATATTTAGATGCTTGTTTAAATTTTGGGAATAGCTTGAAGAAGGCTAAGCAGATTGGTGCCGCTATTGATTGCTATCAACACGCACTTAAAATAAATCCTGAGCATGCAAAAACTTTTTATCTACTCGGCGAGATTTACTACGACACTGGTGATTGCGATTTAGCAAAAACATACTACGCAAAATCTTTAACTCTAGATCCTGCTAATTTAGCAACTCAATTTGCCTTAACGATTGCCCAAATTCCAAAGGTCTACAAAAATGAACAGGAATTAAGGGGCTCTAGAGCCTCTTTTTCCAATCAGCTTAATCACCTAAAAGCCAGTAGTCATCAAAGTTCCAACTCTGATAAAATCTTAAATATCGTAAAGCGTCACCCTTTTTACCTTGCCTACCAAGATGAGAATAACGAGCCACTGCTCTCTCAATATGGGACACTTTGCTTTAAGCAAGCTTTAGCTATTCAGGATCGCCTGAGAGACATCACGCAAGCCCCCAAATCCACGGGAAAAATTCGGATCGGCATTGTGAGCCATTTTTTCTGCAACCATCCTGTGTGGCATGCCATCACCAAAGGATGGGTAAACCACCTCAATCCAGATCAATTTGAAATTAATCTCTTTAATACTAATGGTCTAGAGGATACAGAAACTGAGTTAGCCAAATTAAAAGCGGCAAGCTATATCAATTGCACCAACTCTATTGAGCGCACCGCTCAAACTATCATTGCGCAAAACCTGGATCTATTGCTCTACCCAGAAATTGCTATGGATACAACCAGCAAGGCACTCGCATGCTTGCGTTTAGCGCCAGTACAAGCGGTAAGCTGGGGGCATCCTGAAACAACCGGTCTTGAGACGATTGATTTTTATCTGTCAGGGCAGATGCTAGAACCCAATGATGGCCAACATTTTTATAGCGAACAATTAATTCGACTCCCAAATCTGGGAACGTATTTTGAGAATGAGTTCGTTAGGCCAATCACCCCAAATCTTGCTGCTCTTGGCATAGATCCCTCACTGCCTATCCTGCTATGCGCTGGATCGCCCTCTAAATACAACCCAAATGACGATTCTATATTTGTAGAAATCGCAAAACGGGTTGGTCAGTGCCAATTCATCTTCTTTAACTTTGATGAAAATCTCACTGCTATTTTGAAGGAGCGCCTTCAGGCTAGCTTTGCACATGCACAACTCGATGCCAATCAGTTTCTTCGCTTTATTCCCTTCCTTAAGAAGGAAGAGTTTCATGGGCTGATGCAAAAAGCAGATCTGTACCTTGATACCATTGGGTTTTCGGGATTCAATACTGCCATGCAAGCAATTGCATATGGCTTACCCATTATCACCATCGAGGGCACCAAAATGCGCGGGCGTTTGGCTAGCGCAATTCTGAATAAAATTGGGCTTGAAGATTTGGTATGCCAAACTAACAATGGCTATATAAATTTAGCAATAGAGTTGCTTCAGAATCGAGAGCGACTGAACGCTTACAGGAATAAAATCGCACAATCTAAAGCGATTTTATTTAATGACCTAGAACCCATTAAAGCATTAGAAACTTTTCTGATTCAACAGACCCGAAAATAAAGCGCGCTCAATGAACTCATCCCTTCAAAAATACTGGCTCTTATTCGCGCAAGCTGTCACCATCTTGCTGGCAGCCTTATTTATTGTTGCTACCTTAAAGCCAGAGTGGCTCTTGGCATCTAGGGTTGGCTCTTTGGTAGACACCGTCTCTTTAAAAGAAAGTAATTACGACGGCCAACTCAGTCCAGGCTCATATCATGAAGCCGTTAAGCGCTCTATGCCTGCAGTAGTCAATATCTTCACTAGCAAAGTTTCTGCCAAACCGAAGACTCGCAAGGGTGGCGGGGCAAATTCTGCAGACCCCTTGTTTAATTTCTTTTTTGGGGATCAGCCTCCAGAGGACGAGCCAAGCTCAAGTTTAGGGTCTGGAGTTTTAGTCAGCCCCGAAGGCTATATTTTGACCAACCATCACGTGATTAGTGATGCAGATGATATTGACGTCGCTTTATCTGATGGCCGCAAGGTAAAGGCGAAAGTGATTGGTAGTGATCCAGAAACAGATATTGCAGTATTAAAAATTGAAGAAAAACAATTACCCACTCCAATCACTCTTGGGAAAGTTGAATCAGTGCATGTGGGCGATGTTGTTCTTGCAATTGGTAATCCGTTTGGCGTTGGTCAAACTGTGACCTCGGGAATAGTTTCTGCATTAGGTAGGGATCATGTAGGTATCAACACTTTTGAGAATTTCATCCAAACGGATGCTGCCATTAATCCGGGTAACTCTGGAGGCGCGCTGATTGATACTCGCGGCAATCTGATTGGAATTAACACCGCCATTTACTCAAATAACGGCGGGTCAATGGGCATTGGATTTGCAATACCAGTCAACTTGGCTAAGCAGGTTATGGAGTCTATTCTGGCTAATGGCAGCGTCACTAGGGGTTGGATTGGGGTTGAGCCACAAAACCTCTCAAAAGAGCTCTCAGAGTCTCTAGGGCTGCCTGCCAATACGGTTGGCGTTGTCTTATCAGGCGTTCTTGAGGGTGGACCTGCCGCACGTGGCGGCATAAAACCGGGAGATGTATTAATCGCCGTAAATGGCAGCTCCATCAAAGATGTCCGCGGACTTCTGAATCAGGTCGCTCAAATCAGTCCCGGCAACCAGGCAAAGCTCACCATTTTGCGAAAAGGCAAAGAATTGGAATTAACAGCTCAAGTCGGCAAGCGCCCTAAACCTAAGCAACAAGCGAACTAAATTCGTTAACCTGAAATATTAATTAGCGAGAATCTTTGATAAGAAGTCTTTAGCTCTTGGGGAGCGAGCTTCAGGATTATCAAAAAATTCCGCCTTGCTGCAGTCTTCAACAATATGGCCTTGATCCATAAAGATCACGCGATGACTCACTTTTCTTGCAAAACCCATCTCATGGGTAACGCAACACATCGTCATACCTTCATTGGCCAGCTTGATCATCACGTCCAAAACTTCCCCGACCATCTCTGGGTCTAGCGCAGAAGTGGGCTCATCAAAGAGCATTACGATTGGATCCATACTGAGCGCTCTAGCGATTGCAACCCGCTGTTGTTGCCCTCCTGATAACTGACCAGGAAATTTATCTTTTTGAGCGATCAGACCAACACGCTCTAAGTACTTTAAGCCATGTGCCTTGGCATCGGTAGCGGAGCGACCCAATACCTTCATTTGTGCAAGAGTGAGATTTTCAGTGATGCTGAGGTGTGGAAAAAGCTCAAAGTGCTGAAACACCATGCCAACTCTTGAACGCAATTTAGGTAAATTGGTTTTAGGATCATGCAAATCAATGCCATCAACCGAAATCTCTCCAGCCTGAAAAGGTTCAAGCGCGTTAATGGTTTTAATGAGGGTTGATTTTCCAGAACCAGAAGGGCCGCAAATAACAACCACCTCACCTTTTTGAATTGAGGTGGAGCAATCCGTTAGCACCTGGAAAGAGCCGTACCATTTAGAAACGTTTCTAAGTTCTATCATGATGAATTATGTATTTAGCATTCGATTAACAAGATTAGCGAATAATCGCTACTTTGGCCTGAATAACACGCACCACTTTTGACAGCGAGAAGCAAATCAGGAAATAGGTTACAGCTGCCAATAAATACGTTTCTATCGGACGCCCGTAGTTCTTGCCTGCAATTTCAAAGCCCTTCAATAGATCATAGGCTCCGATTGCATAAACTAAAGAGGTGTCCTGAAACAAAATGATGGTCTGCGTCATAAAGACCGGGATCATATTGCGGAAAGCTTGAGGCAGAACTACCAGTCTCATGTTCTGACCGTAAGTCATTCCAAGTGCTTCACCTGCGTAAGTTTGGCCTTTGGGTACCGACTGAATTCCTGCTCTCACAATCTCTGAGAAAAAGGCTGCCTCAAAAGCAATAAAAGTAATGGTTGCCGATAAATCCGCTCCGATCGGTTTACCTATCAGCATCGGAATGAGCAAGAAGAACCAAAGGATGACCATTACCAGTGGAATGGATCTCATTACATTGACGTAAAAAGTCGCGGGATAAACTAATGCCGGCTTTCCAGAAAGTCGCATTAAGGCCAGAAAGGTTCCCGCTATGATTCCACCAACAGTAGCGATTACTGTCAGCTGAACGCTAAAGAGAAGGCCCTTCAGAATGTAATTGGTAAAGAGTTCCCAGTTATAGAAACTTAAATCTAAGCTCAGCATATTGCCACCCATATTAGAAGCATTTAATGAGCTCCCGTATCGTTACTCGGGGCAATAAATCCAGGAATTCTGGTGCGTTTTTCAATATAAGACATCACTCGATTTACTGAGAAAGCTGAAAGAGCATACAAAAGCGTTACCGCTAAGTAAATCTCAACACCATGGGATGTTTCTTCTTGCGCCTGCATCGCAAATAAAGTGAGCTCTGGCACTGACACTGCAAAAGCAACCGAAGAGTTTTTAATAATGTTCATACTCTCCGAAGTCAGCGGAGGCAGCACAATACGCAAGGCCATCGGCAAAATAACGTAGCGATAGGTTTGCGGAGTAGTCAGTCCCAGTGCCGTAGCAGCTGCCCGCTGTCCACTAGGAAGGGAATGAATTCCCGCTCTTACCTGTTCGGCAATACGTGCCGAAGTAAAAAATCCAAGCGCAATACTGACGAGCCAATAGGAAGGCAGCGCCTTCAAGGGTAAAACAAACGCAGGAATGACGTGATACCAAAGAAATACTTGAACTAATACAGGGATATTTCTAAACAACTCAACCCATGCAGTTGAAAGCGATACAAGCGATCTACTGAGTCTGCCCGTATCTGGAAGGGTGCGCAGTGTACCCATCACAGCCCCCAGAACCAAGGAAATAACTAAAGCCAGGCCCGAGACGGCCAACGTCCAGCCCCATGCTTTAAAAAGCCAATCTAAATAACTAGGGTCAGCATTTTGTCCAAGGCCCAATAAAGCGGAGAAGCAGTGATCAACTACTTCTCCATCCAAGGTGCTCTTACAAAAGACATCTAGGTCTAATGACATAGTAGAAAATTATTTTTATTAGCTTATTTCTTGTTGTAGTCTTCAGCCGGCTTGTCATTCAAATTTGCCCAAGCATTTTTAGTTGCTGGAGAAAGCTCGAGACCAACAACGATATTCTTAGGCGGAATTGGTGATAAGAACCACTTGTTCCATAGTCCAGGCATTTTGCCGTTGGCAACAATCTTAGCGATTGCAGCATTTACAGCAGCTTTAAATTCTGGGTCATCCTTGCGGACCATGATTGCAATTGGCTCTGTACTCAGCACTTCACCAACAATTTTGAAGTCTTTTGGATTTTTCGAGTTAGCGATATTACCAGCCAAAATAGATCCATCCATTACAAAAGCATCGGCACGGCCAGATTCCAAGAGCAAGAAGCTGTCAGCGTGGTCCTTACCAAATACTTCATCAAAATTGACGCCAGTCGCTTTTTCATTCTTACGCAATAGTTGTACAGAAGTAGTGCCAGTAGTGGTTGCTACCTTCTTGCCATTGAGTTGGGCAATTGAAGTAATGCCAGAGTTTGCTTTCACTGCAATGCGCACCTCTTCCACATACAGCGTATTAGCAAAACCAACATCTTTAGCTCGGTTTACATTATTAGTTGTTGTCCCACACTCGATATCAACAGTGCCGTTTTGCACTAAAGGCACACGATTTTGAGATGTCACTGGCTGGTAATTAATGCGCAGAGTACTCATGCCTAATTTGTCTTTAATGTCACCCAGGATCATGCGGCAAATTTCAACATGGTAACCATCAAAGCGGCTATCACCAGTGGTATAGGACATTGGAATGGAAGATTCGCGCACGCCCATAGTCACAGCACCGCTTGATTTAATTTTGTCCAACGTTGGGGATGCTGCCATTACGTGTGCTGATACGACAAACATCGCTGCTGACAAATATGCCAAAGATTTGAGTTTCATTGAATATCCTTTTGTTAATCAAAATTTAGCGGTTATCGCAAAATAATTAATAAATTTGATAATACACTTTTCCATATATAAACCGCAATCAATGGAATACCTAAGATAAATTACCAAAAACCCGTTTATCCCCGCTGGTAAACCCATACTTAATAGGCATAAAAAAACCACCCCGAAGGGTGGTTTTTAAATCTAATTAAAACTAGCTTACGCTAGCATCCAATTAGAAAGTGTGACGTACACCAATAGCGTAGTTGCTATAACCAGAGCTAGTTGTAGTAGTAGCAGCGGCAGCATTAGATGTCAAAGTTTGACCATAAATTGCATACAAGTTTGTACGCTTGCTAAGGTAGTAGTTTGAACCTAACTGCCAGCCATTCATGTTAGCTGTTGGTTGGTTTGCACCGTTTGCCTGGTAACGACCCAATGCAGCACTTGCCCAAGCTTCAACAGTAGGGGTAATGTAGCTACGAACACCAATCTGCTCAGCAGAACGTTTGAGGTAGAAATTAGTGCTTGCTGTAGATGTAGCTTTACGATTTACGTACTGTGCATATGCCTTCAAGATACCGAAGTCATAAGTTGCACCAGCATAGAACTGGTTATCTTGTACGTTCAATGCATCACCCGTAGCGCTAACACCAGATGTCTGACCAGCATTTGTCCAAGGATTTGTACCAGTAACAGTTACAGCTCCTGTTGTTGACGATGTTGCAACGGTTGGATTGTAGTTGCTAGCTGTTGTCAACTGCTTGAGAGCTTGATAAGCTGCTGCAATGTAAAACTTGTTCAATGTGTAATCTGCGCCCAGACCCCAACCGCTAGCATTTACATTGCCACCAGTTGTGGAGTTTGCTTGAGTGCTATTTCTATTGTTCAATGTGTAAATCGCACTTGCTGAAAAGCCAGCAAAAGTATCTGATTTAAGTGACAAAGTATTGGATGTTCTGTTAGTAAATGCAGCATTGTTGATGCTTCCACCTACACCAGCAGCTGTACCGGCTGATCCAGTTGGAGTTGCTGAATAAACCAAGTTACCAGCCATGTTGTTCAATTCACCAACATCAGTTGCAGCAGCAGCATTAAATACTGGCGTGTATTGCAAACCAATAGCTGTTTGACCAATACCATTCTTTTTCAAACCAACAAAAGTTTGACGGTTCAACAAGCCACCGTTTGAATCACCAGATAAGTTTGTGCTTTCTGGATAGAGTTGGAATTCAGTTGTGAAGAAAGCGGATGTGCCGTTACCCAAATCTTCAACACCTTTAAAACCTAAACGGTTTGATTGCTCACCGCCAGCACCAAATTGGTTGCCAGTTGTCTTAGCTTGACCACCGTTAGTAATAGCTGAGCTTGACAAACGTGAATTTGTACCAACATAACCAACGTCCAAGATACCGTATACGGTTACGCTGGACTGAGCTTGAGCAGCAGATGCGAAAGCACCGATAGCTGCAACTGCTAATAGCGATTTTTTCATTCTTTAAATCTCCAAAAAAATTACTAAGAATGTGCAAATCACTAACTTGCTCCATTAACACCGCATTAATAGCCCATTACATTAAGTGTCGCTGTCGCACACTGGGGACTGTGCGACAAAGTGCAAACGTTTATCCAAAACGTGTTGGCTTTTTCTAACAGTGGTAAATGGCTTTGAAATGGCAGAGTTTTGGTAAACACAAATCTGCGAAAAAATAAACTGGTCGCGTAACTTGGTGTGCGACAGTACGCTTGCAAAATGCAATCCATATCAGCAAATGACGAATTGTTTTACGCAAAACGTTGTCGTACGTTACCAATCTTGCACACTATTACCTATGTGCCCAGTTATCCAAACAAGTTACGTATCTTTTTGACCAACGCAAGTAGCTACTGGCAAGTGCGCTGTTACTTTGACAACAAGACAGTGATACGTAGTTTGCGCACAACAAGCAAGCGATACGCTTTACAACTGGCTAAGTTGTTTTATGAACAGCATTTAATAGATACAGGCGTAATTGCACAAGGTGCTGTTGCAAACACACAAGATTTATCAGTCAACACCATTGCCAACATCATGCTTGCAAATGAAACAGCACGTGTGAAACGTGACGAGATTACAAATGGCACCTACATAATGCTGGTATCACGCATACGCAAATGGGTATTGCCGTATTTTGGAGCTGTGCAAGTGACTGATATTAAACACACAGACATAGAACGTTTCTTGTACTTTCTAAGTGACAAACAATACAAGTCTATGACCATTACACAGTACTTAAATGCATTACACAAAGTATTGGAGTGCGCATTTAAACACGGCTGGATTGAAAAGATACCCACATTCCCCAAACTTAAATCATCTAGCACGCCACGTGGCGGATTTAGTGTTGTAGAGTATCGTGCATTACTCCGTGCCAGTAAAGTATTAGCAAATCAAGTGTGTGTGCCAATCAAAGTCACTCATCGCACCAAATACAACAATCTGTTTGCACCAGACGCTAACATCCCAGTTGAGATGACTTGGTTAATTGGTTTTATGGTCAATAGCTTTGTGCGACCAGTGGATATGAAACTAATGCAACACAAGCATATTGAAGTGATACGTAATGATCACATCTACTTGCGTTTAACCATTCCTGAAACCAAGCGTCACTCTGCACCAGTTATTACATTGCAACCTGCTGTGCGTATCTACGAGCATCTGCGTAGTTATTACGACAAGCAAGGTTTAGCAAATGCAAATGACTATTTGTTCTTACCGCAGATCAAAGACCGTGCTGCTGCAATGCAATTGATTGACAAGTATTTTGTAAAGATACTGCTTGCAACAGGATTGCGATTTGGCACACTTGGACAGCGACGCACATTGTATTCGTTACGACACACAGCAATTACATATAGGTTGTTATACGGACGTGGAATTGATTTACTTACACTGGCGCGTAATGCACGTACCAGCGTGGAAATGATTGAGCGTTTTTATGCCAGTCAACTTACACCGGAAATGAATGTGGGCATGTTACACAGCAGAAGATGATTCATAGCGTTTGTACCTATTACACTTATGTAAATTTAATTTATATTTTCTAATATTGATAACAATTCTGTAATCAATAACTAAATGGGAAATAATATGACCGATACGAATACGTCAGCACAATCTGCTAGCGATCAATTAGCAGCAGCACAAAAAGCACAAGCAGAATTAGCAGCAAAGATTGATGCATTACTAACACAAACACGTGAGGAAGATTTAGCTACCGTGAAAAGATTGATTACAACGCATAGTTTTAGTGCAACCGACTTGCGCAGCGTCATGAAAGCAAAGTCATCACGTTCTGCACCCCGCAAAAGTACCAGTCGACGCAGAAAAGTTTAAACAGCATGCACAGCGTACATTACAGTACGCTGTGTTGTTTGACTTACGCGCCATCAAATGCAATAGCAATATTGATGACAGCCAATACATACATCAACTTACCTACAATGAGTTGCGTGACATACCATTTCGAGAACTATCGGAAGCTGAGTATGCACAATTAAGATTAATTAAATCTGCACTGGTATCCGTAATTGAGCAGCGTGCAGTTCACAAGCGCAAGATGCTTGCTGCGCTGGGAAAAGATCAGTATGTTGAATATGTACAAAGCTACGACATGGATATTTCCCATGTAGAAAGTGATTGGTTTAGTACAGACAGCATGCCCAGTATTTTGTATGACTACATGCAATACGTAAAAGACGGTGACAAATACACTCGTCTTGCCAACTTGTTTCGCCGTTCCACTAAACGCGATGCTAATGGCAAGACAGCCTATCAGCGCATGGAAACAAAAGCTGAATCTTGTTATGAAGAAGCAGTAATGTTACTTACCAATGCAATTGACACTAACCCACTGCGCAATCCCATGCCCGATGTACAGTTATCAAATGAAATACAACGCTGGTTAGATCGTGATGTCAGTTGCGAACTTGGTTTTGAACCTGATGCATGCATTACAGGTGTTCCGCGTATTCGTGGCACCAAAAGTAAATTTGCACAGATATCTACTGCACCAGCAGTTGGACAAAGACTGCGACAGTATTGGCGACAACGTGAAGCACTGGTACAAGTTGCACTGGGTTTACTTTACAACCCCGATCAAATTACGGATGCAAATGACGTTGGCTTGCAATATTCGGCGGAGTTATTAAAAAAACATACAGCACAACTTAAATTACACAGTGAACGCGATTAATTAGATGCTTTATTAAGCAACTTGTAAATTAAAACAATCTACTGCCCTGCGCTTTTGATCGTCGTTGACAGTGACATAACGCTGTGTTGTCGCAATGTTCTTGTGTCCTGCCAAACTTGCTAAAACAAACACACTGATACCCGAGTTACTCAAGGTTGTCAAAAATGTGCGTCTGCCTGAATGTGAGCTGGCACCGAACACTAACGCACGACGATACAGATAGTGGAAGTGCTGTGTAAGTGTGGAAGCGGTAAATGCCTTCCGCGCGCCTCGTAGCGTGTTAAACAACGGAAATGTGTCGTCAAATGCTGTGCGTGTAGCAAGGTATGTGGCAAGTTCGTGCTGTAAGTGTGTGCTGATAAACACGGTGCGTGCGTGTCCGTGTTTTACACGATCGCTACTCAAAAACACTTGGGATTTAACAGTGCCGTCACTGTTGCGCACATCACCCAGTGTCAGTTGCGCTACTTCCGATACACGCAATCCAGCCAAAACAGTCAGCAAAAACATCGCCCTGTTGCGTGTAGCGTTCGTGTTTGATGCGATGTAAGTTAAAACTTTATCAATATCTTGTTGCGTCAGTGATTTTGCCTGTGCCATTGCGTTCTCCTAATAATATGTGCGTAATAAGTATGTGTTCTTTGGTAGCAAATGAGCAACCGAAACAGTTTTGCGCTGTGTAAGTGGCGCAATCTGTTGAAAAACAACTGGTTGCGTCGTGGTGTTGTGACTTTGTAACTTCTCTTTGGTCGTGTATTTACCGCAAAAATGCGTGATGAATGTGGCATATTGACTACAGAGCGCAGTTTAAGTAACAAGACTTGTTAAAACACGCTACAGCGTGCGTATGTGTCAATCTGCTACTACGCTCTACGAAACCCGAAAAAAAACGCATACACGACGGATTTGATGTGCTGTTGCGTAGTGCTACCCAAAATCAGTTCGTAGTCCTGTATTTTTAGTTGCGCAGTTTTTTTAGGTGCTCAAGATCTGTGGTGCTGGTGATTTATATCTAACTGGTAGTGTGAAAGCGAACGCAGTTCGCTTGTGTATCGCTTGCGCTCACACATTTATCTCTTCCCAACACATATAAACATAATAGAAGAAAGCCGAAAGCAACGCAGTTGCTTTTGGTGCTGTTTGATTGACGGAGAATGATTAGATCACGCAACGGCTATAGCGGGGACGAATCTGTCGCTATTAGTCGTTGCGCTGTGCGTGACGGTAAAAAGACTGTCACACGCACTGTAGAAAGTTTTTTAATATGGAAGACTGATGTATTGAAACTTCCAAACTACTGTGGCATTGGTTTGCGCTTGTAGTAAAACTTCGGCATCAACTTATGTGCGACACAACTCTACAGTGTATGTGTCGCAAGTTCCACCGCATTAGCCGTTATATTACAAGTGGAGTTTTTACCTTTGTTAGCGCAGTGTTTATCTGCGTTTTGAATGTGCCTGATTAGTTCTGTGATCGTGCCTGTGTTGTTCTGCGTTTGTTCCTGTTACTGCGATACTCACCGCGCAATATGCGACTGTGTAGATTTAGAATACGGAAACAATCGCCGTCCGTAATGTGTTTGCGCTTTTTAACGCAACTGTAGCGTGACTGGAAATAATCAATAAAGCGTTTAGTAGGTTTGTCCAAAACACCAATATGTTCAGTTAGCAGTTTAGTAGCTGTCTGTTGCGCTTTGAGTAAGTTCGGTTTAGTTGTTCCAAAACTGCCTACATCTACACCAATGCCACGCAACCAAGCGTCAGCAAGTTCGGTGTCACGCTTCTCTCGTCTTTGTATGTTGTAAGTAATATCGTTCATACATTTATTTAGTAACGACCAAACAATATGTAACTAAATCTGGCGCAATATTAGGTGGTTTTGCGTGATTTTGGACAAAAAATATGCGAAGGCAAAAAGAGGTTGCGAGTTTGGTAAATCCGAAACTACAGTTACTACAACAAACAACAGAAAAGGATATACAAATGAGTAACTTAAACACGCTAAAGCTAACGGACGCAAAGAAACCGACACAAATCCCGCAAGTGCTACAGCGCAGGAATAAGTTGATTAAACGCATCTGGCAACAAACAGAGTTAGCACGGGCGCAACAAACTGGCACAAGTTTTAGCGTCAAAAAGTTCCGCAGTGTTGCTGATATTGATACAGGCGCACGCAAACAAGTGGAAACTGATGTGCGTGTAAAGCCGTGGTGGTTTGTTACAGACAACGGCAAACTGGCAATCAGTGTGCGCTACGGTAGCAAAGTGTTGGAGTTGGGTAAAGGCAAGTTTGCTGTAGAAGTTGGCACGGAGAAGGATTTAGTCAAAGTTTTGGATGTAATCAAAACGGCTGTAAGTGCTGGCGAGTTAGATACAGCGATTGAAAATGCGGCAACTAAACTGCGTGAAGGATTTACAAAATGAAACAATACAGACTGTGGGTGCGCATTAGTCAAACACAAACAGCAAACACGCTGGTGTATGCTGAAAACGACTATCTCGCAAAACGCTTGGGTGAAGCGCAATACGGTGTAGGTAATGTGCTGGGCTACACATTAGCATCAAACTAAAGTGTAGGGTGTGCGAAAGTATTAGTGGGGGTATGCGTGAATAATGTGGGGGTGAGTGATATTGTTTGGTCGCTGTTAAATACAGTATGCGCATATACGAAATCACCCTCCGCCCTATCAAACCAAAATCCCCACTCAATCCAGCGCAAGCACGCATACACGGACTACAGAAAAGTGTTGAGCGTGACAGACAACGACTACAGCAGGAACGAGAACGGCAACGACAACAGCGTGACAATGAACGCAAACGCAAGGAACAACAGCGTCGGACAAACGCACTGAAACCTTGAATGCGTAAAAACACGCAAAAAACAGTGGTTTATGCGTGAAATATGTGTAAAAACAAAACCGAGTGGTGTGGGGATGAGAGGCTATGCGCAAATGGTGATGCACAAATTACAGACAAAAAAACCCACCGTGTTGCCACAGTGGGTTAATTTAATACCAACCTAATTTTTTCACTAGCTTACGCTAGCTTTAAATTAGAAAGTGTGACGTACACCAATAGCGTAGTTGTTCAAACCAGAGCTAACAGTTGAACCAGCAATAGCAGCTGTTGATGTCAATGTTTGACCATAGATTGCATACAAGTTAGTACGCTTGCTGAGGTAGTAGTTAGAACCTAACTGCCAACCATTGAAGTTAGCAGTTGGTTGAGCACTAGTACCACCGAATGATGTGTAACGACCTAAACCAGCAGAAGCCCAAGCTTCGATTGTTGGAGTAATGTAGCTACGAACACCGATCTGCTCAGCTTGACGCTTAGCGTAGTAGTTTGTAGAAATTGTAGAAGTTGCTTTACGTGAAACGTATTGAGCGTATGCCTTCAAGATACCGAAGTCATAAGTCGCGCCAGCGTAGAACTGGTTGTCTTGTACGTTAACAGCGTTACCAGAAGCCAACCCTTGAGCTGCAGTAGCACCAGCAGCTTGAGCATTTGTCCAAGTGTTTGTGTTTGCCAATGTACCATCAGCAACAGTCAACTGCTTGAGAGCTTGGTAAGCAGCAGCTACGTAGAACTTGTTGTATGTGTAATCAGCACCTAAACCCCAACCGCTTGCATTTGTATTGCCGCCTACAGTAGCAGGAGTAGCAGAAATAGTTTCAGTTTGGTTCTTGTTATTCAATGTGTAGATAGCAGAACCTGTGAAGCCACCAAAGTTAGCAGACTGAACTGACAATGTGTTCGCTGTACGGTTTGTGAATCCAAGGTTGTTTGTACCAGCACCAGCAGAAGTAATTCCTGTAGAACCAGCGTAAATTACGTTACCAGTCATGTTGTTCAACTGGCCAACGTCAGTCGCAGCAGCAGCATTAAAGATTGGTGTGTATTGCAAACCAATAGCTGTTTGACCAATACCATTCTTTTTCAAGCCAACAAAAGTTTGACGGTTAGACAAGCCACCGTTTGTGTTACCAGAGAGAGCTTGGTCTTGTGGAGCCAATGCAAATTCAGCAGTAAAGAAAGCTGATGTGCCGTTACCCAAATCTTCAACACCTTTAAAACCTAAACGGTTAGTTTGCTCAGCACCTTGACCAAATTGGTTCACTGTTGCTTTTGCTGTACCGTTGTTGTAGCCAGCTGTGTTGCCTTTAGCTGAATCTTGTATACGTGTAGTTCCACCGATGTAACCAACGTCCAAGATACCGTATACGGTTACGCTGGACTGAGCTTGAGCAGCAGATGCGAAAGCACCGATAGCTGCAACTGCTAATAGCGATTTTTTCATTCTTTAAATCTCCAAAAATTAAAAGTAATGCCCAAATAAAACTGGGACCAATGAATTTTGCTTCTTTTGCCCCGCTAGACTGGGGGTCAGGGTATTTAGGAGTTCTTTTTGCTTGTCAAAAGGTAGTTTTTTGGCTTTCTTCGTTGTATCTCGGCAACAAGACCATCGATTTCTGTCTTTTATAGGCTCCAGATGCCAAAATTGTCATATGGCAAGTCGCGAATTCTTAAAAATCCTTAGTTCAGCCCGTTTGGGTGATGTATCGGCGCAACAAAAATTGGCTCAAGCCTATTTAACTGGTGCTTTTAAAACCCCCATTCAACCCGCTAACGCATTGATTTGGCTAGAAAAATCTTATTTTTCTATTACAAATCAATTGCTTGAATCCCAAACCTCAAGCGCCCCTGAAATCCTTAATGTTTTGTCTCAAGTAGCCAATATCCCGCTAGCTAGCACCTTCAACTCCCCTGCTTTTGAATTTGGCTGGAACTCTTTTTGGGGTTTAGCTGAGGCTACGGGCGACTCAGAACCGAAATTGGCAGCGAAGTGGCAACTCGTTAATTTATTAATTAATCCAAGCAACCTTGAAATCCAATCAAAGCTGTCGGACTGGCTAATTAATAGAGCAAAAAGAGAGCCTTCGCCTACGCTAGAAAAAATAAATAACTTAGACCTGGGAGGGCTTCAAAAATTAGCAAAGCAATATTTGCAAGAGCTCGCTGAAGGTGAGTCTAGTTTTGGACCTAGCGCAAAAGAGCTCCTGATTAAATTGCAGCCTAAGAATGAAGCGCTATCTTCATTGTGGCAAGTCTGGCTTAACGAACAAAATGAAGACGCATTAATCCAGGCAGCTGAGCTTGGTTTAACTGTTGCAAAACTAACTTTGGGCCTGCGCCTTGCACAACTCGATGAAAGAATCGAAGCGGCCGAAACAAAATCAAATGCCTCACTGAAGAAAGCAGCCTATTGGTTAGAGCTTGCGGCTAAAGATGGTGATCGCGATGCTTGGTATGCACTTGGTGAAATTTATCGCCGCCCACAGTTCTCTGGTTACAACGCTGCAGAGAGTGATCGCGCCATCGATCGCGCTGCTGATCTTGGCCATCCACAAGCGCAGTTGCGTAAAGGCGCCAATCTTTGGCGCAAGCGCGAAAAGAACGAAGAGAAGGTTCGCGGTCTTCAAGCTTCTTATTGGGTATGGCAAGCACACCAGCAAGGTGTGCCGGAAGCAAAAGAATTGCTAAGCAAAATTTTAGAAAGTTGCCCTAATCCCAAATTGAATGAATGGTTTGAATTAGCCCAATGCGCCCAAGAAGCGATTAATCATCATGCTGAACACAAGCTCAATGAAGATTGGTTCCTACTTTGTTATCGCCTCATCATTGCAAACCAATTTAACTTCAGTAAAGCAGAGCTGTTGTTGTCTGAGGTAGGCCAGCTACAGCATGAGCATTGTGTAGTGGTGGATATTCGCTGGGAATTACCAAAAATTTTGCCTAGATTGATTCAGATTGAAACTATCCAACAACGTCGCGCCCTTTTGGCTGCTGGAAAAGCATTTGCAGGATCAGAAATAGATCTTGAGGGCAACCTAAGACAAAGACGCTATCGCTTTGACCGCGTCACTAAGTGGCTAACGAATACTTTTTCTAAGAATCAAGTAGGCGTAGAAGTCGACTGATCTGCTGCATCTTCTTCAGATGGCTTGGGCACATAAAAACGTGCCACCAATAAGCCCAACTCGTAGAGCAGCGTCATTGGTACCGCTAGCAGTAATTGCGAGAGCACATCGGGCGGTGTCACAACCGCTGAAATGACAAAGGCGCCCACAATAACGTAAGGGCGAATTTCCTTGAGCTTAGCCAGAGGCACCATGCCCATGCGAACGAGCACAACCACAACAACAGGCACCTCAAAAGTAATACCAAACGCCAAGAAGGTCGTCATGGCAAAACTTAAATAGTTATCAATGTCGGTCGACATCTCCGCACCCAAGGGTGCGTTATAGCTAGCCATGAACTTAAATACCGTTGGAAATACTAAAAAGTAAGCAAACGCCATACCAGCAATGAATAAGGTATAGCTACTAACGACCAAAGGCAGAATGAGTTTTCTTTCGTGCAAATACAGACCAGGCGCAATGAATGCCCAGAGCTGATACATCACTACAGGCAACGCAATCAGAAATGCCACGAGCATAGTGACTTTCATGGGCACAAAGAATGAGCCCGTGACATCAGTCACAATCATTTTTCCGCCAGCAGGCAAGGCCTCTAATAATGGTTGCGCAAACAGGTGAAAAATATCTGGCGCCCAATAGACTAAACATACAAAGACAGCAATGATTGCTAATGCTGACTTGATTACGCGATCACGTAATTCAAATAAGTGGGATAGAAACGTTTCCTGTAATCCCGAGTCTTCAGTTGAATTATTTTCAGTCATGCGTAGATATTTTTATTCTTTTACTTTTACTTTTACTGATTATTTTTATTTGAGAGCACTGTGATGAAAGCGCTTCATTCTGGCAGCACCAGATTGCACGCGAGTACGGATGCCAGCAGAGCGTTTAAACCAAACCGGCCTTGCAGCGCGGCGTACACCCCAACTATTCCGGCCTTGGCGCTTAGTTTTGCGCAGCACTTCCTTCTCATCGAGGGGTGGCTTTTCAAAGCTGGTTTCAAAGATATCCGCTTGATCACTGAGATTGGCTCCAGCTTCTTTAACTGTAGAGCCGATGCTGTTTTCAACTTCCTTCAGCGTAGCGGCAGTTTCTTCACGAAACTTTTTAAACTCTTCTACTTCCATCTGACGACTGACTTCAGACTTCACGTCAGCCATATAGCGCTGTGCGCGCCCAAACAAATTACCAGCCATCCTAGCCACTTTAGGTAGACGCTCTGGACCAACTACCACCAAAGCAACTACAGCAATCAGCGCAAGCTTTGAAACTCCGAGATCAATCATTTAACCAGTCGTTTAAAAGCTGCATGTGTTTCTATCGCGCCTCAGTTGTTTATTGCTTATTTGTTACTTATTTATTGACGTCTTTAGCCTGCACATCAACTGTCTTTTCTGCTGTTGCAGAACTTTGTTGAATTTGATCCTTAGTGTTTTCTGTAGGCTCTTCAGAGGTTTTCATACCATCTTTGAAACCTTTTACAGCGCCGCCTAAATCTTGGCCGATATTACGTAATTTTTTAGTACCGAATACCAGCATCACGATAACCAAAACAATTAACCAATGCCAAATGCTAAATGAGCCCATCTTTAATCTCCTTGGATTATTTTTTCCAGGGGCGGGGACCGCCCATCACATGTAAGTGCAAGTGATAAACCTCCTGCCCACCATCCGCACCATTGTTCACCATCAACCTAAAGCCACCATCCTTACCAGGACGACAACCTTGCTCTTTGGCAAGACGGGGTGCTAATTCCATCATTTTACCCAGCAAAGGAGCATCTACGCTTTCTGCTGACTCCAGCATGGGGATGTGCTTTTTAGGAATCATCAAAAAATGGACTGGCGCTGCTGGATTGATATCTTTGAAAGCATAGATTTCCTCATCCTCGTAGACCTTCTGGGAGGGAATTAAACCTTGAGAAATCTTACAAAACAGGCAATTAGGATCGTGTGACATACTTTTTCTCGTATTTATCCGTACTTACTCTTTTCCAGCCGCTTTTCTAGCGGCCTTCTCTTCAATGCCAGAAGTGCCCAAGCGACGATCAAGCTCAGCAATCACATCTTCTGGGCGCAAATTAAATTGAGATAGAGCAATCAAGCAGTGAAACCACAAATCAGCCATTTCGCCCACCAAGAGCTTTTGTTGATCGGCCGCCAAATTAGAATTGCGAGCATCTTTTGCCGCCATCACAGCCTCAGTCGCTTCTTCGCCAATCTTTTTCAAGATCCCGTCATCACCCTTTGAAAAGAGCAAGGCGGTATATGAAGTTTTGGGATCTGCTTGGCCCGCCTTAAACGCATCACGACGTTGATCGACTACATCAGCTAAATGACTTAGCCCAGCATCTATTTTTTTGCCTGAATTCAATATCTTATCCATGAATATGTTTTCCAGACTATACAGTCCAATCCTCTACCCTTAAATTCCCAACCCTTTTAAAGGCTTGGTCATTCGTTACCAGAACCGCCCCAAGCTGAGAAGCATGTGCTGCAATTTGCATGTCAAGAGAGCCCAACACATTTCCATTACCCTCTAACTGGGCCCTTAAAACACCATAATGCTCGGCTACATCGGTATCCCAAACTAAAACATCCACTCGCCTTAAAAACTCTTGCACAACCAAATGTAAGTTCCTTGCATTTGGCTTTTTTGCCAAACCATAGAGAATTTCACCCTCAGATATAACTGACAAGCATAGTCTTTCCATGGGAACACTAGCGATTTTTCTACTTACCACTGGGTTTTTCTTAAGGAGACTACTTACGGTATTGGTGTCGAGCATATATCTCATCACTCATTGATCCCAATAAATGGGTCTCGTTCTTGCAAGCCTTGATTTCGATCTTCGGGACTTAAGAAATCTGCAGGTATATCTGTAGTTTCAAGGGCCAAGAAAAAGCTATCCCAGTTTTCAGGTCTTCTGGAGAGGATTAAATCACCAGTAATGGCATCACGTCGAATAAAAACCTCTTTTTCCTCGAAGCGAAATGCAGCAGGTAGGCGTATGGCTTGACTGCGCCCATTCATGAAGATTTTTGCTGTTAGACCCATCATTCTACCTCCTTGGTATATATCAAAGTATATACCATTCTAAACGACTATAAAGTGGAAATACAGACCATAAATATTTATTTGGGTCAGTTTTTACTGATCTTTTGCCAATTTGAGCTTACAGAATCCCACTCCCTAAAGAAGCAGCTATGCTCACCCGTATGGCAAGCAATCCCGTCTTTTTGCTCAACCATCAGCAAAATCGTATCCCCATCACAATCCAGACGAATTTCTTTTACTTTCTGGGTATGGCCAGACTCTTCGCCCTTGTGCCACAGTTTTTGTCTGGAACGAGTCCAGTAGACTGCCTCGCCTAAGCGTAAGGTTTCCAATAAGGCGTCGCGATTCATCCAGGCCATCATCAAGATATCCTTGCTGCCAACTTCTTGGGCGATTACTGGAACCAATCCTTGATCATTCCAAGTCACCGCTGCTAATAGCCCCTGGTCTAGTGAGTTTTTATTTGTATCTGACATTTATCCGATTTTGACAGAATTATTAAGAGTCACCCAAATAAGAATCGCCTACGGCTTACTGCAACAGCCCAACCCACCTTCTGGACAATAACCCTGTTTGTGTGTATGATGTGTATAAAATTTATAATTCGAGGATGAATAGCAAAGAACTCATCAAGGCATTAGAAAAAGATGGCTGGGTTTTGCGGGGCTCAAAAGGGTCTCATCATGTTTTTAACCACCCCCGCAAAGCTGGGCACATTACGGTTCCTCATCCCAAAAAAGATCTAGGAATTGGATTGGTTCAAAAACTACTGAAACAAGCAGGAATTAAATAGAAGGATGAACAATGAAATATCCAATTGCTATTGAACCAGGTGGGCATAAGTTGGTGTGGGGTGTGATTGTTCCTGACATGCCAGGCTGCTTTTCTGCCGCTGACAGTGGAATTGATGAGGCTATTGAGAATGCCAAAGAAGCGATTGAGCTTTGGATTGAGGCTGCATTAGACGCGGGCGAAGATATCCCAAAGCCCAGTTCTATTACCGAGCTGCAAAAGAAGAAAGAGTTCAAAGGATATATTTGGGCAATTGCTGAGATTGACCCGGCATTACTGTCGGACGATATCGAAAGAGTAAATATTTCTTTACCAAAAAGGGTTCTAGCAAGATTAGATGCTAAGGCCAAATCTGCTGGTGAAAACCGCTCCGCCTTTATCGCGCATATGGCGATTAGCGCTTAATAACCCCAACTAAATCCGAACCGGAATTCCTTGGGCGGCCATATATTCTTTTGCCTGGCCTACGGTGTATTCACCATAGTGAAAGATGCTGGCAGCCAATACTGCATCTGCATGACCTTTGGTAATGCCATCGACTAAATGCTGCAAATTACCCACACCACCAGAAGCAATCACCGGGACAGAAACAGCATCACTAACTGCGGCAGTTAGTGCCAAGTCAAAGCCGTCTTTACTACCATCGCGATTCATACTGGTTAATAAAATTTCTCCGGCACCGCGCTTGGCAACTTCTTTAGCCCATTCAACCACATCCATGCCGGTAGCTGTTCTGCCGCCATGCGTGAATACCTCCCAATTGCCAGCCTCTGTTTGTTTGGCATCAATCGCCACCACAATACATTGAGAGCCGTAATAGGCAGCTGCGTCAGACACCAAATCCGGATTAGCAACAGCAGAAGAATTCATACTCACTTTATCTGCACCGGCATTGAGTAAGCGACGCACGTCAGCAACCGCGCGCACACCACCACCAACAGTCAAGGGAATAAAAACTTGTGAAGCAACATCTTCAATAATGTGCAAAATCAGATCACGCCCATCCGAGGTTGCCGTGATATCCAAAAAAGTGAGTTCGTCTGCGCCTTGTGTGTCATAGCGTTTAGCAATTTCAACGGGATCGCCTGCGTCGCGCAGACCAACAAAGTTCACACCTTTAACTACGCGCCCTGCTGTGACATCAAGACAAGGAATAATTCGCTTGGTTAACACTAGATAATTTTCTTTTTATATTTGAGTGTTAATTCATCAGCATATTTTTGAGCGGCTGCAAGATCCAGGTCGCCAGCATAAATAGAGCGGCCAGCGATAACACCCATGACACCCTCTTCTTCGGCCTTGCAGAGTGCATCAATATCTTGGTTATTTGATAGGCCACCACTGGCAATTACAGGAATGCGTATTGCTTGAGCCAACTTGACCGTAGCGTCAATGTTCACACCCTTGAGCATGCCATCCCGACCAATATCGGTATAGATAATGGCTTCTACGCCCCAGTCTTCAAATTTCTTGGCAAGGTCAATCACTTCATGACCAGTAATCTTGCTCCAGCCATCAGTCGCCACTTTGCCATCACGCGCATCTAAACCAACCATGACATGGCCTGGAAATGCTGTGCAAGCATCCTGTACGAAGCCTGGATTCTTAACCGCTGCAGTACCAATGATGACCGTGCTGATGCCATCATCCAATAAGCGCTCAATCGTTTCAAGATCACGAATGCCGCCACCGAGTTGCACAGGGATCTCATTACCAACCGCTTTGAGAATCGATTTAATAGCAGACTCATTTTTGAGCTTGCCAGCAAATGCGCCATTTAGATCGACCAGATGCAAACGTCGCGCACCTTTACTAATCCAATGTGCCGCCATCGCGCCGGGGTCTTCAGAAAAAACTGTGGCTTTATCCATGTCACCTTGTTCGAGTCGAACACAGTGGCCGTCTTTGAGATCAATTGCGGGAATCAGCAGCATAGCAAAGGGTAATAAATATTAAGGTTGCCAAGAAACAAAATTTTGATAAAGCTTTAATCCGTATTCTGCACTTTTTTCTGGATGGAATTGTGTAGCGAAAATATTATCTCGCGCCACTGCAGAAGTAAACCAATCACCATATTCAGTAGAGCCAGCAGCATCTTCATTGCGCTGCGGTACAACATAGTAGCTATGCACAAAGTAAAAGCTCGTCAAATCAGGGATGCCAGACCAAATAGGATGCTTTTGATCTTGACGTACCTGATTCCAGCCCATATGTGGCACTTTATAAGCAGATCCATCTGGCTGCTTCTTGCCGGCCAAATCAAAACGACGCACTTCCCCAGGAATCAAACCCAAGCATGGTGTCCATTGCTCAGTAGCGCGAACCTCTGCACTTCTGTCAAATAGCATTTGCTCGCCTACACAAACACCCAGGAGCGGTTTAGTTTTGGATGCCTCTAATAAGGCCTCTAATAATCCCGATTCTTCGAGATGCTTCATGCAATCAGGCATTGCTCCTTGACCAGGCAACACCACACGATCTGCAGAACGAATTTCCTCTGGCTGATGGGCAATCAAGACATTGTCATTGGGAGCGACATGATGAAATGCCTGATACACAGAACGGAGATTGCCCATTCCATAATCAACGATCGCAATGGTTTGCGCCAAAATTTAGCCTATCTTTGCTGTTATCTAACGGGCAACTAGAAGATCTAGATTAGAGGCTGCCTTTGGTTGAAGGAATAGAGCCAGAAGCACGTGGATCAACTGCCAAAGCCATGCGCAAAGCACGGCCAAAAGCCTTGAAAACGGTTTCAATTTGGTGATGCGCATTGATGCCACGCAAATTATCGATGTGCAAAGTAACGCCCGCATGGTTCACAAAACCACGGAAGAACTCAATACTGAGATCTACATCAAAGTCGCCTACCCGTGCACGCGTAAATGGAACGTTAAATTCCAAGCCTGGGCGGCCAGAGAAATCGATCACAACACGAGAAAGCGTTTCATCTAAAGGCACATAAGAATGGCCGTAACGAGTAATCCCCGCTTTATCACCAACTGCTTTGGCAAAGGCCTGACCTAAGGTAATCCCCACATCTTCAACGGTGTGGTGATCATCAATATGAGTGTCGCCATTAGCAACCACTTTAAGATCGATCATGCCGTGACGGGCAATCTGATCGAGCATGTGATCAAGAAAAGGGACTCCAGAGGCTAGCTCAGCCTTACCGGTTCCATCTAAATTGATGGAAATCTGAATTTTGGTTTCCGAAGTGTTTCGGGTGACGTCGGCTTGCCGCATGCTTCATTGCGCCGCGAGGCGAAGTGTTGATTGAAGCCTCATAATATCATTCCTAGAAGAGATTTAAATACTGATAACGCCATACTTTTATCCTGATTTTTGACCCGAGAACCCTCATGAGCCGTTTCTGGAGCCCTGTTGTTCAAACCTTAACCCCTTATGTTCCAGGGGAGCAACCGCAAATGCAGCGGCTGGTCAAACTCAACACCAATGAAAGCCCTTACGGCCCATCGCCAAAGGCACTTGCCGCAATCGAGGATAACAATACCGCGGATTTACGCCTTTATCCCGACCCAGAAGGCACGGCACTTAAGCAGGCTATCGCTAAATTACACGGCTTAGACCCAAAACAGGTCTTTTTAGGCAATGGCTCAGATGAAGTCTTGGCTCACGTATTTGCTGGGCTTCTTAAACAAAGTAAACCTGTTCATTTTCCAGATATCACCTACAGTTTTTATCCCGTGTACTGCAAGCTTTTTGGAATTGATTACAAAACCATTCCATTGGGTGAAAAGTTTGAGATCAATACTGCTGACTACAAAGTGCCTAATGGTGGAATTATTTTCCCCAACCCAAACGCGCCAACGGGTAGATCAATTCCTCGCTCAGAAATCGAAGCCTTACTATCGCGCAACAAAGACTCTGTAGTAGTCATTGATGAGGCTTATGTGGATTATGGAACGCAATCGTGCATTCCACTCTTACGTGGTGATGGCTGTCCTGAAAATCTCCTAGTTGTCCATACGCTTTCTAAATCTCGCGCCCTAGCTGGTCTGCGTGTCGGCTTTGCCGTTGGTCATCCAGATTTAATCGAGGGCTTGGAGCGAGTTAAAAATAGTTTCAATTCTTATCCACTGGGGCGCCTTGCTCAAGCCGGCGCTATTGCGGCCGTTGAGGATCAAGCGCATCTTGAAGAAACCTCTGCCAAGGTGATTCAAACGCGCACAAAGATGGTTGAGCAACTCGGGGCGTTAGGATTTGAAACACTACCTTCAACTGCGAACTTTATTTTCACTCGTCACCCAAAGCATGCTGGAGTCAAGCTATACCAAGCCTTGCGTGACAGAGGCATCATCGTTCGTCACTTTAAATCCGCACGCATAGAAGAGTTCTTACGGATAACAATTGGCACGGATGAGCAAAGCAACGAACTTATCACTGCTTTAAAAGAAATTCTGAATTAAGTTTTTTGGGCTTACTTTTTGAGGCGCATCTCAGCTGCGCGAGCGTGGGCTTGCAAGCCCTCACCGTGAGCCAACGTACTAGCAACTGCGCCCAAAGTTTGTGCGCCAGCCTCACTGACTTCAATCATGCTAGAGCGCTTAATAAAATCATACACACCTAGTGGCGAAGAAAAACGTGCGGTACGTGCAGTAGGCAATACATGATTGGGGCCAGCACAGTAGTCACCCAGTGATTCACTAGTGTAGTTACCCATAAAGATAGCGCCCGCATGTCGAATTTGATCTGCCCACTTACGAGGCTCAGCAGCGCAAATCTCCAAGTGCTCAGCAGCAATTGCATTAGCAATCTCACACGCTTCCGACATATCTTTTACTTGAATCAACAATGCGCGGTTTGTGAGCGAAGCTTGAATTACTTTCGCTCTTGGCATTTCAGGGAGGAGCTTGTTGATACTTGCTTGCACTTGCTCAATATATTGAGCATCTGGACAGAGAAGGATCGATTGAGCCTGCTCATCATGCTCAGCTTGGGAAAACAAATCCATTGCAACCCAATCGGGGTTAGTAGATCCGTCACAAAGCACCAAAATTTCAGATGGGCCAGCGATCATATCAATGCCCACAATGCCAAACACCCTGCGCTTAGCAGCAGCTACATAAGCATTCCCTGGCCCAACAATTTTATCGACCGAGGGAATTGTTTTAGTGCCGTAAGCTAAGGCACCAACTGCCTGAGCGCCACCGATCGTAAAGACACGGTCAACGCCCGCAAGATATGCCGCCGCCAAGACCAGTGGGTTACGTGCACCATCCGGAGTGGGCACCACCATAACGATTTCAGCGACACCAGCTACTTTTGCAGGAATGGCATTCATCAATACGGATGAAGGGTAAGCCGCCTTACCTCCAGGCACATAAATACCAACACGATCTAATGGAGTTACTTTTTGACCAAGGCGTGTTCCATCCTTTTCTTCGTACTCCCAAGAATGGCAACCAGCTTCAATCTTTTGGTGCTCGTGATAAGCGCGCACTCTTTGTGAAGCGATATCTAAAGCATTTTTTTGTTCTGCAGATAAAGAGTTGTAAGCAAGCTCTAAATCTTTGCGAGGTACCTCTAATTCGGAAACGCTTGCAACATTTAAGCGATCGAACTGTTTTGTAAATCCTAGAACCGCTTCATCACCTTGGGCTTTCACTGCTGCCAAAATCTTAAGCACTGCAGCATCAATAGCCTCATCATCAGCGGTAGGCAATGAAAGGCTAGACAACAGAATTTCTCTGAAGCCGGCATCTTTACTATTGAGACGCTTAACGTTAATTTGTGCAGACATTAATGAGGACTTTTCGCTAGGACTGATTACTTCAGCAACTCAAAAATAGGTTGTAGTTGTGTACGCTTGCGCTTGTACGAAGCCTGATTCACTACCAAGCGAGCGCTGATATCGGCAATAGGTTCAACCTCAACCAAACCATTTGCTTTTAATGTATTTCCTGTAGACACCAAATCCACAATAGCGTCAGCTAAGCCTACCAAGGGTGCCAGCTCCATAGAGCCATAGAGCTGGATCGTATCAATGTGAACGCCTTTATTAGCAAAGTGCTCACGCGCGCAGTTGACATACTTGGTGGCAACTTTTAAACGAGATCCCTGCTTTACTGCCGCAGCGTAATCAAACCCCTCACGAACAGCAACAGACATGCGGCACTTGGCAATATCTAAGTCATAAGGCACATACAATCCATCAGCACCTTTTTCCAGCAGAACATCCAATCCAGCCACTCCAAAATCAGCGCCGCCAAATTGCACATAAGTTGGTACATCGGATGCGCGAACAATAATGAGGCGAACGTCCGGATTGGAGGTCTCAATAATGAGTTTGCGTGACTTCTCAGGATCTTCCAGCGGCACAATGCCAACCTTGGATAAGATCTCTGCGGTTTCTTCGAAGATACGCCCTTTGGAGAGCGCTAAAGTCAATTTCATGGACTAATTATCCATCAGCCTTACTTTATGCGCTCAATGTTGGCGCCCAAGAGGGTTAACTTATGCTCCATGCGGTCATAGCCACGATCCAAATGGTAAATCCGGTCTACCTGGGTTTCGCCCTGAGCAGCCAATCCAGCAATCACCAAGCTGGCTGAGGCACGTAGATCGGTAGCCATCACAATTGCGCCCGAAAGTTTTTCTACTCCCTGAGCAATTGCAGTGTTCCCTTCAATCGCAATATCTGCACCCAAACGATTGAGCTCTTGTACGTGCATAAAACGATTCTCAAAAATCGTTTCAGTAATGGTTGAGTTGCCCGATGCAATTGCATTTACAGTCATGAGCTGCGCCTGCATATCGGTTGGGAAAGCAGGGTATTCAGATGTACGGAAATTGACTGCTTTTGGACGACCCTGCATAGAGGCTTTAATCCAATCAGGTCCGATCTCCATTTGAAGGCCGGCCTCTTTTAACTTCACGATTACCGCATCTAGAGTATCGGGGCGACAATGCTTCACTGTGATCTCGCCGCCAGTGGCGGCAACCGCGCACAAGAATGTGCCTGCTTCAATACGATCCGCAATGACTGAGTGCTCAGCGCCATGAAGTTTCTCAACGCCCTCAATCACCAGGCGATCACTTCCAATTCCAGAGATTTTTGCGCCCATCTTCACTAGCAGTTCAGCTAAATCACCAACCTCAGGTTCGCGCGCTGCGTTTTCTAAAATAGTAGTGCCAGACGCTAAAGTGGCAGCCATCAACAAATTCTCAGTGCCGGTTACGGTAATCATGTCAGTCAAGATAGAGGCGCCCTTCAATCGATCTGATTGAGGCTTGGTTTCTGCTTGAATATAGCCACTCTTAATCTTAATGGTGGCACCCATCGCCTTCAGACCCTTGATATGCTGATCTACAGGGCGTGCGCCAATAGCGCAACCGCCAGGCAAGGAAACTTTAGCGCTGTGCATTCTAGCCAAGAGGGGACCAAGCACCAAGATAGAGGCGCGCATGGTCTTGACCATTTCATAAGTAGCTTCTGAGCTTTTAATAACTGCCGCGCTCAGTACCATATGACTATGATCGGCAGCATTTGGAAAATCTACCGTTACGCCAATTTCTTGCAAGAGCTTGAGCATGGTACGAACATCTTGCAAATCAGGGACATTGCGCAACACAACTGGTTGATCAGTTAATAGACAAGCACACAGAATTGGCAATGCGGCATTTTTAGCGCCAGCTATGACTACCTCTCCATTAAGAGGGGAGCCTCCAACCATTCGTAATTTATCCATGAAACGATTCCAGTAAAAACTTAGTTATTAATTTGTAGATGTAATGCTTAAAGGGTAATGGGGCAATTCTTACGCTGCTGAGTTCTGCGCAAACTCTTCAGGTGTAAATGCCTTAATTGACAGGGCATGTACTTCCGCCTTCATACGATCACCCATTGCGCTATATACCAATTGGTGACGTTGTACCAAACGCTTACCCTCAAACTCAGGGCTCACAATTGTTGCGAAAAAGTGTTGACCATCGCCCTCAACCTGAATGTGGGTGCAGCTAATACCTTGCTTGATATAGCCTTCAATTTGTTCTGGGGTGGGTAGCATTTCTTCTCCTAATAAAACCAGGGTGTAAATAATTAATAACGGAGCTTATAACCCTTTTGCAGCAGACGCAGTGCAATCACCGACACCACCACAAAAAAGCAAAATACAATTGCCAGGCTACTCCAAGGAGAGTTATCAGATACCCCAAAGAACCCGTAACGGAAGCCATCAATCATGTAAAAGAATGGATTGAAGTGCGACACCACCTGCCACGCCGGCGGCAAAGAGTGAATGGAATAGAAGACGCCTGACAACATTGTGGCGGGCATGATGATGAAGTTCTGAAAAGCCGCTAACTGGTCATATTTGTCAGCCCAGATACCAGCAATTAAACCAAGACTTCCTAAAATCGCAGCGCCTAAGAATGCAAATACCAAAATCCACAATGGGTATTCCAGGGTGGGTGTAGCAAACCAGATGGTGATTAAGAGCACACCCAATCCCACGACAATGCCCCGAAATACAGCAGCCAAAATATAAGCAGAGTAAAACTCAAAATGACTTAAGGGGGCCAGCAAAACGAATACTAAGTTACCGGTAACTTTTGACTGAATTAAAGAGGAGGAGGTATTTGCAAATGCGTTTTGCAAAACACTCATCATTACAAGGCCCGGAATTAAAAAAGCCGTATAACTCAAGCGGCCATAGACTTCCCTGCCCTCAAGCACATGTCCAAAGATCATGAGATACAACACGGCTGTCAGTACTGGTGCCGCCACCGTCTGAAAAGCCACTTTATAAAAGCGCTTTACTTCCTTGAACAATAAAGTCGGGAAACCGCTGCCGTACTCTAAGGCAGGTCGATTGAGGCCATGCTTCATTGAGCGCTCCCTGACATGATGTTGACAAATACTTCTTCTAAATCAGTTTTACCTTCACCGTCTTTTTTGACAGATCCATAACGACTCAATAAATTTGCGGTGGTATCAAGCGCTACAATCTTGCCTTGTTTGAGCATGGCAATGCGTTGACATAAAGCTTCAGCCTCTTCCAGGTAATGGGTAGTCAGAACAATCGTATGGCCATCTTGATTCAAGCGACTGATAAATTGCCAAAGGGATTGACGCAATTCAACATCTACTCCGGCCGTAGGCTCATCCAAAATAATGACTGGTGGTCTATGAACTAAAGCTTGAGCAACGAGCACCCGACGCTTCATACCTCCAGACAATGAGCGCATATTGCTATCCGCTTTTGAAGTGAGATCAAGATTAGCCATGATCTCATCAATCCATGCATCGTTATTTTTAATTCCAAAGTAACCCGACTGAAAACGCAAAGTCTCACGCACAGTAAAAAATGGGTCAAAGACAAGCTCTTGAGGAACTACGCCAAGCATGCGACGCGCTTCGCGAAATCCCTTTTGAACATCAGCGCCCATAATGGCTGCATGACCATGGCTAGGCCTTACAAGGCCGGCCAGAATAGAAATCAAGGTGGTTTTGCCTGCGCCATTTGGCCCCAACAAGCCAAAAAATTCTCCGGGCTCAATCGTGAGAGATACGTCATCTAAAGCTTGGAGTGCTCCGTACTGCTTAGATATATTTTGAATAGATATTGCAGGATGCATCGCCATTACAAACCTAGCAATACATTTACGCCGTAAACACCAGCGAGGACTTTTAGCTTTTCTGGTGCATTTTCAATCGAGATGGATTGACCATCAGCCAGGAGTTTTTTCTGCCATGCCAATAAAACGGTGAGCACGGTTGAATCAAAATCCTTTAATGCAGAGCAATCAATGACGCGCAAGTTTGGGCTATTTAAGAAGCCTTCTTTTTGCAGAAGCAAAGCATTTTCTTGCGTGACTTTTTTAGGCAAAAGAAAAGGCATGGTCTATATATCTAAGAATTAGTTGGCTGGTTTAGCGCTAGCCAATTGCTTATTGCGATCTTGCAAGAATTTCACTAGGCCTTCGATACCATTTTGACTGATTTGGTTGGAAAACTGGTTACGGTAAGCCTCAACCAACCAAACACCCATGATGTTCATATCGTAGACCTTCCAACCACTAGCCGTTTTCTCTAAACGGTAATCCAAAGGAACTGGATCGCCACGACCAAGCACCACCGTCTTCACGACAACTTCTTTATCGTCTGGAGCAGCACGCAAAGCCTTAAATTGAACAGTCTGATCGCGCAATTGGCTTAACGCACCGGAGTAGGTGCGAATCAGCAGATTCTTAAACTCGGATGTCAGTTGAGCCTGCTGCTCGGGTGTTGCCTTTTTCCAATTAGGGCCCATTGCCATTTCTGTAGTGCGGCGCATATCGGTAAACGGAACAATTTTCTTTTCGACTAAATCCACAATCTTCGGAATATTGCCTTTTTGAATATCTGGATCAGCCTTAACTGTTGCCATTACTTCAGTCACCACCATTTTAATTAAGACGTCTGGGGGCGTTGATTGATCGGGGGTTTGAGCAAAAACAGTGCCGGATGCAAGCATTAGGGCTGCAAAGATAAAACTGAAGATTTGTTTAAAGCTTTTCATATTCCCGCCCACTATCTTTATCTATGTTGAAACTCATTTTAGTCGCTTCACACTATATTGCTGGCTTGCTTAGCTTATTGGTATGGGTTCTCGTAAACCGGCACGAGAGGCTCTTCGTCTTCACGACCCTCATTAATTTGGTACTCTCGTCTCTGAATATAGGCATCCCGCATAAAACTGTACTTATCAATTGCAGCGCCATCCAGCAAATCGCCAGCTTCATAGTAAGTATTTCGGGCATTGACCACGCGCAAACCAGTAATACTATTTCGCAGACCAATATCTTTCACAAAGCTAAATAGGTAGTCTGACTCCAAGTCAGCCACAGTACCAAAAGTATCGCGTACATTACTTGGACCAAAGAATGGCAGAACTACATAAGGACCTGAGGGCACACCCCATACTCCTAAAGTTTGTCCCCAGTCTTCTTTATGCTTTTCGAGACCGCCAGGTGTTGCTAAGTCGATAAGGCCACCCAATCCCATGGTCGTATTGACCACTACCCGCATAAGATCGTTAAAGGCATCGCCTGGCTTGCCTTGTAGCAAGTTGTAAAGGGCGGTGTAGATATCGTTGTAGTTGCTAAAGAAGTTGTAAATTCCGTCACGCACAAACTCTGGCAATACAAAACGATAGCCAGTAACAACTGGCTTTAGTACATATGCATCCAAGCCTTCGTTAAATTCAAATACTGAGCGGTTAAACGGTTCCCAAGGATCTTGGGGGGAGCGCTCCACACCAGCAGGAATAGACGCACAGCCAACCATGGCGGTAATCAAGCAAAGCAAAAGGGTTGTCTTGATTTTGTGCAAAATGGACAACATCATTTTGCTGCGCCCTTTTCTTGGCCGCTGTCTGCTGCTTTGTTGTAAAGAAACTGGCTAATTAAATTCTCTAGAACGATAGCTGATTGCGTCTGCGAAATCTTTTCGCCATTAGTCAACATATCATCAGAGCCACCCGCCTCAAGACCAATGTATTGCTCACCTAGCAAGCCTGACGTCAAAATCTTTGCTGAAGAATCCTTTGGAAACTTATATGAGTCTTCAATCGTCATCACTACTGTTGCTTGATAAGTTTTGTCATCAAAAGAGATATTGGCAATTCTGCCAACAACCACACCTGCACTTTTAACAGGTGCACGAGGCTTCAAGCCACCGATATTGTCAAAACGTGCAGAAATTTTGTATGTCGGCGCGAATGACACTGCATTCATATTGCCAACTTTCAGCGCAAGAAAGAGTGCTGCCAGCAAACCAATGGCAACAAAAATTCCTACCCAGACGTCAATTGCACTTTTTCTCATAAGAGCCCCAGTTTATTCTTTCTAATTTGAGAACATCATCGCGGTTAGCAAGAAATCTAATGCTAGAACCGATAAAGAAGAGATCACCACCGTACGGGTAGTCGCTTGCGAAACGCCTTCTGGCGTAGGTTTAGATTCATAGCCCTGGTAAAGAGCAATAAACGTCACCGCCACACCAAACACCATGCTTTTAATTAAGCCGTTGCCAATATCGGAGAACAAATCGACTCCGCCCTGCATCTGGGACCAAAACGCGCCTGAATCCACCCCAATGAGGGGTACGCCTACTAAATACCCACCCAGAACACCGACCGCTGTAAATATCGTTGCCAATATTGGCATAGAAATAATGCCCGCCCAAAGTCGTGGTGCAATCACACGGCCCAAGGGATCAACCGCCATCATCTCCATTGCAGTCAATTGTTCCCCAGCTTTCATCAAACCAATCTCAGCCGTTAAAGAGGTGCCTGCTCTACCAGCAAACAATAAAGCGGTAATGACGGGCCCCAACTCTCGAGTTAAGGAGAGGGCAACTAATAAACCAAGTGCCTGCTCTGAACCATAACGGTTTAGGGTGTAGTAACCCTGCAAACCTAAAACGAAGCCAACAAATAATCCTGAAACAGCAATGATGATGAAAGAGTGATTGCCCACAAACAAAATTTGATCAATTACCAAGCGTGGTCTCTTGAGCAAGAATCCCGAGCGCATGATCACAGCTACAAACATGCGAGCAGCCAAGCCAAGACTACTCAAATTGCGACGTACAAAAAATCCGAGGTCGCCAAAAAGATTCAATAATTTATGAAGTATGGTCATTGGGCACTCACTCCAAAATCTTCTTCCAAGCTTTTGCCTGGGTAATGGAAAGGCACTGGACCATCTGGCGCTGCGTCTAAAAATTGTCTAACAAAAGAGTCGGTTGAGCGACTCAACTCTTCAGGAGTACCTTCTGCACCAATCCGTCCATTCGCAATAAAGTAGACGTAATCTGCGATTGCAAAAGTCTCTTCGACATCGTGTGTAACCAATAAACTCGTGGCTCCCAGGGCATTATTGAGATCCCGAATTAGGCGCGCTGTGATACCAAGAGAGATAGGATCAAGGCCAGCAAATGGCTCGTCATACATGATCAGCGGTGGATCTAATGCAATCGCTCTAGCGAGAGCAACACGTCTTGCCATACCACCAGAAATTTGTGAAGGCATTAAATCGCGTGCGCCGCGCAAACCAACTGCATTAAGTTTCATCAATACTAGTGAACGCAATAATTCTTCACTAAGGTCAGTATGTTCACGCAAAGGAAAGGCAACGTTTTCAAAAACACTCAGGTCAGTGAATAAGGCGCCAAACTGAAAAAGCATTCCCATGCGACGACGAGCAGCCATTAACTCAGCACCGCTCATCTTGCCGATATCTTTACCTTCAAAAAGAACTTGCCCTGACTGCGCGGTGTATTGACCGCCAATCAAACGAAGGATAGTAGTCTTGCCACAGCCCGAACCACCCATGACAGCAACTACTTGACCGCGTCGAAACTCCATATTGAGTCCCGACAAAATTTGCCGCTCACCTGGAGCATAGGAAAAGTTAACGTCTTTAATAGAGACGATAACTTCACCTATAGCTTGCTTGCTTACATCCAAAGAGTTTGGCTGGCCACTGTTCATATCCTCGACATTATCGAGGTAAAACAGAAGACCCCATTAAATACTCGTCTACTGAACGGGCACATTGACGGCCTTCACGAATTGCCCAAACCACCAAAGACTGTCCGCGACGCATATCACCCGCTGCAAACACCTTAGGAACGTTAGTTTGATAAGCATTTTGACCATCTTCCGTTGCTTTTGCATTACCGCGAGCATCTTTCTCAACGCCAAATGCATTCAAGACCTGCTGGACCGGAGACACAAAGCCCATTGCTAAAAGCACTAAATCCGCCTTTATTTCAAATTCGGAGTTTGGCACTTCTGCCATCTTGCCGTCTTTCCACTCCAAACGAACGCCAATGAGTTTCTCAACTTTGCCGTTTTTACCTTCAAAACGCTTTGTTCCAACAGACCAGTCGCGCTCACAACCTTCTTCATGAGATGAGGAGGTGCGCAGCTTTGTTGGCCAATATGGCCACACCAAAGGCGTGTTCTCAACTGCTGGAGGCTGAGGGAGTAATTCAAACTGGGTAATCTTGGTTGCACCATGACGATTTGAAGTTCCAACACAATCTGAACCTGTGTCACCACCACCGATAACGACTACATGCTTATCTGTTGCGCGAATTTCATTTTTAAAATCGCCTGCATTCTCTTTGTTCTGCGGAATCAAAAATTCCAACGCATAGTGCACGCCCGCTAATTCACGACCTGGTACTGGCAAATCACGCGGCTGCTCTGCGCCACCAGTAATAACTACCGCATCAAAATCTTTCATCAACTGCTCAGGAGAAACCGTTTTGTTAGAGTAATTTTTTACTTCAGTACCAATCGCTTCTTTACCAACAAAAACGCCAGTCTCAAACTTGACGCCTTCAGCTTGCATCTGCTCTACACGACGATCAATCAACCACTTTTCCATTTTGAAATCAGGAATGCCGTAGCGCAGTAAGCCGCCAACACGATCATTCTTTTCAAACACGGTTACATCATGACCAACGCGCGCTAATTGCTGCGCAGCTGCCATGCCTGCTGGGCCGCCACCCACTACTGCTACTTTTTTACCAGTCTTAGTTTTAGGTGGTTGTGGTTTAACCCAACCATTTTCCCAACCCTTATCAATAATGGCATGCTCAATAGACTTGATGCCCACTGCAGTGCTATTGATTCCTAAGGTACATGCGGCTTCACAAGGAGCCGGACAAATACGGCCTGTAAATTCTGGGAAGTTATTAGTGGATTGCAAAACATCCAATGCATTCTTCCAATCATTATGAAATACCAAGTCATTGAAGTCAGGAATGATGTTGTTCACTGGGCAGCCGTTATTACAGAACGGGATGCCGCAATCCATACAACGCGCACCTTGAACTTTTGCTTCTTCATCAGTCAATGCAGCAACAAATTCTTTGTAATGATGGAGGCGTTTAACCGGCGCTTCGTACGTTTCACCAACGCGCTCAAACTCCATAAATCCAGTGACCTTACCCATATCGAATCCTTAGTATCTTTTCTTAATGTCTTTATTGATCAAGTGGCTTAAGCCGCAACAGTTTTGTTCTGAGCTTTTTCCCACAACTCACCTAGAGCTCGTTTGTACTCAGTTGGAAGCACTTTCACAAAACGTCCACGAGCATTATCCCAATCGGCCAAGATTGCTTTAGCGCGCTCAGAGCCTGTGTGGCGGAAGTGACGCTCAATTAAGCCCTTCAAAATTTGCTCATCCGTTAAGCGCTCGCCACCATCTTTTACATCAACAGGAGCATGCCATTCAGACTTTGGCATCTTGGCAATCTGCTCTGCAGAAGGCAATACTTTTTCTAAAGTCGCCATGCTGGTATTGCAACGCTTATTAAATAAGCGATCTTCGTCATAAACATAAGCAATACCACCGCTCATACCTGCAGCAAAGTTACGACCTGTCGCACCCAGCACAACTACGGTTCCACCGGTCATGTACTCACAACCATGGTCACCAGTACCCTCAACAACCGTTGTGGCACCAGAGTTACGAACTGCAAAACGCTCGCCAGCTACGCCATTGAAGAAAGCCTCGCCCGCAATCGCACCATAGAGAACGGTATTGCCAACAATGATGTTCTTGGCTGTATCGCCACGGAACTCATGAGGAGCACGAACAATCACACGACCACCGGATAAACCTTTGCCAACATAGTCATTACCGTCGCCGACTAGGTCCAAAGTGATACCGCGTGCCAAGAAGGCTGCAAAGCTTTGACCAGCAGTGCCATTCAATTGAATATGAATAGTGTCATCCGGCAGACCCGCATGCCCATAACGCTGGGCAACTTCGCCTGAAAGCATTGCGCCTACAGTGCGGTTCACGTTCTTCACTGGAACAATGAAAGAAACTTTTTCACCACGCTCTAATGCAGGCTCACTCTTTTCAATCAGAATATTGTCGAGTGCGCTGGCTAAGCCATGCTCTTGAGTCAAGACTTGGTAACGCGGAACCTCAGCAGCAACTTGTGGCTCAGCAAAAATCTTGCTGAAATCCAAGCCGTGTACTTTCCAGTTCTCAATACCTTTGCGGGTATCTAACAAATCAACGCGACCAATTAAGTCATCAAACTTACGAATACCGAGTTGGGCCATGATCTCGCGAGCCTCTTCAGCAATAAAGAAGAAGAAGTTCACTACATGTTCTGGCTTGCCTGAGAATTTCTTACGCAATTCAGGGTCTTGAGTAGCAACGCCTACTGGGCAGGTATTCAAGTGACACTTACGCATCATGATGCAGCCCTCGACTACCAGTGGTGCAGTCGCAAAACCAAATTCATCAGCACCTAACAAAGCACCGATAACCACGTCACGGCCCGTTTTCATCTGGCCATCAGCCTGAACACGAATACGGCTACGCAAACCATTGAGAACCAATGTTTGTTGTGTTTCAGCTAAGCCCAATTCCCATGGGGAGCCAGCGTGCTTGATTGAAGACAGTGGAGATGCGCCAGTACCGCCATCATGTCCAGCGATCACAACGTGATCTGCTTTAGCTTTTGCTACACCAGCTGCAACAGTACCAACGCCCACCTCAGATACCAACTTCACAGAAACGTCAGCTTTTGGATTGACGTTCTTCAAATCATGAATCAACTGAGCGATATCTTCAATGGAGTAAATATCATGGTGCGGAGGAGGAGAAATCAAACCTACGCCAGGAACTGAAAAACGCAACTTACCAATATAGTCAGAAACCTTACCACCAGGCAATTGGCCGCCTTCACCAGGCTTAGCGCCCTGCGCCATCTTGATCTGAATCTGATCAGCGGAGCGTAAGTACTCAGTAGTCACACCAAAGCGACCAGAAGCAACTTGCTTAATCTTGGAGCGCAATGAATCGCCATCTTGCAATGGAATATTGGCCTCAACCACATCGCTACCCAAGATGCTGGCTAAAGTCTCACCCTTCTTGATTGGAATGCCTTTGAGTTCATTCACATAACGATTTGGATCTTCACCACCTTCACCAGTATTGGACTTCCCACCAATACGGTTCATAGCGATTGCTAATGTAGCGTGCGCTTCTGTAGAGATTGAGCCCAAAGACATCGCGCCCGTTGCAAAACGTTTGACGATTTCTTTTGCGGACTCAACTTGATCCAAAGGAATGGCTTTAGCTGGATCGATCTTGAATTCAAACAAACCGCGCAAAGTCATTTGACGCTTGGTTTGATCATTAATGATATTGGCGTACTCTTTATAAGTCTGGTAGCCCTTCTCAGCACCAATACGTGTGGAATGCTGCAACTTCGCAATCGTGTCAGGAGTCCACATATGGTTCTCACCACGAATACGGAATGCATATTCACCACCAGCATCGAGCATATTGGTTAAGACTGGGTCGTTCCCAAATGCAGATGTGTGCATGCGTAAGGCTTCTTCAGCAACCTCAAATACGCCGATACCACCAACGTTTGATGGAGTACCTTTGAAGTATTGATCAATGATGTCGTGATTTAAACCGATTGCTTCAAAAATCTGTGAGCCGGTGTAAGACATGTAAGTGGAGATGCCCATTTTGGACATGACTTTTTGTAGACCCTTACCAATTGCCTTCACAAAGTTCTTTACTGCTTTTTCTGGAGATAAATCACCGGATAAGCCTTTAGCCATTTCAGCCAAGGTTTCCATTGCGAGGTAAGGGTGAACAGCTTCAGCGCCATAGCCAGCCAAGAGCGCGAAATGATGTGTCTCACGCGCACTGCCAGTTTCAACAACTAGGCCAACGCTGGTACGTAAACCTTTTTGCACCAAATGCTGATGAATCGCTGAGGTTGCGAGTAAAGCAGGAATTGCTACGTGCTTCTCATCAACCTGACGATCGCTCACGATCAAAATGTTGTAACCGGAACGTACGGCATCTGCAGCTTCAGCACACAGTGATGCTAAACGCGCCTCAATGCCTGCTTTGCCCCATGAAGCTGGATAGCAAATATCTAGCTCGTAAGAGCGGAACTTACCATTGGTGTAATGGCCAATATGACGAATCTTGGTAATGTCATCAAAATCCAAAATTGGCTGACTCACTTCCAAACGCATTGGTGGATTGATGTTGTTGGTATCCAATAAATTAGGCTTAGGCCCGATGAATGAAACCAAAGACATCACCATGTTCTCGCGAATTGGATCAATCGGAGGATTGGTTACTTGCGCGAATAATTGCTTAAAGTAGTTATAGAGCGGCTTGTTCTTATTAGAGAGAACAGCCAATGGGCTGTCATTACCCATTGAACCAATAGCCTCTTCGCCATTGGTGGCCATTGGGGCCATCAAGAACTTAATGTCTTCCTGGGTGTAACCAAATGCCTGTTGGCGATCTAATAATTTAGCCGCTGGACGAATAGTCATTTTCTCGTCTATCAAGTCGGCCTTGCTAGCATCAACCTCATCTAGCTTCACACGTACTGCATCGATCCAACTCTTATATGGCTTAGCTTTAGATACCGCATCCTTTAATTCAATGTCATCAATGATGCGACCCTGCTCCATGTCGATCATGAACATCTTGCCTGGTTGCAAACGCCATTTTTGAACGATCTTGCTCTCAGGGATTGGCAATACACCCGCCTCTGAGCCCATGATGACTAAATCATCATCTGTTACGTAATAGCGTGCTGGACGCAAACCATTGCGATCCAAGGTTGCGCCGATTTGACGGCCATCTGTAAATGCCATTGCTGCAGGGCCATCCCATGGCTCCATCATTGCTGCATGGTATTCGTAGAAAGCGCGACGATTGTCATCCATCAATGCATGCTGTTCCCATGCCTCTGGAATCATCATCATCATGGCTTGTGCTAATGGGTAGCCAGACATCACTAACAACTCTAAACAGTTATCAAAACATGCGGTGTCAGACTGGCCAGGATAAATTAATGGCCAGAGTTTTTGTAAGTCATCGCCAAGTACTGGAGAGCTAATCGCGCCCTCACGTGCATTAACCCAGTTAACGTTACCTTTAACAGTATTAATCTCACCGTTGTGCGCAATCATGCGATATGGATGCGCCAATTCCCAAGCGGGGAAAGTGTTAGTGGAGAAACGTTGATGCACTAAAGCAAGCGCTGATACTGTGCGCTTATCTTGTAAGTCTTCGTAATAAGCGCCCACCTGGTTAGCCAACAGCAAACCCTTATAAACAATGGTTCTAGCTGACATTGAAGCAACGAAATATTCTTTACCATGCTTCAAGTGCAAATCTTGAATAGCGTGGCTTGCTGTCTTGCGGATGACATACAACTTACGCTCAAGCGCATCGGTTGTCATGATGTCGCGACCACGACCAATAAAAATTTGACGGATAAATGGCTCGGTCATTTGCACTGTTGGTGAAATCGGCAATTTCACATTTACCGGAACATCTCTCCAACCTAAGACCACCTGACCTTCTAGACGAACAGTGCGCTCTAATTCTTGTTCGCAAGCTAAACGTGAAGCATGCTCTTTCGGCAAGAAAATCATGCCAACGCCATACTCACCCAAGGGTGGCAAGGTCACGCCTTGCTTCGCCATTTCTTCGCGATACAAAGTATCAGGAATCTGAATCAAGATACCGGCACCATCACCCATTAGAGGATCGGCACCTACCGCTCCCCGGTGATCTAGATTTTCAAGAATCTGTAAACCCTGAGAAACGATCTCATGAGATTTCTTGCCTTTGATGTGTGCAACGAATCCTACGCCGCAAGCGTCATGCTCATTTCTAGGGTCATATAAACCTTGAGCGATTGGGCGAAGATCTGAATTTAATTTTGTAGTCATAATATTTCCGAGGGGCGACAAAGGCCTGATTACTTTTGGAGGATCAAATATAGGGGAATACCCACACCGATGCAATAGAAATAAAATGAATCTGTCCCATTTAATTTGATGCCGCACCAATATGAATTAAATATATGGGGACAGAGTGGCAGTTTTCAACACCCTAGCTTGTATCTAGACTACTAACTATCTGACTAAGTTATTGAATTTACTAGGTTTATTTTTCTAGGGCGACCACGGTGCCGAATTGCAGCTATCTCTGGTGAGTCTTTAAAGAGCTTTTTCGCATAAATATCGCTCACCCAAGGCTTGGAGCGAATCAGTGATTCTGTAATTTGGCGATCTTCCCAGTGAGGCGCGCCCTCTTTTACAAAGTTAGCCCAGCCCATCTGCCGCTCAAAAGGGGTATTACCTAGCTTCCAAAAGTGCTGATGATCTACCAACCAAGGCTCGGCTTTACCTCCAATATGGGTTGCAAAACTAGTCCAAGTAGAGCCTTGGGGATTAGATTCATATCCAGACCTCACGGGATTGAGCTCTATGTAACGCTGACAGCGCAGAAAATAATCTGGATCAATGAGTGACGAGCGATAGCGTCCTTCCCAAATGGTTCCAGACCGACGATGCTGCTGATTAAAGTATTGCGCATAACGACGTCCAAGAGATTGCATTGTCTTAGCAAGCGAATCTTCGTTTTGAGGAGTCATTAATAAATGAACATGATTAGGCATTAATGCAAAGGCATGTACTGCACAACCAAATTGCCTTGCTGCTTCTCGTAACCACTCTAAGTAAGTCCGCCGGTCTTGATCCGTATAAAAGAGTGTTTCGCGATTGTTGCCACGAACCATCACATGCATTGCTTGGCCTGGTATTACTGTGCGAGCTTGCCGTGCCATGTTGAAAACGAACTATTGCAGTTCGCGCACACCGCCATTGTTAGAGAAGTCAGGAATAAACCAGTCGCCATCCACTTGAGTTACTCCACTTGGTACCTCACGGGAGATCTGAGGGCTATCTTTTAATGCAGTCGCCATGTAAGAAATCCACATTGGCAAAGCAAGTCCACCACCAGTCTCACGATCACCTAAACTCGCAGGCTTATCAAAGCCAATCCATGCAATCGCAACTACTTTAGGGTTATAGCCAGCAAACCAGGCATCGTGCGAATCATTCGTTGTGCCTGTTTTACCAGCAATGTCGCTGCGTCCCAACTTACCACGCGCTGAGGCTGCAGTACCCGTCTTGGTCACTTCTTGCAGCATGCTGTCCATCACAAATGCAGTGCGTGCATCCAACACACGAGGAGCATCCTCGCCTGCACGAGTAGGTTTTGCTTCGAACATGACGGTGCCTTTAGAGTCCACCATCTTGTCAATCAAAAATGGATCTACACGATAGCCGCCATTTGCAAACACACTATAAGCAGAGGCCATCTGCAATGGGGTTACAGAACCTGCGCCCAAAGCCATTGTTAAATAAGGAGGATGTTTTTCTGGCTCAAAGCCAAAACGCTGAATATATTCTTGTGCATAAGAAGGGCCGATGGCGCGAATGATGCGAACCGAAACTAAATTCTTCGATTTTGCTAAGGCATTGCGTAAACGCATCATGCCGTCATATTTACCGTCATAGTTTTTAGGCTCCCAAGCTTGGCTACCCGTTTCCATGCTACCAATCGATAACGGCGCATCGTTCACCATCGTGCTGGGTGTGAAGCCCTTTTCAATCGCAGCTGCGTAAATGAATGGCTTAAATGAGGAGCCAGGCTGACGCAAAGCTTGTGTCACATGGTTAAATTGGTTGCGACGGAAATCAAAACCACCCACTAAAGACAGAATTGCCCCAGTCTCAGCATTCATGGATACAAAGGCAGCCTCAACTTGCGGCAACTGGGCTAGCTTCCATACGCCGCCGTCCGACAGGAGGCGCACCACAGCGCCAGGACGCAAACGTTTTTTAGGTTGAGTACTATCAGTAATAGATGCGGCCGCTAACTTCATGCCCTCACCTTTAATAGTGATGGTATCTCCGGTCGAAATCATGACCTGCATTTCTTTCGGCTTAATATCAAGCACTACACCAGACTGCAAATCATCAAGCTGCGGGTAGGCAAGCAATGCTTCGTCAATCGCGCGCTGGCGTTTCACGGAATCTTCAGGGAGATCGATAAAGCCTTCTGGACCACGATAAGCATGACGCAAATCGTATTCAAAAATTCCCTTGCGTACAGCCTTATAAGCCGCATCTTGATCAGCTTTCAAGATGGTGGTGTAAACATCAATCCCTTGCGAATAAATTGCTTCTCCATATTGAGTAAAGAGCAATTGACGAACCATTTCAGCCGGGAAGTCGGCTCGAACTGCAAACTCATTACCAAGACCACGAATATGCAACTCTTCAATCATGGCTTTTTGATACTCTTCAGGCGTGATGTAGCCCAAATCACGCATACGCTGAAGAATGTACTCTTGGCGAATCTTGGCACGACGGAAATTACTGACGGGGTTATAGGCTGACGGGGCTTTTGGCAAGCCCGCCAACATCGCTGACTGAGCGATCGTAATGTCCTTTAAATCAATGCCAAAGTAAATCTGCGCAGCACTAGAAAATCCAAACGCTCTTTGGCCTAAAAAAATCTGGTTCATATAGATTTCCAGAATTTTGTCTTTAGTTAATTGAGACTCAATTTCCCATGCAAGCAGTACTTCGTATATTTTTCGACTAAACGTTTTCTCATTACTGAGGAAAAAATTGCGCGCCACTTGCATGGTGATCGTTGAGGCACCCTGCGAAAGGTGTCCACGCAAATTGGTTACTGCTGCCCGCAAAATTCCAACGTAGTCCACACCACCATGAGAATAAAAACGATCATCTTCAATGGCTAAAACAGCATTGCGCATGCTTTGAGGAATTTCATTTAACGGAATTACCTTGCGTCGCTCCTCACCAAACTCGCCAATTAATACCTTATCCGCCGTATAGATACGTAGAGGAGTCTTGGGGTTGTAGTCAGTTAAGGCAGAAATTTTCGGAAGGTTAGGTTTAGCCACCAAGAAGGCATAACCCATCAGCAATGTAATCACTAGGGCAAAAACTACGCCGATGATCAACAAAGCCTTTACGAGGGGGTTACTTGAATTCTTGCGTTGCAAGCCCGGCTCAACTCGCGCTTGCCGAGGACGTCTATCGGATGGACGAATGGGACGCTGATTTAGCGGCGGCTTGTCTTTTGGGGGTAGGGCCATATGTCTAAATTATAGGGTGCTTAGACAATTTCACTAAAAGCTCCAAAACCCTTCTTTTGGGTGCGGCAAAAGGGGGATTTCTGACACAGGGTTCAAGCCAGACCGATGGATTTTTAGCTCTCAAAAACCAAGAATATAGGCATGCCAGCACGCCATATTTCCAGCCAATCCTTTGATGAAATTTTGAGTGACCTGGGTGATGATCCAGCAATCCCAGACCCACATGGAATTCGCAAGCCACCCCCTCAAAAAAGCATTCCACCCAGACCCTCAAGTCAAAGCAATGGCAATTCATTCACGGCGTCCCTAAGCCATAGTCAGATTAAAAATTTAACGCAGGGATTGGCGGTTCACGTCATCCTTGTTGGCGCCTTAATTGCGATAGCTGTTGGATTTTTTGTTGTCTATAACGCCTTTGATAGCAACTCTCAAAATGCTCTTGAGGAGTCTCAAAAGCAGATCTCCGAACTAAAAAAAGAGTTGTCTTTAATGCGTGATGAAATCTATCAGGAACAAGAAGATCTATATATTGCATTAGATGAATTAGAAGTGAGTATTCACTCATTAGAGGAGAAAAAACCAGATATCCGAGTTTTCAGTAAGCCACAAATACCTACTCATGAGTCAGAACTCCGCCGCTGGCGCTACCTTGGGGCCTCACAAATGGGCATCTCCCATCAAGCCTATTTTCATACAGGCAAAAGCCATCTCGTCTTTGAAAAAGGAGCTCAGGTTTTAGGGGAATGGCGTCTGAGCAATATTGAAAAAGGACTTGTCACCCTTACCCATAGCCAAGGTAAATCTATGGTTTTGAAGGCTTCCAAAGGGCCATGAAAACCATTCCAAAAAGCATCAAAAAACGCTTAAAAAATTTCAGCATTTGGATGGCTGTATTGATGCTTTTATTAGGCAATCGAGCAGTAGGAGGCTTGCCCTCACAAAATCATTTTCTGAGCCCCATTAGTCTGCAATTTACAGACATCGAAATGACAGAGCTTTTGCAAGTCATGGCCAAATTGGGAAACACCAATTTTTTGTTAAGCGAGTCAATTCAGGGAACTATTTCGATAGACCTCAGAAATACTCCCTGGCAAACAGCCCTTCACTCTATTTTGGCAAGCCGTGGCTTGAGGGTAGTGCGCAATGGAGAAATCTACTGGATTGGGCCTCATGCAGAAATCCAAGCTTTTCAAAAATTCCGGCGCGAGGATGCTGCCCTTCCCTTTGGAGGAGATCACATTAATAGCCCAAGGCAAATTCTCATTGAGGCACGAATAGTCGAAGCTGATGAGCGCTTTGCTAGAGAGCTAGGCGTTAAGCTTGGCTACCAAGCCAATGGGATTGGAGGTCACGCAGAGCAAAAACTGGTGGGCAATATCGACCTGGGCGGAGCTGGATTAAGCGGCTTTAATCCAGCCTCCATAGCCGCAACCCTTGTCTCTAGAAATGCCAGTCGAATTCTTCAAGCAGAACTCTCTGCGCTTGAATCAGAGGGGCAGGGAAAGATTCTCTCCAACCCTCGCATCATGACTGGCGATCAAGTGAAGGCTACGATTGAACAAGGCACAGAGCTTCCATACCAAACGTCGAATCAAAATGGCAGTAAATTGCAATTCAGAAAGGCAAACCTCCGTCTTGAGGTTCTTCCCAAAATTCATCCGGATGGCAAGATTTCCATGCTGGTTGGCATTAATAAAGACACCGTTGGCATGAAAACAGAGCAGGGTTATGCGATTGACACCAAAAGCCTGAGTTCAGAGGTGACTGTTGAAAATGGAGGAACAGCAATCATTGGCGGCATCTTCCAAACCACTGAACGCGAAGATGAAGTGAAAATCCCTTTATTGGGAGATATACCCCTCATTGGCCATTTTTTCCGCCATAAATCTAAATTACAAGACAAAACTGAGCTGCTTGTCTTCCTTACTCCGACCGTTCTCGACAAACCCTAATAAAATCGAGGGGTGAACTCTTCGACAAACAATATCTTTCTGATCGGCCTCATGGGCGCCGGGAAGTCGACCGTCGGCAAGGTACTGGCTAAAAAATTAGGGCGTCGCTTTTTAGATGCTGACCATGTCATCGAAGAACGTTGTGGCGTAAAAATTCCTGTCATCTTTGAAATGGAAGGCGAAGAAGGCTTTCGCAAAAGAGAAGCCCAAGCTATCCGTGAAATTACTGCCGAGCAAGACGTTATTTTGGCAACCGGTGGAGGCGCAATCCTTTCACCAGAAAATCGCCAGGCATTAAGCGAGCATGGCACCGTCATTTATCTACATGCCAATCCAATTGAACTTTGGCATCGCACTAAAGGTGGCGAAGGTCGCCCCTTATTAAAAAATGGTGATGCCAAAAAGATTCTAGAAAACTTGTATTCCATACGCGATCCCCTGTATCGCGAAATTGCCGACTACGTGATTGAGACTGGAAAACCCAGCGTTAATCAACTAGTCAACACCTTAATTATGCAGCTCGAACTTTCCGCTTAAATATATTGGCCATGATGAAAACACTTGAAGTTGATCTCGGTAATCGCAGTTATCCAATTTATATTGGTACAGATCTGATTGATCAAGCAAGCTTATTTGGTGCCTGTGAAAAAGCAAGCTCTATCTATATCGTTAGTAACACTACGGTTGCCCCGCTCTATGCTGAGCACCTTACCAAAACACTTAGCACTTTTGGTAAACCTGTTAGAACAATTGTTCTGCCTGATGGTGAGTCTTACAAGGACTGGAAAAATCTTCAGCTGATTTTTGATGATCTTTTAAGGTTTGGCGCTGATCGCCAAACCATGTTGGTCGCTTTGGGTGGTGGTGTCATAGGTGACATGACTGGGTTTGCTGCGGCCAGCTTCATGCGCGGAGTTCGCTTTATTCAAGTTCCGACTACCCTACTTGCCCAAGTAGACTCTTCCGTTGGTGGCAAGACTGGTATTAATCACCCGCTTGGTAAAAACATGATCGGCGCCTTTCATCAACCAGTCGCTGTGATTGCCGATCTCAATACCTTAAAGACGTTGCCCCCAAGAGAGTTATCTGCCGGTCTTGCAGAAGTAATCAAACATGGCGCTATTGCCGATGCCCAATTCTTAGATTGGATCGAGGCTAATGCAAAACCATTATTGGCATGTGACACCGAAGCAATGGGACACGCTGTCTTACGCTCCTGTGAAATTAAATCTGCAGTGGTATCTGCTGATGAAAGAGAAGGTGGCATTCGTGCAACGTTGAACTTTGGCCATACCTTTGGTCATGCAATTGAAGCGGGCATGGGTTATGGCGCATGGCTGCATGGTGAAGCCGTTGGTTGCGGCATGGTACTTGGAGCAGACTTATCACGTCGCCTCAATTACATCAGCGAAGCAGATGTTCAGCGCCTCACCAAAATCATTCAATCCATGAATTTACCAATTACACCGCCCAAGTTTGGCGCAGAACGTTATATGGAGCTCATGCAGGTGGATAAAAAAACCGAGAGCGGGCAGATACGTTACGTAGTGTTAGAAAAAATTGGTAAAGCTCAGATAAAAAGCGTAGCTGATGCCCAAGTGATTGAAACATTAAGCGCTACTGGCGCAGCTTAAATTAAGCTAATCTTTACGGCCTGTCCAGCCTGAGCGCTTGCAAATTCAGTTAAGTCGCTCAAAAGCTCTTTTCCTGTTTTGGTATCAAGCCACAGAGGCTTTGCCATGGTTCCAGCCCAACGATAGTGATATCCGCCTGATTTAGCAGCGACCCAAATCTCATGCAAAGGTGGTTGAGTGTTGACCACAATGACACTTTTGTCCTTAAAACGAATATTGATGACATTTCCACCCTGACGCTCGACATCTAGATCCAGATCAAGCTCATCATCAGCAGCCTCTAATGCCACTTCTATGGATTGCAATAATTCGCTTCCCAGCTGATAAAACTGCTTGTCATCAATAGTTTCTGTGCCTGGATTGTTTGGGTTCATACCGGAGTCCTGCATGCTATATTCAATCATTCGTTTTAGAGACATTCATGATAGCGATTCTTAATAGAACCCTCTGCTTTAGCCTTCTAATATCCCTTGTAGGGTGTGGGGTAAGAGGGCCGCTATATATGCCAAATGTGCCACCAGTTCCGCCCGCTCCTACGGAGCCAGAAACCAAAGGCAAGCTATACCCACCCCAACCCTCTGCTAACCCGAGCAATTCTTCATCGACCAAGCAATGACAAGTAAAGCAATTCCCCTTCCTGAATTATCTGGATTTACCGAGCGCGATGGCAATTGGTATGCCGAAGAAATTCTAATGGCTGATTTAGCAAAAGAATTTGGTACGCCACTTTACGTCTATAGCAAAAAAGCGCTCACCGAGGCTTACCAAGCATATGACAAAGCTTGTGTTGATTCGCAAGGAAAACGCCGTGCACGCGTGCACTATGCGATGAAAGCGAACAGTAATTTAGCGGTGATTGATTGCTTTAAAAAATTGGGCTCAGGATTTGATTTAGTCAGCGGCGGTGAATTAGCGCGCGCCTTAGCGATTGGCGCTGACCCCAAAAGCTTAGTATTTGCAGGCGTTGGTAAATCTGCCAATGAGATAGCTGCTGCGCTGCAGGCTGGAGTGAAGTGCATCAACGTTGAATCGATTGCAGAGCTTCACCAGATCAATCGGGTTGCGATAAAGCTTAATTGCCGCGCCCCAATTTCCTTACGCGTCAATCCTGATGTGGATGCGCAAACTCATCCTTACATTTCAACCGGACTTAAGGGCAATAAATTTGGCATTGCCTATCACGAGGTTTTAAAAACCTATCGTGAAGCATCGCAACTTTCTCAAATCGATGTTGTGGGTATCGATTGTCATATCGGTTCCCAGATCACTACCACCGCACCCTATTTGGATGCCTTAGATAAGGTATTGGATCTCGTAGCGCAATTGAAAAAAGAAGGCATTGTTATTCACCATCTTGACCTTGGTGGTGGCCTTGGTATTTCTTATAGTGATGAAACTCCACCAGACATCACTGAGTTTACGAACACCTTATTGAATAGAGTGGCTGAACGTGGTTTTGGTCACCTAGACGTTGTACTAGAGCCAGGCAGGTCATTAGTAGGCAATGCTGGGGTGCTGCTTACAACGGTAGAGTATTTAAAGCCTGGTGCTGAAAAGAACTTCTGTATTGTTGATGCTGCAATGACCGAACTGATGCGCCCCGCCCTATATGAAGCGCACCATGGAATAGTGCCTGCACAAAAGAAGGCGGCAACTGCCCTGACCTATGACATCGTTGGCCCTGTTTGCGAATCTGGCGACTGGCTAGGAAGAGATCGTCATCTTGCAGTAGAAGAGGGCGATCTACTGGCAATTCTGTCAGCAGGCGCCTATGGTTTTGTGATGGCCTCTAACTACAACACACGCCCTAAACCTGCAGAGATTATGGTTGACGGAAAAAATGCTTACGTTATTCGTGCTCGTGAAAAAACTACTGACTTATTTTCTTCAGAAACAGTTTTGCCAAACTAACGACAGGTGATCGGGATATATTTAAAAACTTTGTAAAGTTTTACATAACAAAAAACCCCGCTTAAATGGCGGGGTTTTTTTAACGCTTTGACTGATTAGTGCAAACCTGCCATGTAATCAGAAACCGCTTTCATTTCGTTATCAGAAAGCTTAGTAGCAATCATATTCATCTGTAGATTTTTACGAGTACCTTCACGGAATGACATTAATTGAGTATTGGAGTACTCAGCCCATTGTCCAGCCTGACGAGGATACTGCGCAGGAATTCCAGCGCCGTTTGGACTATGACATCCAGCGCAAGCTGGAACACCCTTGGCAGCTATTCCACCGCGGTAAATACTTTGACCTAACTCAATCGTCTCTTTGTTTTGAGCAACACCTTGTGAGGGTTGTTGTTGGGCTAAATAAGCAGCAATATTCAACATATCTTGATCAGTTAAGGCAGCAGCCATTCCCATCATGATTGCATTAGCACGAACGCCTTCTTTAAAGTTTTTTAACTGTCGGGCAAGATAAGCTGGATGTTGTGCGGCTAGCTTTGGCCATGTTCCCATTGCACTTTGACCCTTAGGTCCATGGCACGTAATACAGGCAGCTACGCCACGAGTTGCATCGCCATTTGAATACAGTGCTTCACCAGCGGCTAGATCAATCTTAGGCTTACCTGGAACTTCTGCTTTAGCTTCTGGAGCGGCTGCCATAGGAGCAGCATCAGCAGCAAAAACTGTACCGGATACGCCGATCAGAGCGAAAATAGAGAGAACCGCAAAACCAGCACGTAAGCTAGTTAATTTGGAGATTTGGGAGGTTTGACGCATTATGTTTACCTTGGCAAAAATTCCTAAAAGTGTTTGGGCCCTGCATTTACAACCTTTTACCCAACACCATGAGATATTTCATGATTTTGCATGATTTTACAATAGCTTCTGGACATGTCTAAACTCTTTCAAGCCCGATTCGCCACCACAGTCAATGACACCCATTGCCTACCTGCCACTCCGCTCCGAGAGGTAGCTTTTGCCGGCCGCTCAAATGCGGGTAAATCTAGCGCACTAAATGTCCTTTGTAACCAAAAAAGGCTCGCTTTTGCCAGTAAAACCCCTGGGCGCACCCAACATATCAATTATTTTGGAGTTTTTGCTAAAGATGACCTATTGGCATATTTGGTGGATTTACCGGGCTATGGCTACGCAGCCGTAAACCATGAGACTAAATACCACTGGAATGCCCTTCTAAGCGATTATTTGCAAGAGCGAGAGCAGTTGGTAGGCATGATCCTCATTGTGGACTCTAGACGCGGCATAACCGACCTAGATGAGCAAATGATTCAGTGGTTTGTGCCAACAGGCAAGCCCATCCATGTTTTGCTGAGTAAATGCGACAAATTGAACAAAAGTGAATGCAAGCATGCTCTTGAGGCAGTCACAAAGCGCCTACAGCAATATGACCCTGCATTGCCTGACGGTACCGGCGAATCCAAACAACTTACGGCACAATTATTCTCCAGCACCAAGCGGATTGGCCTTGAAGAGGCAGATAATTTAATTATTAAATGGCTATTTGAAGCAGAAACTCATGAAGATGAAATCACCAGCTAACTCTTTGCTTAATTTTCCAGGGCATCGTCCACGTCGCATGCGTCGTGATGATTGGTCTCGGCGCCTGATACAAGAGAACAGTGTTTCGGCAAGTGACTTGATCTATCCAGTCTTTTTGTTAGAGGGGCAAGGTAAATCAGAAGCGGTTGCCTCAATGCCTGGTGTTAATCGCGTTTCCCTTGATCTACTAATTCCAGTTGCCCAAGAGTGCGTAGATCTAGGCATTCCGGTTCTGGCACTTTTTCCGGTCATTGACGCAGCATTAAAAACACCGGATGGTAAAGAAGCTTTTAATCCAAATGGGCTCATTCCAAATGCAGTTCGCGAACTCAAAAAACGCTTCCCAAATCTAGGCATCATGACTGATGTAGCGCTTGATCCATATACAAGCCATGGTCAAGATGGTGTACTCGATGAACAGGGTCGCATTCTCAATGATGAGACGACTGCGATCTTAGTTCAACAAGCAGTCGCCCAAGCTGAGGCCGGTGTCGACATCGTTGCACCATCAGACATGATGGATGGTCGCATTGGAAAAATTCGTGAAGCACTTGAAGCGAAGAAACTAATTCATACACGCATCATGGCTTACTCAGCTAAATATGCATCTGCTTTTTATGGCCCATTTAGAGATGCTGTGGGCTCCGCAAAAAATCTTGGTAAGGCAGATAAAAAAACATATCAAATGGATTGCGCCAACGGCGACGAGGCTTTGCGGGAGGTGGCACTAGATATCAGCGAAGGTGCCGACATGGTGATGGTTAAACCAGGCATGCCTTATTTGGATATCGTACGTCGCGTGCGTGAAGAGTTTGATTACCCCACTTATGCATATCAAGTAAGCGGGGAATATGCCATGCTGAAAGCTGCGGCACAAAATGGCTGGCTAGATCACGATGCCGTCATGATGGAATCACTACTCGCATTTAAACGTGCTGGTGCTGACGGTGTACTGACTTACTTTGCACTCGAAGCCGCACGCCTGCTTAAAACAAACGCATCAAACAAATAAAAAGCTGATTTTTATTGATTGCCGGTAGCTTGTTTTAGGCGTTCAATAAATCGTTGTGGCGGCATATAACCAATCACGCGTTGATCCTTGAGCTCTTCTGAGTTTTGATTAAAGATCAAAATTCCGGGGGGGCCAAACAATCCAAATTTCTTAAGTAATGCCTGATTCTCAGGGCTATTCGCAGTAACATCCGCCTGCAATAAAACCAGTTGCTTAAGTTGATTGGTGACTTCAGGGTTTGCAAAGGTATTGACTTCCATTTCTTTGCAACTAATACACCAGTCGGCATAAAAATCGAGGAGGACTACTTTCTCTTCTTCCTTGGCTTTACTTAATTGCACATCAAGCTCTGCAGGTAAATGAATCACTATAAAAGATAGTTCGCCGACTTTATGAATAGTCTGTCCATTTATCGTTTTTACAGATCCAACAGGCTCATTTTTTTGAATTAAAGGTGAGGCAATCCAAGCAGCAGTAGCAACGAGCAATACGCCCAAAGTACGCTGCAACCACACCATCCAAATACCAGTAGATGGAATCAAGATTCGAGCTTCGATAGCAATAAAGAGTAGTGGCAGACCCATTCCTAGCGCCATCACAAAGAGCAGTCCAGCACCAAGGCTCATGGATCCAGTTTGTGCAATAAAAGCAAGAACACCTGCTAAAGGCGCCGTAATACAGGGGCTAGCCACCAGGGTTGAAATACCCCCCAAAGCAAAAGCACCAAACACGCTACCGCCCTTTTGACGTCCTGCCAGCCTATCCACATGGTGATGCCATGATTGTGGCAAGCGCAGGTCATAGAGCCCAAACAAACTACCGGATAGAGCCAAGAGTAATAAGGCGAAGGTGGCAAGCGCAATAGGGCTTTGCAAGGCCCTCTGTACGCTCCCGCCTAAGGCCGCCATCAGCACACCAGCCAAGGCATACACCAAGGCCATACCCAAGACATAGGCCAGCGCTAGGATGCTAGCACGGCCCTTAGATATCGCCCTACCGCCCTGGGTTCCGAAGATGACGCTCGAAAGAATTGGCAACATAGGAAGCACACAAGGTGTAAATGCCAAAGCTAAACCCAAGACAAAGAAGGCTAGAAATAAATAAGCTGTAGAAGTGCTTTCTAGAAAGCGTCCAATCGCATTGACATCATCGCGCTCACGCCATAAATCCGCCAAACTAAATTGAGCATTTTCTTGCGTATTCACCGTAGGAGCGGCATCCAAAATATCCGGAATTGGAGCTGCCTTTACACCAGGCCCAGCGAGTAAAAACTTCAGGGTCATGGGTGGATAGCAAATACCCGCCTCTGCACAACCTTGAAGAGTGATCTCCAAGTGGACGGGCTGACCAACTACAGGCTTAATATCTAGAAATACTAGGAATGGCTCTTTATATACTTGCAACTTTTTCTGAAAAGTTTCATCGAACTTTTCAAAGCCGATAGGTAATGAAGGCCTTATATTACTTAACTTCCCGGGCTGGTTCCCTACTTGGAACTTTAAAGATTCTTGATAGATGTAATAGCCTTTAGCAGGCAGAAATTCCAGCTCCACTTGATTGGAGTTTTCTAACCAAGTAGCCTCTACTCGAAATGCTTTTTCTGGGGGCAAGAAATCTTGCGCCGCATAAACCTGCGCAGAGATGAGCAGCAAGAGCGCAAAAATTCTAACCAAAAAAGAATGTAATTTCATAACTTGCAATTTACCTCAGACTCAACCCACTTGCCGTATTGTTCTTCATATTGCTCCGGAGAAAATGCCAATATCTCGGGAAGATCGTATGGATGTGTATTTTTAATAAATGCAGAGATCTCAAGCCATTTTGATTTTGTCGTCTTTGCAGAGAGCAATACTTCACGCTCTTCGCAAACTTTCCCTTCCCAGCGATAAATAGATTGAACGCCATCCGTAATCTGCACACAGGCAGCCAAATTCCCCGCTATCAAGCCTCGAGCTAAGGCTTTTGCAGCCCCCGCATCTGGCAGGCTAGTTAACACCACTAGAAGCTTACTGGGAATCACTGGGAAGTTTTCAGACATTCTCTATTTATAACCTGATAAATGAAAAAAGCCAGACCGAAGCCTGGCTTTTTGCTTTAACAGCGAGACTTAAGCCTCTTCAGCTACTACTGCTGTTTCATCAACTTCTGGACGATCTACTAACTCAACCAAAGCCATTGGTGCATTGTCGCCATGACGGAAGCCAAACTTCAAAATACGAAGGTAGCCACCTGGACGTGTTGCGTAACGTGGACCGAGTTCTGTAAAGAGCTTGGCTACGATATCGCGATCACGCGTGCGATTAAATGCTAAGCGACGGTTTGCTAAGTTGTCTTTTTTACCCAAGGTAATCAAAGGCTCAACAACCATGCGCAATTCTTTTGCTTTTGGCAAAGTCGTTTTAATGACTTCGTGCTCCAAAAGTGAATTGGACATATTGCGCAGCATCGCTAGGCGATGTGATGATGTTCTGTTTAGTTTGCGTAAGCCGTTTCCGTGACGCATGATGCTTCCTTTCTAATTATTTCTCGAGGTTAGCTGGAGGCCAGCTTTCGAGTTTCATGCCAAGACTTAAGCCACGAGCCGCTAAAACATCTTTAATTTCATTCAAAGATTTGCGACCTAGATTAGGCGTCTTCAACAATTCATTCTCAGTACGTTGAATCAAGTCACCAATGTAGTAAATGTTCTCAGCCTTCAAGCAGTTTGCAGAGCGAACTGTGAGCTCGAGATCATCAACCGGACGCATCAACATAGGATCAACCATTGATGAACGGCTTGGTGCTAAATCACCAGAAACTTCGCTGCTTTCGAGGGCTGCGAATACAACTAATTGGTCAACCAAAATAGTAGCTGCTTGACGAATAGCTTCTTCAGGAGACAACACACCGTTTGTTTCAATGGTCATTACCAAACGATCGAGATCGGTACGCTGCTCAACACGAGCAGATTCAACAGCATAGCTAACACGGCTTACTGGGCTGAATGAGGCATCCAACACAATGCGACCAATGATCTTAGTAGCTTCATCGCTGTACTGACGTACGTTACCTGGCACATAACCGCGGCCTTTTTCGACCTTGATCTGCATGTCCAACTTGCCACCAGCTGATAAGTGAGCGATCACATGATCAGGGTTCATGATTTCTACATCATGTGGCAAGTCGATATCTTTTGCAGTAACAACGCCTGGGCCTTCTTTACGCAAATTGATAGTAACTTCGTCACGTGACTGCAACTTAAATACGATACCTTTGAGGTTCAACAAGAGGTTTACTACGTCCTCTTGAACTCCATCTAATGTGGAGTACTCATGAACAACACCAGCAATTGCTACTTCAGTTGGCGCATAACCAACCATCGAGGACAAGAGTACGCGACGTAATGCATTTCCGAGTGTGTGGCCATAGCCACGCTCGAACGGCTCCATAACAACCTTAGCTTGGTTGGCGGTAAGCGCTTCAACAGAAATAATCTTTGGCTTGAGCAAATTTGTTTGCATATTTTTTCCTTGAGAGTGCCTAATTAGCGTGAATACAATTCAACGATCAAACTTTCATTAATTTCACCGCTAATATCTTCGCGGTCAGGCACTTGCTTAAATGTTCCCTCGAGCTTAGCTGCATCAACTGAAACCCAAGTAACGGGAGTCATTTGTCCAACCAAATTCAATGATTCTGTAATACGCGCTTGCTTCTTCGCTTTTTCACGAATAGCAACTACATCACCAGGCTTAACCTGAATAGATGGAATATTTACAGGGCTACCATTGAGCAAAATTGCGCAGTGGGAAACCAGCTGACGTGCTTCAGCACGAGTAGAACCAAAGCCCATACGATAAACAACGTTATCAAGACGTGACTCTAACAACTGAAGCAACATCGAACCGGTATTACCCTTACGACGCTCAGCTTCAGCGAAATAACGACGGAACTGACGCTCTAAAATTCCATACATACGCTTAACCTTTTGCTTTTCACGCAATTGATTACCGTAATCAGATGTTCTTGAGCCAGATGTACGACCATGTTGACCAGGCTTAGTATCTAACTTGCACTTGTCTGACAGGGCGCGACGTGCGCTCTTTAAAAATAAGTCGGTACCTTCCCGACGTGCTAATTTGGCCTTAGGCCCTAAGTAACGTGCCACGATGCTTTCCTTTCTTTGCCGCAGTCTTACGACCGACGGTGAGTTCGCCTTTTAAATCAGGCGAACAGTGGGCTTTAATAAAAAACTACTAAAACTTGTACAGCCAACTTCCTAGCTTAGATACGACGACGCTTAGGAGGACGGCAACCATTGTGTGGAACTGGAGTTACGTCTTGAATCTCAGTGATCTTGATACCCAATGAGTTCAATGCACGAACTGCTGATTCACGACCTGGGCCTGGGCCTTTGATCTGAACTTCCAAGTTCTTGATACCGCATTCAACGGCAGCTTTACCAGCAACTTCTGCAGCTACCTGAGCAGCAAAAGGTGTTGATTTACGTGAGCCTTTGAAACCCTGGCCGCCAGAAGTTGCCCATGAAAGCGCATTTCCCTGACGATCAGTGATCGTAATAATGGTGTTATTAAAAGAAGCATGAACGTGTGCAATGCCGTCAGCAACGTTCTTTTTAACCTTTTTACGAGCGCGCTGTGAAGCGGCGGAAGCGGATTGTTGTTTTGCCATGTCAATAAACTTTCTTGATTATTTCTTGAGTTGCACACCAGACTTGCGTGGGCCCTTGCGGGTACGCGCATTAGTCTTAGTACGTTGACCACGTACAGGCAAGCCCTTACGATGACGAACACCGCGGTAGCAACCTAAGTCCATCAAACGCTTGATGCTCATAGTTACTTCACGACGAAGGTCACCTTCGGTAATGAATTTACCTACTTCATCGCGCAACTTTTCCAAGTCACCGTCAGTAAGGTCTTTAACTTTTTTGTCGATTGCAACACCTGTAGTTTCACAAATTTTGCGTGCACGAGTTGTGCCAATGCCAAAAATTGCTGTTAAACCGATAACAGTATGTTGATGATTTGGGATGTTTACCCCAGCGATACGTGCCATGAGATTTCCTCTTAATTAACCAGATCAGCCTTGACGCTGCTTATGACGTGCGTCTGAAGAACAGATCACGCGAACAACGCGTTTGCGCTTAATGATCTTGCAATTTCTGCAAATACACTTAACGGATGCTAAAACTTTCATAACTCACCTCTAAAAAAATATGTACAACTTAATCTTTACTTCGCGCGGAAAATGATTCTGGCACGCGTAAGATCGTATGGAGTCATCTCCACCGTCACCTTATCTCCCGGCAAAATACGAATGTAGTGCATCCGCATCTTTCCGGAAATGTGCCCTAGAACCACATGTCCGTTTTCTAGCTTCACGCGAAACATCGCGTTCGGCAAATTCTCTACAACCTCTCCCGCCATCTGAATTACATCGTCTTTAGACATTCAGTTAAGCGCCCATCTTGAAGTTAGCCTTCTTCATCAAAGAGCCGTACTGCTGTTGCATCACATATGACTGAACTTGAGCCATGAAATCCATTGCAACAACAACAATAATCAACAATGAAGTACCACCGAAATAAAACGGCACGTTGTACTTCAAGACCAAGAATTCTGGCAATAAGCAAACTAGAACCATATAAATAGAGCCAGCTAGAGTCAAACGCACTAAGATCTTGTCGATATAACGCCCTGTCTGATCACCTGGACGAATACCCGGAACAAATGCGCCACTCTTCTTCAAGTTCTCGGCAGTTTCACGGCTATTAAATACCAATGCGGTATAAAAGAAACAGAAGAAAATAATCGCTGCTGCATACAAAATTGTATACACAGGCTGACCTGGAGCCAAAGTAGCGGCCAAATCTTTAATAATTCTGCTAAACATATTGGTCGGCTCGCCTGATGTAAACCAGCCGGCAATAGTCGCAGGGAACAAAATAATAGATGAAGCAAAAATTGGAGGAATAACGCCTGCCATATTTAACTTCAATGGGAAGTAAGAGGACTGGCCACCATAAATCTTGTTGCCTACTTGACGCTTAGCGTAGTTAACCAAGATACGGCGCTGACCGCGCTCTACAAACACTACAAAATAAGTCACTGCCACGCAAATAACAACGATGAGCAATGCAGAAATAATATTCATTGAGCCGGTGCGAACCAACTCTAACAAGCTTGCTAGCGCATTTGGTAGGCCTGAAACAATACCGCCGAAAATAATAATGGAGATACCGTTTCCAAGGCCACGCTCAGTAATTTGCTCACCAAGCCACATCAAGAACATTGTGCCGGTTACCAAAGTAACTACAGTATTGAGCTCAAATATCAAGCCTGGGTTAATTACTAAACCTGGCTGGGCTTGCAACGCAACGGAAATGCCTAATGCCTGAAATGTTGCCAAAAATACTGTGCCGTAGCGAGTGTATTGGGTAATCTTGCGTTGACCTGCTTGGCCTTCTTTTTTCAACGACTCTAAAGATGGAACAACAATCGTCATCAACTGCATGATGATCGACGCAGAGATGTACGGCATGATACCCAAAGCAAATACAGTGAAACGAGATAAGGCGCCGCCTGAGAACAAGTTAAACATTCCCAAGATGCCGTCTTTTTGGCCAGAGAATAACTGCGCCAATTGGTCTGGATCAATGCCAGGGACTGGAATATGAGCACCCAAACGGAACACGAGCAAAGCCAGCACCAGGAAAATCAAGCGTTGGCGTAATTCGCCAAACTTGCCGCCTGTTGCTGCACTGTTTGCGTTATTGGTAGGTGCTAATGCCATATCTACTAAAAGACCTATTACACCAATTCAACCAATTTGCCGCCAGCAGCTTCAATAGCTGCTTTTGCACCGGCAGTCGCTGTGATGCCCTTGAGGGTTACGGCAATCTTGAGTTCGCCAGTCTTGATAACCTTAACCGCATTGATTTGCTCACCAGCTAAGCCGTGAGCTCTCAATACCAATAAGTCTACTTCTGGCAAGTTGATTTTTGCTAAGTCATTCAATGTAACCTGACCAACGTGACGACGTGTCAAAGACACGAAACCGCGTTTTGGCAAACGACGATACATAGGCATCTGACCGCCTTCAAATCCGACTTTATGGAAACCGCCAGAACGGGATTTTTGACCTTTGTGACCACGGCCAGCAGTTTTACCAAGACCAGAACCAATGCCGCGACCAACGCGACGACGGTTTTTCTTAGAGCCTTCTGCAGGTTTAATTGTATTGAGTTGCATATTCTTCGCCTATTTACTTGCTAGTTATTAGCCAACGACTTTAACTAGATAAGAAACTTTATTAATCATGCCGCGAACAGCTGGAGTGTCTTCCAATTCAGAAACTGAATTGATACGACGAAGGCCTAAGCCTCGTACAGTTGCACGGTGGCTTTCGCGTGTACCGATCAAGCTGCGTACTAATTGCAGTTTGACTTTGGAGTTAGATGTTGTCATTTATAGATTCCTAATCTTTTGGTCTTAGCCGAGAATCTCTTCAACTGATTTACCGCGCTTAGCAGCAATCTCAGCGGGAGTACTCATCTTGCTCAAACCATCAATGGTTGCACGAACCAAGTTGTATGGGTTTGTAGAGCCAAGTGACTTAGCAACCACGTTAGTTACACCCATTACGTCGAAAATCGCACGCATTGGTCCGCCAGCAATAATTCCAGTACCGTCTTTAGCTGGTGAAATCAAAACGCGTGACGCGCCATGCTGACCAGTAACGGTGTGCTGCAAAGTACCTTTACGCAAAGTTACTTTGATCATTTTGCGACGAGCTTCGTCCATTGCTTTTTGAACGGCAACTGGAACTTCTTTTGATTTGCCCTTGCCCATACCGATGCGGCCATCGCCATCGCCAACTACAGTGAGTGCAGCGAAGCCGAGAATACGACCGCCTTTAACCACTTTAGTTACACGATTAACAGCGATCATCTTCTCGCGAAGACCATCATCACGCTCTTCGTTTTGCATCTTAGTTTGCATTTTTGCCATGTTTTTTTCCTAAACCCTATTAGAACTTCAGGCCGGCTTCACGCGCAGCTTCAGCTAAGGCCTTAATACGGCCGTGGTAACGATGACCGGAACGATCAAACGCAACATCAACAATGCCTGCTTTAACAGCACGCTCAGCAACTAACTTGCCGATTTGTTTTGCCGCTTCAGCGTTGCCGCCGTTTTTGATCGCTTGGCGCAAATCTTTTTCCATTGTTGAAGCAGCTGCTACAACTTTGGTTCCGCATGGGCTGTAAACCTGAGCAGAAATATGAGTATTGCTACGGATAACTGTTAAGCGATTTGCCAAAGCTTCGGCAATGCGAATACGAGTCTGCCTAGCGCGTCTTTGTCTGGATTCGTCTTTATTCATTTTCTAATCTCGCTTACTTCTTCTTAGTTTCTTTCAGATGCACAACCTCATCCACGTAGCGAACGCCCTTGCCTTTGTATGGCTCTGGTGAACGGTATGCGCGAACTTCAGCTGCGACCTGGCCAACTTGCTGCTTGTTGGAACCTTTGATAATGATTTCAGTTTGAGTAGGGGTCTCAGCCTTTACACCCTTTGGCAGGTTGTAAATAATGTCATGTGAGAAACCTAACTGCAATTTCAATGTTTCACCTTGAGCAGCAGCACGGTAACCAACGCCTACCAAGCTGAGCTTGCGCTCAAAGCCAGCAGTTACGCCAACAACCATGTTGTTAACCAAAGCACGGGCTGTACCTGACTGTGCACCAGCTTCTGGTGAGTTGTTATTTAAAACAACTGTCAATACGCCATCTTCTTGTTTCAAACCAACAGAAGGATGCAAGTTATGTGTCAAAGTGCCCAATGGACCCTTAACAGTAATGTTTGCACCGTTGATGCTGATTTCAGCGCCTTTAGGAACTGTAATTGGTGATTTACCTACGCGGGACATATTTCGCTCCTTAAGCTACGTAGCAAATAACTTCGCCGCCCACGCCTGTTGCACGTGCTTTGCGGTCTGTCATTACGCCTTGAGGGGTTGAAATAATTGCAATGCCCAAGCCATTCATTACCTCTGGAATGTCATGACGGCCTTTATAGATACGTAGACTTGGTGTTGATACACGGTCAATACGCTCAATAACAGGACGGCCTGCATAGTATTTGAGATCAATGTGTAGCACTGGCTTAGCTGCCTCACCTTTGATTTCAAAACTTTCGATATAGCCTTCATCTTGCAAAACTTTTGCGATGGCTACTTTTACTTTTGACGACGGCATCAAGACTACGGGTTTCTGCACTGCTTGCGCATTGCGGATCCTTGTCAACATGTCGGCGATTGGATCGCTGATACTCATGAGTTCTCCTAATTCTTTCGCCGCTTACCAGCTGGCCTTGGTTAAACCGGGGATTTCGCCACGGAAGGCGATTTCACGAATCTTGCTACGAGCCAAACCGAACTTACGGAATGTGCCACGTGGGCGACCGGTTAATGAACAACGATTTCTTTGACGAATCGGGCTTGCGTTACGTGGAAGTGCCTGTAGTTTCAAGCGAGCTTCATAGCGCTCTTCATCGCTGCGTGATTGATCAGCAATGATTGCTTTGAGTTCAGCACGCTTTACAGCGTACTTCTCTACAGTTTTTGCGCGCTTATTCTCGCGCTCAATTAGGGATAGTTTTGCCACGTTAACCTCTTAATTGCGGAAAGGGAATTTGAACGCTGCCAACAAAGCTTTTGCTTCTTCGTCGGTTTTAGCGGTCGTCGTAATACTGATATTGAGACCACGGAGGGCATCAATCTTGTCGTATTCGATTTCAGGGAAAATGATCTGCTCTTTAACGCCGATGTTGTAGTTACCGCGGCCGTCAAATGCTTTGCCGGAGATTCCACGGAAGTCACGAACGCGTGGCAATGCAACAGTAACGAAACGATCCAAGAATTCGTACATGCGTGCGCCACGCAATGTCACCATGGCACCGATTGGGTAACCTTGACGAATTTTGAAACCTGCAATCGCTTTTTTAGCTTTAGTTACAACAGGCTTTTGGCCAGCAACTTTAGTTAAATCACCAACTGCATTTTCGATAATCTTCTTGTCGTTCACTGCATCGCCCAAGCCCATGTTTAGGGTTACCTTAGTGATACGTGGAACTTCCATTACAGACTTGTAGCCAAACTTGGCGATCAAATCTGCAACGACTTTAGCTTGATAGTGCTCTTGAAAACGTGTGCTCATAATTTCTCCGTGCCCCTTATGCGCTTAAAGTTGCGCCGGTGGTTTTGAGGAAACGTTGCTTTTTACCATCCACGAGTTTGATACCAACACGTGATGGTTTGCCGTTACCGTCAACCACAGCCACATTAGAAATGTGAACAGGCATCGTCTTGTCAATCATGCCGCCAGTAACACCGGCTGCTGGATTTGGCTTGACGCTCTTTTTATAAATGTTTACGCCTTCGATCACTAATTTGTTCTCGAGAACGGCTGTAACAGTTCCTTGCTTGCCCTTATCGCGGCCAGTCAACAGAACTACTGAATCACCTTTACGAATCTTTTTCATATCAGCCTCTTAAATAACTTCGGGGGCGAGAGAAACGATCTTCATGAACTTTTCAGTACGCAACTCGCGCGTTACTGGTCCAAAGATACGTGTGCCAATTGGCTCTAACTTAGCGTTGAGCAAAACCGCAGCGTTGCCATCGAACTTAATCAATGAACCATCTGGACGGCGAACACCCTTAGCAGTTCTCACTACTACGGCGTTATAAATGTCACCTTTTTTTACACGGCCACGTGGAGCAGCGGACTTTACAGTCACTTTAATGACATCACCGATACTGGCGTAACGACGCTTAGAGCCGCCCAATACCTTGATGCACAAAACTTCACTGGCGCCTGTGTTATCGGCAACCTGTAATCTACTTTCGGTTTGTATCATTTCTAATCCCCAACTTATTGGCCAAAGGCAAACAGTCTTGGTTCCGTCTATGGGCTTTAACGAAAGTTAAAACCCGGAATTAATGAAAAACACTGCTTCTCCAATAAAACCAGAGAAGCCTTCTATTCTACTACATTAAATAGGGATTTGGGAAGAAACTTCACCAAAATCCCCAATATTTCTTTAAATACCCTTTGAAGCCTCAACCAAACGGGTCACAACCCAAGATTTAGTGCGTGAAATTGGCTTAGATTCAGCAATTTCAACGGTATCACCCATCTTGTATGTGCCAGCTTCGTCATGAGCATGGTACTTTTTGGATTGGCCAACATACTTACCAATCACTGGATGCTTAACTTGACGCTCAACCAACACCGTCACAGTTTTCTGCATTTTGTCGCTAACAACACGGCCCACTAGGGTGCGGCGTAAGGGTTTAGATAATTCTGTCATATCCCTTTTTCCTTATTTCTGTGCAGTCTTTTGGGCAATAAAAGTCTTCACACGAGCGATGTCGCGCTTATTTTTACCCAATTGGCTGGTATTTGTGAGTTGCTGAGTGCCTTTTTGCATGCGGAGCTTGAAACCGGTCTTAAGCAACTCGGTTAACTCTGCATTTAAAGCTGTCAGATCTTTTGATGCTAATTCTGTATTTTTCATAATCTCTATCCCGATCAACCTAAGTGGCGAATCACGAAAGTGGTCTGTAAAGGCAACTTAGCTGCAGCAAGCTTGAAAGCTTCGCGCGCCAATTGCTCATCAACACCGTCCATCTCGTAGAGCACTTTGCCTGGTTGAATTTCAGCTACGTAGTACTCTGGATTACCTTTACCGTTACCCATACGTACTTCAGCAGGTTTTTGTGAAATTGGCTTATCTGGGAAAATGCGAATCCAAATACGGCCACCACGTTTAATGTGACGAGTCATTGCACGACGTGCTGACTCGATTTGACGAGCAGTCAAACGACCACGGCCAACGGCCTTCAATCCAAAGTCACCAAAGGCAACTGAACTACCGCGTGTTGCCACGCCAGTGTTACGGCCTTTTTGTTCCTTACGATACTTGCGACGCTTTGGTTGTAGCATGCTTACTCTCCTGACTTCTGCGTATCTGCGGCAGGTGTTTCAACCTTACGCACACGCTTTACTGCTGGCTTAGCAGCAACTAATGGCTTGTCTGTGGCAGCAGCTGGTTTACGAGCAGCTGTCTTGCTTGGAGCACGACGAGTTTTCTTTTCTTCGGCAGCTGGTTCAGCGGCTTGTGCAGCAACTTGAGCTTCTGCACCACGACCCAATGTGTCACCTTTGTATACCCAAACTTTTACACCGATGATGCCGTATGTTGTCTCAGCTTCTGATGTTGCGTAATCGATATCAGCCTTCAATGTATGAAGTGGAACACGACCTTCACGATACCATTCGCGACGAGCAATCTCAGCACCATTCAAACGACCTGATGACATGATCTTGATGCCTTGTGCGCCAAGGCGCATTGCATTTTGCATTGCACGCTTCATTGCGCGACGGAACATAATGCGCTTTTCGAGTTGCTGAGTAATTGAATCGGCGATCAATTGCGCGTCAACTTCTGGCTTACGAATTTCTTCAATGTTTACGTGAACTGGAACACCCATACGTTTTTGCAATTCACGGCGGAGTACTTCAATATCTTCGCCTTTTTTACCAATTACAACGCCTGGACGTGAGCTATATATAGTGATACGGGCATTCTTTGCAGGACGCTCAATCACAACTTTACTTACAGATGCATTCTTTAATTTCTTCTTGAGATAGATGCGGACATCTACGTCCTCTTTCAACATCTTTGCGAAGTCAGTATTGTTTGCATACCACTTTGATGTCCAATTCTTCGTTACCGCGAGTCGGAATCCGGTTGGGTTTATCTTTTGTCCCATATCTTTCCTTAGTTACTCAAGGTCACGGTAATGTGACATGTTTGTTTTTCAATTTGATTGCCACGACCCTTTGCGCGTGCTGTGAAGCGCTTCAAGGAAGTACCTTTATCAACAATAATTGTTGATACCTTGAGCTCATCAATATCAGCACCTTTATTGTGTTCAGCGTTGGCCACTGCAGACTCAACCACTTTTTTCACAATGAAGGCAGCTTTCTTGGGGCTGAAGTTCAAAATGTTTAATGCGCGAGCAATTGGCAAACCACGAATTTGGTCAGCGACCAAACGTGTCTTTTGCGCAGAAATGCGGGCACCCTTGTGAATAGCTTTAACTTCCATCATCATCCCCTTACTTCTTCGTTACTTTCTTGTCGGCAGCGTGACCTTTGAAAGTACGGGTCAAGGCAAACTCGCCTAACTTATGACCCACCATGTTTTCTGATACATATACCGGAACGTGTTGACGACCGTTATGCACAGCAATCGTCAGACCAATAAAGTCTGGGAGGATTGTTGAACGGCGTGACCAAGTTTTGATCGGCTTTTTGTCTTTGTTGGCTTGTGCAACTTCAACTTTTTTTACTAAGCTGGCGTCGCAAAATGGGCCTTTTTTAGCTGAACGTGTCATATCTATTTATCCTTATCGCTTAACGTTTTTGACGACGTTGAACGATCATCGAAGTTGTACGCTTATTGCGACGTGTACGATAACCTTTGGTTGGAGTGCCCCATGGGGATACAGGTACACGGCCTTCGCCAGTTCTACCTTCACCACCACCGTGTGGGTGATCTACTGGGTTCATTGCCACACCGCGAACGGTTGGGCGAATACCACGCCAGCGATTTGCACCAGCTTTACCGATAACACGCAAGCTATGCTCTTCGTTGCCAACTTCGCCAATAGTGGCGCGGCAGTCAATCAGAACACGACGAACTTCACCAGAGCGCAAACGCACTTGAGCGTAGACGCCTTCACGAGCCAACAATACTGCTGAACCACCGGCGGAACGTGCAACTTGCGCACCTTTACCTGGCATGATTTCAACGCAGTGAATGGTGCTACCAACTGGAATATTGCGAATTGGCAAGTTGTTACCAGACTTGATTGGGGCTTCTGAGCCACTCATCAATACCTGACCAACAGTCATGCCTTTAGCAGCAGGAATGTAGCGACGCTCACCATCAGCAAACACGATCAATGCAATATTTGCACTGCGGTTTGGATCGTATTCCAAGCGTTCAACTTTTGCTGGAATACCATCTTTGTCATTGCGTTTGAAGTCAACAACGCGATAGTGATGCTTATGACCACCACCTTTATGACGGGTAGTGATGTGACCATTATTGTTACGACCCGCTTTTTGGAATTGCGGCTCTACCAACGCTGCAAAAGGTTTACCTTTATGCAGGTCAGGATTTACCACCTTGACCATTGAACGACGACCTGGTGAGGTCGGTTTTGTCTTCATCAAAGGCATGATTAATTCGCCTCCGCTTCAAAGTTAATTTCTTGACCTGGCTTCAAGCTAACGTAGGCCTTCTTAGTGTGGTCACGACGACCTTCAAAACGGCCATAGCGCTTAGGCTTACCCTTTTGATTCACGATTTGAACTGAGTCAACTTGCACTTTAAATAGCAATTCAACTGCTTGTTTCACATCGAGCTTATTAGCGTCGCGAGCTACTTGGAAAACTACTTGTTCGTTTTTCTCTGCAACCATAGTGGCTTTTTCAGAGATAACCGGTCCAAGCAGAACCCTCATTAGGTTGTGATCGTTTTTACGGACTTGGCTCATTTCAGCAACTCCTCAATTTTTGCGATCGCAGCTTTGCTTACCAATACTTTTTTGTATTGAACCAAAGCTAATGGATCAGCGTGCTGTGGCTCACAAACAGCAACTTTATGCAAGTTACGTGATGCCAAGTACAAATTCTCACTAACCTGATCAACAATAATCAAGACTGAATCCAAGCCCATTGCTTTAACTTTGTCAGCTAAAACTTTAGTCTTTGGAGCGTCAAGAGAAAATTGATCAACTACATTCAAACGACCTTCGCGAGCTAACTGAGACAAAATAGATCTCATACCAGCGCGGTACATTTTCTTGTTTACTTTTTGGCTGAAATTCTCTTCTGGAGAATTCGGGAATATACGACCACCTCCACGCCATAGCGGGGAAGAGCTCATACCAGCACGTGCACGACCAGTACCTTTTTGACGCCAAGGCTTCTTGGTTGTGTGCTTAACTTGCTCACGGTCTTTTTGTGCACGGTTACCGCTACGTGCATTTGCTTGGTAAGCAACTACAACTTGGTGTACCAAGGCTTCGTTATATTCACGTTCGAATACTTCTGGTGAAGCTTGTACGCCCGCACCTAAAGTACCGTTGTCTTGGAGAAGCTTAAGTTCCATATTCGCTCTCCTTATTTCTTCTTCAACGGTGTCTTCACCGCTGGAGTAACAATAACTTTACCGCCTGGGGCACCTGGAATAGCGCCTTTAACCATGATGAGATTACGTTCTGCATCAATGCGTGCGATGACTAAATTTTGAACTGTACGTGTAACGTCACCCAAGTGACCGGTCATACGCTTACCAGGGAAAACGCGACCTGGATCTTGCGCCATACCGATAGAGCCTGGTACGTTATGTGAACGTGAGTTACCGTGGGATGCACGACCAGAAGCGAAGTGATAACGCTTGATGGTACCTGCGTAGCCCTTACCGATAGACACACCTTGTACGTCCACTTTTTGACCAGCAGTAAATGCAGTGTCAGCAGGAATTACTTGTCCTGGCGTCATTTCTGCGATTTTTGCTGCGTCTAATTGGAATTCGTTGAGCCCGTTACCAGCCATCACACCAGCTTTGGCGAAGTGACCAGCCATTGCTTTAGTAACGCGAGTAGCTCTACGTGTGCCATGTGCTAACTGGATAGCATCATAGCCATCAGTTGCCTGGGTCTTGATTTGAGCGATTCTGTTGTCGCTCACGTCAATTACGGTTACAGGGATAGAATCCCCTTCGTCCGTAAATAGACGGGTCATGCCGACCTTGCGGCCGATTAAGCCTAAGCTCATATTCATGCTCCACGCCGACTTCGATTGGTCGGCAAAATTAATTTAAGTGATTTACAAGTAAAAGTACTTCTAAATCAATAACTTACAACGTTTTAATGCTGATAAAACTAAGATTTTCGCTCAAATAATTGAGCGAAGCCTTAGATTCTATCCCGAAAACCCAGTCTTGACAAGCAAAAAGACCGGAAAATACAAATTACTGCAACTTAATTTCGACATCCACACCTGCTGGGAGGTCTAATTTCATCAAAGCATCTACAGTTTTCTCTGTAGGATCAACGATATCCATCAAACGGAGATGGGTACGGATCTCTAACTGATCACGAGATGTCTTGTTCACGTGTGGTGAACGCAAGATATCAAAGCGCTCGATACGGGTTGGCAAAGGTACTGGACCCTTAACAACTGCACCAGTGCGCTTAGCTGTATCAACGATTTCAGCTGCGGACTGGTCGATCAAACGGTAATCAAATGCTTTAAGGCGAATACGAATTTTTTGGTTTTGCATATTAATTCCAAAGAGCGTTGTGGTGCTGCCACGTTATACATCTAAAGAGCTCGGTGACATCAGCAGCACTGATGTCACCGGTTAGCAAACCGCTAAATATTATTTACTTCTACTACCTGAATCTATTTATTACTTAAGCCAAAATCTTTGCAACCACACCGGCGCCAACAGTACGGCCACCTTCACGGATCGCAAAACGTAAACCTTCTTCCATCGCGATTGGAGCGATGAGCTTTACGGTAATCGAAACGTTATCACCAGGCATCACCATTTCTTTGTCTTTTGGCAACTCGATTGAACCAGTTACGTCCGTTGTACGGAAGTAAAACTGTGGACGATAGTTGTTAAAAAATGGAGTATGACGACCACCTTCGTCTTTACCCAAGATGTAAACCTCGGCTGTAAAGTGAGTATGTGGGGTGATTGAACCTGGCTTAGCCAATACTTGGCCGCGCTCAACTTCTTCACGTTTTGTACCGCGTAACAAGATACCAACGTTATCGCCTGCTTGACCTTGGTCGAGCAATTTGCGGAACATTTCAACACCAGTACAAGTTGTCTTGAGTGTTGGCTTGATACCGATGATTTCGATCTCTTCACCCACTTTAACGATACCGCGCTCGATACGGCCTGTAACTACAGTACCGCGACCAGAGATAGAGAACACGTCTTCTACTGGCATCAAGAAGGCGCCATCAACAGCACGTTCTGGAGTAGGAATGAAGGTATCTAATGCTTCAGCCAATTTCATGATGGCTTCTTTACCCAATGGGCCTTCGTCGCCTTCAAGGGCTAACTTAGCAGAACCACGAACGATTGGTGTGTCATCGCCAGGGAATTTGTATTTAGATAAAAGCTCACGAACTTCCATTTCTACGAGCTCTAACAACTCTTCGTCATCAACCATGTCGCACTTGTTCAGGAACACGATGATGTAAGGAACACCAACTTGGCGTGCCAAGAGGATGTGTTCACGAGTTTGTGGCATTGGGCCGTCAGCAGCAGAGCAAACTAAAATTGCGCCGTCCATCTGAGCAGCACCAGTAATCATGTTCTTAACGTAGTCAGCATGTCCTGGGCAATCAACGTGTGCGTAGTGACGGTTTGCTGTCTCGTACTCAACGTGTGCTGTATTAATCGTAATACCGCGTGCTTTTTCTTCTGGAGCAGCATCGATCTGATCGTATGCTTTAGCTTCGCCACCGAATGCTTTAGAAAGCACGGTTGCAATTGCTGCTGTCAATGTGGTTTTACCGTGGTCAACGTGACCGATGGTGCCTACGTTTACGTGCGGTTTTGTCCGCTCGAATTTTTCTTTTGCCATTTTTGTCTGCCTTCTTTAGCTAGTCAATATTCAAAATTAATGTGGATAAATTACTTCGCTTTAGCAGCCATGACTGCTTCAGCAACGTTCTTCGGTGCTTCGGAATAATGCTTAAATTCCATGGTGTAGGTAGCGCGACCTTGGGTCAACGAGCGCAAGCCAGTTGAGTAACCAAACATCTCTGCCAACGGCACTTCAGCGCGAACAATCTTACCGCCGCCTGGAATGTCATCCATACCTTGCAAAATACCGCGACGGGATGAGAGATCACCCATTACGTTACCCATGAAATCTTCTGGTGTTTCGACTTCAACAGCCATCATCGGCTCAAGCAACACTGGGGATGCTTTACGCATACCGTCTTTGAATGCCATAGAACCCGCCATCTTAAATGCGTTTTCATTGGAGTCAACGTCATGGTATGAACCGAAGAACAATGTTGCTTTGATATCTACAACTGGATAGCCAGCCAAAATACCGGAATTCAATGTTTCGCGAATTCCTTTTTCTACTGCAGGGATGTATTCGCGTGGAACCACGCCGCCCTTAATAGCGTCAATGAATTCAAAACCTTTGCCTGGCTCTTGTGGCTCAAGCTTCAATACCACGTGACCATATTGACCACGACCACCAGACTGCTTAACAAACTTACCTTCGATTTCTTCGCAAACCTTGCGAATCGTTTCGCGATAGGCAACTTGTGGCTTACCAACAGTTGCCTCAACACCAAACTCACGACGCATACGGTCAACCAAAATTTCCAAGTGGAGCTCGCCCATTCCGGAAATAATAGTTTGGCCAGATTCTTCATCTGTCTTAACGCGGAATGATGGATCTTCTTGTGCCAAACGATTCAAAGCAAGACCCATTTTTTCTTGGTCTGGTTTTGTCTTAGGCTCAACAGCTTGAGAGATCACCGGCTCTGGGAATACCATGCGCTCCAAAATCACGATGCTATCTGGATCACACAATGTTTCGCCTGTAGTTGCGTCTTTCAGACCAACTGCAGCAGCGATATCGCCTGCGTACACTTCTTTAATTTCTTCACGTTGATTTGCATGCATCTGCAACAAACGTCCAACACGCTCTTTCTTGCCCTTAATTGGGTTGTAGATTGTGTCACCTGATTTCATTACACCTGAGTAAACACGGAAGAAGATGAGCTGGCCAACAAATGGGTCAGTCATGATCTTAAATGCCAACGCAGAGAATTTCTCAGCATCATCAGCTTTACGTGTCGTAGGCGTGCCATCTTCCAATTCACATGGAACTGGTGGAACATCTAATGGGGATGGCAGTAGCTCAACCACTGCATCCAACATCGCTTGAACGCCTTTGTTTTTGAAAGCAGTTCCGCACATCATTGGAATGATTTCATTAGCAATCGTACGTTGACGCAATGCTTTTTTGATTTCTTCTTCGGTCAACTCTTCGCCACCGAGGTACTTCTCCATCAACTCTTCTGAACTTTCAGCGGCGGCTTCAACCATCTTTTCGCGCCACTCATCTGCAGATGCCTTTAATTCAGCAGGAATCTCTTCGTAGGTAAATTTAGTACCTTGTGAAGCCTCATCCCAATAGATGGCCTTCATTTTTACTAAGTCCACAACGCCTTTGAAATTCTCTTCAGCGCCGATAGGAATCTGGATCAAGATAGGGTTTGCTTTGAGACGTAACTTCATCTGGTCATAGACCTTAAAGAAGTTCGCGCCAGTACGGTCCATCTTGTTTACGAATGCTAAACGTGGAACCTGATACTTGTTAGCTTGACGCCAAACAGTTTCAGATTGTGGCTGAACACCGCCTACCGCACAGTAAACCATGCATGCACCATCCAATACACGCATTGAACGCTCAACTTCAATAGTGAAGTCTACGTGTCCTGGGGTATCAATAATATTGATGCGGTGCTCTGGGAAATTGCCAGCCATGCCCTTCCAGAACGTTGTAGTAGCAGCAGAAGTAATCGTGATACCACGCTCTTGCTCTTGCTCCATCCAGTCCATGGTTGCAGCGCCATCATGTACTTCACCGATCTTGTGGTTAACACCGGTGTAGAACAAAACACGTTCTGTAGTTGTTGTCTTACCTGCGTCAATGTGCGCAGAAATACCGATATTGCGGTATTTGTCGATAGGAGTTTTACGTGCCACTGTTGGTACCTTTTCTTTGCTGTGCGATTAGAAGCGGAAATGTGAGAAAGCTTTGTTAGCTTCTGCCATACGGTGAACTTCTTCACGCTTCTTCATTGCTCCGCCGCGACCTTCTGCAGCTTCTAATAATTCGTTGGCCAAACGTTGGGCCATTGATTTCTCACCACGCTTTTTAGCGGCTTCGCGCACCCAGCGCATTGCCAAAGCAGAACGGCGTGATGGACGAACTTCAACAGGAACCTGATAGTTAGCACCACCAACACGACGGCTCTTCACCTCAACCATTGGCTTAACGTTGCCCATAGCTGTTGAGAAAACTTCAAGTGGTTCTTTATTTGCTTTTTTCTCGATGTGGTCAAAGGCACCGTAAACGATACGCTCTGCAACCGATTTCTTGCCGTCCAACATGAGGACGTTCATGAATTTAGCTACTTCTACATTTCCGAATTTTGGATCCGGCAAAATTTCCCGTTTGGGAACTTCACGACGACGTGGCATAACTACTCCTTCAGTTCAGTTAGGGATGATTCACATGAATCACCCACTCCGGTTGCCCTACTATCTAAGAAGATTCCTAGACGGAACAACCACTTACTTGTCTTTAAAGTCTGACAAACGAAGACTTACTACAAATACTTCAGCAAAAATCTATTGAAAGATTAAGCAGATTTCTTAGCGCGCTTAGCACCGTACTTGGAACGTGATTGCTTACGGTCTTTAACACCTTGCAAGTCAAGTGAGCCACGAACGATGTGGTAACGAACACCTGGCAAATCCTTTACACGACCACCACGGATTAACACTACTGAGTGTTCCTGGAGGTTATGGCCTTCACCGCCAATGTATGAAATAACTTCAAAACCATTGGTTAAGCGAACTTTGGCTACTTTACGAAGCGCAGAGTTAGGCTTTTTAGGAGTAGTGGTGTACACACGTGTACAAACACCACGGCGCTGCGGACTGTTTTCCAGTGCAGGGCTCTTGCTTTTAACGATAAGCCTGGATCTTGGCTTGCGTATTAATTGATTAATTGTTGGCATAAAATAGCTCGGTTAGTACTTCTTTGTTGCTTTCTTTAAGAAAATCAATGACTTAGAGAATTTCTAGGTCAAAAAGACCCTCTTCTGAATCAGTAGAACTCAGCATTCTAGCTTGGCCAGCCTTTTCCGTCAACCAAATGGGGAAAAAACTGGCCATTTCTGGCCAGAATTACCAAATTAGCTTGGATCAGCCTCCCCAGCAGGAGCAACGATTTCAGCCTCTATTTCTACAGGCGTATTGACCATTGCTTCCTCTTCGGCGGCAATCATTTGAGCGCGATCACGTTCGAACTGCTCTCTGACCTTGCGTGCACGGCGATAAGACAAGCCGGTACCAGCAGGAATCAGACGACCAATAATGACGTTTTCCTTGAGGCCACGAAGTGTATCGGTCTTGCCCATAATTGCGGCTTCGGTCAATACACGGGTGGTTTCTTGGAAAGAAGCCGCTGAAATGAAACTGTCTGTCGACAAGGATGCTTTTGTAATACCCAACAGCACGTTTTCGAACTGGGCTGGGCGCTTACCTGCGGCAATCACCAAATCATTTGCGTCATACAGTTTTGAACGCTCAACTTGCTCACCAGTGATGTAAGCGGTATCGCCGCCATCAGTAATTTGCACACGACGCAACATTTGACGCACGATCACTTCAATATGCTTGTCGTTAATCTTCACGCCCTGCAAACGGTAAACGTCTTGAACTTCATCAACGATGTAGATCGCCAACTCTTCAATACCGCGGAGAGTCAAGATGTCATGTGGATCAGCAGGGCCTTCCACAATCATCTCGCCCTTGTTCACAACTTGACCGTCATGAACAAGAACTTGCTTCTCTTTAGGAATCAAGAATTCATTGGCTTCGCCGTCCATATCGGTAATAACCAAACGCTGTTTACCTTTGGTTTCTTTACCGAAAGAAACTGTTCCAGTAACTTTCGCCAAGACAGCTGCATCTTTAGGTGAACGTGCTTCGAACAATTCAGCAACGCGTGGCAAGCCGCCGGTAATGTCGCGAGTCTTCTGTGATTCGATTGGAATACGTGCCAATACTTCACCAACTTCGACCTTTTGACCATCTTTAACAGTAATCAAAGCACCTACTTGGAGACCAATGTTTACTGGGTGATCAGTACCGGCAATCATGACTTCGTTACCCTTGTCATCAACCAAGTTGATCATTGGGCGAACGCCTTTGCTTGCAGCAGAGCGACGTTTGCCGTCAATAACCACCAAAGTGGACAGACCAGTAACTTCGTCAACCTGCTTAGCAACGGTGACGCCTTCTTCAACGTTATCAAAGCGAGCGATACCCGCGTACTCAGAAATAATCGGGCGTGTTAACGGATCCCATGTCGCCAAGCTTGCGCCAGCCTTAACAGTTGCATCTTCTTTCAACAAGAGAGTTGCACCGTAAGGTACTTTATGACGCTCGCGCTCACGACCATTCTCATCAACGATCAAGGCTTCGCCAGAACGTGAAATCACGATCTGCTCGCCCTTCGCGTTCTTGACAACACGCATCGTGGCAGAGAATTTCAAAGCACCATTAGACTTAGCTTCGATGTTGCTTGCAACCAAAGCACGTGATGCTGCACCACCGATATGGAAGGTACGCATAGTCAACTGTGTGCCTGGCTCACCGATGGACTGAGCAGCGATAACGCCTACTGCTTCGCCAACGTTCACCAGACCGCCGCGACCAAGATCACGACCGTAGCACTTAGCGCACAAACCAAAGCGAGTTAAGCAAGACAATACTGTGCGCACTTTAACTTCGTCGATACCCAATGCAACGATTTGATCAACATGATCTTCGTCGAGCAAGGTGTCGTTAGGAACGATGACTTCTTGTGTATCAGGATGAACGATGTCACCGATACATACACGACCCAAAATACGATCACGCAATGCTTCGATAATTTCGCCGCCTTCAACAAGCGCTTTCATTGTTACGCCAGAAGTTGCGCCGCAATCATCTTCAATCACCACGAGGTCTTGAGTAACGTCGCACAAACGACGTGTCAAGTAACCAGAGTTCGCTGTCTTCAACGCTGTATCAGCAAGACCTTTACGAGCACCGTGGGTTGAAATGAAGTACTGTAATACGTTCAAGCCTTCACGGAAGTTCGCAGTAATTGGGGTTTCAATGATGGAGCCATCAGGCTTAGCCATCAAACCACGCATACCAGCCAACTGACGAATCTGCGCTGCAGATCCACGTGCACCAGAATCCGCCATCATGTAGATGGAGTTAAAGGACTCTTGACGAACAGTCTTACCGTTACGGTCGAGTACGTCAACGTGTGACAACTCGTCCATCATCGCCTTACCAACTTGGTCACCTGCAGCACCCCAAATATCAACCACGTTGTTATAACGCTCTTGATTGGTTACGAGGCCTGACATGAACTGCTTGTCGTACTCTTTAACCTTGGCAGAAGCCTCAGTGATGATGCGCTCTTTAGAGGTCGGGATCAACATATCGTCAATCGCAACTGAGATACCAGCGTTGGTTGCCAAACGGAAACCAGACTGCAAGAGGCGGTCAGCAAAAATAACTGTTTCACGCAAACCGCACTTGCGGAATGATGTGTTGATCAAACGTGAGATTTCTTTTTTCTTCAAAGGCTTGTTAATTTCCTCGAAAGACATGCCTTTAGGCAAAATCTCAGACAAGATTGCACGGCCAACTGATGTTTGATAGATCTTGGTCTTTTCAGCAAAACGGGCATCGCCCTCTGCCTTCTTGTCCACAATCTCAAACTCAGTAATACGAACAGCGACACGAGAAGCCAATTCAACTTGACCTGCTTCGTATGCGCGTACTACTTCAGTAATGTTAGCGAACACCATGCCTTCGCCTTTACCGTTTATCTTGTCACGTGTAGCGTAGTACAGACCCAACACCACGTCCTGTGAAGGAACGATTGATGGCTCGCCGTTAGCTGGGAACAATACATTGTTCGAAGCCAACATCAATGTACGTGCTTCCATTTGCGCTTCGAGCGACAAAGGAACGTGAACCGCCATTTGGTCACCATCAAAGTCCGCGTTAAATGCCGCGCAGACTAATGGGTGCAATTGGATTGCTTTACCTTCAATCAGCATTGGCTCGAAAGCCTGAATACCGAGACGGTGCAATGTAGGCGCACGGTTCAACATGATTGGATGTTCACGAATCACTTCTTCGAGAATGTCCCAAACGATTGGAGTCTGGCTTTCAACTTCTTTCTTTGCAGCCTTAATCGTGGTTGCAATTCCCAAAGTCTCAAGCTTGTTGAAAATAAATGGCTTGAACAACTCCAAGGCCATCAATTTTGGTAAGCCGCACTGATGCAATTTCAATGTAGGGCCAACCACGATGACTGAACGACCAGAGTAGTCAACACGTTTACCCAACAAGTTTTGACGGAAACGACCGCTCTTACCTTTAATCATCTCAGCCAAGGACTTGAGAGGACGCTTGTTAGCGCCAGTCATAGCCTTACCACGACGACCGTTGTCGAGCAATGAGTCAACCGCTTCTTGCAACATGCGTTTTTCGTTACGAACGATGATCTCTGGTGCGCGCAACTCTAACAAACGCTTTAAACGGTTGTTACGGTTGATTACACGACGATAGAGGTCGTTCAAATCGGAGGTAGCAAAGCGACCGCCATCCAATGGCACCAATGGGCGCAATTCAGGTGGCAATACTGGCAACACTTCCATGATCATCCAGTCAGGCTTAATACCTGAAGTCTGGAACGCCTCGAGCACTTTTAAGCGCTTAGCGTATTTCTTGATCTTGGCATCGCTACCAGTAGCTTTTAAATCAGCACGAATGGTCTCTACTTCACGATCGATATCAATCGAACGCAAGAGGTCACGAATACCTTCCGCGCCCATGATGGCCGTAAATGCGCCGTCACCATACTCTTCAGTCTTGGCAATGTATTCGTCCTCAGACATGATCTGACCACGCTTCATCGCGCCTTCAGGAGTCATGCCAGGATCAACCACTACATATGCTTCAAAGTAGAGAACGCGCTCGATATCACGCAATGTCATATCGAGAACCATACCCAAACGGGATGGCAAGGACTTCAAGAACCAGATGTGCGCTACAGGGGCTGCCAACTCAATGTGGCCCATACGCTCACGACGTACCTTGGCGAGAGTAACTTCAACACCGCACTTCTCGCAGATTACGCCACGGAACTTTAAGCGCTTGTACTTGCCGCATAAGCACTCGTAGTCTTTGGTTGGTCCAAAAATCTTGGCGCAGAACAAACCATCACGCTCGGGCTTAAAAGTCCGGTAGTTGATGGTTTCTGGTTTGCGTACTTCACCAAAAGACCATGAGCGAATTTTCTCAGGAGATGCGAGACCAATTTTGATGACATCAAACTGCTCTTCGCCCTGCGTTTGCTTAAATAAATCTAGCAATGCTTTCATATCAGTTGCGCTCCATGTCAATGTCAATACCCAACGAACGGATTTCTTTTACCAGCACGTTGAAGGATTCGGGCATGCCAGCATCAATCGTGTGCTCGCCCTTGACGATGTTTTCGTAAACCTTGGTACGGCCTGCGACGTCATCAGACTTCACTGTCAGCATTTCCTGCAAGACATATGAAGCACCGTATGCTTCGAGGGCCCAGACTTCCATCTCACCAAAGCGCTGACCACCAAACTGAGCTTTACCGCCCAATGGCTGTTGCGTTACTAAAGAGTAAGGTCCGGTTGAACGTGCGTGCATCTTGTCATCGACCAAATGGTGGAGTTTCAAGACGTGCATTACACCAACTGTTACTGGACGCTCAAATTGATCGCCAGTACGGCCGTCGCACAAAATCATTTGCTGACGTGAAGGAGTCATCTTCAAAGATTTAGCAACATCTTCTGGGTACGCCAACTCGAGCATGCGTCCGATTTCAGCTTCAGTAGCACCGTCAAACACCGGAGTAGCGAATGGCAAGCCTTGGCGTAAATTCTCAGCCAAAACTGTGATCTGCTCATCAGTAAAGTTGTCGATATCTTCAATGCGACCGGTTTCGTTGTAAAGCTGCTTCATGAACTTACGAAGTTCAGCTTGCTTAGCTTGTTGACGAACCATCTCATCAATACGCTTACCAATACCTTGAGCCGCCCAACCTAAATGGGTTTCCAAGATCTGACCTACGTTCATACGGGAAGGAACACCCAATGGGTTCAAGACGATGTCAACAGGGCGTCCGTCAGCCATAAACGGCATATCTTCCGCAGGGGCGATTTTAGAAACCACACCTTTGTTACCGTGACGACCAGCCATCTTGTCACCAGGCTGTAAACGACGCTTAACGGCCAAGTAGACCTTAACCATCTTTGTTACGCCAGGCTGTAAATCATCGCCCTGGGTAAGCTTGGTGCGCTTCTCTTCAAAAGCTTCATCAAATTGCTTACGCTTCGCTTCGATAGAAGATTTAATTGCTTCAACTTGTGAAGCAACCTCATCATCTGCTGGACGAACGTCAAACCAATGGTATTTATCTAAGCTGGCAAGGTATTCCTTGTCAATCTTAGTGCCTTTAGCTAATTTCTGAGGACCACCATTGGCAACTTTGCCAATCAACAGTTTTTCTAAACGCATGAAGGCATCGCCCTCAACAATACGCAACTGGTCGTTCAAGTCCAAACGATAGCGTTGTAATTCTTCTTGAATAATCGCCTGTGCACGTGCATCACGCTCAATACCTTCACGGGTGAAGACCTGAACATCAATAACAGTACCGATCATTCCAGATGGAACACGCAAAGAAGTATCTTTAACGTCAGATGCTTTTTCACCGAAGATCGCACGTAGCAACTTCTCTTCAGGAGTGAGAGTAGTCTCACCCTTTGGAGTTACCTTACCAACTAATACGTCGCCAGCTTCAACTTCAGCACCGATATAAACAATACCGCTCTCATCCAAACGGGAGAGTTGTGACTCTGCCAAATTAGAGATATCGCGAGTAATTTCTTCTGAACCAAGCTTGGTATCACGTGCAACTACTGACAACTCTTCAATATGAATGGAGGTGTAGCGGTCATCAGCAACAACTTTTTCAGAGATCAAGATTGAATCTTCGAAGTTGTAGCCGTTCCATGGCATAAATGCCACAGTCATGTTTTGACCCAAAGCCAATTCACCCAAATCGGTAGATGCGCCGTCAGCAACAACGTCACCACGCGCTACGCGATCACCAGCCTGAACGATTGGACGTTGGTTGATGTTGGTATTTTGGTTTGAACGGGTGTACTTGATGAGGTTATAAATATCCACACCAACTTCACCGGCAGCTGTCTCATCATCGTTTACACGAATCACAACACGGTTAGCATCGACATAATCAACGATACCGCCGCGAGACGCCAAAATAACTGTGCCGGAGTCAACCGCAACAATACGCTCTAAACCTGTACCAACCAATGGCTTATCCGGACGCAAGCAAGGAACTGCTTGACGCTGCATATTTGCACCCATCAAAGCACGGTTTGCATCATCGTGCTCTAAGAATGGAACGAGTGAAGCAGCAGCAGAAACGATCTGGCTAGGAGCAACGTCAATGAAATCGATGCGCTCTGGGCTAACCATCATGGTCTCACCAGCTTGACGAGCAGAAACCAATTCGTCGGCCAACTTACCGCTCTTGTCGATTGTTGCGTTTGCCTGAGCAATCACATACTTTGCCTCTTCAATTGCTGAGAGGTAAACCACTTCATCGCTCACCTTGCTATTGGAAACTTTACGGTATGGGGTTTCTAAGAAACCGTGCTCATTCAAACGCGCAAATAACGCGAGTGAGTTGATCAAACCAATGTTTGGTCCTTCTGGAGTTTCAATTGGGCAAACACGTCCGTAGTGGGTTGGATGCACGTCGCGCACCTCAAAGCCTGCGCGCTCGCGGGTCAAGCCACCAGGTCCCAATGCAGAAATACGACGCTTGTGCGTGATCTCTGAAAGTGGGTTGGTTTGGTCCATAAACTGGGACAACTGTGAAGAACCGAAGAACTCACGAATAGCAGAAGAGATTGGCTTGCTGTTAATCAAGTCATGGGGCATGAGGTTTTCTGTTTCGGCTTGGCCGAGACGTTCTTTAACCGCACGCTCAACACGTGACAAACCAGCACGGAATTGGTTTTCAGCCAATTCGCCAACGCAACGTACACGACGATTACCTAAGTGATCGATATCGTCTACTTCGCCTTTGCCGTTACGCAAATCTACGAGGGACTTAATAGTGTCGAGAATATCTTCGTTCGACAGAACCATTGGGCCTTCCATTTCTGGACGGTTCAAACGACTGTTGACCTTCATACGGCCAACGCGAGATAAGTCGTAGGTATCTTCGTTATAGAACAAGCGCTGGAACAAGGCTTCAACAGCATCTTCTGTTGGAGGCTCACCAGGACGCATCATGCGGTAGATGGCGATACGAGCAGCCATTTGGTCCGCAGTTTCATCAGTACGCAATGTCTGAGAAATGTATGCACCAGAATCCAAATCATTGGTGTAGATAGTTTCTAATTGCTTGATGCCTGCATCGCGCAATGTAGCCAATACCTCTTCAGTGATTTCATCATTAGCGTAGGCCAAGATTTCACCAGAATCTTGATCAACAATATTGCGCGCAACAACACGACCAATTAAATAGTCATCTGGTACAGCGATTGTTTTTGTCTTAGCAGCTTCAAGTTCGCGGATATGCTTTGCATTGATACGCTTGTCTTTTTGAATGACAACAACGCCATTCTTGTCGAGCACATCAAAGCTAGCCAACTGACCACGCAAACGCTCTGGCACAAATTCCATTGAGCCGCCGTTAGCAGTCAATGAGAAATGGTCAAAGTTAAAGAAGTTAGCAAGAATCTGTTCGTTGTTTAAACCAATTGCTTTGAGCAAAATGGTGACAGGCATCTTACGACGACGGTCAACGCGGAAATAGAGAATGTCTTTCGGATCAAACTCGAAATCGAGCCATGAACCACGGTAAGGAATGATGCGTGCTGAGAACAGCAACTTACCTGAGCTGTGTGTTTTACCCTTATCGTGTTCAAAGAAGACGCCTGGGGAACGGTGCAACTGAGAAACGATGACACGCTCAGTACCATTAATCACAAAAGAGCCATTTTCTGTCATGAGTGGAATTTCACCCATGTAGACTTCGCTCTCTTTTACCTCTTTAACCTTAGTAGGCGCTTCGCGATCATAAATAATCAAGCGAACTTTTGCGCGTAAGGCAGAGTGGTATGTGTAACCACGTTGTTGACATTCTTTAACGTCAAACGGTGGCTGTGATAACTGGTAAGACACGTATTCCATACGTGCATAGCCGTTGTTAGACACAATTGGGAATGCTGATGTAAAGGCAGCTTGAAGTCCCTCAGTAAGACGAGACATTGCTGGCTTTTCAGCCTGTAAAAATTTAGCGTAGGATTCCAGCTGCGTTGCGATCAGGTAAGGAACCTGGTGGTTGTTTACTCGCTTAGCAAAGCTTTTACGGACTCGCTTGCGTTCGGTGAAGCTATAGTTCATTTCATCTCCGAATTCAGCGACTGTACAAAGATTTGGCGATTGGCCACTACCAATCACTGGCGGACAACACTAAACCGATAGATTTAGTGTCCGACCAAACTTGCATTCTGCAGTCGTATCAGAAGGCAAACCCGATTTCAATCAGAAATGAAATCGGGTTTGACCTCTAAAGATCAAACCCAACATAACTAACGACTCCTTTTGGGAGGCGTTAGAAAAGTTTGTATTACTTGATTTCTGACTTAGCGCCTGCTTCGTCAAGCTTCTTCTTAGCTTCTTCAGCCGTCTTCTTATCAACAGCTTCTTTGATTGGCTTCGGTGCACCATCAACTAAGTCCTTAGCTTCTTTCAAGCCAAGACCAGTAATTTCGCGAACCGCCTTAATTACTGAAACCTTGTTTGCGCCAGCTTCGAGCAAGTTAACAGTGAATTCTGTTTGCTCTTCAGCAGCAGCGCCGCCAGCTGCACCAGCAGGACCAGCAACAGCCATCGCTGCAGCTGAAACGCCAAACTTCTCTTCGAACGCTTTAACTAAATCGTTCAAATCCATAACGGACATGCTACCTACTGCATCAATGATTTCTTCTTTAGTAATCGCCATTTTTAGCTCCTAATACTTAAATAGTTAATCTGTCGCTTATTCAGCGGCAGGGGTTTCAGGTGTTTCTGTTCCAGCTTCTGGGGCTGCAGGCTCAGCGGCTGCTTCCGGAGCTGCGGCTTCAGCAACTACTTCTGCTGGTGCTGCTGCTTCTGCTGCAGGTGCTGCCACTTCGGCTACCGGAGCAGGTGCTCCTTCTGCCTTTTGTGCTGCTACTGCGCCCAATACGCGAGCCATAGCAGAAACTGGGGCCAACATGACGCCCAACAACTGAGATAACAACTCGTCGCGGCTTGGAATAGACGCGAGGGATTTAACGCCCGCTACGTCCAACAACTTGCCGTTATATAAGCCAGCAGTAATGACTAGCTTGTCTTGAGTCTTAGCAAAGTTCTGTAATACTTTTGCCGAAGCAATCGGATCAGCAGAGATGCCGTAGATCAAGGGGCCAACCATCGAATCAGCAAGAGGCTCAAACTGTGTGCCTTGTGCAGCACGGCGTGCCAATGTGTTCTTCAAAACGCGAAGATATACACCTTGGTCACGTGCGCTAGCACGTAGCTTTGTCAACTGCTCTACTGGAATACCACGGTATTCAGCGAGCACGACTGTTTGAGCTCCAGCCAATTGAGCGCCGACATCAGCAACAATCGCTTTTTTGTCTTGTACATTCAAAGGCACGGTTTAACTCCTAAAAAACCAACTGTTTCCAGTTGGGGTTACACACCAGCGTCTGATCATTTGTTCACAAAGTTTTTGTGAAAATCTTTTCAGGGTCGCCATCTGCGCTGGCTATTACTTTCGTAACGATTAAGAATTAACTCTTTAGAAGCAACTAATTCACCAACGGTCTTTGATGTTCGACTCTCACCCAAAGAGCGGGAGTCGACCCAAAGTTCTTTTTTGTTACAAGCTAATTAAGCTGCCGCCTGTAACGATGCTTGGTCTACGCGTACGCCGGCACCCATGGTGCTGCTTACGGCAACCTTCTTTAAATAAATACCCTTAGATGCAGGTGGCTTTGCTTTATTCAACGCCTCAAGCAATGCGAGCAAGTTTGACTTCAATGCAGTTGGCTCAAATGAACGACGGCCAATGCTTGCGTGCACGATGCCGGCTTTGTCCACACGGAACTGAACTTGACCAGCTTTTGCATTTTTAACTGCAGTAGCAACGTCAGGAGTAACTGTTCCAACTTTTGGATTTGGCATCAAACCACGTGGGCCTAATACTTGACCTAAAGTACCAACAATTTTCATTGTGTCTGGGGATGCGATCAAAATATCGAAATCAATTTTGCCGCCTTTAATTTGCTCAGCAAGTTCTTCCATGCCAACAATTTCTGCACCAGCGGCTTTAGCTTGCTCAGCCTTCTCGCCTTGAGCAAAAACAGCTACACGAACATGCTTACCTGTACCAGCTGGGAGCACTACTGCGCCACGCACAACTTGGTCAGATTTCTTAGCATCAATACCTAACTGAACTGCAACGTCGATTGACTCATCAAACTTCGCAGTTGCACACTCTTTAACGAGGTTCAATGCGTCATCTAATGAATAGAACTTGTTGCGATCAACTTTAGATTGAATTGCTTTAACGCGTTTAGATAATTTAGTCATGATTAGAGACCTTCCACAGTGATGCCCATGGAACGGGCGCTACCAGCGATTGTTCTAACAGCCGCGTCCATATCGGCTGCTGTCAAATCTGGCATTTTTGCTTTAGCGATTTCTTCCGCTTGAGCACGAGTAATTGAACCCACTTTATCGGTATGAGGACGTGGTGATCCTTTTTCAATCTTCGCAGCCTTCTTGATCATGATGGTCGCTGGAGGAGTCTTCATGATGAATGTGAAGCTCTTATCAGCAAACGCTGTAATCACAACTGGAATTGGAAGACCTGGTTCCATGCTCTGAGTTTGAGCATTGAACGCCTTACAAAATTCCATAATGTTAAGACCGCGTTGACCCAATGCTGGACCTACGGGTGGTGATGGATTTGCTTTACCTGCAGGGATCTGCAGCTTAATAAAGCCAATAATCTTCTTTGCCATGTGTGCTCCTTAAAGCGCGCCTAACCTCATTAGGAAAGACCGCTGTTGAGTAAACGCTTCGCTAGTTTTTGGCTTTCTAGCTCCGCTCCTCGGTTATTGCTAACCACTTAACTGCTTACTACTAAAACTAGGACTAAGTCCTTGTTTTTACATCTTTTCTACCTGGCCGAACTCCAGCTCAACTGGGGTACCGCGGCCGAATATTGTAACAGAAACGCGCAATCTTGACTTCTCATAGTTGACTTCTTCGATATTTCCGTTGAAATCAACAAATGGTCCTTCTTTAACTCGCACGATCTCGCCAACTTCAAATAGGGTCTTAGGCTTAGGTTTATCCACCCCAGCCTGCATTTGATCCATGATTTTTGCTACTTCCGCAGTGGAAATCGGGCTTGGTCGGTTACGAACGCCGCCTACAAAGCCAGTCACTTTTGGAGTGTTTTTTACTAAATGCCAGCTTTCATCCGTCATTTCCATCTCAATCAGGACATATCCTGGGAAGAAGCGACGCTCAGAAACTGACTTAGTACCGGACTTGATCTCCACAACCTCTTCGGAAGGGACCAAAATACGGCCAAATTTCTCAGGCATTCCAGAGCGTGCAATACGCTCTTCAAGGCCTTTTTTCACGCTCTTTTCCATTCCAGAATAAGCATGAATGACGTACCAGCGCATATTGCCGGTAGCCTGTGGATTTGTAGCTACTTCAGAATCAATCATTTTTTACTCACTTCCAGCCCAAAAAGACTGAAAAAACTAGCCATTCAATCAATTTGTCTGCAATCCACAAAAACAAGGACATGATCAGAACAAAGCCAAATACGACTAGAGTCATTTGGGTAGTCTCTTTACGAGTTGGCCAAACAACCTTTTTTACTTCATACCAAGAATCTTTTGCGTAGGCGATGAAACGACGCCCATCAGGAGAAATTGCCACAATCAAAACTGCAGCTGCGATGCCGCCAAATAAAACAGCAAGACGAATCAATATAGATTGATCAGCGAGCGTGTAGTACAGAACTAACGCTGCAACGACGATTAAAGCAGCGAGTACAGTGACCCAGCTGCTTTTTTCTTCAGAATGACTTACTGTTTGATGAGACATTTTGCTTTCAGTTCAAATCGTGGCAGGGGCGGAGGGCATCGAACCCCCAACCTTTGGTTTTGGAGACCAACGCTCTGCCAATTGAGCTACACCCCTTTATAAAAACTCATTACAAATGACTACTTAAGCCAAAATCTTTGCAACCACACCGGCGCCAACAGTACGGCCACCTTCACGGATCGCAAAACGTAAACCTTCTTCCATCGCGATTGGAGCGATGAGCTTTACGGTAATCGAAACGTTATCACCAGGCATCACCATTTCTTTGTCTTTTGGCAACTCGATTGAACCAGTTACGTCCGTTGTACGGAAGTAAAACTGTGGACGATAGTTGTTAAAAAATGGAGTATGACGACCACCTTCGTCTTTACCCAAGATGTAAACCTCGGCTGTAAAGTGAGTATGTGGGGTGATTGAACCTGGCTTAGCCAATACTTGGCCGCGCTCAACTTCTTCACGTTTTGTACCGCGTAACAAGATACCAACGTTATCGCCTGCTTGACCTTGGTCGAGCAATTTGCGGAACATTTCAACACCAGTACAAGTTGTCTTGAGTGTTGGCTTGATACCGATGATTTCGATCTCTTCACCCACTTTAACGATACCGCGCTCGATACGGCCTGTAACTACAGTACCGCGACCAGAGATAGAGAACACGTCTTCTACTGGCATCAAGAAGGCGCCATCAACAGCACGTTCTGGAGTAGGAATGAAGGTATCTAATGCTTCAGCCAATTTCATGATGGCTTCTTTACCCAATGGGCCTTCGTCGCCTTCAAGGGCTAACTTAGCAGAACCACGAACGATTGGTGTGTCATCGCCAGGGAATTTGTATTTAGATAAAAGCTCACGAACTTCCATTTCTACGAGCTCTAACAACTCTTCGTCATCAACCATGTCGCACTTGTTCAGGAACACGATGATGTAAGGAACACCAACTTGGCGTGCCAAGAGGATGTGTTCACGAGTTTGTGGCATTGGGCCGTCAGCAGCAGAGCAAACTAAAATTGCGCCGTCCATCTGAGCAGCACCAGTAATCATGTTCTTAACGTAGTCAGCATGTCCTGGGCAATCAACGTGTGCGTAGTGACGGTTTGCTGTCTCGTACTCAACGTGTGCTGTATTAATCGTAATACCGCGTGCTTTTTCTTCTGGAGCAGCATCGATCTGATCGTATGCTTTAGCTTCGCCACCGAATGCTTTAGAAAGCACGGTTGCAATTGCTGCTGTCAATGTGGTTTTACCGTGGTCAACGTGACCGATGGTGCCTACGTTTACGTGCGGTTTTGTCCGCTCGAATTTTTCTTTTGCCATTTTTAATCTGCCTTTAGTTAGCTCTTAAACCAAACACGAAATACACAATTAATAAAATCAAACATGGTGCCCATGGGCAGGATCGAACTGCCGACCTCTCCCTTACCAAGGGAGTGCTCTACCACTGAGCCACATGGGCGAAATCTAATGCAACAAATTCTGGAGCGGGATAAGAGAATCGAACTCTTGACCGAAGATTGGAAATCTGCTGTTTTACCATTAAACTAATCCCGCACATCTGGTGGAGGGGGTAGGATTCGAACCTACGTAGGCATAGCCAACAGATTTACAGTCTGCCTCCTTTAGCCGCTCGGACACCCCTCCGCGAACCCAACATTCTGACTCCAAATGGAGTTTCTGTCAATATCTCTAAACGCTTTGCACAAGTAAAAACGCCCAGACCTAATGGGTCTGGGCGTCGCATTGGTGCCCGGCAGTTACCTACTTTCACACGGGTAATCCGCACTATCATCGGCGTAAAGTCGTTTCACTGTCCTGTTCGGGATGGGAAGGAGTGGTTCCAACTTGCTATGGTCACCGGGCGTAGAGGGTCGAGTTGCTGATTAAATCAACAACTCTATTTGAGTAAGCATGTAATAAGGATGCAGATTAAATCTGGCAAACATCCAACACAATAGTGCTGGTTATAGGATCAAGCCTAACGGGCAATTAGTATCGGTTAGCTTAATGCATTACTGCACTTCCACACCCGACCTATCAACGTTGTGGTCTTCAACGACCCTTTATGTAGGTTAAACCTACGGGAGATCTCATCTTCAGGCAAGTTTCCCGCTTAGATGCTTTCAGCGGTTATCTCTTCCATTCATAGCTACCCTGCGATGCTTCTGGCGAAACAACAGGTACACCAGCGGAATGTCCACTCCGGTCCTCTCGTACTAGGAGCAGCCCCCGTCAAATCTCCAACGCCCATGGCAGATAGGGACCAAACTGTCTCACGACGTTTTAAACCCAGCTCACGTACCTCTTTAAATGGCGAACAGCCATACCCTTGGGACCGGCTACAGCCCCAGGATGAGATGAGCCGACATCGAGGTGCCAAACACCGCCGTCGATATGAACTCTTGGGCGGTATCAGCCTGTTATCCCCAGAGTACCTTTTATCCGTTGAGCGATGGCCCTTCCATACAGAACCACCGGATCACTATGACCTGCTTTCGCACCTGCTCGACTTGTCGGTCTCGCAGTTAAGCACGCTTTTGCCATTGCACTTTAGGTACGATGTCCGACCGTACCAAGCGTACCTTCGTACTCCTCCGTTACACTTTGGGAGGAGACCGCCCCAGTCAAACTGCCTACCATGCACTGTTCCCGACCCGGATAACGGGCCAAGGTTAGAACCTCAAATAAATCAGGGTGGTATTTCAAGGTTGGCTCCAACAGAACTAGCATCCTGTTATCAACGCCTCCCACCTATCCTACACAGACCGATTCAAAGTCCAATGCAAAGCTACAGTAAAGGTTCATGGGGTCTTTCCGTCTAGCCACGGGTAGATTGCATCATCACAAACATTTCAACTTCGCTGAGTCTCAGGAGGAGACAGTGTGGCCATCGTTACGCCATTCGTGCAGGTCGGAACTTACCCGACAAGGAATTTCGCTACCTTAGGACCGTTATAGTTACGGCCGCCGTTTACTGGGACTTCAATCAAGAGCTTGCACCCCATCATTTAATCTTCCAGCACCGGGCAGGCGTCACACCCTATACGTCCACTTTCGTGTTTGCAGAGTGCTGTGTTTTTATTAAACAGTCGCAGCCACCTTTTTATTGCAACCCTTTCGTCCTCCCCTTGTACAGGGTCAAACTACCAGGGCGTACCTTATCCCGAAGTTACGGTACAAATTTGCCGAGTTCCTTCTCCTGAGTTCTCTCAAGCGCCTTAGAATACTCATCTCGCCCACCTGTGTCGGTTTGCGGTACGGTCTTGTTAGACTGAAGCTTAGAGGCTTTTCTTGGAACCACTTCCAATTGCTTCGCGAATGAATTCGCTCGTCTCACGCCCTTGAATTACGCTACCGGATTTACCTAATAGCCATCTCCAACGCAAGAACCGGGACTTCCAACACCCGGACAACTTTCCGCGATCCGTCCCCCCATCGCATCTAACAATGGTCAAGGAATATTAACCTTGTTCCCATCAGCTACGCATCTCTGCCTCGCCTTAGGGGCCGACTCACCCTGTTCCGATGAACGTTGAACAGGAAACCTTGGGCTTACGGCGAGGGGGCTTTTCACCCCCTTTATCGCTACTCATGTCAGCATTCGCACTTCTGATACCTCCAGCATCCTTTACAAGACACCTTCACAGGCTTACAGAACGCTCTCCTACCATCACATTGCTGTGATCCGCAGCTTCGGTTATATGCTTAGCCCCGTTACATCTTCCGCGCAGGACGACTCGATCAGTGAGCTATTACGCTTTCTTTAAAGGATGGCTGCTTCTAAGCCAACCTCCTGACTGTTTTAGCCTTCCCACTTCGTTTCCCACTTAGCATATATTAGGGACCTTAGCTGGCGGTCTGGGTTGTTTCCCTCTTGACACCGGACGTTAGCACCCGATGTCTGTCTCCCGTGCTTGCACTTGTAGGTATTCGGAGTTTGCTATGGCGCAGTAATCCGCAATGGACCCCACTACCATGACAGTGCTCTACCCCCTACAGTGATACACGAGGCACTACCTAAATAGTTTTCGGAGAGAACCAGCTATTTCCAGTTTTGTTTAGCCTTTCACCCCTATCCACAGCTCATCCCCTAACTTTTCAACGTTAGTGGGTTCGGTCCTCCAGTACGTGTTACCGCACCTTCAACCTGGCCATGGATAGATCAACTGGTTTCGGGTCTACACCCAGCAACTAGCGCCCTATTCGGACTCGCTTTCGCTACGCCTTCCCTATTCGGTTAAGCTTGCTACTGAATGTAAGTCGCTGACCCATTATACAAAAGGTACGCAGTCACCCCTTACGAGGCTCCTACTGTTTGTATGCACACAATTTCAGGATCTATTTCACTCCCCTCCCGGGGTTCTTTTCGCCTTTCCCTCACGGTACTTGTTCACTATCGGTCGATTACGAGTATTTAGCCTTGGAGGATGGTCCCCCCATATTCAGACAGGATTTCACGTGTCCCGCCCTACTTGTCTCTAGCCTAGTACCACTCAATAATTTTCACATACGGGACTATCACCCTTTATTGTTGGACTTTCCATTCCATTCTGTTAATTACTGAGATATCACTAGAAGGCTGTTCCCATTTCGCTCGCCACTACTCTGGGAATCTCGGTTGATGTCTTTTCCTCTTGCTACTTAGATGTTTCAGTTCACAAGGTTCGCTTCTCATACCCTATGTATTCAGGTATGGATACCACAAAAGTGGTGGGTTTCCCCATTCAGAAATCCCCGGATCAAAGCTTATTTACCAGCTCCCCGGGGCTTATCGCAGGTTATAACGTCTTTCGTCGCCTGTAATCGCCAAGGCATCCATCATGTGCACTTATTCACTTGATCCTATAACGAGCACCATTGCTAGTAACCGTTATAGGTTTTACTTCTACTTCTGACATGTTTGCCGTAATCCAAACTGTAAGTACTTTGTTAAGAACTTGGTAAAACTCGTTTGTATTACTGATTGATGATTCAATCTTTACCCTTATTACATTGTCAAATGTTCTCTCAAAGAAACATTTGACACTTTGCTTACTCAAATTTTTAAAGAACAGCCATAAATGGCAAAACTAAACGATTAAATATTCGCTTAGTTTTGACATTTAGATGATGGTGGAGGATGACGGGATCGAACCGACGACCCCCTGCTTGCAAAGCAGGTGCTCTCCCAGCTGAGCTAATCCCCCAACGTCCCACTAAGTCTTGTTTCTGGCTGGTGGTGGGTCTGGTAGGACTTGAACCTACGACCCCTGCGTTATCAACACAGTGCTCTAACCAGCTGAGCTACAGACCCGTGGCTTTTATTGTCAACCGATAAGTGTGGGCACTAGGATTCAGCATCTTTTCTCTAGAAAGGAGGTGATCCAGCCGCACCTTCCGATACGGCTACCTTGTTACGACTTTACCCCAGTCATGAACCCTGCCGTGGCAGTCGCCCTCCTTGCGGTTAGGCTAACGGCTTCTGGCAAAACCCACTCCCATGGTATGACGGGCGGTGTGTACAAGACCCGGGAACGTATTCACCGCGACATTCTGATCCGCGATTACTAGCGATTCCAGCTTCACGTAGTCGAGTTGCAGACTACGATCCGGACTACGATGCATTTTCTGAGATTAGCTCCCCCTCGCGGGTTGGCAACCCTCTGTATGCACCATTGTATGACGTGTGAAGCCCTACCCATAAGGGCCATGAGGACTTGACGTCATCCCCACCTTCCTCCGGTTTGTCACCGGCAGTCTCTTTAGAGTGCTCTTGCGTAGCAACTAAAGACAAGGGTTGCGCTCGTTGCGGGACTTAACCCAACATCTCACGACACGAGCTGACGACAGCCATGCAGCACCTGTGTTCACTTTCTCTTACGAGCACCTAATGTATCTCTACTTCGTTAGTGACATGTCAAGGGTAGGTAAGGTTTTTCGCGTTGCATCGAATTAATCCACATCATCCACCGCTTGTGCGGGTCCCCGTCAATTCCTTTGAGTTTTAATCTTGCGACCGTACTCCCCAGGCGGCTGACTTCACGCGTTAGCTACGTTACTCAGGATGTAAATCCCGAACAACTAGTCAGCATCGTTTAGGGCGTGGACTACCAGGGTATCTAATCCTGTTTGCTCCCCACGCTTTCGTGCATGAGCGTCAGTGTTATCCCAGGGGGCTGCCTTCGCCATTGGTATTCCTCCACATATCTACGCATTTCACTGCTACACGTGGAATTCTACCCCCCTCTGACACACTCTAGCTATACAGTCACAGGCGCCATTCCCAGGTTAAGCCCGGGGATTTCACGCCTGTCTTGTATAACCGCCTGCGCACGCTTTACGCCCAGTAATTCCGATTAACGCTTGCACCCTACGTATTACCGCGGCTGCTGGCACGTAGTTAGCCGGTGCTTATTCTTCAGGTACCGTCATTCCCGGACTGTGTTAGAGCCGGTGTTTCTTCCCTGACAAAAGAGCTTTACAACCCGAAGGCCTTCTTCACTCACGCGGCATTGCTGGATCAGGGTTTCCCCCATTGTCCAAAATTCCCCACTGCTGCCTCCCGTAGGAGTCTGGGCCGTGTCTCAGTCCCAGTGTGGCTGATCGTCCTCTCAGACCAGCTACTGATCGTCGCCTTGGTGGGCTTTTACCCCACCAACAAGCTAATCAGGCATCGGCCGCTCTAATCGCGCGAGGTCTTTCGATCCCCCGCTTTCCCCCTCAGGGCGTATGCGGTATTAGCACAGCTTTCGCTGCGTTATCCCCCACGATAAGGTACGTTCCGATGTATTACTCACCCGTTCGCCACTCGCCACCAGGTGCAAGCACCCGTGCTGCCGTTCGACTTGCATGTGTAAGGCATGCCGCCAGCGTTCAATCTGAGCCAGGATCAAACTCTTCAGTTCAATTCCTGTGATCCTTGCGGATCGTCGCACTCATTCAAGAAATTGACTTGGTAATAAAACCAAATCTTTTTACTGTCTATGAGTACTATTTATTTACATCTGTCCCGAAGGACTGGATGCTTTCACTTAGTACCCACAATTATCGGTTGACTAATTTTTAAAGAGGGCTGACTTGTTTCGTATTTCGTAAAACATTCAGCAGAGAGGTGAGACTATATCCCACTTTTTTAGGGTCGTCAACACCTTTCGTAGTCTTTTACTTAAAAAAGGTGAAGTTTTTTCTTTCTTTGGAAATAAACCCAATAAAAACAAGGGTTTAGATTTCGAAAAAAAATTCACTTTTTTTCGAAATATCAATTTTTTTAGCGTTTTGCCTCAATCAGCCAAAAAATTATGCTGTTTTTTCATGTTTATTTAGCCTTTTTCCAACAAACCTAGGGAAAACCCTGAAATTTTCACCTATAACTGCTAATATGGTTTGATGAACAACAAATTAGCGAATAGCCACTTGCCTTCGAGCCTTTATACAGCTGGCCAGGCTGTACCCGTGCGCGAGCTGCATGCCGGTTATAGGCAAGAAATATTGAATCATTTATTGCAACTAAATGATGAAGATAGGCGCTTGCGCTTTGGCACACAGACCCCTGATGAGGTTATTCGTCACTATGTTGAACACCTTGATTTCAATAAAGACGTTGTTTTTGGTGTGTTTGATTTGAATCTTAAGCTTATTGGCATGGCACATTTAGCCTATCTACCAGAGCATAAGGGTCAAGCACGTGCGGCTGAATTTGGGGTCTCTGTATTGCCTGAAGGCCGCTCTCAGGGCTTAGGCACGGCTCTTTTGGAGCGCTCAGCAGTGCATTCACGCAATACCCGCATAGAGACTCTATATGTGCACTGCCTTGCCAACAACAAGGCGATGATGCATTTGGCACAAAAGGCTGGGATGACCGTTGAATATGCTTATGGTGATGCTGATGCCTGTCTTAAGCTTCCGCCAGCGAGTCCTGCGACCATTGTGGCAGAGGCTGCCAATGTGCATTGGGCTGATCTCGATTACGCCTTAAAAGAAAATCTCAAGCGCTCCAATCAAGCATGGTGGTGGCTCTTGGGCAGACCTGATCTCGCGCGTTAATTAATTAATTCGCTTCCTGCATTAGTTCTTACTGGGCGCGCCACGCAATACCCAACCAGTTAGCGCGGATAAATCTGCGTCACTTAATTTTGTATTGGCTGGCATAGGGACTACACCCCAAGAACCAGATCCGCCCTTGGCAATTTTATTTTTTAGAAAAGCTTGTGCACCTGGGGTGTTCTTATATTTTTCGGCTACAGATTGAAAGCTTGGGCCAACAATTTTTTTATTAATTGCATGACAACCTAAGCAGGCATTTTGCTTTGCAATAGCGTATGCATTGTCATCCTCAACAGTCGCTTGCGCAATCGGCACTAAAAAAGCGAGCGTCGTAAAAAGAAAAACTATTTTTACGATTGCTCGCTTATTGAACATCACTAATTTCTATAAAAATTATTGGAATTTTGGTGGACTGCTAGGCTGTGTTTGATCGGCCTTACCTTGTTTTTCTAAACGCATTTTTTCTTCTTGAGAAATGATGTCAAAGTAAACGAAAACTTCTTTTACACCACTAGTATTGCTTGCAACTTTTTTGGCGAGCTCTGCTTCGCTTTGCGTCAAGATACCCATCAAGTAAACACTGCTTCCTTCAGCAATAATAGCCATCGAGTTTGATGGCAGCTGGTCAGTAAAAATCATTTGTGACTTGATCTTAGACTCAAGATAGGAATCATTCGCGCGTGATGTGTAGGTGCTGTTAGGCCCTATAACCAAATCATTAAAGACCGAGCGTGCATTCTTCATAGCTTTTACATAAGCGCCAGCCTCGTTCTTAATGTCATCATCTTTTACTTCACCAGTAAGCAATACTTTTTGATTAAATGCAGTGACATTAATGTGTGCGTTATCGCCAAATCGTTTTGCCAATGCATTCTCTGCCTCTAGCTCAATGCCCTTGTCAATTGCTTGCACTGCGGGGGTTCGACGATCTGCCATGATGGTTGCGCTAGCTGCTACGCCACCAACAGCAACTACCGCACAACCCGAGATCTGCGTTGCAACAAGAGTTGTGAGAAACAATGTTCTGATGAGTGAGGTTTTCATGTGGCTTTTTCTATATTGAAGTAACAATAATTTTTAATCTAGTAAAACGTGGTCTACACCATCACATAAGGCATGAAGTAAAACCAGGTGCGTTTCTTGAATGCGCGCAGTGCGAGTTGATGGTGCGCACAAATGAATATCGTCTTGATCTAATAGCTGAGCAATTTTTCCACCACCATTACCGGTAAGCGCAATAATTTTGATTCCCATCTTTTTTGCAGCTTCAATTGCTTTGATGACATTCTTTGAGTTTCCAGAAGTAGAAATTCCTATAAGAATGTCGCCTTTTTTTCCAAGTCCTCGAACTTGTTTGCTAAAGACTTCGTCATAGCTGTAATCATTTCCTACTGCGGTCAAAATCGAGGTATCTGTTGTCAAGGCAATCGCAGCCAACTCTTGGCGCTCTCGCTCGAAACGCCCAATGAGCTCTGCCGCAAAGTGCTGTGCATCAGCTGCTGAGCCGCCATTGCCACAGGCCATTACTTTGCCGCCAGAGCGCAAGCAATCCACCATCGCCAATACCCCCCTGGCAACAGACTCTGGCAGTAATTTTTCCGCCTCTTGCTTAACGGCAATGCTGTCCAAAAAATGCTGGGATGTGCGCTGGCGCAAACGTTCGTTAATCTCTTTATTCATAACAATATTATGCGCCAAAGATGTCCTAATTTCAGCAGCAAACGGCTTATCTCAAAAGCAACGTATTCTCTTACTAATTACTTAACCTTTCTCAGGCAACCCCTATGGAACTTAGCTCATTCGATTTTTTAAAGCAGCAGGATTTACCTGTTGGGGCTCTTTACATGGTTGCAACACCCATCGGCAATTTAGGCGACATTACCTTGCGTGCCCTACACGTTTTAAATGCGGTAGATGGGATTGCATGCGAGGACACTAGACATAGCGCCGCATTACTCCAGCAATTCGGTATTCATAAAAAATGCTTAGCCCTACATGAGCACAATGAAATTGCAGGAGCGCAAACTGTTATTCAGCATCTTTCTAATAATGAGCGCTGGGCCTATATTTCAGATGCAGGGACCCCAGGAGTCTCAGATCCTGGCGCAAGACTGGTCAATGAAGTTCAAAAAGCGGGGCTAAGAGTCATCCCCATTCCCGGGGCAAGTGCTGTATCAAGTGCAATCTCCGTGGCAGGCTCGGTAATGCATAACTCCGAAGGGCGTTTTCAATTTTTAGGTTTTTGGCCCAATAAAGCCAAAGAACGCGACGCCCTCATGCAAGATATTTCCAAAAGTAAAAAAGCGAATATCTTTTTTGAATCTCCACACCACATTAAAGAAACGCTTATTTTGCTTGCAAAAAATTTAGAGCCCGATCGTCAGCTTCTAGTTTGCCGTGAGTTAACTAAAAAATTTGAGCAACTTGTCTCGCTAAAAGCGGAAGATGTTGTCAGCTGGCTTGATGTAGCAGAGAGCCTTAAGGGCGAGTTTGTCATTGTGGTAGCAGGGCGCTCGTCCAGCAGCGACGAGGCTCCTGAGCATTCATCTCTGCTGTTATGGGCAAATGCATTAAGTCCTTATTTAGGTAGCAAAGAAATCGCTGCCGTTCTCTCGCAAACATTAGGTCTCAGTAAAAAAGAGGCTTATCAAGTAGCGTTGGATGCGAAGAGTGAATAAACGGAAATAAAAAAGCTGGCATGTAGCCAGCTTTTGAATATGCGCCGAAGACTTATTTGGCGCTAGCAGCCGGAGCCGGAGCCGCAGGCTCGCTAGCATCTTTAAAATTGAGTTGTCCCACAGGTTTGATGATTTGATCAGAAGAGGCGGCCGAATCTACTCGCTTGCCATTGTTCACAAATACCATCAGCAACAGAATAATGATGAGTGGCACAAAAAAGCTTGCAAACACCATGATGATGAGTTGTTTTGGGGACTTAATCAGACTTCCGTGCTCGTTGCTCATAAGAATTTATCGTTTGACGGGTTTAGGGTTGAACTGCCGAGATTATAACTAGAGAGCGGGCTTCTGGGCACTTACAATGGAGGGGTAGCTAGTTTGTGATTAGCGCCCGTAGCTCAGTGGATAGAGTATTGGCCTCCGAAGCCAAGGGTCGCAGGTTCGATTCCTGCCGGGCGCGCCAAAACTAGAGGGGTTTTTTGACATACATCATGCGACAAATCATGAAAACCGCTATTATTTGCATCTAACTTATTGATTCTTATCGTGTCTACACATCTAAATTCAGCCCTTTCAGAGCCTTCCCTAAATAATCCTTTGTCACCAGAGGCGCCATTACCGCATCGAAAAATCATTCGAAGCTGGCTAATCCCAATGGCACAAGGCGAAACTGGGCGCGCAATCATGCTCTTAGCAATTGATGCTTTCCTGTGGCTAGGCTGTATCGCGGGAACGATCTTCGTAGAGAGCGTCTTGCTGAAAATTGTTTTTGGTCTTATTGCCGGATTTGTAACTGGTCGCATCTTTATTCTGGGTCATGATGCTTGTCATCAGAGCTTCACGCCAAATCGCGAACTTAACAAAGTTTTAGGTCGCATTGCGTTTTTGCCATCGCTTACGCCATATAGCTTGTGGGATGTTGGTCACAACGTTGTACACCATGGCCAAACCAATCTGAAGGGTTTTGATTTTGTTTGGGCGCCTTTATCGAAATCAGAATACGACGCGCTTCCCCCATGGCGTAAGGCTGTAGAGCGCCTTTACCGTAGTGGCTGGGGCCCTGTTTTTTATTACCTCATTGAAATTTGGTGGAGACGTGAGTACTTCCCAAATGCTAAAAATAAACCTGGCGACCGTCCTATTTTCTTAAAAGACAATTTACTTGTTACTGCATTTGCAATCGTTTGGATTGGCTGCTTAATTGCCGGAGCCATTGCCACTGGACAGTCCATTTGGCTCGGTTTGATCACTGGCTTTGCAGTTCCATTCTTGTTCTGGAACGGCATGATTGGTTTTGTGGTCTACGTGCACCATACCCATCCAAAGGTATCTTGGTACGACAAGAAATCGGAGTGGTTACGCGCCCAGCCATTTGTATCAACAACTGTTCATCTGACATTTAGCTGGATTTGGGGCAAATTGATGCACCACATCATGGAGCATACGGCTCACCATGTGGACATGAGCGTCCCGCTCTATCGCCTGCCAGAAGCCCAGCAAACGCTAGAAACCATCCTTCCAGAGCGTATTTTCATTCAAAAGTTCTCTTGGGGCTGGTACTTCGATACTGCTCGCAAGTGCAAGCTCTACGACTTTGAAAATAAGGCCTGGCTTGATTTCGATGGCAACAAAACGGCTGATTCAGTGCGAGTTGTGCTCAGCCCAGCCCCAGCGGGACAAAACGGGTAAAATAGATCTCTGTATAAGATTTGCCTTACCCGGATTGCCCATGACTACCTCGACTCCAGCAGCTACCCAAGAATCCTCTCAGAGCTTAAAATTTTGCTCTTCTTGCAGCCGTGAAAAACGACTTGAGGGTGGCACATGGATTCCGACAAGTAATCGCAAGCAGCGCTGGATCTGCGCAAGCTGTTTATACAACCGTACACATCGTACTGGTTCTGCAAAAACCTAAATTCATCTGAAGTAAAAGATTTAAGCACCATCCCCAACATAGGGATTGGTTCTACGTTCTTTTCCGAACGTAGACATTGGCCCATGTCCTGGCACAAACTGAACATCATCACCTAGAGGCCACAGTTTCGTTTTTATCGCATGAATTAAATCCGCATGATTGCCGCGAGGAAAATCTGTTCTACCAATTGAGCCGGCGAACAAAACATCGCCAACAATTGCTAAACGATCTTCTTTATCAAAAAATACAATGTGGCCCGGAGTGTGTCCTGGACAATGAAAAACTTCAAGATCAACATTACCTACCTGCACATGATCACCATTGTTTAGCCATCGGTCAGGTTCAAAAACTTTAGCGTGTCCAAATCCAAAGCGCATCGTTTGCTCTGGTAATTGATCAATCCAAAAACGCTCATCCTCTTGTGGGCCCTCAATGGGTGCGCCCAACTGATCGGCCAGGTCCTTTGCGGCTGCGCAGTGATCAAGGTGTCCATGGGTTAGCAAAATCTTTTTAACCTTACCGCCCATCTGTTGAACGCCCTCGAGAATTTTTTCAATATCACCACCTGGATCAACCACGGCAGCGTCGCCAGTCTCTTGGCAAACCAAGATTGAGCAATTTTGCTCATAGGGCGTAACTGGAACAATTCCTAATTTAATTGGCATATATACAAAGCGGTTAAGTGAATCATTGGGCAAGCTAGTTTATGGGAGTCAGCATAAAATGCCTCTAAAGGATAAAACAATGAAAAGCCAAGATACATTTAAATTTGCAGAAACTCATGAATGGGCCACTCAGGAAGATGATGGCTTGGTGTGGGTTGGTATTAGCAATCATGCGCAAGAGGCTTTAGGTGATGTCATGTTTTTTCAAGCGCCCAAAGTTGGGCAACAAGTCAAGCAGGGTGAAGCCATTGCCGCAATTGAGTCTGTAAAGGCGGCGAGCGATATTCATGCACCAGTGAGTGGAGAGATTGTTGCACTCAATGAAGAAGTGGATGCTTCGCCGGAGCTTGTGAATGAAAAACCTTATGGCGTATGGCTATTTAAAATCAAACCGACTTCTGATGAGAGTCTTGCATCTGAATTAAACCAACTATTAAGTCTAGAAAAATATAATTCAGGGCCTGGCGCCTGATAAATCAGATCGCTTAGATGGAAATGGGGTCGCGTTCAATTAACCAGCGAATACGCCCCTCTTTGATAATGCGCCCCTGAGAGTTTTCTCGTAAATAACGATCCATCACCTCTAAGACTTCTTGAAGATTCTTGCGGTCATCAGACTCCACTAAAAGCTGGGCTCGCTCCGATCCAGCTACTCGCATTACAGCTTTTGGCACCGGGTCATAGACCCTTAACCCCTTAGATATAGGGCCTTGAGCTTTTAAATACCTTTTTAGACCACTCAAAAACTGAATAGCCTTATCCAGATTTTTTGCCTCTGCATGGATAAGGGCCTGATAGGCAAATGGTGGCAGGCCCGCTTCTTTTCTTTCATTGGCCGTAAAGGCTAAAAAACCATCTACATCGTGGCGCAATAAAAACTGAAAAACGGCCGCCTCGGGAAACTGGGTTTCGATATAAATTGCACCGCCCATTTCGCCGCTCTTATTGGAGCGGCCAGCACGTCCTGCAACCTGAACCAGCTGTGCAAACAATCTTTCTGCAGCCCTAAAGTCTTGGGAAAAGAGTCTGCTGTCAGCATCCAGTACTGCAACCAAACCTATATTTTGGTAATCATGGCCCTTGGCAATCATTTGAGTACCAACAACAATGTCGATATTGCCCTCATGAATTTGCTGAAAGAGCTCTTCCGCCCCCCTGCTCTTTCTACTGGAGTCTGTATCGACCCGCAGCACTCTTGCGCCGGGCCACATCTCTTCAATAGAGTCCTCGACCTTTTGTGTGCCTTGTCCAAGAGAAGATAAATCGATGTTTCCGCAATCGGGGCAATGGTTTGGGATGGCCTTCACTAGGCCACAGTGATGGCAGTTCAGAACCGACTTCCTGCCTAAAGCACCCGCTTTGTGGAGCACCATATATGAAGTACATTGCTCGCATTTAGAAAGCCATGAACACGCGCCGCAACTAAGAACAGGGGCATAACCACGTCGATTGATGAGTATTAAGCTTTGTTGTTTGCTTTCTAGGTTTTTACTGACTGCATTAGCAAGAGTCTTTGTGATCAGACTTTTTGTTTTGGGCTTTTCGGCATCACCAGGACTAAATTGCGCTTGAGGATCTCGCGTATTGACTAAGCGCACACTTGGCAAGCTTGCTCCTTGTGCACGCTGATCCAAGCGAATATATTCATAACGACCTGCTTGAGCTGCCATCCATGTTTCAAGCGAAGGAGTAGCAGACGCAAGCAAGATCGGTATCTTGAGATCATGAGCGCGCCAAACGGCCAGATCACGCGCAGAATATCGAATACCATCTTGCTGCTTATATGATGGGTCATGCTCTTCATCGACAACAATGGCACGAAGATTCGGCAGGGGCGTTAAAGCCGCCAATCTTGTTCCCAAAATAATTTGGGCTTTACCAGTCAATGCTTCATACCAAGCAATACCTCTTACTTTTTCACTCACGCCACTGTGAAGTACAACCATTTTTTTATCTGGAAAATAGGCGCGGACTCTTCGCTCTAATTGTGGCGTTAAATTTATTTCTGGAACCAAGAGCAATACTTGCGCACTTGCATCCTGCAAAATTCCACTCAACCAATTTAAAAATACAGCGGTTTTTCCGCTACCAGTTTGTCCTTGCAAAAGAATCGCCTTGAATTCATTTGCTGGGAAATTGCGTAATTTTTCAAGCGCTAGTTTTTGCCCATCATTTAAGAGGTGCTCATCAATAAATCCCTCGCTTATTTCTGGCAGAGTTTTTTTCTTCTTCTTTTCTTCATCCGCAGCCAATTTCTTGGGAATCTTTTCCCAGTCGTCTGGCTTTTTCCACATCTGGGGAATGGTTGGAATAATGGTCTCGCCAAGTGCATGAATGTAATACTGGCTTGCAAAATTCATTAGGCGCAAAACAGCTGGGTCCAAAGGGGGCAGCGGGGGAACCTTAGTTACGCCCTTTAATTTATCTATTTCATAATCAGAGTAAGCGCTTACTTTAATTACCATTCCCACGAGCATGCTACGCCCAAAAGGAACCTCGACTATTGAGCCCACCACTGGAAGGCCTCCCAGTAAATTTTCGTCCCACAAGTAGTCAAAGCCCTGGGCAAGGGGCTTATCAATGATGACTTGGACTACGATCGGAGGGGGCATGATTTACTTCAAAACTCTATTTTGCTTGTGGATAAGTCTGTGGATATCATCAGAGGATTCTGATTTATAAGCTAATTTATCAGCTTTTAGTTTTTGCACTCTTTTAAAGCTTTTTAGTAATTTTATATATAAATCAAAGACTTATATTCGTATTCAAAAGTGAATTTTCATCTTTATTCGCAATCTCACTGAATTTCGAATATTCCCGCTATCTGTGCATAACTTTCATTAAAAATTTCAATGGCAAGTTAGCAGTCACTCAGTATTATGACTTTGCCCTGAGAGCCCTTGAGCGATTAATAACTGCTTCAGAGAGGGCTGTGACGCTTTCGGGTGGAGTGAACTGAGAAATTCCATGCCCTAGATTAAAGATATGTCCGTCCAGAGGATGCAAGCCCGGCTTAAGGGCTGGGGCGCTCGCCAGATCCTCCAGCAGAAGGTTAGCCTGCTCTGCAATTTGTTTTGGCTCTGAGAACAGAATAAGCGGGTCTAAATTGCCTTGTAATGCCAAGGGCTTGTTAAGGGTTAGCAATTGTTTACGGGCGCGACTGAGTGACATTGTCCAATCAATAGCAATCACATCGGCGCCAACTTGTGCCATGTCATTTAGCCAAATTGCACCACCTTTAGTAAACATGATGACTGGAATTTTTTTGCCTTCATGCTCGCGTGGCAATAAAGCAATTACTTTTTGCATCGAGGCCAGAGACATTCTTTGATACCAGCCATCTGGAAGCATTCCGCCCCAGGTGTCAAAAATCATCAAGGCTTGTGCGCCAGCTTTTACTTGCTCGGTTAAATAATCGGCCACCGATTGCGCGTTGATGTCTAGAATGTGCTGCATCAAATCGGGGCGACTAAACATCATCGTCTTGGCATGACGAAAATCGTCAGCGCTCGAGCCATCAATCATGTAGCAAGCTAACGTCCAAGGACTTCCAGAGAAGCCAATCAATGGAACGCGTTGTTTGCCATCCTGAATAAGCGCTTTACGAATTTCTGAAACAGCATCAAAAACATATGTAAGTTGATCCATATCAGCAACGCGTAATTTTTTAACCGCCTCTTCAGTGCGAAGGGGGTGTTCAAAGCTTGGGCCTTCGCCTGCAGTAAATTTCAGACCCAATCCCATCGCATCTGGAATGGTCAAAATATCAGAAAATAAAATCGCCGCATCTAATGGATAGCGATCCAAAGGCTGAAGCGTTACTTCTGTGGCATATGCAGGATTTTTTGCGAGGCCTAAAAAACTTCCGGCTCTAGCGCGAGTAGCGTTGTACTCGGGGAGATATCGACCGGCTTGACGCATGAGCCAAAGCGGTGTTTGATCAACCGCTTCGCCCAGGCAGGCCTTTAAAAACCGATCATTTAACAACAAGGAGATGACCGGCTATTACTTTTTACGACGAAAACGAGCAATTGCAGCCAATTGCGCCGCGGCTATTGCAAACTCAGATTGGGCCAAGGCCAAATCAAAGTCAGTACTACGGTTTTGCATAGCTTCTTCAGCACGTTTTTTAGCTTCAATAGCTTTAGCTTCATCAAGATCATGGCCGCGAATAGCAGTGTCTGCTAATACGGTAACGCGATCTGGCTGAACCTCTAAATAGCCACCTGCTACGAATACAAACTCTTCATCACCATCAGCTTTTTCAATACGAACTGAACCTGGACGAATGCGTGTAATCAAAGGGGTGTGGCCGCGCAAAATGCCGAGCTCACCACTTTCGCCGGGAAGCGCAACAAACTTAGCTTCCCCGCTGAAAATAGACTGCTCAGCACTTACTACATCGACGCGTATGGTTGACATAATTTCCCTAGATGAGTTCGATTAAAGCTTCTTGGCTTTCTCGATGGCTTCATCAATTGAACCCACCATGTAGAACGCTTGCTCAGGCAAGTGATCCAATTCGCCGCTACAGATCATTTTGAAACCACGAATAGTTTCTTTCAATGGAACGTATTTGCCTGGTGAACCAGTAAACACTTCAGCAACGTGGAAAGGCTGGGACAAGAAACGCTGAATCTTACGAGCACGTGATACAGACAACTTATCTTCAGGTGACAACTCGTCCATACCCAAAATTGCAATAATGTCGCGCAACTCTTTATAACGCTGCAATGTCATCTGCACTTCGCGAGCTACTTCATAGTGCTCTTGACCAACCACTTGTGGATCGAGCTGACGGCTGGTGGAGTCCAGTGGATCAACCGCTGGGTAAATACCCAATGCAGCGATGTCACGTGACAACACAACTGTGGAGTCTAAGTGCAAGAAGGTTGTTGCTGGTGATGGATCAGTCAAGTCATCCGCGGGAACGTAAACGGCCTGAATAGAGGTAACAGAACCAGTTTTTGTAGAGGTAATACGCTCTTGCAATTTACCCATCTCTTCAGCCAATGTAGGTTGATAACCCACAGCTGAAGGCATACGGCCTAGCAACGCAGAGACTTCAGTACCAGCCAATGTGTAGCGGTAGATGTTGTCAACGAAGAACAAAATGTCGCGGCCTTCGTCACGGAATGCTTCAGCCATTGTCAAACCAGTTAACGCAACGCGCAAACGGTTGCCAGGAGGCTCATTCATCTGACCAAACACCATCGCTACTTTGTCGATAACGTTAGATTCTTTCATCTCGTGGTAGAAGTCATTACCTTCACGAGTACGCTCACCAACACCGGCAAACACTGACAAGCCAGAGTGTTGCTTAGCGATGTTGTTAATCAATTCCATCATGTTCACGGTCTTACCAACACCCGCGCCACCGAACAATCCGACCTTACCGCCCTTAGCAAACGGGCAAACTAAGTCAATAACCTTAATGCCTGTTTCGAGCAAGTCAACGGAAGGAGAGAGTTCGTCAAACTTAGGGGCTGGCTGGTGAATAGCGCGGCGCTCTTCAGTAGCAATCGGACCTGCGTCATCGATTGGGCGACCTAGAACATCCATGATGCGGCCTAAAGTTGCTGGGCCAACAGGCACAGAAATTGGGCCACCAGTAGATTTTACTTCCATGCCGCGACGCAAGCCATCGCTCGCACCCATGGCAATCGCGCGAACTACGCCGTCACCGATTTGTTGCTGAACTTCAAAGGTCAAACCTTTTTCAGCAAATGATTTTTCGCCGCTTTCAACTAATGTCAACGCATCATAAATGTTTGGCATTTTGTCGCGTGGGAACTGAATGTCCACCACTGGACCGATACATTGCACGATATTTCCGTTACTCATCGCATTTCTCCGCTTTTAATTCCTGAATTCTTTCGTATTCTTAAACGCTAACCGCTTAAACCGCAGCCGCTCCGCCAACAATTTCTGACAACTCTTTAGTAATAGCAGCCTGTCGTGTTTTGTTGTATTCCAATTGCAATTCGCCGATTACATTCTTCGCATTATCTGAAGCGGCCTTCATTGAGACCATACGTGCAGATTGTTCTGAAGCCATATTTTCAGCAACAGCTTGATAAATCATTGCCTCTACATAACGCTTTAGCAGGCCATTCAAAATGGACTCTGCATCAGGTTCATAGATGTAATCCCAAGAATTGCCTGTTTTCTCTTGTGGAGTCAAAGCTTCTGACTCCAAGGGCAAGAGTTTTTCTAAAACAGGCTCTTGTTTCATTGCATTTACAAAGCGGGTGTATGCCAAATAAACAGCATCAATCTCGCCACGCTCAAACGCTTCTAATTGGGCAACAATTGCGCCAATCAAAACATCCATATGTGGTGTGTCACCAATTTGGATTGTTTGAGAAATCAATTTTGCTTTTGAGCGATTTAGAAATTGCAGGCCTTTTGAACCAATTGCGGTGTACGCAATCTCAACATTCTTGTCCTGTAAATCGCGCACTTGGTTAGCAATCAAACGCAAGACGTTGGTATTTAAACCACCGCACAAGCCTTTGTCGGTTGTAACCAAAATCGTGCCAACTTTCTTCACTTCACGAGTTGCCATGTAAGCAGGGCGAAACTCGGGATTTGCTTTAGAAAGGTTAGCAACAATCTCACGAATTTTTTCAGCATAGGGACGCGCATTACGCATGCGCTCCTGGGCGCGACGCATCTTGGATGCGGCGACCATTTCCATTGCCTTCGTGATCTTGCGCGTGTTTTGCACGCTCTTGATCTTAGATCGTATCTCTTTTGTGCTTGCCATGATTTATGCGAGCCCTCTTAGAAAGAGGCAGAGCGCTTGTAATCCTCAATAGCAGCGCGCAATGCGGCTTCGTCATCTTTGCTCAAATCTTTGGTCTCTTCAATGCGCGCAACTAAGTCAGCGAATTTAGATTTCAAATGATCTTGCAAACCTTTTTCGAATGGCAAAACATTCTTCACTTCGAGGTCATCGAAGTAGCCGTTATTAACAGCATAAAGTGAAGCGGCCATTTCCCAAACCTGGAGTGGCTTGTACTGAGCTTGCTTACACAATTCAGTAACGCGACGACCACGCTCTAGCTGCTTGCGGGTTGCTTCGTCAAGGTCGGATGCGAACTGAGCAAACGCTGCCAATTCACGATATTGCGCTAAGTCGGTACGAATACCGCCAGACAATTTCTTAATCACTTTAGTTTGTGCAGCGCCACCAACGCGGGATACAGAAATACCGGCGTTAATCGCAGGACGTACACCAGCGTTGAACAAGTCAGTTTCCAAGAAGATCTGACCATCAGTAATCGAAATCACGTTAGTTGGAACGAATGCAGAAACGTCGCCAGCTTGAGTTTCAATAATTGGCAATGCTGTCAAAGAACCAGTCTTGCCTTTTACTGCGCCGTTGGTGAACTTCTCAACATATTCAGCATTTACACGAGCAGCGCGCTCGAGCAAGCGTGAGTGGAGGTAGAACACGTCGCCAGGATAAGCTTCGCGGCCTGGTGGGCGGCGGAGCAACAAGGAAATTTGACGGTAAGCAACTGCTTGCTTAGTTAAGTCATCGTAAACGATCAAAGCGTCTTCGCCGCGATCGCGAAAGTATTCGCCCATGGTGCAACCTGCGTATGCTGAGAGGTACTGCATCGCTGCAGACTCAGAAGCACTCGCTGCAACAACAACGGTGTACTCCATCGCGCCCAATTCTGTGAGCTTGCGAACAACGTTAGCAATAGTGGAAGCTTTTTGACCGATCGCAACGTAAACGCAATAAACGCCTTTACCTTTTTGGTTAATGATCGCGTCAACCGCAACTGCAGTCTTACCAGTTTGACGGTCACCAATGATCAACTCACGCTGACCACGGCCAATTGGAACCATTGCATCAATCGCCTTCAAACCAGTTTGAACTGGCTGGCTAACAGACTGACGTGCGATAACACCTGGAGCAACTTTTTCGATAAAGTCAGTTAACTTAGTATTGATTGGGCCTTTGCCGTCAATAGGCTGACCGAGTGCGTTTACAACGCGACCGAGCAACTCTGGGCCTACTGGAACTTCCAAAATGCGGCCAGTACATTTCACTGGATCGCCTTCTTTAATGTGGGTGTACTCACCCAACACTACGGCGCCAACAGAATCACGCTCAAGGTTTAATGCGAGGCCGATAGTGTTGTTAGGAAATTCCAACATTTCGCCCTGCATAACGCCTGACAAGCCATGTACGCGGCAAATACCGTCGGTCACTGAAATTACAGTGCCTTCGTTGCGAACTTGGGAGTCAACGCCCAATTCGCTAATTCGGCTTTTGATCAGCTCGCTGATCTCGGAAGGGTTGAGTTGCATTACTTACTCCTGGGTCTTATTTCGTATGTTCTTAATAGGGATCACTTATGCGCCAAGACTTGCTTGCATTTGAGCTAACTGGGCCTTAACAGAACTATCCATTACTTCATCGCCAACTTGAATGCGAACTCCGCCAATCAACGTTGGATCAATTTGAATAGTTGGGCGCAATTCTTTACCCCCAAAGCGCTTCTTCAAACTTGACAACAAATCATTTAACGCAGATCCCTCTAAAGGGAATGCGCTAGTAATATTTACTTCTGCTGCGCCTTCGCTCTTGTTCTTCATTGCTTCAAATTGATGAGCAATTTCAGGAACGGCTGCTAAGCGGTGGTTTTGATTCACAAGATTCAAAAAGCTAGCAACCTTAGGGTCGAGCTTGGTTTTCACCATGCCAGAAAGCAACTTGCTTAAATCATCAGCTGATACCTTTGGATTGTTTGATAAAGCAGCAACTTCTGGCAAAGCTACAAGCTGTGCCAATTCGTTTAGTTGCTCCAAACATCCAGCGAGCTCAGCTGGCTTGGCGCTTTGAAAAAGCGCTTCAGCATAAGGACGTGCAATAGTGGCTAATTCAGCCATATCAAAGTTCTGCCTTTAGTTGGTCAAGCAACTGGCCGTGAGCTTTTGCATCAACTTCACGACGCAAAATTTGCTCGGCGCCTTTAACAGCAAGAACAGCAACTTCAGCGCGCAACACTTCACGTGCGCGCGTTACCTGTTGATCTGCATCTTGCTTAGCTTGAGAGATGATTCGAGCGGCTTCAGCTTGTGCGTTAGCGCGAATTTCTTCGGCCGACATTTGTGCACGCTTTTCAGCTTCGGCAACACGTTGAACACCTTCTTGGCGTGCTTTAGATAATTCTTGCTCAGCTTCGTTGCTGGCCAATGCGAGTGCTTCTTTACCGCGCTCGGCAGCAGCTAAACCATCAGCAATTTTGCTTGAACGCTCATCTAACGCCTTAACTAGCGGTGGCCACACAAAGCGTGCAACAACCCACCATAAGACGAAGAAAACGATCATTTGCGCGAATAGGGTCGCATTCAGATTCACGATATTCCTTTCAGTATTGTTGAGAACAGTAGGATGACCTTTTGGTCATCCACGCCAAAACAATTACTTAATAACTGCGAGCAGTGGGTTTGCGAAAGCAAACAACATTGCAACACCAACGCCGATCAAGAACGCAGCATCGATCAAGCCAGCCAAAAGGAACATCTTAGTTTGGAGTGGCTCCATCAATTCTGGTTGACGTGCACATGCTTCGATGTACTTGCCACCCATCAATGCGATACCCAAACATGCACCGATCGCGCCGAGGCCGATGATGATGCCGATACAGATAGCTGTTGAACCTTGAATAGTTGCTAAAAATGCTTGCATGTTGCTGACTCCTGAAGTTAAAAGAGGTAAGTTAAAAATAAAATCTTAGTGATGGCTATGCGCTTGCCCGATGTAAACCAAGGTCAACATCATGAAAATAAAGGCCTGCAACAAAATAACCAAAATGTGGAAGATGGCCCAAGCTGATCCAGCAATAACGTGGCCCACCAATCCGAACAGGGATAAATCTAAATTAAAGGTCCATACGCTGCCGAGTAGGGCGATCAATAAGAAAACCAATTCGCCAGCGTACATATTGCCGAAAAGTCGCATTCCCAAGGAAACGCCTTTCGCCAAATACTCAATGATGTTCAATGCAAGATTGAAAGGGGCCAAATACCATTTCGCACCGAAAGGGGCAGAAATAAGTTCATGCAAGAAGCCGCCAAAACCTTTTACTTTGAAGCTGTAAAAGAACACCAAAACCAATACTGAAAGAGACATGCCCATAGTGGCATTTAAATCGGTTGTTGGAACCATGCGGTTATGCGGTACGTGACCACCAAAGTTACCAATGAAATGATTTACGCCCAACACCCAATCAACAGGAATTAAGTCGAGGGTGTTTAAGAGAATGATCCAGAAAAATACGAAGAGTGCGAGAGGGGCAATGAAAGTACGGTCGCCATGAACAATGCTCTTGGCTTGTGTGTCGACCATCTCCACAATCATTTCAATCAAGGACTGAAACCGACCTGGAACTCCAGGGGTTGCACGACGCGCTGCAATCAGCAGAATAAATACCGCGATGAAGCCCATCAATGAAGCCCAAAAAATGGTGTCTAAATTGATGACGCTGAAATCAACAATAGAAGATTGGTGCTCACCAGTGCTGGTGAGATTTTGTAAATGCTCAGAAATGTACGCCGTTGGCGTCATTTGTTCTGCTGCCTCGTGGGCTTGGTTTACTTCGCTAGACATCTCTTAACTAGTCCTTTGTTTCAATCTCAATTTTCACTACTTATCGCCACAACCACGCCAGCCATACGCACTTCAAAGCAAGCAGGTAAGTCACCAACAAGGGGACCCAAAGCACGCCAGGGACGTAATACGCAATCCCTACAAACAACATCAATGTCACAGCGATTTTGATAAATTCGCCAGAAACTAATGCAGCCAAAAATCTTCCTGGACTTAATTTTTGCGATTTTTTTGCCAACTCCAACCTAATTAAAAACAAGGTCGTAGGCAAGACGCTAATTAAACCACCTAAAAAGGCCGACTGAGTATAAACGCTTACCCCTACTTGCTCCCCAAAAAATGACCAAAACACCATACTGATAGCAGTAACTAGTACTTGGGCCAAAATAATTTTCCAAGGAGATAGGGCGCGGTATTTTGTCGCATCACTTTGCTGCAGCGCAACAATCTCTTCCTTGCTGTAAACCCGAATGACTTCTTCGGGCTCATCCCATTCATTTGCCTCGGAAAATTGATTTTTATGAGGAATCAATTTAGCCCCGGAAGTTTAGTGTGTGCAGTGCAATATGTCAAAGGATTTGGAGACATTTTTCTACCTAATTTATGACTCAATACCCAACTTTTTTAACAGGGAATCAAGCTCATCAAATTGGCTAAAGCGGATTCTGAGTTCTCCGCCCTTGCCTTTAAGCTTAAATTCCGTGCTTAAGCCAATCAAATCTGCTATGTCCTGGGTTAAACGCTGCATATCTGGATCAGCACTTTGCGTAGATTTGCCGAGTTTACTTTTAGACTTTTTGTCCCCTATTTGACCGCCCGCGACCACCAATGCGGCTGTCATTCGCTCTGCTTCACGAACAGACAAGCCCTGCGCAGAGATTTTTTGGGCTAAAGCCACCTGACTAGCGCCCGGCAGCGGCAAGAGTGCACGAGCATGCCCCATGTCGATATCCCCAGCCAACAGCATGGCTTGTACTGGCTTTGCCAGCTGGGCAAGGCGCAATAGGTTGGTAATAGCACTACGAGACTTGCCCACCGCTTTTGCTGCCTGTTCGTGCGTAAAACCAAACTCCTCAATCAGCCTAGCCAATCCTTGGGCTTCTTCAAGGGGATTTAAATCCTCACGCTGCATGTTCTCTACCAAAGCCATTGCTGCAGCAGCCTGATCATCAGCACTCGAAACCAAAACTGGAACTTCTTTTAATCCCGCAATCGTTGCCGCACGAAAACGTCGCTCGCCCGCAATAATTTCATACTTACCAGGAGCCACCAATCGCACCAACAAAGGCTGCATAACACCTTGCTCACGAATGCTTTCTGCCAGCTCTTGTAATGCGCCCGCTTCCATTTTTTGACGCGGCTGATATTTGCCCGCTTGCAAAGCGGTTAGTGGCAAACGATTGATATCAGTAGATGGGCTTACTTGCTGAGTTTTTTCTCCAAGCAAAGCTTCAAGACCTCTACCTAAACCTTTTTTCTTAATAGCAACCATGATCTTTATTTTCTTTCTACAAATTACATCTGTTTGGTGCGCTCAACCATCTCAGCGCCAAACTCTAAATAGGCTTTTGCACCACGGGATGATTTATCAAAAGCTACCCCGGGAAGTCCGTAAGAAGGGGCCTCAGCAAGGCGTACGTTGCGCGGAATAATAGTCTTAAATACTTTGTCGCCAAAGTGCTCAAGTAACTGATCGGAAACCTGTTGCTGCAAAGTCATCCGCGCATCAAACATGACGCGCAACAAACCAATAATGACCAAATCTGGATTCAAATTTGCGTGCACTTGTTTGATCGTATTTACCAAATCAGATAAACCCTCTAGTGCAAAATATTCACATTGCATTGGAACAATCACACCATTTGCCGCACACAATCCGTTAAGGGTTAATAAAGATAATGCTGGCGGACAGTCGATCAAAATAAAGTCGTAATCATTGGCGACTTGTGCGAGCGCATCTTTCAAACGGGATTCGCGCGCATCGATGTCAACCAATTCAATTTCTGCTCCAGCTAAATCGCGATTTGCGGGCAACACGTCGTATCCAGAACTTTCGCAACGTTGTGCACAATCTTTCACCGAAGCTAAGCCAATGAGAACTTGATACACGCTGCTATTGAGATCTGCCTTTTCTACACCAGAACCCATGGTGGCGTTGCCTTGTGGATCTAAATCCACTAGTAGGACACGTTGCTTAAGCCCGGCTAATCCAGCCGCTAAATTAACAGCGGTTGTGGTCTTACCAACACCACCTTTTTGATTTGCGATACAGAAAATTTTGGCCATGGCTACTTTTTGCTTTTACTTAAATGGTGGGGCGGATCTTCTCACGGGGGACAGCACTAAAAGGCGCCGCTCCACCGCTAAGTTAGGTATATGAAGGGGTTCATCGGCCACTAAGCGCCAATCATCCATACAAACATCCTTCATTTCATCATCAGCACGCTTGGCCTTCATTGCGAATACCAGGCCTTCTGGTTTTAAGAAGGGCAATGACAACTCCAAAAAGCGTGCAAGATTAGTAAATGCGCGAGAAATCACCGCATCAAATTGTGCTGGTTGTTGCACTGCAGCATCTTCTACTCGTTCGCAAAGCACTTGAATATTTTTAAGTCTTAACTTGCCGCGCACATGCTGCAGGAATGCGGTCTTCTTGCGTATGGCCTCAATCAATGAAAGCTGCCACCCTGGCTGAAGAATGGCGATCGGAATTGCCGGTAGTCCGCCTCCAGAACCGAGATCTGCTATCTTGGGTGAGGGGGCCTTCAGAAATTGCCTTAACACCGGCAAAACTGCAATGGAGTCAATAAGGTGCAGCCTAATAGAGTCCTTTTCACCCTCAATTGCCGTGAGATTATGGACCTGATTCCAGCGCCCCATTTCCTGCAAAAATAACTCTAAATCAGCAATATTGGTCGAGCTTAATTCGAGGCCAAGCTCCTCAATTCCCAAGGCGAGCAGCCCTTCACTCATGGGTTTCTTGGGTGCGGCCCAAGCCTTTTTTAAGGTGCACCAATAAAAGGGAGAGGGCGGCAGGTGTGACGCCGGAAATACGGCCAGCCTGACCCAATGTTTCAGGTTTATGCAAATTAAGTTTTTGTTGAACTTCCTTAGATAGGCCAACAACCAGGGAATAATCGAGTGATTCGGGCAGGGGGAAGGACTCATTGTGTTCTTGACGAGCAATTTCTGTAGCTTGGCGATCGATGTAACCCTGATATTTAACGGAAATTTCTACCTGATCGCTAATTTGGGCAGCCAAACCTAAATCATCATCGAGGATTTCTGGGGCCCACATTCCATCACCTAAGGCAGTAATTGCCTCATAGGTAACACCTGGACGCCTCAATAGCTCGGTTAAATTACATTCATGGGACAAATCCTGGCCCAACAATTGAGAAACTAAAGGTGCCGCCTCATGTTTTGGCCCAATCCATATATCTTGCAAACGAGATGTTTCACGTGAAACAGCCTCCTGTTTTCTGCAAAACACCTCCCAGCGGTAGTCATCAACCAAACCAAGCTCTCGCCCAATAGTGGTTAAGCGCATATCTGCATTATCTTCACGCAAACTCAAGCGATACTCAGCGCGACTGGTAAACATGCGATACGGCTCTTGAACGCCTCGGGTTATCAGGTCGTCGACCAGAACCCCAATATAGGACTCGCTGCGCTTTGGCAACCAAGGCTCTTTTCCTTTGGCTGCCAATCCAGCATTAATGCCGGCCAACATACCCTGTGCAGCAGCCTCTTCATAGCCTGTTGTGCCATTAATCTGGCCGGCAAAGTAAAGTCCACCAATAGCGCGAGTCTCCAGGCTGTGTCGGAGTTGACGTGGATCAAAGAAGTCATATTCAATTGCATAGCCAGGGCGGACAATTACCGCCGACTCCATGCCACGAATACTGCGAACCAAATCCCACTGAACATCAAAAGGCAGGCTGGTAGAAATTCCGTTAGGGTAAAACTCATTAGTAGTTAAACCTTCTGGCTCCAAAAAGATCTGATGACTGTTTCTGGAGGCAAACCGATGGATCTTGTCCTCGATTGAGGGGCAGTAGCGAGGGCCAACTCCCTCAATGACGCCCGTATACATTGGAGAACGATCTAAACCGCCCCGAATGATGTCGTGAGTCTTTTCATTTGTATGAGAAATCCAGCAGGGAACCTGTTTGGGGTGCTGCTCTGGGCGACCTAAACAAGAAAATACGGGCACAGGATCCAAATCCCCTGGCTGCTCCAGCATGACTGAAAAGTCGATAGTTCGACCATCAATACGGGGTGGGGTGCCGGTCTTTAGTCTTCCCTGAGGAAGTTTCAACTCTTTTAATCTAGATGACAAAGAGACGGCTGCGGGGTCGCCCGCACGTCCGCCAGCATAATTATTTAAGCCAACGTGGATTTTTCCATCCAAGAAGGTGCCGGCCGTGAGCACTACCTTTTTAGCCATAAACTCCAGGCCCATTTGCGTCACCACACCCTGGACCTCATCACCCTTGACCAACAAATCGTCAACAGCAGCCTGAAAAAGGGTCAAATTAGGTTGATTTTCAAGGCGGCGACGAATAGCCGCTTTATATAAAATGCGGTCGCCTTGGGCGCGCGTAGCCCTAACAGCCGGGCCCTTGCTGGAATTGAGGATTCTGAACTGAATACCAGCCTCATCCGTAGCGGCCGCCATTGCGCCACCCATGGCGTCAATTTCTTTAACTAAATGTCCTTTGCCAATCCCGCCAATAGAGGGATTGCAGCTCATAGCGCCGAGGCTTTCAATGCTGTGAGTAATTAATAGGGTTTCGCAACCCATGCGGGCAGATGCAAGGGCGGCCTCAGTCCCAGCGTGGCCGCCGCCAACTACGATGACATCGAAACTTTTGGAATAACGCATGATTTGCCTCAGATAGGGCGATGATCATAGCATTTTGTTTGTTTCACGTGAAACAAAAACTATCAAAGTAACCAGATAATAAGAGTACTATTTCTAAGTGATTGATTTAATTGGAGAAATAAGCATTCCAAGCTGACTTCAATATCAGTGCGCTCACAATAAGTAAAAAAGCTTTTCTTACAAAACCGCTACCATGCTTAATTGCCAGGCGACTACCGAATTGACTCCCCGCAATATTGGCAATCATCATCACAAATCCCAAGGCCCAATTAATTTGTCCAAGACTAGCTAACATCAAAATAGCCGCCAAGTTGGTGGCCGCGTTTACTAGTTTTGTTGCTGCAGATGCATGCAAGAAGTCAAAGCCAAAGAAGCGCACAAAACCAAACAGTAAAAAGCTCCCGGTTCCAGGGCCAAAGAACCCATCATAAAAACCAATAATGAGGCCAAGGAGTAAAGCTTTAAATTGCTGATATGTTGTCACGCCCTTTGGGGCGTGAGCCTCACCAAGTGAGGGCTGAAACCAGGTGTAGATTAATAAAAAAACTAAAACAAAGGGAAGGGCCTTCCGCAAAGGCTCTGCAGGAATGTGGCTTACAGCGTTTGCACCCATAAGCGAGCCCACAAAAGCTGCAACAATTGCTACACCTACAACTGCCCAAGGCAAAGAAACATGGCGCAGAAATTTGCGCGCAGCATTAACCGTCCCCCCAACCGAAGCAAGCTTATTGGTTGCAAGCAATGTTGCTGGGGGTGCGTCTGGATAGGCTGCAAACAAAGCAGGGACCTGAATTAAGCCGCCCCCTCCGGCAACAGCATCAACAAGCCCTGCAAAAAAAGCGGTAGCCAAAAGCAGCGGCCAAATATAAATTGAAAATTCGATGAGAGTCTCTTTTAATTAAATGAGTATGGCGCTTTATGGCGCCATACTAAAAATCAAATAATAAAAGGAAAAACAAAAACTTAGTTTTTGTTTTTATAGTGCGCAGCAATTTCTCCAACTACACCGCGACGGAATGCTAAAACGCAAATTACAAAAATAAATCCCGTAGCAATCGTGCTCCAAGAACCGATGTTTGCTAAATAGTTCTGCAGACCGACAACAATCCCGGCGCCAACCACAGGGCCGAGAATAGTTCCCATGCCACCAAGCAAGGTCATCAATACAACCTCGCCTGACATGTGCCAATGAACATCAGTCAATGTGGCCAACTGGAACACCAGGGACTTCATTGACCCAGCCAACCCGGAAAGAGCGGCGGAGATTACAAAGGACATTAATTTAAAGCGATCAACATCGTAACCAAGAGAAATTGCACGAGGCTCGTTTTCACGGATTGCCTTCAGCACCTGACCAAATGGAGAGTGTACTGCGCGCATGATCACAGCAAAACCAAATAAGAAAACAGCCAGAACAAAGTAATACATCGCCACATCATTTTTCAAGTCGATCAGGCCAAACAACATGCCGCGAGGAACACCCTGAATTCCATCTTCACCGCCAGTGAAGGGAAGTTGAACCGCCAGGAAGTAAACCATTTGCGACAGGGCTAAGGTCACCATTGCAAAATAAATACCTTGCCTACGAATGGCGAGTGCGCCGATCAAGAACCCAAGAGCTCCAGACCCAAGCATGCCGAGCACAATGCCAAGCTCAGGGGATAAGCCAGCCTCTTTACAAAAATAGGCCGTAATGTAAGCCGCGGTTCCAAAGAAGGCGGCATGACCAAAAGACAGCAGCCCGGTAAAACCAAGCAACAAGTTAAATGCGCAGGCAAAAAGAGCAAAGCACAAAACCTTCATTGCAAACACAAGATAAATAAAATCCTGGAATGGCAATAACAGCGCAATCAGAATCAAGATGCCGTATAGCAGTTTTGTTTTTGGATTCATATTTATTTCTCCCGCCCAAACAGACCAGCAGGACGAATCAACAAAACAATTGCCATGATCACAAAAATCACAACGCCAGACGCCTCTGGATAAAAGACTTTGGTGAGGCCCTCAACAAGACCCAACCCTAAGCCAGTCAATATGGCGCCCATGATGGAGCCCATGCCACCAATCACCACCACGGCAAAAACAACAATGATGAGGTTAGAACCCATTAAAGGATTTACCTGGAAAATTGGGGCTGCCAAAACACCAGCAAAACCAGCCAAACCAACGCCGTATGCGTAGGCCAAAGAAATCATCAACGGAACATTGATGCCAAATGCTTGCAGCAGTTTAGGATTTTCAGTTCCAGCGCGTAAATAGGCGCCCAACTTGGTACGCTCAATGACATACCAAGTTGAAAAGCATACCGTCATGGAAATCACTACAACCCATACACGATACTTAGGCAGGATGATGCCCAGCGATTCTAAGGGGATTGCTCCCTGTAACAACTCCGGGGCTGGATAACTCTCACCAGAGATGCCGTACCAATGACGGAACATACCCTCAATTATGAGAGCCAAACCAAAAGTCAACAACAAACCATACAAGTGATCAAGGTGATACAAGCGGCGCAACATCGTGCGCTCAAGAATTAAACCAAATCCCGCCAACACCAGCGGCACAACAATCAGTGCAAACCAATAATTGATAGATAAGTCCGGAAAGCCAAGCCATTGGCTAATTTGAGTTAAACCAATCCAGGCAATAAAAGCACCCATGGTGTACTGAGCCCCATGCGCAAAATTAATGATGTTGAGAAGGCCAAAAATAATGGCCAATCCCAAACTCAAAATGGCATAAAACGAGCCATTAATCAGCCCCACCAAGAGCTGGGCTACCAGCCCTTGAGGGGTAATTCCGAGAAGTTCAAACATTCTTGATTTCTAAGTTTCTTACTTATTAACTAACTTGCACTTCGATTGTGAAAGAGGCAAAGTGGCTTCCGCAGCAGGAATTACAGCGCGAACATTGTAGTAATCCCAAGGACTCTTGGAGTCAGCTGGTTTCTTAACTTCAAGCAAGTACATGTCATGCTCAAATTTGCCGTCAGCACGAATTTTGCCCTTGAAGAGACCGTCATCAATGTTGGTAGATTTAAGAGCCTTCATCACAGCCTGCGTGTCATCGGTACCAGCCTTTTGCACCGCATTTAAATAAGCCAAAACCGAGGAATAAACGCCTGCCTGCACCATGGTTGGCATGCGCTTGTGTTGCAAGATAAAGCGCTTAGCAAATGCGCGAGTTTTATCATCTTTGTCCCAGTAGAAGCCTTCTGTGAGGTACATGCCTTGTGCAGCAGGGAGGCCCAAAGAGTGCACATCTGAAATAAACATCAACAATGGCACAACGGTTTGCTTTTTATTGATGCCAAACTCGGAAGCCTGCTTTACGGTATTAATGGTGTCTTGACCGGCATTAGCCAACGCAACCACATCTGCGCCACTAGCTTGTGCCTTCAGCAAGTAGGAAGAAAAATCGCTGTTAGGGAACGGGTGCTTGCTGGTACCCAAAACTTTACCGCCATTAGCAGTCACAACAGCTGTAGCATCTTTCTCAAGAGCCGCACCGAAAGCGTAGTCAGCGGTAATAAAGTACCAATTCTTTTTACCCTGCTTCACAACTGCCTTGCCTGTGCCATTTGATAATGCATAGGTGTCATAAGCCCAATGCACATTGTTTGGTGTGCATTTTTCGTTGGTAATAGTTAAAGACCCTGCGCCTGAAACGAGCGTAATTTTATTTTTTTGCTCTGCCACTTCCATCACAGCTAAAGCCACGTTGGTTGAAACCAATTCAACAATAACGTCTACACCGTCTTTGTCGTACCATTCGCGCGCTTTATTTGCCGCGATATCAGCCTTGTTTTGGTGATCGGCGCTAACAAGCTCAATCTTCTTGCCAATAACAGTGCCATCTTTAGAAAAATCAGCAATTGCCATCTTCGCTGCAATCACTGCACCAGGGCCAGCCAAGTCAGAATAGGTAGAAGAAAGATCTGTTAACACGCCAATCTTCACTACGTCGCCACTGACCTTTGGTGCGCTTTGCGCAAACACTGGGTTTGAACCAAACATGGTCGCCGCAACCAGACACGCGGTTATTTGCTTTAACTTCATTACCGTCTCCTATAGAAATGCACTAAACACCAAGATACTCATTTAATAGAGTTGCTTTTTCGGCAAGCTCATTCTGATTTACAACCTCAACCACGTTTCCGTGCTCAACCACATAATGGCGATCTGCCAAAGGTGCAGCAAAGCGGAAGTTTTGTTCAACCAACACAATAGTGAAGCCCTTATTGCGCAAGCTAGTTACCACTTCGCCAAGCTTTTGCACAATTACAGGTGCCAACCCCTCGGTAATCTCATCCAATAGCAACAGCTTTGCACCGGTTCTTAAGATGCGCGCCATTGCCAACATTTGCTGCTCGCCACCTGATAGGCGGGTGCCAGGACTGTTTCTTCTCTCATAAAGGTTTGGAAACATTTCATAAATCTCATCCAAACCCATGCCGCCAGGAGCAATCTCCGGCAAAAGCAATAAATTTTCTTCAGCACTTAAGCTTGCAAAAATTCCGCGCTCTTCTGGACAAAAACCAACCCCGAGGCGCGCAATTTTGTAGGTCGGCATGGCGATGGTTTGTGTTCCATAAACCTCAACCGAACCAGCTCTTTTGCTGGTTAGTCCTAGAATTGTTTTCAGGATGGTGCTTCGGCCAGCCCCATTTCTACCAAGCAAAGTAACCACTTCGCCATCGCGTACGGCAAAATTAACGCCGTGCAAAATGTGGGACTCGCCGTACCAAGACTCTAAGTTTTTAACCTCTAGCGCCATGGTGCTCATAGGATGTCTCCCCCATGACTTCCCATATAAGCCTCAACAACCAATGGATTGTTGGAGACCTCGTGATAAGAGCCCTCAGCCAGGACTGAGCCTCGCTGCAAAACTGTAATACGATCAGCAATCGAAGAAACCACCTTCATGTTGTGCTCAACCATCAAAATAGTGCGGCCTTTAGCCACTCGATCAATTAACTCAGTTACGCGCTCCACATCCTCATGCCCCATACCTTGTGTGGGCTCATCCAAAAGCATCAGCTCGGGCTCCATAGCCAAGGTCGTTGCAATTTCAAGGGCCCTTTTTCGGCCATAAGCCAAATTTAAGGTCTCTTCATGAGCAAAGTCTTCTAATCCAACCTCATGAAGAAGCTCTAGGGCGCGCTCATTCAAGACATTTAAGGAGTCTCCGGACTTCCAAAAATGAAATTCCGTACCCAATCCACGTTGGAGTGCAACACGAACATTTTCGATCACAGTTAAGTGTGGAAAAACCGCTGAAATCTGAAAAGAGCGAATAATGCCCCGGCGTGCGATTTGTGCAGGGGCCTCATTGGTGATATCAAAACCGTTAAATAAGATTTGGCCACTACTTGGCTCCAAAAACTTAGTTAGTAAATTAAAGCAGGTAGTCTTACCGGCGCCATTGGGTCCGATTAACGCGTGGATGGTTCCCCGCGCAACATCCAGATTTACGTCAGTAACCGCAGAAAATCCCTTAAAAGATTTCCCCAGTCCTATTGTTTTTAATATTGTTTCTTGCAATCTCATGCCCTCTACCCCCTACCTGGGAGCAAGAATATGAGAATACCCCAAGATAGCCTAGCTTTATATAGCAATAACCCTAAACGACAAAGGTGTGCGCGAATAAAAATTAGTTAGGGGATTTTTTGGAACTTTTGAATTGCCGAGCGCGCCAACTCGTCCAGAACATCTACTGGAACCCTCTGGGCCCCCTGGACGATCATCAGCGCATATGGCTTAGCTAGCGCGGAGGCTTCTGGGCAAAGGGCGCAACTCGTCACCCTCTGATGGGGACTGGCTTCGCCAGTAGTTGATGGCGGCCTCTAACTCTTGAATTGTTACAAACAACATGAAAATTGTTTTTACTTATCTTTGGTTGCAAGCATGGTGCTACGACATTTTTTTGCACCACAACGACATTCGTAATCTTTTTTCATTTGCTTCGTAACTTTCCCCTCAATGTCGAGCGAGTAGTCATAGAACAATTCTTCTCCGACCTTGAGAGCACGCTTTGCGTAGACAAAGACTCTTGGCTCTTCATCAAAGCTGTCTTCGCGAGTTTCGCAACTTGGCTTACAAGAATGGTTAATCCAGCGCGCGGCATTGCCACCGTATTTGGCATCGATTACGCGACCATCTTCCAGTGAAAAATAGAAGGTGTGATTAGGGTCTTTAGGATCGTGTGGATGGCGCTTCTCAGCTAGCTTCCAACTAATGCGCTCGCCTTTGTATTCAATAATTGCTTGGCCTTTTTTGATGGGCTTGGCAACAAAAACACCCTTCCCATGAATGGGCGATGTCTTTACAACAATAGAGGATCGGTCAACCTTGGGGGGTTTCAATTTTTTGGAGGCCATAAATTAAACGTCTAGGTTACGTGCAATGAGTGCATTTTTTTCAATAAACGCACGACGAGGCTCAACCTCATCTCCCATTAGGGTTGTAAAGACCTGGTCTGCAGCAATAGCATCTTCGATCTTTACCTGCAACAGCGTTCTGGAACTTGCGTCCATGGTGGTTTCCCACAGTTGTGATGGGTTCATCTCGCCAAGACCTTTGTAGCGCTGACGACTTAATACACGCTCTGCCTCGGACAACAACCACGCAAAGGCAGCCCTAAAGTCCCCAATGGTTTGCTCTTTTTGGTTTTTATCTGGGTCTCCACGGCGCACTTTAGAGCCTGCAACCACTTTGCCGGATAAAACAGCTGCGGCATTTGCAAGACTTTGATAGTCATCGCCATGAACAAAATCTGAGTTGATAGAAGAAAGCTTTAGATTTCCATGAATTCGGCGGGACAGCAACAAACGGAAGCGCTCGGTGCGATCTTCTTTTTGCACAATGATTTCTGGCGGCAAAGCCAAAGGGTTTAAAGAGTCTGCAAGCGCCTGTCTTAGTCGGTCAGCAGATTCGTTTGCTGATTTTTCTGTATCTAGGTTCAGTGGTGTGCCAGAGGCAATTGCCCGCAGAGCATCTTCGTCAATAGTGCGCGACAAGCGATCAACAATTGATTGAATTACTTGATAGTGCTTAGCCAACTCATTAAGGGCTTCACCTTCAACAACCTCGCCGGATGGCGTTTGAAGGGATGCTGCTTCTAGTGCAATCTTTAACAACAACTGATTTAACTCGTTGTCGTCTTTGATGTACTGTTCGTTTTTACCAAACTTCACTTTGTAAAGTGGTGGTTGAGCGATATAGATGTGGCCACGCTCAATCAGCTCTGGCATCTGTCTATAGAAGAATGTTAACAACAATGTACGAATGTGACTGCCATCTACGTCCGCGTCGGTCATGATAATGATGCGGTGATAGCGAAGTTTGTCCGCCTTATATTCTTCGATGCCGATACCCGTTCCAAGGACGGTGATTAAGGTAACCACCTCTTGGCTTGCCAGCATTTTGTCAAAACGCGCTTTTTCTACGTTCAGAATTTTTCCCTTTAAAGGGAGAATGGCTTGAAAGCGACGATCACGTCCCTGTTTGGCAGAGCCGCCCGCGGAATCGCCCTCAACAATAAAGAGTTCAGATTTGGTTGGGTCTTTTTCTTGGCAGTCGGCTAGTTTGCCAGGCAATCCAAGGCCATCCAGCACGCCTTTGCGTCTTGTCATGTCGCGGGCTTTGCGCGCTGCTTCACGAGCACGTGCTGCATCAACAATCTTGCCGCACAAAATTTTGGCATCGGCTGGACGCTCTTGTAAGTAAGCACTCAAAGCTTCTGCAACAATTTCTTCTACTGGGCCACGAACTTCACTGGAAACTAATTTATCTTTGGTTTGACTTGAGAATTTTGGTTCGGGGACCTTAACAGATAAAACACAGGCTAAACCCTCGCGCATATCATCACCAGAGATTTCTACCTTTGCCTTTTTAGCAACTTCATTCTCATCAATGTATTTATTAATGACACGTGTCATTGCTGCGCGCAAACCAGTTAAGTGTGTGCCACCATCACGCTGAGGAATGTTGTTTGTGAAACAAAGAACTTGTTCGCTAAAGCTATCGTTCCACTGCATAGACACTTCTGCAGTAATTTGCCCACCAAGATCAGACGGGCGAACGCCTTCAGCATAAAAAATATTCGGGTGTAGTACGTTTTTAGTTTGGTTGATGTACTCAACAAACCCTTTAACACCACCAGAGAAGGCAAAATCTTCTTCTTGACCGGTGCGCTGATCAATAAGTTTGATATGAACGCCATTATTTAAAAATGAAAGTTCACGAATACGTTTTACTAAGATTTCATAATGGAACTCTACGTTTCCAAAAATTGTCTCATCAGCTAAGAAGTGAACCTCTGTTCCCGAGAGCTCTGTATCACCAGTAACGCTAATTGGTGAAACCAACACACCGTCTTCATCCACTATGTTCCGATTTTGAATAACGCCGCGCGCAAATTCCATGTAATGGGCCTTGCCATCACGTCGAATAGTTAGCTTTAACCATTTGGATAGCGCATTTACGCAGCTAACACCAACACCATGAAGACCACCAGAAACTTTATAGCTATTTTGGTCAAACTTACCACCAGCATGCAACTCGGTCATTACGATTTCAGCGGCACTACGTTTTGGCTCATGCTTATCGTCGTATTTAATGCCTGTAGGAACACCACGGCCGTTATCAACAATAGAAATGGAGTTATCGGTTTGAATAACCACCGTAATCTCAGAACAATATCCAGCTAACGCTTCATCAATCGAGTTATCCAAAACCTCAAAAACAAGATGATGTAAACCAGTTCCATCAGAGGTATCTCCGATGTACATGCCTGGGCGTTTACGAACAGCCTCGAGACCCTCTAGGATTTGAATCGATGAAGCGCCGTACTGCTCTACTACTTTTTTTTCTTCAGTCATTTTTTTCTAAGTTAAATACGCATTGGCATCACAACATACTTAAAGCTCTCTGAGCCAGGCAGAGTAATTACAGCACTGCTATTTGCATCACCCAAACTAATTTGAATTTTTTCATTCTTAAGATTTGATAAAACATCTAATAAATAACTAACGTTAAATCCAATCTCTACAGAGTCACCCGCATATTCAGTTTCAATCTCTTCCTGTGCCTCTTCTTGCTCAGCATTGGTTGATTGAATTGTGATGCGATTAGGAGATAAAGAAAAACGTACGCCCTTAAATTTGTCTGTCGTCAAAATGGCAGCACGTTGAAGTGCAGATTGCAGCGCGTCGCGCCCAACCACTAGCGAATTTTTTTGCCCTTTAGGAATTACCCGTTGGAAGTCTGGAAATTTACCTTCTACTAATTTTGAGATTAATTCGATATCACCAAATGTAAATTTCACTTGATTTGCAGTCAAACTAATCTCTAAAGGCTCCTCAGAGTCTTCGAGTAAATGTTGACACTCCAGAATCGTTTTGCGAGGAATAATAATTTCTTGTTTTTGGCCAGCGCCAGACGGCGCTTCAGCCAACTCAACTTGTGAGTAAGCAAGGCGATGACCATCAGTTGCTACAGCAACTACCTCTTTACCTTCAATCACCAACAGCATGCCGTTTAAGTAATAACGGATATCTTGCTGAGCCATTGAAAAATGTACTTGGCTAATTAATTGACGGAAACTTTTTTGTGACATCTTCCAGGCAGCAGTAACCTCGCCAACACTCTGCATCACGGGAAACTCAGTCGCCGACAATGTTTGCAAAGAGAAGCGGCTCTTACCGCTTTGAACAACCATCTTGTTATCTTTAAGATTTAAAGATACTGGACCCTCTGGTAAAGCACGCAAGATATCTAATAATTTTCTTGCAGCAACAGTAGTTGTGACATCTTCGGTACCTACACCAAAATTGGCATTGGTTGTTATTTGAATTTCAATATCAGTGGAGATGAATGAAACCTTCTCTCCAACTTTTTTAAATAGTAGGTTTGCCAAAATTGGCAGTGTATGTCTACGTTCAACAATTCCACTTACAACCTGAAGCGGTTTTAGTAGGCTATCGCGAGAAGTGTTAACGAGTTGCATTGCTTTTAAATCCTTGTATATATCTTAGTAGTAATAGTAATAAGGGTCTGAAATTCCGTGGATAAGTCAAAAACCCCTTATAAAACAACGCATTGAAGACTAAAAAACCTGTGGAAAACTTTTGTATAAGCGCTGCATAAAAAGGGGATAACTTTTCATCAACACCCTATTTTTGCATGAAGCCGAGTCTTTCCACAATTTATCCACATCTAATCCCCAAACTTATCCCTAGGGTTGTCCACAAGCTTATCCACAGGCAAAATTTACGCTTTTAAGGTTTGCTCGATCACGTGAATTTCATGATTCAGTTGTCCATCGTGAGCTCGCTCATCCGCAATCTTACGAACAGCATGTAAAACCGTTGTGTGGTCTCTTCCGCCAAACAACTCACCGATCTCAGGAAGGCTCTTTTGTGTGAGCTCCTTGGCCATAAACATGGCGATCTGGCGTGGCCTGGCAATGTTTGCTGGACGCTTTTTAGAGTACATATCTGCCACCTTGATGCTGTAAAAATCAGCAACCGCTTTTTGAATGTTATCTACCGAAATCTGCCGATTTTGTATAGATAGCAAATCTTTTAGGGCTGTCCTGGCAACATCAATCGTTACCTCACGACCATGAAAACGCACAAAAGCCAAAATCTTTCTCAAGGCCCCCTCTAGCTCGCGAACGTTTGAACGCAGGTGCTTGGCCACAAAGAATGCGACATCCTCGCTCATGGGGATCCCCTCACTAATAGCTTTTTTCATCAAAATAGCCACACGCATCTCCAGCTCAGGCGGCTCAATTGCAACAGTTAATCCGGAGTCAAAGCGTGAAATGAGACGATCATCAATTCCCGCCATCTCTTTAGGATAGGTATCGCTAGTGATGATGACCTGGGCTTTGTTGCTTAGTAGCGCCTCAAAGGCGTAGAAAAACTCTTCTTGAGTTCTAGATTTGCCGCTAAAGAACTGAATATCGTCAATTAATAACAAATCTAGTGAGTGGTAGTAGCGCTTAAAGCGGTCAAAAGCCTTTTGTTGATATGCCCTAACTACGTCAGAAACATATTGTTCGGCATGAATATAGCGAATTCGGGCGTTTGGCTTTTCTTTTAAGAGGTGATTGCCAATGGCGTGAATCAAATGTGTTTTGCCTAATCCAACACCCCCATACAAAAACATGGGGTTATAGGATGTGCCGGGGTTGTGCGCCACCTGAATCGATGCCGCCCTAGCTAATTGGTTGGCTTTACCAGTTACAAAGGTATCAAAAGTAAGGTTTGGGTTGAGTTTGGAGTGGTCTTCAATCTCAAAGGCGTTTTCTTCAACCGAGATGTTGGGCTCTACAGACTCGACCGAAACCATTTTTTGTAGAGGCTCAACCACATCTGCGGGAGGTGTTGGGCTCGTAGCCCCACCCTCAACAGCCAGAGTAAAACCGACATTAATGGGGCGTCCAAAGTACTGGGAGGCCAACTCTTGGAAACGATCAGCAAACGTTTTTTTGGTCCAATCTAACTTAAAGCGATTGGGGGCCCCTATTGTTAGTAAGTCATCACTTTCAATAAAAGACAATAGCGTAAGGGGCTGAATCCATGTTTTAAACTGTTGGGGTGACAGTTCGCGGGATAGAATGCCGATGGCATCATCCCAAAACCCCAGTGGGCTAATTGAATTCAAGGCGGGGGGATTGTGTAAGTTGCTCATATTTTTGGAGGATCCATTGTAGCGATGCTCCAAAGTTATCCACAAGCAACAAAAACGTGGAAAAGCTGTGGATAAGTTGTGAATAATGTAAAAAACTCTATTTAAATTAACGATTTAAGAGAAAATCAACAAAAAATAGAGAAAAACACCTACATATTCATCAAGATGGATTGACCTTTTGCTCTGCAACAAGGAAAATACTTGGTTTTCCAGGGATCGAACATGAAAAGAACTTACCAACCCTCAGTAACCCGTCGTAAACGCACACACGGTTTCCGTATTCGTATGAAAACCAAGAGTGGACGCGCAGTTTTAAATGCACGTCGCGCAAAAGGCCGCAAGCGTTTGGCTGTTTAATTTAGCCATTGAATAGCGCAAGGATTTCTGAATTACTAAAAGCACGCCCCAAGACAAGTTTGTATTGGGGTATGTATGTTGCCTCCACGCAAGAGGGCGTTAAGCCTGACCTGGGTGTTGCAGTAGCAAAGAAGTTAGCCAAAAGAGCGGTTGATCGAAATCGACTAAAGCGGATGATCCGTGAGTTGGTTTGGACGGCTCAAGCCAACACATTAAGTAAAGATGTTGTGGTTAAGCTTAAAAAACCAATTGGCCGTGAGACTCGAGGCAGACTCAGAAAAAAAGAAAAAGAAATTTTGCGCTCTCAAATTTCGGAGCTAATTTAAGGTGCGCGCCTTAAATAATGCGGCAATAAGGCTGGTAAAGATATATCAACTAGCCTTAAGCCCTTATTTGGGGATGCACTGCAAATACGTACCCAGTTGTTCGCAATATGCCTGTGACTGCTTTAGTCACTACGGATTCATTAAAAGCTTTAGGCTGATGGTGTGGCGCATTTTGCGCTGTAACCCATGGTCACACGGCGGTTATGATCCTGCTGTAAAAGATACAAAACACCAACTTAAGTGAATGTAAATGGACTTTAAAAAAACAATTCTTTGGGCAGTATTCTCGATGTCGGGTCTCATGCTCTACAACAATTGGCAGGTTCATGAGGGCAAGCCATCCTTGTTTGGTGGGGCTCCAGCCGTTGTTGCTTCATCAAACGATAAAGCGACCCCACCTAAGGTTGACACCCCTGCGGCAATAGCAGGCACACCCATTGCTCAGGCGCCCAACTCTAAAGCAATAACAAATGAGAGTGCTGAAAAATTTGTTTTGTCAAACGACCTTCTTTCATTGGAGATCAGCTCTGCGGGCGCAAACGTTGTTGGTGCGAAATTATTAAAAGAACTAACCGCAGATCAAAAACCTGTAGAAATTTTTCAACACACACCCACCCACACCTATGTAGCTCGTTCAGGTTTGGTGGCTGTTGGCAATGCGGATTTGCCAAACCATACCAGCACATTTAAGCTTGATCGCTCAGGTAAAGATGGATCTGGTAGGCCGTTTTTGGTTCTTTCCGCCGAGCGCAACGGTGTGAAATTAGAAAAAACATTTCTCCTTAATCCCCAAAGTTACGATGTTTATGTTGGACATCGGGTTACACAGGTGGCGGCAAATGGCGCCCCACTGAGTTTGTATACAGAGATTGTGCGAGATGGCTCCCAGGAGCAAAAAATTGGACCTTTTGGAGGCGCTTTTTCTGCAAGCACTTTTACTGGTCCAGCAATTTATACCGATGGGGATAAGTTTAAAAAGATCCCATTTACAGATATAGAGAAAAATAAATTTACTGCACCCGCACAGATATCGGCTGGACAGCCTGGCTGGATTGCTATGGTTCAACACTACTTCGCTAGTGCATGGATTCCGGATGACAAATTACCGCGAGACATCTACTCAGGAAGAATCGATAGTGATTTGTACCGAGTTGGAATGCAGACACAGTTAGGCTCAATTCCAACGGGAACTACATTAATTGCCAATGCGCAGTTATTTGTTGGCCCACAAGAAGAGCGCATGTTGGAAACCATAGCCCCTGGACTTGAGCTGCTTAAAGACTATGGCTATTTAACTATTCTTGCCAAACCTATTTTTTGGTTACTAGAGCACATTCACAATATTGCTGGCAACTGGGGTTGGTCTATTATTTTGTTGACCATCTTAATCAAATTGGTTTTCTTCCCCCTATCCGCTGCTAGCTACAAATCAATGGCTCGCATGAAGGAAGTGCAGCCACGCTTGGCAGCCATGAAGGAGCAGTACAAGGGCGAACCACAAAAGCTCAATCAAGCCATGATGGAGATGTATCGCAAAGAAAAGATAAACCCGTTGGGTGGGTGCTTACCGGTTGTGATTCAGATTCCGGTGTTTATTTCGCTATATTGGGTTTTGTTGTCATCGGTTGAGATGCGTGGTGCACCATGGATTTTGTGGATTCATGACCTCTCAGTCCCTGATCCGTACTATATTCTGCCAGTCATTATGGCCGTCTCAATGTTTGTACAAACTAAACTAAACCCAACGCCTCCAGATCCAATTCAGGCAAAAGTAATGATGTACATGCCGATTGTCTTTTCAATCATGTTCTTTTTCTTTCCTGCTGGCTTGGTTTTATATTGGGTTACTAATAACCTTCTGTCTATTGCGCAACAGTGGCAGATTAATCAGATGTTTGGAAAAAAGCCCGCCAAGTAATTTGCGTGCCGCATAAAAGCTTGTAATAAATAGACAGCAATGATGACGAGAAAATTGCCAATCATTGCTGTCGCTACCGCACCTGGCAAGGCTGGCGTTGGCATCGTTCGTATTAGCGGACAAAGTTTGAGAGGCCTTGCAAGCGCCCTCTTTCAAAAAAATCTTTCCCCGAGACAGGCGAATCTTTTAACCTTATCTGATGAACATGGTCAAGCCATTGATCAACTCATTGCAATTTATTTTGTTGGTCCAGCCTCTTTTACGGGCGAAGATATTTTGGAGCTTCAGTGTCATGGCGGCCCCCAGCTTCTTGAGTTGGTGATGAAACGTTGCCTCGAGCTAGGCAAAGATGAGGGGTTAGTTATTGCAGAGCCAGGCGAATTTACCCTGCGCGCTTATCTAAACAACAAGATTGACTTAACTCAGGCAGAGGCAATTGCCGATTTAATTGATGCACAAAGCGAGGCTGCTGTGCGCGGCGCGGCGCGTTCTTTACAGGGCGCCTTTTCTGATGACATCAATAATTTGGTCGAAGAAATCACCCAACTTAGGATACTGGTTGAGTCAACCCTAGACTTCCCCGAAGAAGAAATCGAATTTCTAGAAAACGCGCAAGCACGTCAGCGCCTAACTGCGGTCAAAGAAAAATTACAGGCCTTGCGCGCAGGCGCTAAGCAGGGAAAAATTTTGCGCGATGGTATACAGCTTGTGCTTGCTGGGGCGCCTAATGTTGGAAAAAGCTCCTTACTGAATCGTTTGGCCGGTGAGGATGTGGCTATCGTCACTCCTATTGCGGGAACAACCCGAGATCGCGTTAAAGAAAGCATCACCATCGAAGGTGTACCTATGCACATTATTGATACGGCGGGCTTGCGCGATACAACGGATGTTGTAGAGGCAAAGGGCATAGAGAGGTCTTGGGATGCAATTCGTTTGGCGGATTTAGTGATTTTTTTGACTGATTCTCGGGCGGGCGCGCAACAAGATGACCTAAAAAACCAGATTTTGAAACAATTACCCCCAAAATGCGCAGTACTCGAGGTTATTAATAAGGTAGATTTGCTGCAGGAGTCGTCAAAAAAAGCAAAAGAGGAGGCTTTATTCATTTCAGCTAAAACCGGGGCTGGAGTTGAGGAATTAAAGCGAAGGATTTTGGAGCTTGTGGGCTGGGCCGGACCTCAGGAGGGTGCAATTTTGGCTCGCAGAAGGCATCTAGACTGTATTGAGCGAGCAGCCGAGCACATTGAAAAATCAGAGCAATTTGCAGCAAATGGCAACAATTCACTTGAATTATTCGCAGAAGAGCTCTCTTTGGCTCAAAAACACCTCGGTGAAATTACCGGAAAACTCCTTCCAGACGATCTTTTAGGCAAAATCTTCAGCCAATTCTGTATTGGTAAGTAAAGGGTTTGGGTTGTGCAGGTTCCGGGGGTAAAAAATCACCCAAAATGATAAAATTATTGGATTAAAAAATTCAATCTTTATAGGGAAACATATGACTTCAACTACCGGCGGCCAGATTAATGTAAATGCGCCAGCTTACGTAAAAAATAAGCGTTTAATTGAGTGGGTTGGCGAAGTGGCCACCCTTACCAAGCCAGATGCTATTCACTGGTGTGATGGTTCGCAAGCCGAGTACGACGAGCTATGCGAGTTGTTGGTTAAAGCGGGCGTATTTAAGCGTCTTAACTCTGCTAAACGTAAAAATTCATTTTTAGCGCTATCTGATCCTGAGGATGTAGCGCGTGTTGAAGATCGCACATTTATTTGTTCGGCAAAGAAAGAAGATGCTGGCCCAACAAACAACTGGGTTGAGCCAAGCGAAATGCGTGCAACATTGAACCCATTGTTCGATGGTTGCATGCGCGGTAGAACAATGTATGTCGTGCCGTTTTCAATGGGTCCAATTGGCTCACCAATCGCTCACATTGGCGTTGAATTGTCTGACAGTCCTTACGTTGCTATCAATATGCGCCTCATGACTCGTATGGGTAAAGCGGTGATTGATCAGCTTGGTGCTGATGGCGAGTTTGTTCCTTGTATTCACACGGTTGGTAAGCCTTTAGCTGCTGGCGAAAAAGATGTTGCGTGGCCTAACAATAAGAACAAATATATTGTTCACTACCCAGAAACCCGCGAGATTTGGTCTTTTGGTTCAGGCTACGGCGGCAACGCATTGTTGGGTAAAAAATGTTTTGCATTGCGTATCGCATCCAATATGGGTCGCGAGCAGGGCTGGTTGGCTGAGCATATGTTGATCTTGGGCGTTACTTCACCCGAGGGCAAGAAATATCACATCGCAGCTGCATTCCCATCTGCATGTGGCAAAACAAACTTCTCCATGATGATTCCTCCAGCAGGATTTGAAGGTTGGAAAGTAACCACCATTGGTGATGACATTGCATGGATCAAGCCACGCAAAGATCCCGTTACAGGTAAAACCCGTTTGTTTGCAATCAACCCAGAGTCTGGTTACTTTGGCGTAGCTCCTGGAACAAACCGTCAAACAAACCAAAACTGTATTGACTCTCTCAATCAAGATGTAATTTTCACTAACGTTGGTTTAACTGATGATGGTGATGTTTGGTGGGAAGGCTTGACTGAAACGCCTCCAGCACATTTGATTGATTGGCAAGGCAAAGACTGGACTCCTGCTGATGGAGCCGCTGGTCGTAAGGCTGCACATCCAAACTCACGCTTTACAGTTGCTGCAACTAACAACCCAGCGGTTGATCCGAACTGGGATGATCCTGCAGGCGTTCCAATCGATGCATTCTTGTTTGGCGGTCGCCGTTCAAATACCGTGCCTTTGGTTAGCGAGGCGCGCGATTGGGTTGAAGGCGTTTACATGGCCGCAACATTGGGTTCAGAAACTACTGCAGCGATTACAGGACAAATTGGCGTTGTACGTCGTGACCCATTTGCAATGATTGCATTTGCTGGTTACAACATGAGCGACTACTTCCAGCATTGGCTTAACATTGGTAAAAAGCTTGAGGCCGAAGGCGCAGTATTGCCGAAGATCTACTGTGTGAACTGGTTCCGCAAAGATGAGAACGGCAAATTCGTATGGCCTGGTTTCGGTGAAAACATGCGCGTGCTTTCTTGGATTTTGGGTCGCGCAGAAGGTAAGGCAAGCGGCAAAGAAACTCCGTTTGGTATTACCCCAGAGTACAGCGATATGCATTGGGGTGGTCTCGACTATTCTGCAGAAAAGTTTACTAAAGCCATCACTGTTGGAATTGATGATTGGAAGAATGAGCTTAAGTTGCATACAGAATTGTTCGAACACCTTGGTGATCGCTTGCCAAAAGAGATGAAAGAAACTCGTTCCAAGATTGAACAACGCTTGAATGCATAAGCCATTAAAGCCTTTTGTAGCAACCAACGTTTTATCTAGATTTATTCAATGACCGAACCCCAACACCATGACATAGTGGTGATTGGGGCAGGCATTTGTGGTGCAGCCATCACAAATGAATTACTCGAGCGCGGCAAAGATGTTTGCATTATTGATGCCGCCTCTTCTCCAGCTACCGCCTGCTCAAGCCATGCATACGCTATTGCGCATCCCCATATCGGCAAAGGCGCACCCCGCTTATTGCGTTTAACGCGCATTGCATTTCTACTAGCCGAAGCGCGCTGGCAAGATGTTTGGCAACAGCATGGAATCTTTCAGCCGACCAAAAAAGACAAAGCTTTCGATCATGCAGAAGTAACTAATCATCTTCGTTCATTGGGGCTTGATCAGGACATGGCTATTGCTATGGACGCTCAAGAGGCAGTAAAAGTTTGTGGAATTAAGCAAAGCGGAGTTTGGTTGCCGCGCGGCGCCGGCTTAAATTTGCCTGAAGCAAGCAAGCGCTTGTTACAAGATCATGAGCGTCTAACCTGTCTGTGGAGTACGCGAGTTGAGCGTCTAGAGACTCACGGCAATCGATGGCATTTACTCAACGCTTCAGGCCAAATGATCGCTACTGCAAATAAGGTTGTGGTGGCTTGCGCCATGGAGGCCAAAGCCTTAATGGGCACTATCGGTATTCGTTTGCCCTTAAGGCCGGTCCGCGGCCAACTGAGTATTTTTAAGATCAAAGAAGATTCAGAAGGTAGCCCTTGGATTGAAAAGCTACCCAAAGTTGGCATCTCCGGTGATGGGTATTGCCTGCCTGCTGAACGGCTTGATGACGTTAGCTATCAATGGATTGTTGGCTCAAGCTTTGATGAAGGTGAGGATGATCTTGCCCCAAGAGAGGCGAGTGATGATTTCAATCGCGATCAAGCGAGGAGTTTATTGAATTATCCAGAAGGCAATCTTCGCTCACTAACAAAGGCTGGAGAGTTTGTTGGCGTTCGCTGTGTTGCCGGAGATCGTTTACCAATCATTGGTGCACTTACTCAGCGCCCAGGAATATTTTTAGCCACAGCCCTGGGGTCGCGAGGAATTTTGTGGTCCGCTCTAGCGGCAAAGCTGATTGCAGCTCAACTGCTAGAGGATGATTTTGCTTTGCTTGCGCGCTTTGGCTTTGCTGCAGACTTGGTCGCTGCGCTAGCGCCAGCACGTTTCTTTGCGGGGGCCGCACCTTCAGCTTTAGGGGCTTTGGCTTCAAATTCAAAACCAATTTTTCCAGCAGAATCTAAGGCTAAATAGGCCTTAAAGCCACGCCCAGTACGGTTTGACTTAAAGTTGGTTAGAAGATCTGTTTTACCTTCTTTCAATAACTTTTGAACCTGCTCTGCTGAAACCTCTTGCTGTAAAACAACTTTTCCAGTTTTGAAATCACATGATTTACTAGGGCCAGTATTGTTTTCGCAAACATAGCGCATACCATCTTCATACACTGCACCAGAGCACTTTGGACAAACACCCAATGCCAGACGTCCTGTGAAATCAACAGCTTCCGTTTCGTCATCTTGTGTATTGCCAAAATCAAACTCAAGCTTAAACCCAGCATTCGGATAATCTTTATCGTCCTCCGGGATTTCGCTTAACTTAATAATGGCAGCGAATGGGCGCCCCATTTTGCTACGGAATCCTTGTAAGGGTCCAATGGTTTTTTCACGCAATAACTCTTCAACCTCGGGATATTCAAAGGCACGTCCGCCAGGGGTCTTGCTGATGGTAAAGCCACACTTTTCACAAGCAAAGCGGCGATAGTTCTCTTTAACTGGGCCCTTGCAGTGTGGGCATGGCGTGGTCATTGTGGCGTAGTCGCCGGGAATAGTATCGCTATCGTATTCTTTGGCACGCTTGACGATGCGCTGAGTCATTTGCGCAATCTCTTGCATGAAGGTGTCGCGATTCATCTTGCCCTGCTCGATGAGTGACAACTTATTCTCCCAACTACCGGTTAGGTCGGGACGCGTTAATTCTTCAACATCAAGGCCTCGCAATAATGTCATCAACTGAAATGCTTTTGCAGTTGGAATCAACTCACGGGCTTCGCGCACCATGTATTTTTCAGCAAGCAGACCTTCGATGATTGCAGCACGTGTTGCAGGTGTGCCCAAGCCTTTTTCAGCCATAGCTTCGCGCATCTCATCGTCATCAACCCATTTTCCGGCACTCTCCATCGCAGAGAGCAAGGTTGCTTCCGTATAGCGTGCAGGAGGCTTAGTTTTTAAAGGCACGGCGACAATAGATTCGGCTTGTACTAACTCGCCCTCTTGAACTGGGACTAGCTCATCATCTGCTTGATTGGATTTGCCGTATACGGTTAACCAACCAGGGTTTACAAGGACTCGGCCTTCAGTTTTGAAGTGGTGTCCAGAAACCTCGCCAATACGCGTTGTGACACGAAATTCTGCGGCAGGATAAAACACCGCTAAAAAGCGACGTACAACCAAGTCATACAGCTTTGCTTCAGGCTCACTTAAGGTTTTCGGCGTTTCTAATGTTGGAATGATCGCAAAGTGATCAGAAATTTTAGAGTTATCAAAAATTCGTTTGTTTGGTTTGACCCAGCCATAGCCTGTTTTAGCTTTTGGATCTTTTGGATCGCCTTTAAGAATTTGCTTAGCAAAAGCACGATAGTCTTGCGAATTCTCGGCAAGATTCTCCATGGTTTGCTTGACGGTATCGAGGTAGTCTTCCGGCAGTGCTTTTGCATCGGTACGCGGATAAGTTAATACTTTATGACGCTCATATAAAGCTTGCGCAAGACCTAATGTATTTTTTGCAGAGAAGCCAAAGCGAGCATTTGCCTCGCGCTGCAAGCTTGTTAAATCAAATAACTGAGGAGCAAGCTGTGTGGCGGGCTTAGCTTCTTCGGTGACGTTTGCTTTTTTGCCGCGACATGCAGCCACAATGCTTTGCGCTGCTGCCTCGCTCCACAATCGGTTCTCACGTGCGTCGGGTTCGGTAACATCTTTTTTAAATTTGGGGTCAAACCAGCGGCCTTCGTAGATACCGGCAGCAGCGATAAATTCAGCTTTTACTTCCCAATAATCTTTAGAGACAAACTTACGAATCAGCTCTTCACGTTCCACCACAATAGAAAGTGTTGGAGTTTGTACGCGGCCCACTGTCGTTAAGAAGAAGCCGCCGCTCTTGCTATTAAAAGCCGTCATGGCACGCGTACCATTGATGCCGACCAACCAGTCTGCCTCTGACCGGCAACGTGCAGCATCAGCAAGTGGCTTCATGTCTTCATCGGAGCGCAAGCTCGTAAAGCCTTCGCGAATTGCTGCTGGCGTCATTGATTGCAGCCATAGGCGTTTAATAGATTGCGATGCTTTTGCATGTTGCGCAATTAAGCGGAAAATTAACTCACCCTCACGCCCCGCGTCGCAGGCATTAATGAGGCCGGTAACATCTTTACGCTTAATAAGTTTTTGTAAGACCTTGAGGCGCGACTCAGTTTTTGCGATTGGACGCAAATCAAAATAAGGGGGCACTACAGGCAAATTAGCAAACGACCATTTGCCGCGCTTTACATCAAACTCTTCAGGGGCGGCAATTTCTAATAAATGACCCACCGCAGAAGAGATTAGGAATTCATCGCTCTCAAAATAATCTTCATATTTCGTAAATCCGCCCAAAGCCTTGGCAATGTCATTGGCTACAGAAGGCTTCTCTGCAATGATGAGCGTCTTGGGGTGATCCCCGGCGGTAGTCTTTGAGCTGCTTTTTTTGGTAGTTGCTTTAGTTGCCACGCGTTTTGCCTAAATTTGAGCTAGAAATGATGTTTTTTTTGGATAAAACGGATGGCCAATTTAAACCAAAATCAGGCCTGACCAACGACTTACCCCTTTTTTATTATTAACCGATAAATTAAGAAAAGTCCAAAAACCCCTATTTTTTGCTATTTTTGGGCAGGTTGATATCACGATTTTTCGGCATAAAACCCTCTTTTAGGCCATTTAAATGCAGTTTTTGCTTAAAAACAAAGCTCCTCAAGAACATCGCTAGGCCTAAAGGCTAGCTTTGCCCCTTGCTGAATAAGCAGATGGCAGCCAGCAGAATTGACGCTATGGATAGGCCCTGGAAGCGCAAATACCTCCCTGCCAAGATCTGCCGCTAAGCGAGCAGTGATTAAGGACCCCGATTTTTCTGCTGCCTCTACCACCACCACACCCGCCGCAAGCGCAGCAATGATGCGATTGCGCCTGGGAAAATGCCAGGGTTTTGGCCCCACCCCCAGGGGAAATTCTGATATCAAAAGGCCCTGCTGACTAATGGCCTTGAATAGGGCAAAGTTTTGGCGTGGGTAAACAACATCCAAGCCCGTGCCCAGTATGGCTGCGGTGTAGTGGTTGGGCCCGTTCTCAATAGTGGCTAGGTGGGCAGCACTATCAATGCCTTTTGCAAGGCCAGAAACGATCATCACACCTGTTTTTGAGAGCGCTTGAGCAAACAGGCGGGCATTTTTCAGACCCTCTAGGCTGGCGCTTCTAGAGCCTACGATGGCAATCATTGGCATTTTTAAAAGGCCAATATCGCCATATATATAGAGTGAGGCTGGTGGGTCGTATAAATCCTGGAGGCGGAGTGGGTATTGAGGGCTTCCACGATCGATTTGGGTAATGGGTTTTGGCGTAGGTGGTATTTGCATAAAACAATTTTGTCTTGTGGGGAAATTAGATCAATCAGGACAGACTGATAGCTCTGTTGGATAATTCTTATATGGCTTTATTAACCGTCCTTTGTTATCCAGACCCCCGCTTGCATAAGGTTGCCAAACCTGTTGCGCAGGTTGATACGCGTATTCAGAAAATTGTTGCCGACATGGCAGAGACTATGTATGAAGCACCTGGCGTTGGGCTAGCAGCAACCCAGGTAGATGTTCATGAGCGCATTGTGGTGATTGATGTATCTGACGAACAAAATGAATTGATGGTTTTCATCAACCCAGAAATTATTTGGGCAAGCACTGAAACTAAATCCTGGCGCGAAGGCTGTTTATCCGTTCCCGAGTTTTATGATGAAGTAGAAAGGCCTGCAGAGATCCGAGTGAAAGCCTTGGATGTTAACGGCAAAGAATTTGAGATTGACGCCGATGGTTTGTTAGCCGTTTGTCTGCAGCATGAGTTAGATCATTTGCAGGGAAAAGTATTTGTTGAGTACCTATCAATCCTCAAGCGCACTCGTATCTCACAAAAAATGAAGAAGCGCGCTAAAGAGTTAGAGAGTCAGCGCTAAGCGCACCAATGAAGATTGTCTTTGCTGGAACTCCTGAGTTTGCTGCGCAAGCAATGCGCGCTATCTTTGATGCTGGTCATGAAGTTGTATTGGCCTTAACGCAGCCTGATCGTCGAGCTGGCAGAGGTATGCACTTGCAAGCTAGCCCTGTTAAAGAGTTTGCCTTACAAAATAGCATTCCGGTGTTACAGCCAGAAACATTGAGGCGTAACAGCAGCGATCCGCAAAAACAAGCTCAGGCACAGGCTGCTTATGAGCGTCTATCCTCCATCGAGTTTGACGCTATGGTAGTAGTTGCTTACGGCTTGATCTTGCCTCAAGAAATTTTGGACATTAGCGAGAGGGCCGGCAGACACGGTAGCTTTAATATTCACGCATCATTGCTTCCTCGTTGGCGAGGCGCCGCACCAATTCAGCGAGCCATTGAATCAGGCGACTCAAAAACGGGTGTTTGCATTATGCAAATGGACGCTGGCTTAGATACTGGGGATACCGTTTTAGTTGCAGAACTTGAAATTGCTAAAGATGAAAATAGTGCAAGCTTGCATGATCGATTAGCGCACCTCGGCTCTAAGCTCATTGTTGATGTTTTAAATGAGTTACAGCAAGGCAAAAAATTAACCCGAGTGCCACAAGAAACAAACGGTATTACTTATGCAGAAAAAATACTGAAGAGCGAGGCTGAGATTGATTGGACGCTGAGCGCCAAAGAAATTGATCTACGTATTCGGGCCTTTAATCCCTTTCCAGGGGCAAGCAGCAATTGCAATGGGACTGCAATAAAGTTTTGGAATTCCGGGGTTGCAGAAAATCAAGATGTAGGCTCATCCGGTAATGCAGGCGATGTCCTGGGGGTTAGCGGTGATAGCGTATATATTCAGTGTGGTGAAGGTGTTCTCGAGGTTTTTGAAATGCAAAAACCTGGTGGAAAAAAAATAGACGCCAAAACATGCCTGCAGTCGATAGGCAGTGGTGAAAAATTGTTGCGCTTTGAAGCAAAGGAGTAGAAATGTTTAATTTTGCAAAGACTGCAGTTTTGATGGCGGCAATTACTGCTCTATTTATTGTGGTTGGCGGAATGTTAGGTGGTGAGCAGGGCATGTTGCTAGCATTGCTCATGGCTGTTGGTATGAACTTTTTTAGCTATTGGTTTTCTGACACCATGGTCTTGAAAATGACCAATGCGCAGCAGGTTGACGAAAGATCAGCGCCCCAGTTTTATGGCCTAGTTAAAGAGTTATCGGAAAAGGCTGGCCTGCCAATGCCCAAAGTATTCTTGATTGACGAGGACGCTCCTAATGCCTTTGCAACTGGTCGCAACCCAGACAATGCTTCTGTTGCCGCAACCACAGGCATCCTGAAAATTCTCTCTAATCGTGAATTGCGTGGCGTAATGGCGCATGAGTTGGCGCATGTTCGTCATCGTGATATTTTGATTTCGACTATTGCCGCTACTATGGCCGGAGCCATTTCGGCATTGGCCAATTTTGCTATGTTCTTTGGCGGACGCGACTCAGAGGGGCGTCCCAACAATCCAATTGCTAGCTTGATGGTGGCAATTTTGGCACCGATAGCCGCAAGCTTGATTCAAATGAGTATTTCGCGTGCAAGGGAGTATGAGGCTGATCGAGGTGGTGCAGAAATTAGCTCTGATCCCGAAGCGCTTGCGCACGCATTAGAGAAGATTCATAACTATGCGCAAGGCATCCCGTTTCAAGCCGTTGAACAACATCCTGAAACAGCGCAGATGATGATTCTTAATCCTTTAAGTGGCAGCGGTCTTGCGCAACTTTTTTCTACTCACCCGCCTACTGAAGAGCGTGTTGCACGCTTAATGAGTATGGCCAAAAACGGGACTTATCCCGGAGCAAATTAATTTGACTGATCAAAAAACACCACGCAGTCTCCCGCTTTCTGAAGCAATCACGATTGCTGCACAAGCGATTAGCGAGGTGATGAGCGGAAGATCGCTTACGGAAGTTTTGGACCAATTAGAGGCTCACGAGAGGCCGATTGTCCAGAGTTTGACATTCGATGCTCTTCGTAAATGGGTGCGCTCACATGAATTGATTAAGCAATTTATCCCAAAGACGCCCCCTCCTGAAGTTGATCATCTATTGAGCGTTGCAATTGCTTTATTTTTACAAGATACAACTGAGGGTAAAGGCTATCCGGCCCACACGATCGTTGATCAGTCAGTAAAGGCATGCGGTGAATATGACCCTACTATGTATGCCAAAGGTTTGGTGAATGCAGTTCTGCGTAAGGTAAGTCTATTGGTTCAGCCGCCAGAGGGTGAGAAACGCTTTCCACCCGATCCAATTCCAATGTACGTACCCGCATGGTGGCGAGCAAATCTTAAGCGTAATTATTCCAAGGCGTGGCAATCCATTTTGTTTCAACAGGCCAAGCGTGCGCCATTAATTTTGCGCGTTAACCAAAAGCAATACACGCGTGAGCAATACCAAACTCTATTGTCTGAGAATGGAATTTCATCTAAGCCAATAGATGAGCTGGCAGGCATTCAATTAAATTCCGCTCTCTTATTGCCTGAAGCAGTACCCGTGTCTGACCTACCTGGTTTTTATAGCGGCGCCTTATCTGTTCAGGACGCAGGCGCGCAAGTAGCTGCTGTCTTATTAAACCCTCAGGAGGGAGACTTGGTGCTTGATGCTTGCGCCGCTCCTGGCGGAAAAACAGCGCATCTATTGGAGCTTGCAGATTGTTCAATGAGGGCCCTAGAGTTAGATGGAGAGCGAATCGGGAAAATTGGTGGGAACTTAGATCGCTTGCGTTTGCACTCTGAAAAGGTGCAGGTTTTACGTGGGGATGCTTCAAAAGGTGCGTGGTGGGATGGTGTTCTTTTTGACAAAATTCTGCTGGATGCCCCCTGTTCAGCGTCTGGAATAGTCTCTCGCCATCCCGACATTCCGTTCCTTAGGCGCGAAGCAGACATCAGGGCTCTTCAAGAAAGGCAGCGAGCGATTTTGCAGCAAGCATGGAAAATGCTCAAAGCTGGAGGCGATCTCTTATACGTCACTTGCTCAATATTTCCCGAAGAAGGGGAGGAGCAGGCAATTTGGTTTGCTGAGCAATATCCCGATGCAGTACGATTAGGCGCTCCAGGCCAGCTTTTGCCTGGAGAGTTAAATGATGGTTTTTACTATGCTTTGTTTAAGAAAAAATAGGCTATGAGCCGAAGCGTTAAACAATTCCTCTTTTTGTTCTTGATGGTGTTGGGTATTTTTTCAACAACCGTTAATGCAGAAGGCATCAAGCTTAAATCCTTTGAGTTAGAGAAGGCGGATAACGACTGGCTTCTTAATGCTTCTTTTCAGATTGAGCTATCCCCAGGATTAGAGGATGCCGTTCAAAAAGGCGTGGTTTTATATTTCCAAACAGAGTTTGATTTAATAAGATCGCGTTGGTATTGGTTTGATGAAAAACCCGCACTAGTACAAAGGCAAACACGCTTGTCTTATCAGCCGCTGACACAGCAGTATCGAATTGCCTCAGAAGGCTTTACCTTTTCTGCCAAAACGATGTCTGAAGCATTGCAAGCGGTAGGTAGTATTGGTGGGTGGAGGGTGATGGAAGGCTCTCAGTTAGATCCCAGCAAATTATATACAGCTAGCATGCGCATGAGTTTGGATCTTAGTAAGCTACCAAAACCATTCCAGGTAAACGCGCTGAACAATCGCGATTGGAATGTATCAAGCGATTGGTATCGTTTTCCATTCTCTTCGACCGGTCCCAATCTAATTAAGCGATGAGATCGATAGCGGCCATGCTAGACCCAGGCTTTTTTACATCTAAAGCTTGGAGCAAAAAAATAATTCCGGTCACGATTGGAATTATTGGCGCCTTTGCCTTACTGCTTTTGGTTCTATTGGCCATTGCCTCATCCAACACAGAATTTTTTGATAACTACTTTATTTGGCTATACGCCGCTAATGTGGTGATTGGAATTTGCCTAACTTTAGTTATCTTGATTTTGGTGGCTGTAATTGCCGTGCGATGGTATCGAGGGCACTTTGGCACTCGATTGATTGCAAAGTTGGCCATGATTTTTGCTTTGGTTGGCATTGTCCCTGGTTTAATTTTGTATGGGGTTTCTTTGCAGTTCGTGTCTCGCAGTATTGAGTCTTGGTTTGACGTAAAGGTAGAAACGGCGCTTAACTCCGGCTTGGAGTTGGGGCGCGTTACATTACGAGTGGCCCAAGAAGAAATTTTGGGTGAGGGAAACTTCATAGCTGAACAGATTGTGCAAATCCCTTCGGGCACAACGTCTGAGCAGGTTGCCGTCACTGTTATGAAAATTCGCAATCAATTTGGTATTCAGGAGGTTAGCCTCTTTAACATCCAGCGTAATTTGATCTTTACGAGCGAGGTAAAGCCAAAAAAATATTTCCCTGCCCCTAGTGCTGATGTAGTTGCAGAAGCGTTCAGGAAGAAAGGGCTTACCTTTCTGGATCAAGTGGAGATGGATGGTGGACAGCGGGGCTATCGAGTCAGAGCCATTGTTCCAATTGTTCGTAAAAAGTCTAACAACAGCAAAGATGCAGAAGATAAATATTTCTTGCAGTTAGTTCGCTATATTCCAGTCCCGCTCGCTAAGAATATTTATGCAGTTGAATCTGCATACAGCGAATATCAAGAGAAGTCTTTGGGGCGCACCGGTCTGCGTAAGATGTTTGTCGGCACATTAACGTTGACTCTTTTCTTTGCGGTATTTGTAGCGATTACTTTGGCTCTCATGTTGGGTAGACAGCTCGCTCGACCTCTGTTGATGCTTTTAAGGGGCACCCAGGCTGTTGCACAAGGCGATTTGTCTCCCAAGCCAGAGCTTGATACTGGCGATGAGCTTGGCATGCTTACGCGGCAATTTAATGTCATGACCAGGCAGTTGGCAGATACGCGTACATCTCTACAGGAGTCCAAGGCATTCTTAGAGCGTGTATTGGGAAGTCTTACTGCGGGCGTATGTATTTTTGATAAAAATTACAACGTTGTTTCTAGCAATGCAGGTGCAGACAGAATCTTTAAGCAAGACCTTACTCACCTTGATGGCAAACCCCTTAGTAGCAATCCTGCTTTGCAGGAATTTGAGGCGGCTATTAGAGAGGGCTTTGCAACTATGAAGCTCGCAGTAGTTGGAGAGGGCGAGCAAAAATCTACACAAAACAATGCGCCGGTGTGGCAAAAACAAATTCAATTGCACAGTACAAATGAATTTGAAAATGAACTGGGCGTTACTTTATTTGTGCGCGGCACGGAGCTTACCGGTGATTTGCGTATGGTGGTCTTTGACGACATTACCGACGTGGTGAGCGCGCAAAGATCGATTGCGTGGAGTGAAGTAGCAAGACGCCTTGCGCATGAAATTAAGAACCCTTTAACCCCAATTCAGCTCTCAGCCGAAAGATTGCAACATAAACTTGCAGGCAAATTGAGCCCAGAACAAGAAGAAATGATCAATCGCAGCACTGAAACCATTATTGGACAGGTGCAGGCCATGAAAGAAATGGTTAATGATTTTAGAGATTTTGCCAAGACGCCAACGCCGCAACTAAAACCAGTCTCGATTAATACCCTGACTACAGAAATTTTGGGTCTTTACGAGGGTAGCCCCTTGAAAACACGGTTAGATCCAAATTGTCCAGAAATCATGGGCGACCCTACGCAGCTAAGACAAGTTATTCATAACTTATTACAAAATGCCCAAGATGCCACGCTAGAAGGGCCCCGTCCCAGCAGTCCTGTAGAGGTTAAAACGGAGTTAGTGCCGTATGGTGAGCACAATGGCGTAGTTCAAAACGCTGTGCGATTAACAATAAGTGATAGTGGTATTGGATTTCCAGCTAAGATATTGGCAAGAGCATTTGAACCTTATGTCACTACAAAGAGCAAAGGTACGGGATTGGGTTTGGCGGTGGTCAAGAAAATCATTGATGACCATGCTGCAAGAATTGAAATCCGGAACCGCATGCAGGGCGAAGAAGTGGTTGGTGCGCAAGTGTCGATATTGTTTATGAATCTAGCAAAAGAGGCGGCCTAATAATGGCTAGTATTTTGGTTGTTGATGACGAGATGGGAATTCGTGAGCTTCTCAATGAGATCCTCACTGATGAAGGTCATACCGTCTACTCTGCAGAGAGCGCCATTCAGGCACGTACTATTCGTGAGCAAATGCGCCCTGACCTTGTCTTGCTAGATATTTGGATGCCCGACACTGATGGCATTACTTTATTAAAAGAGTGGTCGAACACGGGCCAGCTCACGATGCCTGTAGTGATGATGTCTGGCCACGCAACAATTGATACTGCTGTTGAGGCTACGCGTATTGGCGCACTCAACTTTTTAGAAAAGCCAATCGCCTTACAAAAACTTTTGAAGACGGTCAGTAAGGCTTTAGAGAGTTCCCCTAAGTATGTGGAGCCAGAACAAGAGCGCGCCGTGCAGTCAAGCTCAAGCGCAATGGCCGCACCAAAGCATGTTGCTGTAGAACCTGCGCACACACAAACTGAAGGCGAGTTCATCAGTGGAATTGCAAAAACCTATTACGATCTCCCTCTAAGAGAGGCAAGAGATTTGTTTGAGAAAGCGTATTTTGAACACCAAATGCAAATCATGGGCGGCAGCATGACCAAGATTTCAGAGTACACCGGCTTAGAAAGAACACACTTGTATCGCAAGCTAAAGGCCCTAGGAATTGATACTTCCCGCAATAAGGGCGAAAGCTAAAAGCCCATTTAATAGGGGTAGCCGGTCCGAAGGTTTCAGAAAAATCAGCTATATAGGGACCCCTTAGGGAAATTTGATGAAACCCTAAGCCAATTCGTTATAATCCTCAGTCTTGGCTTGGTAGCTCAGTCGGTAGAGCAGAGGATTGAAAACGTAGGATAGAGGACTAAAACAGTTCTGCACATTGGGTCTAAGCTGGTTGCGACCTACCGCCCTACAAGCACCGAATTCATTGGCTCTGAGCGGTTTCCTATATCCCCGAGTTGGCATCCGCAGCGTCGTTTTGGCCAATTAATTTATGTTCGATTCATAACAATAAAATTCAGCGTCTAGTTGCGGGACGCTGATAAATTTTTATTCGTTCATCTTGATATTACGATCGGTGGCAATCTTGGAATAGGTCGTATATTCCTGCTTCAAAAATTCAGAAAATTCTTTAGGCGAGCTGCCAATCGGCTCTACACCCTGCGAGAGTAACTTATCCCGAATTGCAGGTTCTTTAACAATCTTAGCGGTTGCCGAAGCTAGTTTATTTGTAATTTCATTAGGCGTTTTGGCAGGAACAAAAAGTCCCATCCAATTAGTAAACCTATACCCCTTCATACCAGGCTGTTCAGCTACCGTCAGAACGTCAGGCATTGCAGCAGACCTTTTTTCACTTGTGACCGCAAGGATTGTAATTTTCCCATTTTTTGCGTGAGCAATTGTTGGCGGCATTCCTACGATCGCTATTGGAATTTGCCCACCTAGCACATCTGCTGTTGCTGGAGCAGCCCCTTTGTAAGGGATATGCAAAATATCAATTCCAGCAATAGCATTTAATGATTCACCAGCAAATTGCATTGAACTGCCATTGCCCGGTGTTCCATAAGAATACTTTCCAGGGTTAGCTTTTGCTAAAACAATAAACTCGTTTAGATTTTTGGCGGGAACGCTTGGGTGCGCTGCAATTACTAGAGGCGTTTCCCCGATTAAGGAGATAGGAATTAAATCAACTTTTGAATCATAGGGTACTTTTTGACCTGCACTAGGTCCAACCACAACTTCTGCAGGTGACGCTATTAAAAGGGTATATCCATCAGGCGCACTTTTAGCAACTAGATCGGCCCCAATAGCGCCTGAGGCGCCTGCTTTATTTTCTACTAAGACGGTGGTGTTGAGAATTTCACCGAGTCTTTGTGCATACGTTCTCGCTACACCATCCACTCCGCCTCCAGGAGGATAAGGGACAATAATTTTTATTGGCCTTTCGGGCCATGGGGCGCCCAACGCAGGAGTAATTAGTAAAAAGCTAGTCAATAGCGAGGTAGTAAATTTCAATACCAGATTCGTTTGCATCTCTTCTCCAATCAATTTTCGTATTAAAGGAAGTCTGCTGCAGCGCCAGGTGCTGGAGTAAATCCAATATCCCCACGGGCAATCACAGCCTCTCGCCCGCCATTTGCTGCTAAATTTTCAGCCTGTCTTGCTTTGGCCCTTCTGTCAGTCTCATCAGGATCGCAAACACTCAGAAGTTTTAAGTGACACTCACTAAGAATATGTTTGTAATCTGGGTTCTGCCCAAGATCCGTTGTTTCATTTGGATCGCTTTCAAGATCAAACAATTGAGCTGGGTACTTTGCGTAATATACATATTTCCATTTGCCATTTCTAATGGCATAGGCCCCAGTTGTAGAGCCCATACCGTGATATTCGGAAAGTACAGTTCTGTCGGGCTTGTAACCATTTGCAATATCAAACAGTGATACCCCTAGATGACCATCTTTAACGGAATTAAAATTAATTCCAACCCCTTCAAGAATGGTTGGGAAGCAATCTACGTGACTTACCGGCGTTTCAATACGAAGCCCTTTTGGAACATCTGGGCCAGCCATAATTAAGGGCACACCTGCAATTTCTTCAAACATCGTTGATTTGCCCCACAGACCGCGAGCACCTAAGTTGTCTCCGTGATCACTTGTGTAAATTATGTTGGTATTGTCTGCAAAGCCAAGATCTTGCAAGGTAGTCAGGATCTTTCCCACATTCTCATCTAGATAGGAAACTAAACCAAAGTAGCCGCATAGAGCGCGCTTGACTTGGTCTTCATTTTCAAAGTAGTCGTCATAACAAAATGAATTCCTGTAATCCTCTAAATAAGGATGATTGGGGCGCTCTTCCCGCGCATACATTAATGGCATTGGTAATTCTTTGCCCCAGTATTTGTAATAATGTTCTGGGGGCGCTGTTAGTGGAAAGTGTGGCGCTACAAACGAAACAAAAAGAACCCAGGGCTTATCTACAGCCCGCTCTTTGGTTGCCTGCTCATGTAACCAGATTTGGGCTTTGGAGCAAATTTCTTTATCGTAGAACGTGTATTGTGATTCTCCTGGCCCAGCTAACGCTGCCATTTTTTTTGAGCCGCCACGCTTAGGCAGATCGTCGCGCACAAGTCCGAGCAAGTCCCCTTTTCCCTTGAGAATATGCATAGGAATTTGTTCTTCAGTAAAGCCATGATCTTCTTCGTATTCACGAAAATGTAGTTTTCCAATTGAGGTTACGTTAAACCCCTGGTCTCTGATAATGTGATGCCAGGAGGGAATTGAGCCATCGTATGCATCAGCGTTATCCCAAAATCCAATTTGATTGATGTATTTTCCAGTTGCAAATCCTGCTCGAGCAGGTATGCAAACAGGACTAGTTGTGTAAGTGTGCTCAAAAACGGTCCCCGTCTTTGCAAGAGCATCTAGATTTGGGGTTTGTATGATTGGGTGGCCAGATTTTCCAAGAACCTTTGGATTGTGTTCGTCCGACATGATGACGAGAAAATTATTTGCCATACAACTCCTATCTTTAACCAGTTGAAATTCTATTAAATACTATATTACTATATAGTAATAGTTAAATGAGCCAATGATGGCTAAAATAGTCTGATGAGTAAATCACCTGATCTAAAAGAGTTCTTAGCAGTTTTAAATAAGCATTCACGCCCAGGAGTGCCCAAATATATTGCGCTGCGGGATGCGATTATCGACATGGCATCAAGTGGTGTATGGCCATCTGGAATGCGCCTAATGACTGAAGCGCGGTGGGCCCAAGAGTTACCTATTTCACTTGGAACAATTCAGCGTGCATTTAGGATGTTGGTTGAAGATGGCGTAATCCTACGTCGCCAGGGGGCGGGATCATTCTTGGCCAGTGGTGATTTGGGCAGGATGCATGCTCCATTGCATTGTAGGTTTATTGACGACTCTGGTCGTTCATATTTACCCGTTTATTCCACAGTGATATCTAGAGAGCTGGCTCACGGTGAAGGAGTGTGGACTGAACATGTGGGCAAAAAAGATACCTACAAGATAGATCGCATTCTTGATATTGGAAATGAATTCTTTGCTTACAGTTCTTTCTGGATTAATGTTCACAAATTTACGGAGTTCAAAAAGTTATCACTTAAAAAGTTATCAGGTGAAAATTTTAAAGAAATCATATGGAATAACACCCATCAACCAGTAGGCAGGCTTATTCAGCATCTTGAAATAAAGTTGCCATCTAAAGATATTCAGCAAAGATTAAAAATTAAAACAGGCATCATGTGTCAATTTTTGCAAGTGTTTGCATATATTGGCCAGAATCAACCTCTGTACTATCAAGAAATATGGATTCCACCAAATTCCAGAAAACTAGATTTGGCTTCTGATGGCCGTGATAAAGGTCTCTATAGATAGAGGATGGTTAATTGCTTGTTCCAAACGGAACAAATTAAGTCGGCGTCTAGTTACGGGACGCTCGATAAAGTATCACCGCTCTGTTCTTCTTGAATTCTTGTCCCCCAAGTTTCTGAAAGTTTTTTATATTCAGAATAGATATGCCTATCTTTAATTCTTGAGGCTATAAAAAAATCTTCTACACATTTCTGTTCGAGCGGCTTGCAATATAGTTCCCAATAAGAGCTATAAACAAGTTCATTATCAAAGGCCTTCTTGTTCACTAGCAAGGCCATTTGCTCAAGTCTATTCAAGAATAATTTAATTACCTTTTGATCGGCATCATTTGCTTGAATTAGCTCCCACTGCTCCCTTAAGACGTCAGCATGCCTATCCATGTAAGCAATCGTTTCTCTATAGGCAGCTACTTCAGAGTCTTTATTTAGTTTTATGTAGAAGGTGATTATCCCAATGATGATTGCTGCAGCCGAAAGCATAAAGACTCCCCATGTGTTTCGTTAATCTTCCCACCTTTAGGTGTGCTGGGCAACCCTATGCATTAAGAATGGGTTAAGGTATAAACTGATAAAAATAATAACGAGGTAACAAAATGGCAATTTGGCTAATTCGAGCAGGCAAGTATGGAGAACATGAGGATAGATTCCTTAATGACAACCGTATATACCTAACTTGGGGTGGTTTGGAAGCCATCGATTTAGCTGTAGCTAAAGATTACGAACAGGTTAAAGAAATCATTCAAGCCAACTATCAAGGCGAGCCATCAAGAAAGATAGGTAATTGGTCTGGCCAAATTTGGGCATTTACCTTGGCAATGAAAGATAAGGATTGGGTTGTGATGCCCAAAAAAGGTAAAGGCACAATCGCGCTTGCGGAAATCCAATCTCCTTATAAGTACGATCAATCAGCTGATTATGACTATCGACACTTCCGCGAGGTTCGTTGGTTAAATCAAGATGTACCTAGGGGGGCTTTTGATCAAGATTTGCTCTATTCCATGGGGGCGTTTCTGACTGTATGCGAAATTAAGAGAAATAATGCCGAGGCAAGGATCAGGGCAATGTTTAAGAATGGTTTTGATAACCCAATTGCAAACATAACAATTACTCAAGCACCGCCGACAACTGGTAAGCAAGCTCAGAATGAAGCAGTAGAAGAGGTGGAAGAGACTGGCAATTTCGACATTGAGCAATACACAAGAGACTTAATTGCCAAATTCATTATTCAAAAATTTAAGGGCCATGGTTTAGCAAGATTGGTAGATGCGGTATTGAAAGCGCAGGGCTATACAACCTACTTAAGCCCCGAAGGCCCTGACAAGGGAATTGATATTCTTGCCGCCAAAGGATCATTAGGTTTTGAAAGCCCAAAGATTTGTGTACAGGTTAAGTCTGGCGATGTCCCATCAGATAGGCCAGAGCTCACTCAACTCATTGGAGCGATTCAGAATTCACAAGCCGAAAAAGGATTGTTTGTATCGTGGTCAGGTTTTAAGTCTTCTGTATATCGGGAGGTCCCATCCCAATTCTTTAAGGTAAGGCTATGGGATGCAAACGATCTGATTGAGCAAATTTTAGAGAATTACGAAAATCTAGATCAAACAATCAAATCAGAATTGCCATTAAAGAGAATCTGGACCTTAGTGGATGGCGAAGATTAAAACTGTTGTAGTCGAATAACCAAACAATCAGCTTTCATCCTCATTCCATCAAGCCTCGATAGATAGAGGATTAGTTATTGTCTGTTCCAAATAGAACAAATTTATTAGGCGTCTAGTTACGGGACGCCTATTTAGTAAATTTGAGCTTGTGGATCATTTGCAGCTGCCCGAGATCGACTCACCCCATCTGAATCCTATAAAAGGGCTTTCATCCCCATTCTTATATGCAGGATAGTCATTGATTTGCAAATACAAGATTGATGGGTTTGGCCCGAATCTAGTAATTAGTCTAAAAGCATTTCCTCCGTTACCGTTGCTCAAAATTTCAGTCTTGATTGCATTGGCGCTTTGATTGCTAACTATCTCTCCAATTACTGTGCCAGTAATTTTATCAACTGTAAATTTGGTGCCAATATATGAAGAGAGCATGCCATTTTTTCCTTTATTAACATTGGTGGCATAGTCCATATCCCCTGCATTTGTTACTTCGCCTGCATACTTAACTACACAAGAGTAAGAGGTGTTGCCAGCATAGGAATTTGTGACAATGAATACCAAAATCACGGCTAATAGTTTTTTCATGGTCATACCCCTTAATTAGGCGAAGCTTTGCAAACAAAATCAAATAATGCGTTATCAACTGAGCCCGGTGTAATTAGATTCCAGGGGTGGTTTCCAGTCAAATCAATATGTACTAAATCACCAGTAGCAAAAGATTTGTTGTAATCAAAAATATTAAGGTTCTTATATTTCTTATTTTGACAATCCACAAGCATTTGAATTTTTGATGAGAGCAGGATGATATTGCCAGCTATCAATGGTTTGGAGTAGTTTTCCAATTCCCAATACCTCACCATATTCCCATCTCTAATAATGTTGGTTGGATCATAGAAGAAGGTTGTGCCGGTTTCTGATGTAACGGCCGCATTCCACAACTCTGCATTGGCGTTTATCGCTACCAATAGAAGAATGGCAGCAACAAAGCATTTCACGGCTTTGACCGTTCTGCCAACTTTTTTCTTTTGAATCTGTTGTAACCAAGCGCAATGATGGCTAGAAGAAGACCAACACGACGCACATTTTTATCGGCAAAAAAGGCTGAAATGTTATCTGTAATGTCGCCTTTTGAAGCAGGTTTTAGATTTGGATTAATTGGCGGGCTTGAGTTGGTGTCTGAATGTGCGGTTCCGAGATCCAATAATGGCTTACCAGTTGGCTCACTCTGACTGTAAGGCTGAGTTTGGGGCTGGGAATATGCGGGCACAGCAAAATTGCACATGAGGACTGCTAGGGCAAAAAATAGATATTTCATGGTGCGTCCAATTAATGATGAGTGTTGAAATTATTCTACCCTGACGTACTTAAACGATAATGAATTCTGTAATTATTTTCTAAGTATGAGAAATTAACAAATGGGAGCCCATATGAATAAGCTACTTCTTACCTTTTTATTATTGAGTGCGCCAGCGTGGGCTCAAGCCCCCGATTGGAATAGTTGCCAGTATCAGCAAAATCCCCAGCAATGTATGCAAGGCGTCCCCGCCTGGCAGCAGACTCCAGCGCCAATTCAACAACAAGGAAACGTAAATCAACAGCCTCGCCAGCAAATTCAGCTGCAAGGAATGCCTGATCCCAATAGACCTCAAACAGTAGCGCCAATGTCCAAAACATGTATGCCGAATGGATATGGCGGCTTCAATTGCAATTAAGCCAGGAGTCTATTTACGAGGCGCTTAAGAATCAAAGGGGTTTCGATGGTTTAGTGTGACCTGGATCATTTTTGCAAAGCAGCAAAGTAACTACAATAAAGATTGATAAATGATGGTTACCAAACAAATGAAGCAAGAAGTATTTTTAGATAAGTTAGTAAAAGAGGGGTTTCCCGAGCCAGTATTTGTAGAGCGTGAAGTAGGTGGTTTTTTGGATCTACATTCACATCCATACGAAGTTCAAGCCCTGGTACTTGAAGGTCAAATTGATATCATCATCGGCGGTATAAAAAGCACTTTCTTGGCGGGCGATGTATTTCATCTGTTGCCAAATCAAATCCATACTGAAAACTATGGAGCCAAAGGCGTCAAATACCTTGCCAGTAGAAAATCCCTTTTGAATCAAGAAGAGCTGAGCGTCTAGTTACGAGACCCCTACCGAAAGAAGATTTCTTATCCTCTGTTCAGCTCCCTTGTCGGGAAGCACGACAAATCAGAAGCCCCTGGGTTTGTAGAATTCACCCCATTTTTCTGGGTTGTAAGTTTCTCCATCAATGCTTGCCTCAAACATCTCCCAAATAACCCTTTGCTCTTGCTCGTTGGGCTTCTTTGGAAGATGTCTATCTATATTATGGATTTCAAAGGATGTGAGCACTTGCTTCTCTTTTTCATTTAAAGCCGATTCCCTGTAAATCCAGTCACTTTTGCTGTAATCTGCGAAGCCGTTAAGATGGGTTTTAACTATCTTGAAGTCCAGCCCTTTTACGTAGTCGGTAGGTAATTCATCAATATTAGGATTTAGGAGCCCAGCTCGAATTGGGTTGAAAAGTTGGGGACTGACTACAAAACGGCGAATAGGATTTGCTGGTTTTTCAGGTTCTATGAGATCACTTTGGCAGACAAAACCATGGAAGAGATAGGTGCGCTTTTTCCAATATTTGCGCCCCATTTCCTCTAATTGGGGTTCTTTAAGCCAAGCCCTGACTTCGGCAAGAATGGGGCAAGTCTCATTCCACATTTCCATGCAGGGGACGTAAACCACCGATGGCTTAGATTCGTTTTGTCCCCGAACGCCGTTAAAGGGAAGTCTAATCATTGCCCTTTCCACCCAAAAGAATGGATTGTCAGGATTGCCATCTGGCAGAAAGCGAACTGTTGCTGTCCCTTGGTCTGGGAGATCCCAGTGAGAAAAGATGGGTGGGTGACTCGCCGGTCTTGATGGGGTTTTTTGTGTGGAGCCTAGTTGGGCGAGCAATCTATTGCGAAGTTTGGAAATTGTCATCAAAAAAACTGACAGTAAAACTATCGCTGCAACAGTAAGCCCAAAGCCTTAATAGGACAACCAGCCAAGAAATTCTCATTGCAAGGGCAAATGTGCATAAAATGAACTAATCATTAAAAATAATAGAAATGAATTTATCTAATCGCTTTGCATATAAGGCAGAAGCTTGTCAATTTATACAAACTTCAGAAGACGAGGTTCTGGGGCAATTAATCAATCAACATAAGTTTAGGCAATTAGAGCAGCAGCAGATTAATGCCTGGCTTAGGCAGATTAAAGACTTAAAGCAGGTATTGGCAGGCTTCCCAGGTGTAACCCTGCTGCTTGAGTTTGAAATACCCAGGATTGGTAGGCGCGTAGACGCCATTCTGATATTAAATGGCGCAATCTTGGTAATGGAATACAAAGTAGGCGCTAAGTCATATGACTCTACTTCAATCGATCAAGCCTATGACTATGCTCTGGACTTAAAAAACTTTCATAAAGCCAGTCATAATCTAAACATTGTTCCGATACTGATTGCTACGGATGCCCCTAATAAAAGCCCTAAGCTAGAGATTGGGGCCGATGGGATTGCAACTCCAATATTGGCTAACTCAGAGAACTTATTGAGTATTTTGTCGTTTGTTTCAAATTCATTGCCAAAGTCAGTTCTAGATGCTGAGTCATGGATAAGTTCAGCCTATCACCCAACTCCAACGATAGTTGAGGCTGCTCAGGCCTTATATAAAGGACATAAGGTTGAAGAAATATCACGGTCTGATGCTGGCGCAATAAATCTTACAAAGACTTGCGCCCAAGTTTCAAGGGTGATTGATGATGCAAAGGCAAACAATAAGAAAGTAATTTGTTTAATTACGGGCGCACCGGGCGCGGGTAAAAGTTTGGCTGGATTGAATATTGCTATAGAGCGTATGCACTATTTAGAAAACGAGCATGCCGTTTTTTTATCCGGCAATGGCCCATTAGTTGCCGTATTGCGAGAGGCATTAGTACAAGATCAATTGGCTGAGAATGATTCTTTGCCAAAAGACGAAAGAATCAAACGAAAGCCTGCGGAGCAAAAGGCATCTGCATTTATTCAAAATATTCATCATTTTCGTGACGACAATCTAGCCTCTAATGAGCCGCCCATTGAAAAGGTTGTGATATTTGATGAAGCCCAGAGAGCTTGGAATGAGGAGCAGGCATCCTCTTTTATGAAGCGTAAGCGTGGGCAGGATAACTTTTCCATGTCTGAGCCTGATTTTTTATTGTCCGTGATGAATCGCCATAAGGATTGGTGTGTGGTGGTTTGTTTAATTGGCGGTGGTCAAGAGATCAATACTGGTGAAGGCGGAATCATCGAGTGGATTTCCGCATTAAAAGAAAGCTATAAAGATTGGGAAATCCATTTTTCTAATGAAATTTTCAAATCTGATTACGCGCTAAGTAGGGAGTGGCTCGAAGATCAAGGCCCCCTTAAATTGCATCTTGAACCCGACTTAAATTTGTCCGTCTCATTAAGATCATTTAGGGCTGAGAAATTATCTGCATTTGTAAGCGCCGTCATTTCGGGTGACTCAATCAAGGCAAGGGAGATAAAGGGACATTTAACTCGCTACCCAATTTATTTGACTCGTAATTTGGAGGTGGCTAGAAGTGCTCTGAGGGGCTGGGCTAGAGGAAGTGAGCGCATAGGTTTAGTTGCCTCATCAAATGCTATACGTTTAAAGCCGTCTGGAATTTTTGTTAAGGGCGAAATAGATCCAATTCACTGGTTTCTTAAGGGCAAGACTGACATACGCTCTTCCCATTATCTTGAAGATGTTGCCACTGAATTTGATATTCAAGGCCTGGAGATAGATTGGGTTGGTGTCTGTTGGGACGCCAACTTTAGAATCGAAGACGGGAGGTGGGCAACCTATAACTTCTCTGGGTCTAAGTGGCAGTCGGTTCATGATCTGGAAAAACAAAAGTACATTACAAACTCTTATCGTGTATTGCTTACTCGTGGCAGACAAGGGATGGTGATCTTTGTTCCGGAAGGAGATGACTTGGATCCAACAAGACAAAAATCTTACTACGACCAAACTTATGATTTCTTAAAGAGTTGTGGGATGGGTGAAATATAAGATGATCATCTATCAATCCAACAAAGAACGCTTCATAAAGCATTTGCTCTCAAATGAAATTCACGAAATCATTGAGGCAACATATCAAGCAAAGACTGGGCATCGTGTAGCTAAGAATGAGCTTAGGTCTTGGCAAGAATCCATGAGGTATATGGGCGCAGTTTTAGATGACGTTGAAATACCTAATGATGCGGGGGTAAGCATTGAATATTCAATCCCACAGACATCCAAAAGAATTGATTTCATATTGACCGGGCAGAATCACGAAAAAAAAGATCAAGTAGTTATTATTGAGTTAAAGCAATGGGAGGCGGCAGAGCTAACGGACAAAGATGCCATTGTTAAAACAAGGTTTCAGCATGGGGTAGCTGAAACAAGTCACCCCTCATATCAGGCATGGTCTTATAGCGAGCTATTAAACCAGCTCAATGAAACTGTCTACACCGACAATATTCACCTCTCTCCTTGTGCTTATCTTCATAACTACATTGAAGATAGCGTTATAACAAATAGCTTTTATCAGCCTTACCTTGAAAAAGCCCCAGTATTTCTCAAAGGCAAGTCAGAGAAAGAAAGGCTCAAGGCATTCATCAAGGGCTTTGTAAAGTATGGGGATAAGTCCGATTTAATGTTCCGGATTGAAAACGGCAAGATTAAGCCCTCGAAGAGTCTTGCCGATAGCTTAGCAAAAATGATTGCTGGCAACCCTGAATTCATCATGCTAGATGAGCAGAAGCTGGTATATGAAACCGCTATAAAATTAGCAAAAGAATCTTCTCCAACAAACAAGAATGTATTGATTGTTCAAGGTGGCCCCGGAACCGGAAAGTCAGTAGTAGCCGTAAACCTATTGGTTAATATCATTCAGCAGTTACGTTTGGTGGCTCAATACATCACTAAGAATGCGGCACCTCGGGCGGTATATGAGGCTAAGTTGACTGGCTCAATGAGAAAGTCGGCCATATCTAATTTATTTTCTGGGTCAGGATCATTTCATTCGCTAGAGAAAAATGCATTTGATGTGTTGATTGTGGATGAGGCGCATCGCCTCAATGAAAAATCTGGAATGTTTAAAAATATTGGCGAGAACCAGGTTAAGGAAATTATTCACTCCAGCAAGCTCTCAATCTTTTTTATAGATGAAGACCAGAAAGTAACCTTTAGTGATATTGGCAGCAAAGAAGAAATTGAGAGATGGGCAAAACTTGAAGGTGCCAAGGTTCATCATTTGGCGCTGGAGTCTCAATTTAGATGCAATGGCTCTGACGGTTATTTGGCTTGGCTAGATGATGTTTTGGCAATTAGAGAAACGGCCAACAAGACGCTAGATGAACTTGAATATGACTTTCAGGTTCTATCAACACCCAATGAGCTCAAGGAATTAATCTTTGAGAAAAACAAAATTAACAATAAAGCCAGGATGGTTGCTGGCTACTGCTGGAATTGGATTAGTCGAGGCGATAAGTCTGCTTTTGATATTAGTCTTCCTGAATATGATTTTGGAATGCAGTGGAATTTAGATACAGATGGCTCGCTCTGGATTCAAGCTCCAGACTCAGTATCAGAGGTTGGTTGCATTCACACATGCCAAGGACTTGAGGTTGACTACGTGGGCGTGATCATTGGGGATGATTTAATAGTTCGCGACGGTAATGTCATAACAAACCCAAAAGCTCGGGCTAAGACCGATAAATCGATCAGCGGATATAAGAAGCTGTTAAAAATAAATCCAGAGGCGGCCAATAAGAAAGTCGACGGCATCATCAGAAATACTTACAGAACTTTAATGACCCGAGGAATGAAAGGTTGCTATATCTTCTGCACCGACCCAGAAACCCAGGCCTACTTTGAAGAGAGACTGAGAGCTAGAAGTTAGACTCGTTGTACTTCTTGGCGCTACCTTTGACTTTATCGGCTGGATATTTAAGATTATTTGCCTCAATCTTCGCAGTTACTATTTCAGCAACATCTAGTCCACATTCGTTGGCAAGTAAAAGGGCGTAAGCAAGGACATCAGCTAACTCCTCTTTGATTTTTTCTTGCGATGCCTGTTCGGATGATTTCCAAAGAAACGCCTCTAGAAGTTCGCCTGATTCAATAGATAGCGCAACAGCAAGATCCTTGGGATTATGAAACTGTTTCCAATCCCGGGCATCTCTAAATTCGATTAGTTTTTTAGTTAAATCAGATATGTCAGACATAAGACAATGCTACTACAGTTCAAAGAAGCATTTTCAAGGGTCTTAAAGGTCGTCCAAACCCTAATCTGAAATTAAGCTAACTAGCGTCCCTTAACTAGACGCTCAACTTGCAAAACTTTCAATATCTATTTCCTGCAAATACAAACCTAGGCTCACCAAAAAGAATTAAATTGTTACGGGGTGAGCTAACTCTATTCAAGCGACCTAAAAGTCGGCAATGGCAATGCCGCTTTAAGTTGCCCAATGGGCAATGGCATGCCGCTTCTACTGCTACAGAAGATCTTGATATTGCTCAAACCCAAGCTATCTCAATATATGAAACCGTCAAAGTTAAGATTGGGGCTGGCCTTGCTGTTACAACCAAGACCTTCAGGCAAGTAGCTTTAGATGAGATTGCCAATATGGCACAAGCTACCGATAACAAAACAGGCAAACGAACTTATCGTGACTATGCCTTCGCCATTAACAAATATCTCGTTCCCTTTTTTGGGCAATATGAGATCAGCAAAATTACAAATGAATTGCTGGGAGATTTTGAGGCTTGGCGAATCGCCGAGATGGGCAAGACTCCCATGGCGAGCACCAAGCGTAATCACGCCAGTGCTTATATTCGTGTGATTAATCTAGCCCGTGATCGTGGCTATATTGGACTTAATCAAGCGGTCCCATTATTGGATAGCAAAGGTAAAAAGAGCCAACCCCGCCCTGCTTTTTCAGCGGAAGAAATTAAAGAGTTGCTCAGCTATACAGAGACGTGGCAAAAGAGTAGCTATACAGATAGAACGGCATTAATGAGAACGCTGTGCGTATATTACATAGAGTTTTTGGTCAATACAGGCGTTCGTCATGGAACAGAGGCTTTGCCACTGAAGTGGAAGCATTTGCAATGGCATTGGATTGGGGAAAAGAAATACTTAAGGATATGGGTCTCAGGTAAGACGGGACCCAGATATTTGATAGCAAGAACTGCTGTGGTGAAGGTGTTAGAACGAGTAATGAAGTGGCAGAAGCTGCCTTACTCGGGACTCAATGCAGTGATTGAGGCTAAGGTTGATGCTGTGATATTTAGATTGCCAACAGGTGAGCAAATCAGCAATATGGAAAACATTTTTCGCAACTTAATGGTTCGTAGCAATATGAGAGTCGATGGAGGTGGGCAGAATAGAACCTTATATAGCCTGCGTCATACATATGCCACATTCGCCTTAGCGAGAGGGGTTGATATCCACACTCTCGCTAGGCAAATGGGCACTAGTGTTGGCATGATTGAGCGACATTATTCGAAGCTAACTCCTATGATGAATGCAGCGAAGTTGGCTTGAGTTCATCTGCTTCAATTGCACAATCTGCATCGAAATACTTCCCATTCATAGCTGCTAAAAACGATGGCGTCAGTGGAATGCCAGATGCATCACCAATTAGACTATCCACCCCACATCTTGGGCACCATCCCGTATCACCTTGTCCATTAGCCTCGCTTAACCATTGCTCAACCATAGTTGCTGGAAACACACAACAGCAATAGAAGCAACTACATTGCTCGCTTTTTTGAATGGTCTTGCGATTAGCAAGGCTATGCTTGTGAGCCGTTTCGAGCTCAACATCAGAGTAGTTATTCATACATCCTCCATATATTGGCAAATATTATCAATAAATTCTTTGCGAATTAAATCATTTAGTTTTAATCGAGCAACTTTTCTAACCGATAGCACATGAGACATGCTTTCAATCTCCTGATAATCCAAAGGCGATGCCATTTGAAGATTAAAGGTTTCTAGGATCTTGTAACAAGTTCGCATATTGCTTTCAAGCCCGCTGATATTTTGCATTGTGCCTTCAAGCTTTCTGTTAATGTTGACTAGAGATTTCGCTAGAGTAAAGTGCTTATCTGACTTGATATAGCAGTACTCCGAGATATTAAATTTTAAAATGGTTGCCAAAATTTCTTGCGGCTTAGAGTCGTAGATGCAGGTGACATAATTTGGGTAAATCGGCTTGTTACAAGCGTTATATAGATTTAGTGCGCAGGCTAAATCTATATGCGACTTTTTATTCCTACAAAGCTGATTAACACCAAAAGTTAAGGTAATTGGACTTGAAATTAAATGATCTAGCCCTTCCAAGTCTGCATCGTGAAATAAGTATGCTTTTGGATACATAAGTCCTCCTTAACCTAAAGAGGCAATGACATCGCCTGTATAGCAAGGTAATAGGGTGACTTCTGCGTTAGCAAGATCGATAAATGGATTGCGCTTTTTAAGTTCTTGTCCGAACCAAGCTAATTTAGCGTTAGCGCGATATGTACCTTTGTGTTTGCAAATACTGTCTGTGCCGTTTACAAGTTCTAATACGCCGCTAAATTTGGCCCCACGGTACATGGCATTTTTAACTTCAATTGCAAAGACATCTTGAACTCGCTGTAATTTGCTTACTTGAGCTTTAGATGACGTGTGAGGAATAGTGTTGTTTGAGAGATTATTCATTTTTTAAGTCCTTTATTAAATTAATTGAGTATGAGATTGGTTTATCAAGCGTCTAGTCACTAGACGCTTGATAATTAGTTAAACAAGAGACAGCTTGATTTTGTTGCTGTTAAGAATGACATTGGGCGCTGGTGGAAATGTCCCACCTGTTTTAAAGAGATAGATGATCTCGTCTAACTTAGCGAAATACTTGCGCAAGTCCCCAAAGTGCTCGATCTGCGTTAAGTAATGCAGAACTTGTTTTTCAGGGACATCGACACCCTCTGCCGCAAGAATCTTTAGCGCACGAGGCAATACTTGACGAGCAGTTAGAGCTGGGAAATGTATTTCATCGCAACGCGAACGCAGACTTTTGTGAATGTTCATCGGATCATTGCTGGTGATGATGAGCATTAACTGATCTGCGTACTCTTCGATAACAGTCCAGAACTTGCTTACATTGGCTTTTGCGTTATCAAACTCATGAAAGACCATGAAGTACTTAGAGTTTGAAAAGCTAGCAATGCTGCATGAATTTGCTATATAGCCGCGCAAATCATCTTTTTTGAGAATCTCGTCAAAACTTTGAGTCTCAATAAAAGCAGCGTCGCCACTAATATATGAAGGGAGCAAATCGGCTACGGTAGTTTTGCCAGTACCGTTCGGTCCCCATAACAAGATGTTGCCTTCTAATTGACCTGACATATATGCTTGTATGCGTGTTCTGACGGCTGAATTAGGGTAAATCACATCGCCCAAAATCTTTGGCGCATATTTGACTGATGTTTTCACTATGTCCTCCTATGTGTAAGTGAAGTTAAAAAGGGTGACGGGAATGTCCCGCCCCCTTGAATTACTGCTTAGGCTGCAAGCAGTTCTTTTTGAGTTACAGAATCGTTGGCGGCGATAGAACTGCTACCGGCTAACAAATCTGTGCCCTCTTTGCTAAGAGCTAGCGATTCAGCGTTATCTGCTGCTTTAACGCGAGCCATCTTTAGCAGACATGCGTTATAGAAAGCTTCGTTGATGTCAGATATTGCGCCGACGATAGAGACAGTCCCATCAGGTGAAGGCTTTGCAAGGAGTAAGGCATATTCCCCGCTTACACCAGACATACTGAATTTCGCTAGTGGTGTTACAGAAGCTTGTTCAACATTGGCTACAACCTGGGCTTTTGCGCTTTCAAGAGCTGTTCGGTTTGCTAAAGCTTTCTCCGAAACAATCATGCGCTTGCGAACTTCTTCGATGCCGCCTTGCTCAACAATCCAGCTTGGCAGGCTAGCTGCTGTAACGTCATATGAAATTGCTGCTTTAAGCACGTAGGTGTAGCCGTGTGCACGTTTGCGATCAGAACCAAAAACAAAGCGTACGAACATGGTTAAGGTGGTTGTATTGCGTTGTACCCGAACCCCATCTGCTATCAGGCGATTTTTTAATTCGCCGCGCAAGGTTTTCTTGTCGTCATCGCTAGCATTAACAAACTTGCTGTTGAAGACGTCTAGACAGCTTGCTAATAAGCTATATAAACCCTCATTAGCTTTTTTGTAATCAGTAGCTTCCCACTGCTTACGCTTTACAACTAAACCATCTAGTTGCGTTACAAGTCCACCTGAAAAGGCGAGGTTTTCTGCTGTTGGTTGAAATGCTGCTTTTACTGCATTAGCTGTATTAGCCATTTGTAATACCTCCATTTAGGAACCAGCTCAGCGGGTTGTGGCGAAGGTGCCGTACTGCTTGCTGAGTTGATGTATGAACTATAGATTTTTGCGATTTTTTTGTGACATGTTGGTTAGAGAATGATTTTTATTGACAGTAAATACGAAAATTCAAGCCATATAAATAATGACTTTGCTGTCTATCATGTCTTTTATGTGTTACATTAATAACTGACAAAAAATTGATCAATTGTTTTGTGCCAAGCTCTATTTTTCAATGAAAAATGATAGAAATTTCTAAAAAGCCAAAGAGAAAAATCAAAGCCATGGAAGGGCGCCGCATGCAAGGCGTACGAATGCTGCGCCGTGGAATTTCGCAATCAGAGGTTGCCAGGCGTTTGGAGGTGTCTAGGCAAAGCGTATTTGCTTGGGCAAAAGTGGATGAAGTTAATAAGATGGGTTGGCGCTCTACTCCGCTAGGTAGGCCTAGTTCTTTAGAGAAGGAAGAAAATTACAAGTTACAAAGAATGTTGCGCAAAGGCGGACTACGCAATGGTTTTGATAAAGATAAATGGTCGCTAGCAATGGTTGTTGAGCTATTGGAAATATGGCCTTTTCATTGCAAACTTAGCAGAACCCAGGCAATGCGTTTATTAAAGGAATTAGGCTTTTCTTGCGAGAAGCCTAATATTGAAGACGAGGCGAGATTCGCTAAATGGCAGCGCCTCGGTTGGATTGATTAAATTAATTCCACCGCATTGCGTTTCATATCGTCTGAAGCGTCAATGTATTTCATCGTTACAGCAATATTGCGGTGTCCTGCTAGCGCTGCAAGTACACGAACACCTACGCCCTTTGAGGCAAGCGAGGTAAGAAAGTTTCTTCTTCCGCTATGGCTGCTTGCGCCACTAATGCCCGCATTGCGATAGGTGTGATAGAACCACTGACATAGTGAATTAGCAGTAAATCTTAGGCGTGTATTGGTGTGGAAGAGTGGAATGTCAGGATATTTTGCGTGACGAGTTTTTAAATATTCCTCCAGTTCAGCACGTAATTTAGTGGATAAGAAAACTGTCCTCGGATATTTACCTTTGGTTTGTTCGGCAGATAAACGAACTTCCGCCTTGACTGTGCCATCTGTATTTAAAACATCACCCATTGTTAAGGATGCGATCTCTGCAACACGAAGCCCTGCAAGAAAGCTTGTCATTAGTAATGCCCTATCGCGTTCGGGATATTTTTTGGTAGATACATAACGCAGCACTTGATCTAGTTCTGCTTGGGTTAAAGTTTTTGCTTGAGCCATTTGTAAAACCTTTCATAAATAAAAAAGCACTATTAGTGTGTTTTCTTATTGCCAAATGGTCGACCGAAATTTGCCAAAATAATTCTTCCAAGAATCAATGGCTTACGCGCCGCATAAGAAAATGTATATTTTCTTAACCAAATTTGCTCTTAAGTATTTAGCTCTAATTGCGCTTAATTCGTGGGATTTAGACGACAAATTAGGTTTTGGGGTCAAAAAAGCCCTACACGCTGTTTGATTGGCGTCCAGCAACTAGACGCTGTGATGCTTGAAGATCGTTGCTTGTAGGGCATTTTTGAGGTGTTCTTAGCAAATTACTGCTTGGCGCTTAAATCTACATTTGTCGCAACAAATACGGGCTTATTTGCACCTACAGCTTTGCAATGATGTGCTTTTAAGTCCCACTCATCTTTTGTTCCATTTAGAACATCGTCAATTTCAATATGAACCTCGCCTGTTGTTTGTAGGTAGATGCAATAGCCATCAACAAGTTCCTTTGATTTGGTTAACGGTTCGTAATGCACAATCCACGACATCACTAAATCTGGCGTACTGCCTATGCCGCAGGCGTCTAATTTCTTAAGTGTTCTTATTTGATCATCTGTTTTAGCAGTATGTTGAAATTGTTCATATTCATAAAAGTCAACTAGATACTTTTGGTTTGGATTATGAAGTTCCACTGAGCCGTTATAGATGGCTCGTCTGAATAATCCTTTGCCAAATGGCGTGTTGTACTTCTCGTTGATAAAGCCTCTGATTGCTATTTCTCTCATTTTTATTCTCCTTGTGTTCTAAATTGAGTTCTCGTTGCTAGTTGCTTTGTTGGTTACAAGAGAGATCAGAAGAGATCAGTTGCAGTAAAAGTCGCAGATCTCAAAAGAGAAGTTACGAAGTTGTGTTGCTTGGTCAGAGTTACTCATTTGCTACTACGAGTAACTTACTAGCAACTACTCAAACTCAACTTTGCGACTTCTTTTTCTTCTTGCGACATCTACTTTGTAACCAAGCAACTCGCAAAAATATTTATCTCTCTTAAAGAAAAACCATTAATTTCTTGTCCAAAATGCGGCAAAAGAAGTGGATTGACAAAAATAGGTCGACCAAATAAACAGATCGAAAACAAACTGCTTATGCCCATTAACTACATAGGAGAAAACAATGAGCGCATTAAGTAACTTAAAGTTAGTAGCAGTTAAAAAACCAACCCATATGCCTGCAATCGTGATTCGCAGAAATAAGCTTTCTAGCAAGCTATGGGAGCAGATCCAGCTAGCTAAGAGTCAGATGGATGGCACGCCCTTTGTTGTAACAAAGTTCAAAACAATTAAAGACAAAGAGACGGGGTTGCGTAAGCAGGTAGAAATGCCAAAGCGATTAAAGCCTTGGTGGTTCCAATCAGAGCAGGGCAAAGTCTGTGTATCTGTGAAATATGGAAGTTGGACAATAGAGTTGGCAAAGGGCAAACCTAGCGTTGAAGTAGCAAGTGGTCCAGAGCTGGTAAAGGCGCTAGAGTCCATCAAGTCGGCGGTAGAGGCTGGCGAGCTCGATGCTCAAATAGAAACCGCAAGTGCTAGCTTAAGGAGTGGGTTTAAACGTTGATTTACTAGCAAGCGTCTAGCAACTAGACGCTTGCTAGCCCTTGTGCGCTAAATCCAATTGCCTTCATTATCAAGTTGACACCCCTTTGCAAGCGTCTTAAAAACTTCTTGTAGGTCACTTAAAAACTTTGCGTTATCTTGAATTTCATCAGAGCCCATATCTGCAACCTCCATTACGGTGGGACTATCTGACCCCGATATTTTTGCGACAACAGCAAAGGCATTCGCCCACTCTTTTGCCATGTGGGCTGCGATGGCATTTTCCCAGCGATCATAAAGCGATTCGTTGGATTGCATAATATCTAGTGCTTTATCGTAAAGACTTTGTTTAGTTGCCATTGTCTAATCCTTTTATTAGTTATTTGTTTAATTTACACGTGAAATTAGTTTGCCACTAAATATCTATATGAGGCGATATAAGGCAACAGTCAATGCAGCAGGAATATGGGTAGAAACAATTCTCTACGCACAGAATCAAGCTCAAGCCTACGCACTCTTCAAAGCCATCTTCGGCGCCAATAACGTGCCACACCAACCACTACTCATTAGTTAATTATGAGGTTCGATGAAATAGCCCCAATCAAACCCCTAAGTCCAGAGCAAGCCAGGCTTAAATCAATGAATGATCGTGTTAAGCGGGATCAAGAGGCTGTAAAAGCTGAGCGTGCCAGGCAAAAGATTAAGGCTGGACAGCAAGAACTTGGTAAAGTTGAGCTATGACTTCTAAGGGCTCAAAATATGAAATTAATAGTCTCTAAAATTATCGCCTCAGTCAACGAAATTGCAATTGATCTGAATGCCTCTAATTGGAGGCGAATAAAGGCGGAAATTGAGGCCGTTCAGGAGGAGGGGCGATGCGAGGATGTTGATGTAAGCTCCCAAAAGAAGTTTATCGACTGCTTTATTGGCAATGAGGAATTGCATGCGGAACTATTTGATATTTTGACGTCTAATAATTTGGGCGAAGAGGAAGTCTTTTTAGATTCATCAAATGAGACTTTTGAGGGAAGGGTTGATGGTTAGTGGTTGCTCATAAGCCCTTAAAGCAGAGCAGGAGAGGCAAAAGGTAGCTAAGGTACAGCAAGCCTTACAAAAGTCATATAAATGATGAGTCGCCACCGTCCCACAGGATTGAATATCCCCACTGCCACAGGATTTACAAGGTTTCCAGCAGAGTTGGCCACAGTAGGCACATTTAGCAAGCCCATTCCCAGTTTCATTTATAATTCTCAGTCTTGGCCTGGTAGCTCAGTCGGTAGAGTAGAGGATTGAAAAGCATCCTGTAAGACGGCAGAGCCATATAGAATAATACTTTGCGGGCGATTAGAGTTTGGTAAGTTACAAAGTTTGCTAAACAAAATCACAGAATATTTTTACAGTCGTTAAAAATTTCTTCACATAAAAAGTAGCGTAGCAAAACGTAATTACGTATTTCAAAACGTATGACGTTGCCAACGCTTAACCATTTTTACTATGCCTGTCTTCCGTATCGCCAATGTTTTTTACACGGCATATATTTTCTACAAATACCGCTGATATTGACGCATAAACGCACTTAAGCGAAGTGACGTGTTGAAACGACACTTACTTGTTGTCAAACTTTTGCTGCGCTACGTTACGCAATGCCAGCACTTTATCTGTTTCTGTTGGTTGGGCTTGCTGCTTTAAGGCGGACTGGGTATAGCGATTGGCAAGCGCATTCATTTTGCGTTGCTGTACGTTGTGGAGTTTTTGCGGAAGGGTTGGTGGCTTAGCTTGTGGGGGTGGTGCTTTTTGTTGTGGGAGTTGGGCAGAGGCTGGTGAGGGTATGGCTTTATTAGGCGGGGGTGTTAGTTTGGGTTGGGAGGGCTGGTTGGGTTGGGCTTGTGGCGCAGCAAACTTACTGGCAAAGAATTGGTTTAGCAGTTGTAGCAATTCATTCTTATCCTCGTCCCTCATAAATTCATTCATACGCATAGCACCTCTCCTTTTATGTATTTATTGGAAATGCTTACGTAGTCGTGTTGAAACGACAGTGAAAGCGCATTAGGGCATAGATTTGACGTTGTTACAATTTGTAGCTACAATAGCGGCATATAAAAAAAGGAGCACAAAATGCTAACTACAGACGTGCGTTGCCGAATTGACGCTAAAGTAAAAGCAGACGCAGCAGAGGTGATTGAAGCAATGGGACTTAATGTCTCCGACGCTATACGCCTATTCTTAAAGCGTGTGGCTACTGACGGCACTATTCCGTTTGACTTGCGTGTGCCTAATACAAAAACTATTGCGGCAATGGAGGAGATTGAAAATCCAAAAACACGTGCTAAATTAAAACGTCATAAGTCCGTAGCAGAAATGAATAAAGCATTAGCTCGTAGCTAATAGACGCCACCTTAATGCTTGTTCCTATTACCAGTACGCAGTACGGCAAAGACTTTAAGCGGATTGTCCAAAGCCCTAAATTTAATCACTCTGAATATTTGGTGGTGTTGAGTTTGCTCATTGCTGGCAAAGCATTACCAGCAAAATATGCCAACCACTCTCTTATCGGTACATACAAAGATTTTTGGGATTGTCACATTACCAATGACTGTGTGCTTATCTACCGCATTATTGAAAAAGAGTTGTACTTAGTGCGCATTGGTACACACTCTGAAGTATTCAAAAAATAACTGAATAAGAGGTGGGTGCTACGCATACGGCAGCACCCTTACCCGCTTAATGCTTAAACGCAGCAGCTACAGCGCCACTAACTTGCTCTAACTGCGTGTCCAATTCACCCGCTTCTACAGCGCCCTTAATAATTTCTAATGTAGGTACAAGCTCTGTTGTTGTGCCAACTTCTACTGTGCTTTTAGGGGATACAGTCATATGCGTATTAAAGAGATAGAACAGAGGATTAAAACAAGTCCGCTTACACCGCAACAAGCACGCTTAGATGCATTAAAAACGCAGAAAGACAATGTCAGCCGAGCGTTAGACAGCGAAAGAAAGCGTCAAAAAGTAACGAAAGCACAGCAAAACTTACGCAATGCATTATCTGCGTAAGCAGGAAAAGCAGAACACCGTTAAACAGGATTAAACATCCTTAACTGCCGTAGGATTAAGCAAATACAAGGCGATTGAGTACAGTTGCACACATTTGTGTAGCTTAAAAACAGTTCCGCTATAATTCTCAGTCTTGGCCTGGTAGCTCAGTCGGTAGAGCAGAGGATTGAAAATCCTTGTGTCGGTGGTTCGATTCCGCCCCGGGCCACCAAGATTCACAATAGCCCACTTGTTGGGCTATTTTTATTAGAAGTCCTCAATGGCGCCTCTACCTTGCTATTAGCGTAGTCGGTCACTTTCCATAGAGTCAATCCGTCAATCAGGATGCCACCACTCTGGCTCTAGATTGGGATATCAGGGTCATCAAATGTCCTTTAAAAGGACAAGTCAATTATTCATCTTTGTGTTGGCAATGTCGTTTTAAACGACAAATATATTTAGGGATTACAGTAATCGCACTTTGATGGATCCGCCTTGATTTGATCCAGCAACATTTCTTCTTTTTTGTACGCACACTTTACGCATGACCATACATTAGCTATTGGCAGATTTGTTAGCGCTTCACAGCTAGAGCATGGCAAGCCCTTCTTTCTTTCTGTGATCCAGAAGCCAGGCGACTCACACTCTGGGCATACAGAATTCATCTTTCTTGAGAGATCTTGTGTAGCCTTCAATATGTTAGACATACGCGTGGGATTGGTATGTGCTCTTAAATCATTCTCTACAAATACATTTCCCTTTTTTGAAAGGTTAGTTGCCCAATCGAACGCTTCTTTCAAAGACTCAAGATCTTTGATTCCTTTACGACACTCTGGGTGATATTCATCATCAGGTCGAACGACTAATTGATGGGTAGTAAATTGTGCCTCTGAAAGAAGCGCATTTAATTCATCCCAACTTGATACTTGCCGGCTGGTGCTTTGAGCGTGCCCGCCAAAAAAACCAATAACTTCAAGTTTGCGTATGTCATCTATTAAAACTACTAACTCGTAATTCCAAGGAAGCATGCCCGTATAGGGATCATTATCAAAAGCACCTTCGCTGGCAATGCCAAGCATAGAATCTGATAATTCCATTCCAACCCTAGCCTTTTTTCTGGCGGCATCTAGTTGGGAGCCATATCTTAGAATATCTCTAGTAAAGGTACCTAGTTTGTCTGTGTCATACCCAGAGATATGGACAACTTCTAAGCCATTAGAGTCAAGGAGTTGTGGACAAATGACCGACTCTTTGCCATGTTGAGTTAGCAAACTCGCCTTGAGTCCAGAATAGGGTTTTGGATGAGTTGGCATTTTATTTGGATGTTTTTAAACAAAATATTTGGCTACTGCGCTATAGATTGGAATGCCTAAGATAATATTTAAAGGGAAGGTGATGCCAAGGGACATGCCCATATACAAGGCTGGACTTACCTCGGGCATTGCATGGCGCAATACTGCTGGAACCGCAATATAAGAAGCGCTTGCCGCCAAAATCATCAAAAGGATCGTATCTCCCAGAGAGATATGAAATATATGGCATAAACCCAAGGCAATCATCGCATGGGTAGGCGGCGCGATGAAGGCATAAGCTAAAGTCACCGAAGGCTTGCCTTTGAGCTCCCCTAAACTCTTGGCGGCAAGCAATCCCATATCGAGCAAGAAGAATGCTAATAAACCCTTAAATAAATCAATCGAAAAGGGCGCCATGACTTTATGGCCCGAATCACCTGAAATGATCCCTACTACTAAGGCTCCCAATAAGAGTAGTTGCCCACCATCAGTAAATGATTCGTGAAGTATCTTGCCCAATGAAGTGTGGCCACTGGCATTGCCTGAGCGTTGTTGACGAATTCTGTTGGCAAGAATGATGGCGATGATGATGGCGGGCGACTCCATGAGGGCCATTGCCGCGGCCATGTGTCCGCCATAACTAATACCGCTTTGATCTAAGACCTGTGTAGTAGTAATAAAAGTAACCGCACTAATAGATCCGTAAGTAGCGGCAATCGCGGCGGCATCCAGTTTATCTAGTTTGTATTTAAGACAGTTGTAGCCCAATAGCGGAATGGCTATTGCTAAAGTGATCGCCAGACCAAGACTAATAGCAATCTCAGGAGTAAAGCCTGATTTGTTTAAAGCAAATCCACCTTTTAATCCCAGAGCCATCAGTAGATATAGCGAAAGAAATCGAGAAATGGGCTGTGGAATTTCTAAATTGGATTTCACGAGGCCCGCAAAGACGCCGAAGATGAAAAAGAGGATGGTGGGATCTAGCAAGATATTCATAAATTGTCCTTTGAGGCGATCTTAGGGAAATTTATATGTAAAGTAAAATCGATATTAATACGTTTATATATAGGTAAATGCTGATGAATATTACTTTTAGGCAGTTAAGACTATTTCTCGCTCTTGCTGAGACTGGAAGCGTTAGCGCGGCCGCTCGCATGGTTCATGTTACCCAACCAACGGCCTCTATGGGCTTAAAAGAAATTACGGATGCTGTTGGAGTGCCCCTCTACGAAGTGGTAGCCAGGAAAGTACATTTAACGCAAATGGGTCATGAGTTGGCTAAGACGGCTCGTGCGATTTCTGGGGAGTGGGATTCTTTCGAACAGCAAGTTAATAGCGTCAAAGGGTTAACACGAGGAAAGTTAAAAGTAGCAGTGGTAAGTACCGCTAAATATTTCATTCCCAGAATATTGGGAACTTTTTGTGCGAAGTATCCTCAAATCGATATTTCTCTAGAGGTGCTCAATCGTGATGGTGTAGTGAAAAGATTGGAAGAAAACTTGGATGATCTTTACATCATGTCCCAGCCACCACTTCATCTCGATATAGAAGATGAAGTGTTTATGCCCAACCCTTTGTTATTAGTTGCCCCAAAAGATCATGCTTTTGCCAAAAAAAAGAATATTGATATCAGTGCGCTTAAGAGTGAAAAGTTTATTTTTAGAGAAAAGGGCTCTGGTACAAGAATGGCAACGGATGCTCACCTTAAGCGACTAAAGTTCAAGCCTGATGTTAGGTTAGAGCTAGGGAGCAATGAGGCAATTAAACAGGCAGTTATAGGTGGTCTCGGTATCGCAGTTCTATCCAAGTATTCTCTTGGTGATAAGATTGACCAAGAAGAGGTTGCCATATTGAAATGTAAAGAATTTCCTATTGAATCAAGCTGGCACCTTGTGAGTCCCAAAGGCAAAAAGTTATCTCCAATAGCCACAATCTTTAAGAAGCATCTATCTCAACAGGCTAAAAGCTGGAAATAGAGTCAGGCATCCTGGACCCTGGTCGATTCCGCCCCGGGCCACCAAACTCAAATAATGCCCTGCTTCGTGCAGGGCATTTTCTTTTGGTCGGGTGGGTGAGATGGCCACTTGACAAAGCGTACGCTTTTGCGTACTATATTGAAAAGGAGTGAAATCATGACCACATTAACCGCAAGTGAAGCTCGAGCAGGTCTCTACCGTTTAATTGATCAGGCGGCAGAGTCACACAAGCCAGTAGTCATTTCTGGTAAGCGAGCAAATGCTGTTTTAGTTTCTGAAGAAGATTGGAGTGCTATTCAGGAGACGCTTTATCTATTGGCAATTCCAGGAATGCGTGAGTCAATTAAAGAGTCAATGGCTAAGCCTATTACTAAAAGTAAAAGGGCATTGAAGTGGTGACTTGGAATTTAGCTTATTCCAAATATGCCGTTAAGGATGCTAAAAAACTATCTGCCGCAGGTCTTAAAGATAAAGCCCAGACTTTACTGGATATTTTAGAAGTAGACCCTCTCCAAAATCCGCCACCTTATGAGAAGTTGGTTGGTGATTTAAAAGGGGCTTACTCACGCAGAATTAATATTCAACATCGCTTAGTTTATGAAATTTTGCGCAAGGAGAAGACGGTTCGAATCCTAAGAATGTGGACTCACTACGAATGAAGTGGGCATTAGCCTAAAGCAGAGTCAGGCATCCTCGGTCCTGGTTCGATTCCGCCCCGGGCCACCAAGAATTTAAAAAGAGAGCTTCTAGCCCTCTTTTTTCATTTGAAAGTTAGCATCGACACTATAAATCTTGTTTTTTATTCCAGGGTAGCTAATAGTCAAGGCAATGCAACTAGGGTGACTAACCCAAGCTTGTTATCCAAAGAAGCAGCCATACTGATCGGCATCAATAACTTGTAGTGCCTCATTGAGATCTTTTGAGATTGGATTTGGCTCATAGGCTTGCCATTTTCCGCTGGCTCGCATCCAATAAATATGCCACAGAGCCTCAGACTGTATATACCGAAATTTTACAAACGGTCGTCGAGTTAACTCTCCTGGTTTTCCACGCCACAAAGGGCGAACTTCAAAAACACTTACAGCCTGGCCATCGATTTCGTAATCGTAATCAAGATCTTTTTTGATTTCAAGTGGAGCCAGAAGCAGACACCACCGCCCGACCAAATAGTCAATATCCCCTAGCTGTTCAATGCTAAATGCCATACCTGATTAGTTATCCCAGAAAATAAAACTGATCAATCAATTTTATTTCAAACATAGCCATTATGAATTATGGGTGAAATGATTACAGTGGATATAGACGTCCTCAGACTAAATGAAGCTCAACTCTCTTGCCCAAGGCCGCCGCATACTTTCTTAGGGTAGTTAGGCTTGGGGAATGTTTGCCAGTAGCCAGAGAGCTTTCTAATCTAGCAATAGCCGGGGTTTGCGTTCCCATCTTTTTTGCCACTTGAGCTTGCGTTAATCCAGCCTCTTTCCTTGCCGTAAGAATCTCATCAAGAATAGCAAATTCAGTGCGATCAAGTTCTTTGACTGCGGCTTTTACAGCGGGCTTTTTAAGCATTTTGCTTATCATTTGTTTATGGGTAAGCATTTTTGTTTTCTTCTGCGTTGTCATTTTTTCCACTCCTTCATACGTGCTTTCGCAATCTTTAATTCTTTCTCAGGCGTCTTTTGAGTCTTCTTAATAAAGCTATGGAGCATCACTATTTCTTTCTCCACCATCGTACAAAAGAAAACTCGGGCGATACCTTCAGCCCCTTTAAGTCTTAATTCAAATAAGCCGCCGCCAAATGAATCCGTATGAGGCAAGCCTAAATTCGACCCATGCTCAATCATTCGAGTGGTCAATCCAATATAGCGAGCTTGAAGCGTGTCGGGAAGATTCATAATGTCTTCTTGAACCTGCTCGCTGTAATAAAGGATGGAATAGCTCGTCCGTGTATGTTAACAAATTTGTTAACATTGAGCAAGAGTAAATTGTCTTTTAAAGCACCAGTCTAGAGACGGAATTAAGCATCCTAGGCTCTGGTCGATTCCGCTCCGGGCCACCAAGAAACACCAAAACCACCTTAGGGTGGTTTTTTACTTACAACAGATTTATTCCAAAGCTTTTCATCACCAAGGCAAATAAGCCAAAGCAGATGGCTGTTGCCACTACACAGGCACCCATGGTCAGCCAAAATCCTAGCCTTGGTAGCAGGTAAGGAAACAATAGAAACATTGGTAGCGTTGGAATCACATACCAAAATGTGTAATAGGCGTGATTAGCAATTTTTTCATCAGGTTGATTTTCTACATAGAGCCATACCAGAGTTAAGAGTGTCATTAGTGGCAATGCCGCAATAAAACCACCTAACCTATCACTGCGTTTGGCAACCTCAGAGATGAATACAACCATTCCTGCTGTTAATAGATACTTTGTAATGATCCAAGCCATAAAAGCCTTTATTGTGTGTGCTTGCCCCATTATAGGAATGTCGTTTAAAACGACATTATTAATGCGTGATGAGGGTAATCACCAACGCATGCCTCTTCAAAAGTAGCTATTCTTACTTCAACCAAAAATACTATGGAGGAGACATCCATGAATTCAGATAACTTTACCAATAGACGTAAAGTCATTACAGCCGCACTGGCTGGTGGAGCCAGTTCATTATTGCCATCTTGGGCGATAGGCGCAGAGAAAACAAATTTACCTATAGCCTATGGTGAACGCGAACTCATGGCATTTCCTGAAAAGAAGCCCATGATTGTATTGACTTCTAGGCCACCGCAATTAGAAACACCATTTAAGTATTACGACAATCATGTCATTACACCAAATGATGAATTCTTTGTGCGCTATCACATGGCCGGCATTCCAACATCGATAGATCCCAATACTTATAGATTAAAAGTTGGCGGTAATGTAGAAAAGCCTTTAGAGATTTCTTTAGAATCTTTAAAGAAAAACTTTCCATCTCAACGAATTGTTGCTGTTAATCAATGCTCTGGCAATAGTCGCGGATTATTTGAGCCTAGAGTGAATGGTGGACAGCTCGGTAATGGTGCGATGGGTAATGCCGCTTGGGTTGGTATTGCCTTAAAAGATATTTTGAAAGCAGCCAATCCTGGCAGTGAGGCCAAGCAAGTAACATTCAATGGCTTGGATCAGCCAGTTCTCCCAAGCGATTCGGATTTTGTAAAAGGTCTAGATATTGATCACGCCATGGACGGCAATGTGATGGTCGCTTATCAAATGAACGGCACAGATATTCCTTTCTTAAATGGTTATCCAATCAAGTTAATTGTTCCTGGCTACTACGGAACATATTGGGTTAAGCACCTTAGTGAAATTAAAGTGGTTGATGATGTCTATAACGGTTACTGGATGAATCCTGCTTATCGCATTCCTGATAATGACTGTAACTGTGTTGCGCCTGGAACTGCCCCTTCTAAAACGATTCCAATTAATCAATTTACGATTCGCTCTTTTATTACAAACTTCACAGACAATAGCGTTGTCACTGTTGGTAAGCCGGTTCAAGCCCGAGGCATTGCTTTTGATGCTGGCTATGGAATAAAGAAAGTTTTGTTTTCTCAGGACAATGGACAAAATTGGACAGAAGCGAGATTGGGTCAAGATCTGGGTCGCTTCTCATTTAGAGAGTGGCGCATTGAATTTACGCCAAAACAAAAAGGGACATTGGACTTGAGGGTTAGAGCATTTAACCATGCTGGCCAGGTTCAGCCAATGACTGCAAGCTGGATGCCGGCAGGCTATATGAGAAATATTGTTGAGACTGTCAAAGTCACAGCGGTTTAAGGAGAAGAATATGAAAAAAATAATTCTTCTATCTGCCCTTGCTTTTGTACAAGTTGCCCAAGCCAAATCAATTGAATTGCCAGCCGATACTGTTTTGTGGAGGCCATCAGATTTACCAGGCTATCAGCTGACTTTGCAGAAATGCTCTACCTGTCACTCTGCACACTATGCAGAATATCAACCGCCCAATACTGGAGTGGGCTATTGGAATGCCCAAGTTTTAAGGATGAAAAATGTATTTAAGGCGCCTATAACTGATGAGGAAGTTCCAGTCATAGTCGATTATCTAAATAAGACTTATGGGCCCAATAGAAAATAAGGATTAAGCATCCTGGGCCCTAGTTCGATCCCGCCCGGGCAACTAAGAAACATCAAAACCACCTTAGGGTGGTTTTTTCTTTTGACTAGATAAGTCTTATGAGCATCAATGTCATAGATTCGTGCTCTAATGCCACTCAATATGATTACTGTCGTTATTGCTTCCTATAGATACGGGCACCTTGCAGCCCATTGCATCGAGTCGCTGCTCTCACAAACTATTCGTCCCGAAAGGATTCTATTTGTAGATGATGGCGGGTTAGATTGCAGTCATTTGCCAAGCTTATATCCTAATATTGAATATATATTGAGGCATAAAAATTTGGGAGTGGTAGATAATTTTCAAAACATACTGTCTCAAATCGATACCGAATATGTGTTGTTCATAGGCGCCGACAATTGGTTGCGCTCAGATGCCATTGAGTTGTTATCAACCGGTAACACCGACATTGTTACTTACGACATTGTTGTAACTGGTGAGCTAAAAGAAGAAATATTATCCCGTGTACCTGGCGAGACTTTGCCCTATCAGGGCGACCTTTATTGGGATCGCCAAGAACAGCACCATGGGTCGATGATGTACCGCACATCTTTTGGTCAGAAAATTGGCTACAAAAAAAGATTCAAAGATGGAATCCACCCTCAAGAAGATTGGAATCTATGGGATAAGATGCTTGAGCAAGGCGCCTCGGTGGCCAGCATCAAAGAGGGGCTTTTGTTTTATAGAAGACACCGTGAAAATTTTCTGAAATATTCTCATGAAACTTCGCAGCTTCAGGATTTAGAAATAAGCTCTACCCATGAAGGATAGACTTTATCGGGCTCAAAAGTGAAAACCATCCGAAGTTGGTTTTAGGATTTCTTGATGAATCAAGAATTGGCTCGTCACTATGTGTGCTGTAGAACATCACTATTGAAGTAAAGCCTATAAAGTAAATCAAAGAATGGTCAAGCAGACATTAGAGGAAACGATAAGCAAGAAGTTTTTCTGCTTTCCAACTTACAGCTAGCAATCGCAAAATCTTCATTCTTCATGTTTTTCGATCAACTCTTGCTGAGTTGGCGTCCCAGTGCAGACATAATTCCTTCAGGATTTACGCCTAGCCCCGAAATGAGTACATACTAGTAGGGTGTGTGAGGCGGTATGCACGCTACTCAATAATTTACAAAGCTAAGACAACATCAACACTGAGTATGTATTTGACGAGATAGACAAATGGATAAAGCGATAGAAGATCACGAGTCACAAACACCCGCCAAGCAACAGGCTGCAAAGAAAAGCACGCTAGTCAGCGTCGTTGTTAATATCGGTCTAACAGTTTCTCAAGTATTTGCGGGCATTGTGTCAGGATCCCAGGGCTTGATTGCAGATGGCATCCATTCAGCCACAGATTTGGTTGCGGATTTTGTCGTGCTTTTTGCCAATCACCATAGTGCTAAGGATGCAGATGAAGATCATCGTTATGGTCATCAAAGATATGAAACGGCCGCCTCTCTTTTTTTAGGAATTTCTTTATTGGCCGTTGGTGCCGGCATGCTTTTTAAAGCTGGAGAAAAAATTATTAATCCTCTTCCGCCTGGACAAATTCAAATTCTGGCGTTGTATGTAGCATTAACCTCTTTAGTTTTTAAAGAACTTCTGTTTAGATACATGTTGGCAGTGGCTAAGCGAGTTCGCTCCTCAATGCTGGTAGCTAATGCTTGGCATGCCAGATCTGATGCGGCTTCTTCTTTGGTGGTTTCGATTGGTATTATTGGCGCCTTAATGGGCCACCCGATTTTTGATGCCATTGGTGCTTTGGTAGTCGGCCTAATGGTGGTAAAAATGGGTTGGAAGTTTGGCTGGGATGCCCTACATGACTTAATGGATAGGTCAGCATCAGAAGAAGAGCATCGTCAAATAGAGGAGATTATTAAATCTACCGATGGCGTAAGAGGCTTTCATGACCTAAGAACGCGCAAGATGGGCGACATGATTTTGGTCGATGTTCATATTGATGTTGATGCAAATGCTACTGTTAAGCATGGACACGATATTGCTCTAAACGCTGGCAATCAAATTAAGAAAAAATTACCAGTACTAAATGTTATGACTCATATAGACCCTGTGTAGAAATGTAGCTTTAAATGACGTTAATAAATTCTTAACCAAAGGCCTGCAAATGAAAAAAATACTCTCAGCACTTTTGTTGTTACTTTCAATCGTTGGTTTATCTCATGCGGCTGATTCTGCTCCAGCCAAGCAAGATCCAATATGGCTAACTCAGGTCAGGGCAAGCATTAAAGCCGAAAAATATGATCAGGCAATACAGCAACTGCAATCTGCAAATGACACAAGCTCGGCTGATTGGAATAATTTGCTGGGTTACAGTCTTCGTAAAAAACAACCGCCTGATTTGGTGGGCGCAGAGAAATATTATCAAGCCGCATTGAAAATAGATCCTAATCATCGCGGTGCTCTTGAGTATTACGGAAAGCTTAAGTTAATCAACAACGATTTACCAGGCGCAGAGGCGCTATTAGCGAGACTGGATAAAGCCTGCACTTTTGGGTGTGAGGAATATTCAGACTTAAAAGAGGCTGTAAAAAAATACAAGTCTAAGAAGTAGGGCTAGATATCCCATAGTCTTCGACAAATTCATGTTGGGCTGCCAATAAACACCAAAGCCACCCGCAGGTGGGTTTGGTGGACAAAAAAGCAATAATCCTCCCCTTTGCGCTGCCTTCAAATTAAACGTTATTCAAACATATCTGCATTCATTACTTTCACCCAAGCAGAAACAAAATCATTTACAAATTTCTCTTTGTTATCGTCCTGTGCGTAGACTTCGGCATAAGCGCGCAGAATAGAGTTTGAGCCAAGCACCAGATCAACGCGTGTGGCGGTCCACTTGGTTTTGCCAGTACCGTTATCAATAATGTCGTAGCTGTTACGACCCGTTGGCTTCCATGAATAATTCATATCGGTCAGATTGATGAAGAAGTCGTTACTGAGCGCTCCCTCCTTGTCTGTAAATACCCCATGCTTAGAATCGCCATAATTTGTACCGAGTACGCGCATCCCGCCAATAAGAACAGTCATTTCTTGTGCCGTAAGACCGAGTAACTGAGTACGATCTAGCAGCAACTCTTCAGGAGTCACCACATAGTTTTCTTTTAACCAGTTTCGATACCCGTCGGCTAATGGCTCGAGAACTTCAAAGGATTCAATATCAGTCATTGCTTGAGTAGCATCTCCGCGGCCTGGAGTAAATGCGATGTTGATAGTAAAACCACCCGCCTTAGCAGCTTGCTCAATGCCCACATTTCCAGCGAGTATGATGATGTCTGCAATGCTCACCCCAGACTCTTTGGAGATGGTTTCGTATGCACTAAGCATCCTTGCTAAGCGCTCAGGCTCATTACCGGCCCAACTCTTTTGAGGCGCCAAGCAAATACGTGCTCCATTTGCCCCGCCGCGCTTATCCGACCCTCGAAAAGTGCGCGCACTATCCCACGCAGTTGTCACCATATCGCTAACTGAAAGTCCGCTACTTTTAATCTTGGCTTTAATAGACTCAATGTCATAGTCTTTCCGACCGGCTGGCACGGGGTCTTGCCAAATCAAATCTTGCTTAGGAACATCGGGGCCAAAGTATCTCGCTTTAGGACCCATGTCGCGGTGAGTTAACTTAAACCAAGCTCTTGCAAAAGTGTCAGCGAAATAGGCTTGATCCTGGGAAAATTTTTCAGAGATTTTGCGATACTCTGGATCCACCTTTAGGGCTATATCTGCATCAGTCATCATTGGCATGCGCAGAATACTTGGATCTTCAATGTCAACAGGTCGATCCTCATCTTTGATATTGATTGGCTCGTATTGCCAAGCGCCCGCAGGACTCTTAGTAAGCCTCCATTCATAATTGAGCAATAAGCGGAAGTAGCCGTTATCCCATTGAGTTGGGTGGGTAGTCCATGCACCTTCTAAGCAGCTTGTAACCGCATCTCTGCCAATGCCACGCGTCTTGTGATTCATCCAGCCAAGGCCCCGCTCTTCTATGGGCGCGCCTTCAGGGGCTGGGCCAAGATTGGCTGCATTACCGTTTCCGTGGGCCTTACCCACGGTATGTCCACCTGCAGTAAGTGCAACGGTTTCTTCATCGTTCATAGCCATACGAGCAAAAGTGACCCGCATGTCTCCAGCCGTTTTAAGTGGATCCGGCTCTCCATCAACGCCCTCAGGATTGACATAGATTAAGCCCATCATGACTGCGGCTAGGGGATTGGCTAAATCTCGATCACCCGAATAACGACTGCCTTCCCCACCACTTTTTTGTAACCATTCTTTTTCAGATCCCCAGTAGATATCTTTTTCTGGATGCCAAATATCTTCACGACCAAATGAGAAACCAAAAGTTTTTAGCCCCATTGATTCGTAAGCAATTGTTCCAGCCAGAACTATGAGATCTGCCCAGCTAATTTTGTTGCCATATTTTTTCTTGATGGGCCACAGGAGTCTGCGAGCCTTATCTAGATTGGTGTTGTCTGGCCAAGAATTGAGCGGTGCAAAACGTTGGTTACCTGTACCAGCGCCGCCGCGTCCATCAGCAATGCGATAGCTTCCTGCAGAGTGCCATGCCATGCGAATCATCAGGCCGCCATAATGCCCCCAATCGGCCGGCCACCAATCTTGACTATTCGTCATCAAGTCGCGCATATCTTTTTTGAGGCCGGCAACATCGAGTTTTTTTAATTCATCGCGATAGTTAAAAGATGGCCCCATGGGGTTAGTCTTCGTATCGTGCTGGTGAAGAATATCGAGATTGAGTGACTTGGGCCACCATGCCATAGGAGAGTTACCAGATTCTGTATTTGCCCCGTGAGCAACAGGACACATTCCCTTTGATGTCATAACAATCTCCTAATAGGTAAAAACAATTTAGATTTACTAATGCGCGTCACTCAGGCTAACCGATAAAGCTAACGATAGTCTGTGTGTTTGGCGGTTTTCTTTGCTCATGAAGCCATCTTGTACCTAAGATGAAAAGTAGTCAATTGAATCAATATGACCTCATTGATCGAATAAACTGATAACTAAATTTAACGCCTCTAGTTGATAAAACCCTGGCACATCAAGAAATGGCCAAACCACCTTCAGGCAGTTGTATTTGTTTTGCGAACTTGCTGTTGGAATTGTTTTGTATAGAATCAACAAATGACCAATCTCAATCAGCTCCCTACAGACCTGCCCATTCCCCAAGACGATGGCTCGACCAATCACTTGAAGGGGATGAGCTTGCCCAACATTTCTTTAAACGCCACCAATGGTCAGAGCATGCATATTGGTGACATTAAAGGAAGGTTGGTTATCTACTGTTATCCAATGACGGGGCAGCCTAATGTTGCTTTGCCTGATGGCTGGGATCAAATTCCTGGAGCAAGAGGGTGTACGCCCCAGAGCTGTTCATTTAGAGATCACTATCAAGAGCTTCAAGCGCTGGGCGCACAGGTTGTGGGTTTGAGCGTGCAATCTACTGAATATCAAAAAGAAATGGCCGATAGACTTCATCTGCCATTTCCAGTGCTCAGTGATGAGGGCCATCAGTTTCAAAAGGCATTGAATATACCTACCTTTGTAGCGGCCGGAATGACTTTATTAAAGCGCGTGACATTAATTGCCAATAATGGCGTGATTGAGGCCGTTCATTACCCCATCTTCCCAAGTGATAGCGATCCAGCCTGGGTAATGGATTATTTGAAGAGCCATCAGAGTTAGGGGCCGCATGTATAAGCTGATAGCTTTTGATGCCTACGGCACATTATTTGATGTGTATTCCATGGGGCAGTTGGCGGAAGAATTATTTCCAGGCCATGGACAAGCCCTTGCTTTGATGTGGCGTGATCGCCAGATTGAATACACCAGACTTGTGACCATGAGCGACCCTAGTCCGAATGGTAGTAAGCACTACCTTCCATTTTGGGAGCTAACCATTCGTTCATTGCGTTATGTTTGTAAGCGTATGGACTTAGATCTCACGGAGACATACGAAAAACGTCTGATGGATCAGTATGCAAAGCTCACTGGCTTTGAAGACAGCCTTCAAGTATTGAAGACAATTAAGCAGAAAGGAATTTCTACGGCGATATTGTCCAATGGCAGTAGAGAGATGCTGGCTACTGTAGTACAAAGTAATGGCTTAGAGCCTTATCTGGATAAAGTAGTCACCATTGAAGAGGTACGCTTATTTAAAACAGTCCCACAGGCCTATGAATTGCTGCTAAAGGCATTTCCCGTTAAGAAAGAAGACATTCTCTTTGTATCAAGCAATGCTTGGGACGCCCTTGCAGCGAAGTGGTATGGCTTTGATGTCTTTTGGGTTAATCGTTTAGGACACCCCTTTGAAGAGATTGGGGAAAAGCCGACCTATGCAGGAAACTCTTTAAGTCAAGTGTTAGAAGTTATCTAAGGAAATATTCATGCTCTTAATTACCTCAATCATTGCATCTGTTTTAACGATTATTTTTATCAAGCTCTCTCTTGCTGTTATTAGCCTAAGAAGAAAAAATAAAGTTGGATTAGGAAGTGGTGGCCATGATGATCTAGAAAGAGCTATTCGTGCTCAGGGCAACTTCGCTGAATACGTGCCAGTTGGAATCATTTTAATAGCGTGTCTTGAGTTAAATGGTGCCCCATGGCTATTGGTTGCTATTTCGGGTGTCGCACTCATTGTTGGACGCTTGATTCATGCAAAGGGCATGATTACCCCTGCGCCTGATTTCAGTAAACGTGTTTTAGGAATGAAATTTACCTTTTTCACACTCATGGCATTGGTTGTTTTGAACTTAGGGTGGACTCTATATGAATTGGTTGGCTGATATGAGAAAGCTTTCCCTAACTTTGGCTGTCGCTTTCTTTGCCCTAGTATTAACTGGCTGCCTCGCAAGCACAACCTCTCCTGATGGGGTGAACTGCAACTACTCACAAGAGAAGCCGCTGTGGGAAATGCCTATAGCCTGCCAGGGGCGCTAATATTTACAAACAATAATTGAGATAAGTCAGTTTGTCTGATCTTATTTTGCAGGCTCTGGTACTCGGCTCCCTCGGGCTGGGGGCTGGCGTATTGGGTGGCGTCATTGGCTTTGGAACCACCATCATATTGATGCCCGCCCTAGTTTATTTTTATGGACCCATCCAGGCAATTCCGGTAATAGCTTTGGTAGCCACCGTAGCAAATCTTTCGCGTATTTTCTTGTGGTGGAGCGTCATTCAATGGCGGGTTTGCTTTGTCTACGGCCTGACGGCAATTCCATTTACTGTGCTTGGTGTTAATACCCTAGTGCAGCTTGACGAGCGCCTTATTGAAATAACACTAGGAATATTTTTAATACTACTCATTCCGACTCGTCGTTGGATGCGCAAAAAGAATTTTTATTTAAAACTTTGGCAGATGGCCCTAGTAGGGGCTGGCATTGGCTATTTGACTGGCATTGTTGCGACTACCGGCGCTATTAATACACCCTTCTTTTTGGCTTATGGCTTAAGCAAGGGGGCTTTCCTGGGCACTGAAGCAGCTAGTACATTGTCAATCTTGTTTACTAAAGGCATTACTTTTCACCAGTTAGGCTTTCTTAATACAACGGCGATTATTCAAGGCTTACTGATTGGAGGCTGCGTTTTGGTAGGCTCCATCTTCTCCAAAAAAATCGTCTTGGCGTTGCCTGAAAAGAAATTTTTATTGCTGATGGAGTTAGTAATGTTGGTTTCGGGACTTTCCATTCTGGGAATGTCTTTGTAAGGCGGCTTATTTATTCCTGCTTACTTAAAGCGATATGCCAGGGCCATAAAAATGTTGTCCTGAAATGAGCGATTCATGACGGGACTGTTATTGATTCCACCGCCCATCCATTTGCGCTTGCCATAAATATTGATATACCAGTCATCCACTACCGGAATTTCTACCACTAGGCCCGCCAAAAGGTTATTTGTTGCTGGAGCGCTATAGGCTGCATAGCCAGTCAAGCTCGACTCTCCAGGGTTGATGCCATAGTAATAATTGGCATACTGACTCGACTGCCGTTCTAGACCAATTTGAGGATAGAACATCACTTTTTTATAAGCTTCAAATTCGGCGAAATATAAAAATTCATACATCGCCCCTTTTGACTTTCCGAAGTCGTGATATGCGTTTATAAAAAATCCACCAATCGGTGTTTCTTGAAAAGTTCCCAGTCCCAAAGGAATTGGATCGCTTCGATTAATTGAGTTTCCATTAATCGAGGACTTCACTTTATAGGTATCTAAATTTACTTTTCCGATTACCTCAAAGTAGCCATAACCCATCTTAAAAGTCTTAACACCCACTTCATCAATGCGAACAAATAAACGTTGATAGTCAGCAAAGGCATAAGGTAAGACTAGGGACTGAGTGCCTTCAGTTCCAATGTGTAAATTGGAGGTGTAAAAAGCTGCGCCGATATTTCCCACAATGCGATCTGGCAGCTCATCGGGGACATCATCCATTGCATAGCTAGGATTGCACGCCAAAGAGGCAATAAAAAGTGTGGTCGCTAAGGAGAGTAACTTCATGCGCACATCATAGACCCTAGAGATCTAAATTATCTAGGGCCAAACCTTCAAGGTGGCTTGTGTCGCCCCAGTCATTCACCGTCCACGCATATCCATCGTGACTAATCCAGTTAACGGAAGCGTTGGGCACGGCAACCTTTTTTTCTGCATGCAAGGGCTGATTGCTCGCAATTCTGTACATCATGTCTAATACACCGCCATGACTTACTAGCAAAATAGTTTTACCTGAATGTTGCTCCCGAATTTGCTCAAGCGCAGTTTTAATGCGATCTGCAAATTGCTGAATACTTTCACCGTTACGTAAGCGCTCTTCAATATTTCTGCTGAGGTGGGATTTCCAAAGCGCTGGCTCGCGTATCGGAGCCTCATCAGTGGTCAGCCCTTGTAATGCGCCAAGATGTCGCTCCCTCAGAGCTGAATTGCTTATTGCAGATGTTTTAAATAATGCTTCGATAGCTTTAGCGGTCTTGGCTGCACGCTGGAGATCACTCGTGTATAAAACATCAAATTGCAAATTGATTTTTTTGAGAGCATGCGCCATTTGATTTGCTTGGGCGAGGCCTCTAGTATTTAAATCAATATCTGTATGGCCTTGAAGGCGGCGCGCTGCATTCCAGTCGGTTTCACCATGGCGCACTAAACAAAATCGAGTAATAGTCATGCGGCAATGATAAAGACTTAATTATTTTTTGAGAGTCCAGGCGCGCGGATTATGCTCAAAACCAATATGTTCGTAGTAATCATTTGCCTTGGGCGCCGCCAATAGCACAATCATGCATTCTGGGCCTAGTAGCGCTTTGGTTTCTTCAATGAGCTGTTTGCCAATACCAGAGCGTTGATATTGTTCGTCAACCGCTAGATCGGCAAGATAGGCCACATAAGAAAAATCCGTTAGCGAGCGAGAAATGCCTACTAACTTTGCCCCATCCCAGGCGGTAACTGTGAGATTTGCATTTTTGAGCATGGCCTCAAATGTTTGAACATTGTGAATTGGGCGCCGCTCACCAAGAGTCGAACGCTTATACAGATCTATAGCTTGCTCAGCAGTAATTAAGGCATCGTTGCGGTATTCAATCATGCCACTTTCCATTTTCTAGGAATAATTGGTCACCAATAGCAAGTGTTCCCGAATTGAGTATCTCAGCCCTAATACCGCCCCGTCTTTCAAATGCCTCCATGAAGCTAGGCCTGCTCAATAGCTGAGCGGGCCGTTCGCAGGGGGTGCAAAGCTCAGTGCCTAATAGTTGCAGACTACCCAGTTGAAACGACTTCCCCACTAGTGCATTTAACTCCTCAGCGGTAATGTCTTTAAGCACGATATTGCGGCGTGTCTCTGCGCCATCAAAGGTCGGTTCATCGCCGGCTATTAGCCAGTCATTTGCTGTCTCAATGCCTGATGAGGCAATTAGGCTGATATGCCTTATTTTTATTGGCTGGACGGCTGAATATGCGCCTGTACCTAGGGCATAACGATCACCCTCAATACCCAGACCAGCATTGACTTTGGCGTAGCTGACAGATTGCATCGGCTCACCTGCAGAGGTCGCAAGATAAATGGCTTGAATGTAGGCGTTCGATTTCATAAGGATTACCTTCATATTACAGCCCGCTCATTGAGGATTGTTAATACAATTAATCCACTATTAGATAAAGGGTGACGGTGAATAAAGAAAGCAAGGGAATGCTGATTGGGTTTATCGGCATCCTGATTTTTAGCTTAACGCTGCCAGTCAGCAAGATTGCCGTTCTAAGTTTTGATCCCTATTTCATTGCTTACGGTAGGGCAACTTTAGCTGGGCTTGTTGCGCTCGCTTATCTGGCTTACAAAAAAGAGCCCATACCTAGCAAAGTTGATTTCATAAAATTTGTTGTCATAGCTCTAGGTGTCGTTTTCGGATTTCCCATCTTTACTACCGTAGCCATGGCTCATGGATCCTCGTCACATGGCGCAGTCATCTTGGGGATGATGCCACTCGCTACAACAGTTATTGGAGTTCTTCGCTTTAAAGAGCGTCCTTCCTTAGGATTTTGGTTGGTATCCCTACTGGGCGCGGGCTTAGTTGTAATGTATGCCTTACTAAAAAACGCCGGCAGCTTTACTTATATTGATGGCCTTCTAGTTCTTGGCGGAATCAGTGCATGTATTGGTTATGTTGAGGGTGGCGAGCTCTCCAGAAAGATGAATCCTCGCGCCGTCATTTCTTGGGCCTTGGTTATTTCATTGCCAGTAAATATTTTGATGACTTGGCTTACTTACAGTCCAGATTACATAAGTGCAGGAACTATTGCCTGGACTAGTTTTATCTACCTGAGTTTGTTCCCAATGTTTCTGGGCTTCTTCTTTTGGTACGAGGGGCTTGCGATTGGTGGCATTGCGAGGGTTAGCCAAGTACAGTTGATTCAACCTTTTTGCACACTAGTGGCCGCCAGCATTTTGCTTGATGATTCGCTTACGATAATGAATTTAATCTTTGCTATGCTAGTTGTATCGACAGTCATCCTTGGAAAAAGAATGCTGGTTAAAAGAGCTTAGGGGCGCCTAGTCTTTTGAGGCACTGAAATTAAAAAGCCCCGCTCATTTGATTGGCGGGGCCTTTTAATTATGCGGCAACAGCCGGATGTTTCTTAAGTGCTCGTAAAATTTTGCCTTTTTCTTTAGGCTTAGTGCTTGATTCTAATAGCTTAGTAAGCTGTGCTGTATTCAGGGGACCTAAGCGGGCTTTTCCTGTCTTGGTGAGCATAGAGTCATTTTTTCTGGTTCTTTGATTTTGGCCTACAGCCATGGAGTTTTCCTAGAGTAATGGAATGATGAATCTCAAAGACTTTCTCAAGAGATTCCCCTGTCTAGGGCGCACAATAGTGATCACAGTCCAGAATAACAGTTAACAAGCGCAGACGCTATGATGATGTCATGATCAATCTACCCAACCTTATTTTTACCTTAGTCATGGGCTGCTTAATGTCTTTGAGCATTACTCTAGCCACTACATTTGTTCGGGTTGGCCTCGCAGAAAACTTCTTTTGGGTTTGGCTTGAAGTGTGGCTGGTGGCTTATCCAGTAGCGATTGTTTGCATCTTGATATACAGACCGTTCGCTAGCAAAATCACTGCACAGATTATGAAAGCGCTGGACTCTAATAAACCGTAACTTCAATACGAAAGATCCTTACATGAATACGTTGATGAAATTTTTTATCTTGAGCCTAAGTTGTATATCTATACTGGGGGCTTGCGCTGCGGTGTACACTGATGCATCAGATGCAAATCACGTGACTTTTCTCAATAGCAGCGGTGAGTCGATCGACCAGTTAACTCAGAAGGCCAGCGCTTATTGTGCCCAGTATGGCAAGGTTGCCTCATTTAGGAGTAGCGATAATCAGCTCGTTGTCGTCTTTGATTGCAAAGCAACGCGTTAATCAATAGGCCAATCTAGAAATTGAACTTCCCTTATTAACCAGCCAAATCGGATTGATAAATTAGGCCGGCATGCTCTCTGAGGGCATGGAATTGAATGGACTCCCAGCGTTGTTGGGCAACGTCTAGCTCTGATTTGTGTGACGCCAAGAATACGGAGGCACCGACAACATCTTCTGCCATCCTGTGGATATTTTCTTGGGTAAATTTTTTCAACGCTACAGGATCATCTGAGCTAACCCAACGCGCCAAGTTATAACGGGCTGGTAAAAGACGAACTTCAGCACCATATTCAGTCTGGAGACGATGGCTTACCACTTCAAATTGGAGCTGGCCAAATGCGCCAAGTAGCATAGTGCCGCCTGCCATTGGCCTAAAGACCTGAATCGCACCTTCTTCACCCAGTTGCATCAGTCCAGTGCGCAGCTGTTTTGAGCGCAATGGATCTGCAGACTCAACCATGCGGAAAATTTCTGGAGCGAAGAATGGCAAGCCAGTAAATTGCAATTGCTCCCCTTCAGTCAGGGTATCGCCTAAGCGTAGTAAGCCGTGATTAGGGAGACCGATGATGTCGCCCGGAAAGGCCTCATCCAAAATATCGCGCCTTTGTGACAAGAAGGAAAGCGCATTGTTGGTGCGCACCTCTTTGCCATTTCGGCAAATCTTTAATTTCATGCCGCGCTGAAAATGTCCAGAGCAGATGCGTAAAAAAGCAACACGGTCGCGATGTGCTGGATCCATGTTTGCTTGAATCTTGAACACTACCGCTGAGAATTTATTTTCTGCAGGACTTACTTCTCGTTGCAATGCTTTACGTGATCCTGGTGATGGCGCAAGCTCAACTAATGTGTTGAGAATCTCGCGCACGCCAAAGTTATTGATCGCAGAGCCAAAGAAAACGGGTGACTGACGGCCTGCCAAGAAGGCTTCAAGATCAAATGCTGGCATCGCTTCTTTGATTAACTCTACTTCAGTCAAGGCGATTTCAAGGTCAGTACCAAGTCGCTCTTTAAGAGCTGGGTCATTTACATCAACCACAGCATGAGAATCTTCAGTGACACGATCCTCGCCGGCTTTAAACATCCGCATACGCATGTTGGCAATATCGATAACACCTGCAAAAGATTTACCCATGCCTACTGGCCAAGTAAAAGGAACCACTTCAATACCAAGCGCTGTTTCAATCTCATCCATTAATTCCATCGGAGGCTTGACCTCGCGATCCATCTTATTAATGAATGTGACGATAGGTGTGTTGCGTGCGCGGCAAACTTCAAGCAAGCGCAAGGTTTGAGATTCAACGCCATTAGCAGCATCGATGACCATGAGTGCTGAATCAACAGCAGTAAGAACTCGATAGGTATCTTCCGAGAAATCCTGGTGCCCCGGCGTATCTAATAGGTTAATGATGCAATCGCGATACTCCATCTGCATCACCGAGCTTGCTACAGAAATACCCCGCTGCTTTTCAATCTCCATCCAGTCAGAAGTTGCATGACGACTTGCTTTGCGAGCTTTAACGCTTCCCGCAATTTGAATAGCTCCTGCGTAAAGCAATAACTTTTCAGTAAGCGTCGTTTTGCCCGCATCCGGGTGAGAGATGATGGCAAAGCTGCGGCGTCTAAGTACTTCTGCGCCTGGAGTGCTGGAGATAAGAGTTTCGATGGGAATTCTGCGCTGATTAATCTAGGTTCGAACGCAATTATAAGCGTGCGAGGCCTTCAAAATTGCTCTTCAGGCCTTACATAGCGCCATTGGCCAGGGGGAAGTGGGCCCAATGAGATGCGGCCCATTCTGACGCGTTTGAGACCTATTACTTTGAGGCCAACCATTTCGCACATCCTGCGAATCTGACGTTTGCGTCCTTCTCGTAATACAAAACGCAGTTGATCTTCATTTTGCCAACTAACTTGCGCAGGCTTTAGCTCTACACCATCAAGCGAGAGGCCATGGCGCAGACGATCTAAATCTTCGAAAGAAAGTAATCCCTCAACGCGTACTAAATATTCTTTTTCGATGGGACTATTTTCGCCAATCAATAATTTGGCAATGCGACCATCCTGAGTTAGGACTAACATGCCAGTGGAGTCAATATCTAGACGGCCTGCAGGAGCCAACCCCTTAGTATTAAAGCGAGGGTTTCTGCCCTTATCCATCGGACTGGCAAAGTAGTTTTCGGGGGTGATCAATGAAGCAGCCGGCTGGTATTCCTGTTCATCGTCATAGTGAGATATGTAACCAACAGGCTTGTTGAGAATAACGGTAATGCGAGATGCTTGTTGCGCTTTGGCGCCTGATTGCAATTCAATCTTTTGATGGCGGAACGCACGCGTACCCAGCTCATTGACTACTTCCCCGTCTACGGTCACTAAACCTTGCTCAATATAAGAGTCTGCTTCTCGACGTGAGCAAAGACCTAGCTCTGAGAGTAATTTTGAGACGCGTACTTTTTCTTCCATCCCTGCATTATCCGGTATGAAGGCCATTTCCTAGTCTAGAGTTAATATGTAGTCAGCCGAGATAAAAAATGCCTGCAAGTAACTAAATAAAGGATATCGAAATGACCGTTACATTAAAAAAACCACCTTTTTATAAAGTCCTTTATTTTCAAGTACTTACAGCAGTTGTAATTGGTGTTTTATTGGGCCATTTTTACCCTAGCTTGGGTACAGAAATGAAGCCTTTTGGTGATGCCTTCATTAAAGGTATCAAGATGTTAATTGCCCCCGTTATTTTCTGTACGGTAGTGCTTGGTATTGCCGGCATGGAAGATATGAAGAAGGTTGGTAAAACCGGCGGACTAGCCCTTTTGTATTTTGAGATCGTAAGTAGCATTGCTTTGGTGGTGGGGTTGGTCGTGGTTAATCTGCTCCAGCCAGGTGCGGGCATGAACATCGATCCAGCAAGTTTGGACACCAAAGGAATTGCTGCATATACCGGGCCGGGGAAGATGGGCACCACCACCGATTTCTTAATGAACATCATCCCGAGCAGTGCAGTAGATGCATTTGCTAAGGGTGAAATTTTGCAAGTCCTTTTCATTGCAATATTGTTTGGATTTGCACTGCATAAGTTCGGCGGTCGCGGAACATTGGTGTTTGACTTAATTGAAAAATCATCACACGTTCTTTTTGACATGATTGGCGTCATCATGAAGTTTGCGCCTATTGGCGCTTTTGGCGCAATGTCATTCACTATTGGTAAATATGGCATAAGTTCTTTGTTCTCATTGGGTAAATTAATGGGTGCGTTTTATTTAACCTGCTTACTCTTTATATTTATCGTCTTGGGGCTCATTGCGCGATTTAATGGGTTTAATATTTTTAAATTCGTTCGCTACATTAAAGAAGAGCTATTAATTGTTTTAGGGACCTCATCCTCTGAATCTGTCTTGCCGCGCATGATGGAAAAAATGGAGCTATTGGGCGCCAAGAAAACCTGTGTTGGTCTCGTCATTCCAACAGGGTATTCATTCAACCTAGATGGCACTTCTATTTATCTGACTATGGCCGCAGTATTTATTGCACAAGCAACCAATACGCCTATGACGCTTATGCAAGAGGTCACACTTTTGCTGGTGCTGTTACTTACATCTAAAGGCGCTGCAGGTGTAACTGGTAGCGGATTTATTGTGTTGGCAGCCACTCTTTCTGCCGTCGGAGATGTGCCGGTTGCAGGTTTAGCGATTATCTTGGGCATTGATCGCTTTATGTCCGAGGCACGGGCATTAACTAATTTGGTTGGCAATGGCGTGGCCACTATTGTGGTTGCTAAGTGGACTGGCGAATTAGACCAAAAGCAATTAACAAGCGTACTAAATCGCGATAACTGGATTGAGGCGCAAGAGCCTGAGCTTATCTTGGATCAAAAGCAAGACAAAATGCGCTGAGTTTAAGTCCTGACAATATGCACGCTGCAGGGGGCTTCCTCGACAATCTTAGTCATGGAAGTTCTCCAAGGCGTTACTTTGTTGGGTAGCTTATGTGATGCCCCAATCAAAATAAGAGATGCGTCATTGTCTTTAGCAAACTCTACGATTCGAGAGGCGGGATCAAGAGCCTCTAGTACGTGATAAGAAATTCTTTCTGGCGGTAGCTTAAGTGGTTTGGCCCAAGCCATCAGTTGTACTAAATGACCGCGCACAATTCCGCTCGCGGTTTCATTTTCTTGATTACCTTCAAAGGTAGGGGTGCTACTAATAGTGCTCAAGCAAATTAAGCGGCTTTCAGGATAGGCCTGTAATAAATTTTTTGCAGTGATTTGCATGCGTTCACGCAAATCTTCATCTGACTGACGTGTATCGATCGCCGCAATCATCAGGGGGGCATCAAAATTGCCCATACTGGGACGCGGGCTAGGAGAGGGCTCATAGCCCGCAGCTTTGAACATGCCTTTGAGGTTTTGCCAAAAGCTAGGCGGCTCAACTCGGTCGGCACGCTCAGTGAGCGTAACACCCTCTGGGTCTCGTAACACTTGGCGTAAACGCGCGGCACTTTGATAACGATCTGCAGCCCTCGGCTCTAAGCACCTGAGCACAACCTCTTGTAACCAGCGAGGGATTTCTCTGCGAATAGCGCGTGGAGGAAATGGTTCAGCCCACATTCTTTTGCGAAGACCGCTCATGGTTTGAGGGTTGTCAAATGGCAGTTCACCAGTCAGCAACTCATACATAATTGCGCCGATTGAAAAAATATCGCTACGAGAGTCTGAGCGAATGCCGACCACTTGTTCTGGAGAAATGTATGGTGCTGATCCAACGCCTTTGCGCATTTCTTCTGCGAGTAAGTCTGGGTAACGGGCGTGATGCGATAAACCAAAATCAATGAGCGTTAGCCTGCCTTTGGCATCGACCAAAATATTTTCAGGCTTGATATCTAAGTGAATGGCATCTTGTGAGTGCAAAGACTGAACGGCTTGTGCAAGATCTGCGCCAATGCGAACAACTTCATCAATCGTAAATACTTTTCCTTCCTTAATGTAGTCCTCTAACGGGCGACCTTCAACCCTTTCCATTGCAATATACGGATGCGTGGCCATATTGCCAGATCCTAAATATTGAGGAACATAAGGACTTTTTAGTGAGCGCAAGATCGTAAGCTCGGTTTCAAAGCCGATCAAGCTTTCCACAGGCTGGTCTTTGCCAACGCGTGGAATCTTTAGCAGTATAGGTACGTCAATGCCTTCTTTCGTTGCTGAAAAGAGGCTAGCCATTCCGCCGCGATGCACTTCTTTGCCCAAGACAAAACCGTCAACTACTTTGCCCTCTTGGAATATATCGTCTACTGCTTCAATATCTGTCTTGATTGCCATTAATTTTATTTGCCGGTAATAAGGCGATTTGCCAGATCTTCTGGCAGGCCGGCGCGACGTACCTTATCTGCGGCAGTAAAGTAGTCGTAGGCCTCACGATGAAATGTGAGTACTTCAGACTCCGGTTCAAATACTGCAAAACATGCTTCAGGATTGCCATCTCTAGGCTGACCAAGCGAGCCTACAACTCCTACCCATTGGCGATGGTGAAGTACAGGTATTTCGTCGCCAGGGTGTGGTGCAAAGCGAATCAATTTCCCAACGGCGCTTTGATAAAAAAGTGCTTGCTCGTGCGCATGACCAACAAAGGTATAACTTTTCCCAGAGTTTTGTGCGCATTGCCATGCACTCATGCTGTCAGTAATGTAATTCCAGTCAGATGGATTGTGTGCTGAAGCATGCACAAAGCAGATATTTTCTTCTTGAACTATGAGCGGAAGATTCTTAAGAAAATCTACATGATGATTTTTTAGTTGTGACTTAGTCCACTCAATTGCGGCGTTGGCATTTGCATTCATTTGATCGCGACTATCTTTAAAAATAGCTTCATCATGATTGCCTAGGATAGCAATTGCCTTTTTATCTTCCACGAGTGATGCGATACGATCAATGACCGCCACCGGGTCAGCGTTGTAGCCCACTAGGTCACCAATGAATACCATGCGCGTAACGCCAAGCTCCTCTGCCCGAGACATGCAGGCTTCAAAAGCTTCTAAATTACTGTGGAGATCGGCAAATAGCCCAATACGTTCAGTCATCCCCTAATGATAGGACAAATGACCTTTATTTAGAAGGGTTATAGGGGCTTGGGCCGCTATCTGGCGGGTTTTTGAAACGCTTGTGTACCCAATAGTATTCAGCAGGTCGAAGCCGAATCTCAGCCTCAAAATATTGATTCAGGCGTGCCGTGTCTGCCTTGGGGTCTGTCCCCGGAAAGTGTTCTATAGGCTTTCTAATTTCGCAAAGATAGCCAGATTCATCTGGCTTTAATGTCGTTGTCATTAAGCATACGTCTGCACCAGTAATTTTTGCCAAACGGGAGATGGTAGTGATGGTGTTGGTCTGAATTCCAAAAAAAGGGACAAATTCAGAATCTTTGAGGCCAAGATCAATATCGGGCGCAATGATGATGAAGTCTCCATTGCGAATTTCTCGAATGATTGCCTTCGCATTGCCTTGTCGATCAATGGAGTTGCCACCAAAACGATTGCGCCAATCAATAATCTTTTTATTGAAGAATGGATTTTTCATTCTTTGAAAAAAACCAGAAGTGCGCGGCCAATGTTTTTCTTTGGAAAGAGCGCTCAAAATAATGCTCCCCTCAATGCCTGTGAAATGCATATTGACTAGGATGCGCGGTTTTTTGCTCGAGAGATCTACTGCTGATCTCACTTCAATCATATTGCTGAGCTGTTTTGAGCTGCCGCACCAGATAATGCTTTTTTCTACTAGGCTCCGCCCAAGCAATCGCCAATGCTCCTTGGCAAGATCATCTATTTCGGTTGCGTTTAATTTTGGAAAACATAAATGGAGATTTGTTTTGACTACTCGATTTCTATCGCTCGGAATGCGAGCAGCTATATAGCCAAGGCCATAGCCAACAGAAACTAATAGCTTGTATGGGAGTATTGCAAGGAGCGCAAGAAAACCAACTCCCAGGTAGTTCAAAAATGACTTAAGCAAGTTAGTTGTGTTCTGATTCGTAGCGCTTTACTGATTTGGCATAACGCTCTGTCATCTCTTTAATAGAGCTACAAGACATTCCCAAATCATTTACTAAGCCAGTTTCTAGGCGGTAAGCCCAGCCATGTACAGTCAGATCTTGACCGCGGGCCCAGGCATCCTGCACGATAGTTGTTTCACATACGTTAACAACTTGCTCAATGACATTCAGTTCACACAGTCGATCTTGACGTTTGGGGGTTGGAATCGCATCACCCAAATAACGTTCATGTTTTTGATGTACATCTTTCACATGACGTAACCAATTGTCAGCTAGACCTACTCGCCTATCTGCTAGTGCTGCATGCACCCCTGAGCACCCATAATGACCAACTACCAAGATGTGCTTCACTTTAAGTAAATCAATAGCAAATTGAATAACAGACAAGCAATTCAAATCAGTATGAACAACTACGTTCGCAACATTTCGATGAACGAATAATTCGCCAGGCAATAAATTCACAATGTCATTTGCCGGCACTCGGCTATCGGAGCAACCAATCCATAAATATTCAGGGGCTTGCTGTGAAACGAGGCGCTTAAAAAAGTTGGCATCTTCTGCCACCATGCTTTCGGCCCAGGCGCGATTATTGGCAAATAGTTGCTCTAAAGCTAGAGAATTCTTCATCGTCATGGTTTCAGTTTAAAGTACTTTAATGACACCTAATTGGTTAAAACAAACCCCCACCGGAATTATCTTAGATTTACATTGCCAACCAGGAGCAAAGGTGACCAAGGTCGTTGGCCTGCATGATGGCTGCCTTAAAATTTCTCTCAAGGCGCCAGCCCTTGAAAATAAGGCTAATGAGCTTTTATTAGCGTGGCTTTCAAAGCAATTAAGGGTGCCCCAAAAGCAGATTCAATTTGTTTCCGGCCAAAACAGCCGTAAGAAACGAATAGAAATTTGGGGCCCTATTAGTCCAGAGCAAATTGTTCAGTTACTGAGTCCATAAAACTCAGGTTTGGGCTTACCAAAAAATAGCCCACAAAATTCCTAGAATAAGAACCCACTTACCCACGTAATATACGGAGCGATGTTTTGCTTTTAGCTTTTTAGCTTGCGCACGAAGATGGTAGAAATAGGTGAAGAGAATATTTACAAAACCTATTTTTTCACCTTCAACGTTTTGGGATGATGCGGCGCTCATGACATAACGCCCAAACCAACGATTAAATAGCTCGACTGCTTTGGTGTACACGGGACGCTCAACGTCGCAAAACAAGATAATTCTTTGTTGATCTGTTTCGTTTGCGGCGAAATGAATATAGGTCTCATCAAACATGACCGCTTCGCCATCTTTCCAGAAATAACGCTCGCCATCGACATTGATAAAGCATTTAGGATCATTGGGTGTCACTAGGCCAATGTGATAACGCAAGGAGCCTGCATAGGGATCACGGTGGCGTACAAGCGTTGCCCCAGGGGGCAAAGAGGCGAACATGGCAGCTTTGACCGATGGGATAGATTTTAGGAGGGCCACTGTTTTGGGGCATTTTGCTTGCGCTGATGGCACCTCTTTGCCATACCAGCAAAGGTGAAAACGCTTCCAGCCGGTGCGAAAGAAGGAATTAAAGCCAATATCGTTATATCCGGTGGCCGCTGCAATCGAGCCACCTTCTTGCAAAGAAAGCGCCTCTTGGCGAATCATTTCCCAATTATCTTGAATGGGTTTCATCTCAGGAAATTGACTTACTGGAATATAAGCTCCAGGCTTCACTTTCGAGAATAGATATAAAAGTGCATTTACTGGCGCTAATAGCACTTGATAGTCGGTAAGAGATCTGACAACCCCAAAACGAACTTTGCCGCGGAAATATACATAGATCGCAGAGGCTACAAAAATAAAAAAGATGATGTGGCGAATTTCCATGGGCTTTGTCTAAGTAAGGTAATTGCTAGTATTTTAATTTGTAAGTTACCGCTAATTAGACTATTTCTTCCGCTAGGATGCTCATATACTGCGTATAGAAGATATCAGGACCCGCTAAGGGTTTGTGTGTAGATTTACCAAGGAAATTCTGATGAATGGCTTTATAAAGTGGCTCTTAAGCCTTGTTTTAATTGGGTTAGTGGGTATTTCAGTCTATACATGGGGGATGCTAACTTGGAGCTACGGAAGTGGTGAGCGCGCAGGATATGTACAGAAATTCTCTAATCGTGGCTACATCTGCAAAACCTGGGAAGGTGAATTAGCCATGGTTTCTATGCCGGGCACAATGTCAGAAAAATTCTTCTTTACCGTGCCTGAAGATGCCGTAGCGCAGAAAATAAATGCCAATTTGGGTAAAAAAGTTGCCCTAAAGTATGAGCAGCACATTGGTTTGCCAACTACGTGTTTTGGCGATACCGAGTATTTTGTTTCTGATATCACCGTTTTGGATGAGTAATTTGTAGTCGCAGTAAAAAATTGCTGTAACGCAACTATATTTTTGTAATTTTTTGTGGTTAAAATCATGTAAGCGTAATGTGCGCTGACATCAATATCTATAAGGAGCTTCACTTGAACAAAGCCGAACTAATCGCAGCGATTGCTGACGACGCGGAGATTTCTAAAGCCAAAGCCGAATTCGCATTGAATTCTGCAATCGAGACAATCATTAAAGCTGTTACTAAAGGTGACTCAGTACAACTGATCGGCTTTGGTACTTTTGCTTCTGGCAAACGTGCTGCACGTATGGGTCGTAACCCAAAAACTGGCGAGCCACTCAAAATTGCTGCTGCGAAAACTGTTAAGTTTTCTGCTGGTAAAGCATTTAAAGATTCAGTTAACAAGCGTAAGAAGTAATTCTTCCTTTGTTGATAAAAAGCCCGGCATGCCGGGCTTTTTTATTTCCTCAGAATCAAAATAAATAAAAAGACAGTAGCTCGTTGAATTAACTTTGCACTAAACGACGGTGACGATGAATGCTCATCAGTATTCCCGCTCCAAATCCGAGCGTTACAAGTGCAGTGCCACCATAACTAATGAATGGCAGTGGCACACCAACAACTGGCAATAAACCACTCACCATGCCGATGTTCACAAATGCATAGGTAAAGAAAATTAAAGTAACTGCTGCACCCAGCAACCGTGTAAATAAATTGGGTGCACTTGCAGAGATGGCAAGACCGCGCTTAATTAGTGCGAAGAAAAGCCCTAGTAACACTAAGTTGCCCAGCAAGCCAAACTCTTCTGAAAAAACAGCAAATACAAAGTCGGTATGTTTTTCTGGAATAAATTCCAAATGCGCTTGAGTTCCCTGGAACCAACCTTTGCCAAAGAATCCACCAGAGCCAATTGCAATCATCGATTGAATTGTGTGGAAACCTTTGCCTAATGGATCGGTTGTAGGGTCTAGCAAAGTGCAGATACGGTGCTTTTGATAGTCATGAACAAATGGCCACACTACATCACGAGCGCAAATAGTGCTACCGAAAATAATGATTAACAAAATACCTACAACACCTAGTCCTACAAATGGCAGAATCCACTTCCAAGGCAATCCTGCCAAAATAATGACATAGAGCCCAGCAGCAAAAACAAGCAGTGCAGTTCCAAGGTCTGGTTGGCGCGCAATTAAAAAGACGGGGATTGCCAGAATGATTGCAGCAACGCCATAGTCCCAAGATTTTTGAATCCCTTCGCGCTTTTGAAAGTACCAAGCGAGCATTAGCGGCATTGCAATCTTCATAATTTCAGATGGTTGAATCACAACGCCGATATTGAGCCAACGACGCGCACCTTTTTTAATTAATCCAAATGCAGCTACAGCGATTAAAAGGGCAACACCAAACCCATAAATCCAAACCGCCCCCATCTCTAACCACTTAGGCGGAATGCGTGACACAACCCACATCACTACAAAGGAGAGTGCAAGATTGCGCAACTCATCTGTAATTTGAACGGGAGTATTTTGACTGGCGGACAAAAATGTAAAAAAACCAACAGCCGCTAAGCCAAGCAGAATAAGGCCTAGCTGGCGATCTAAACCAGAAAATATACTGAAGAAAAATCCTTTAACTTTTATTAAGGGGCTCTTTTCCATTCAGGAATCTCCTTAGGCCACTTGCCCTCTAAATAAAAATCCAACGCTTTGCGTGCAATTGGAGCGGCATATTGCGCACCAAAGCCCGCGTTCTCTACAACCATTGCAATCACAATGGTTGGTTTATCTGCTGGCGCAAAAGCAATGTATAAAGCGTGGTCACGTAAAAATTCTGCAGTGGAACCATGCTTATATTCTTTTGAATTCAAACTAAAGACTTGGGCGGTACCAGTTTTTCCGCCAACTTGATATCCAGTTCCTTTAAATGCTGCCGCAGAAGTGCCAGAGTTATTTACTTCAAGCATTGCCTTTTTAATTACTTCAATATTTTCAGCATTTAGATCGATGCGATAACTTTCTTTTGACGTGGTGAGCACTCTATTGCGTGTAAATGGATCTTCAATTGCTTTTACTAGGTGGGGCTTCATCACAATGCCGTTATTAGCAACGTTTGCCATAGCATGAGCTAGTTGCAAAATGGTAAAGGCGTTATAGCCCTGGCCAATGCCAAGAGAGATCGTTTCACCCTCGTACCATTTTTGCTGCTCAGGCTTATTAAAGGTATTTTTTTTCCACTCGGTAGAAGGCAAAACACCCCTTGCCTCACCTTGCAAATCGATACCAGTAATTTGACCGAAGCCAAGGGGCTTCATGAAATCGGCAATCATGTTTACACCCATATCACGGGCAAGCATGTAGTAGTAGGTATCGCAAGACTCAACAATCGACTTTTGCATATCGACAATTCCGTGCCCACCTTTTTTATCATCACGGAAAGTGTGATTACCAAAGTCAAAGTAACCAGGATCAGAAATAGTTTGTGATGGCGTACGCTTTTTATTTTCTAAGGCTGCAAGCGCCATAAACGGTTTGTAAGTTGAACCCGGTGGGTAGATGCCTTTCAGTGGACGGTTGTAGAGCGGCTTCTCTGGCGAGTCATTGAGCTCTTTCCAGGTTACGGAGTCAATGCCCTCAACAAAGTCATTCGGATTGAAGTTAGGCTTTGATACAAATGCCAATACATCACCGGTTTCGGGCTCAATCGCTACAAATGCACCACGGAAATTACCGTACAGTTGCTCGACTAAATATTGCAGCTTGATATCAACTGAGAGAACAACATTTTTACCGGGAACCGATGGCGAGCTTGAAAGCGTTCGCACTGGTTTGCCGCCCGCCGTAATTTCTACTTGATCGTATCCAGGAACGCCGCGCAAAACAGTTTCATAACTTTGCTCTAGACCAATCTTGCCAACGTACTGAATGCCTGGCAAAAAAGAGGTCTGCAATGCATCGGGATCATCTGCTTTGGCACCCTCAATTTCGGCCTGCATGCGCTCCTTATCTTTTTGGGAAACGCGGCCAATATAGCCAATCAGATGGGAGGCTAATTCGTTGTATGGATACTCCCGAAAGCTTCTGGCGCGGATTTCTACCCCAGGGAAGCGGTAGCGATTGGCCATAAAACGGGCTGTTTCGGTCTCGTTGAGCATGGAGCGCAAGGGAAAAGTCCCCATATTTCGGGAATCTTCAAGGGATCGCTTGAAATTACGACGATCTCGAGGGGAAATATCAATAATCTCAGAAAGATCGCTTATGAGCTGGTCAACATTCCCTTTTACCTCTTCAGCATTCACATCCAAGGTAAGCGCAGAATAATTTCGACCAATGACGATGCCATTACGATCAATTAAAAGACCGCGATTTGCAGGCGCTGGCACTAAAGCAATGCGATTACTCTCTGCCAGTAGCGCATATTTCCCATGGCTGACTAATTGAAGCCATACAAGGCGAGTAATGAGTAGCAAAAAGCAAAAGGTGACAAATAGAGTCGCAATATGAATGCGCTCTTGAAATGAGTCGAGATCCGGTTTTTTAAAAGAAACCATGCTACTTCTTAGAGTGGTCGATTGTGATCAACATCTATAGGACGACGCTGCGGTGCAAGCAAAATACGTGTAGCAAATGGCCATAGTATTGCTTCAATCAGTGCCTGAATGGCGCCCGTTAAGGCCCACCAATAGAGTTCGCCGCTGAGCAGCCAATGCGCCAATACCGGAAACAGCGATACCAATAAGAAAATAGGCAGCAGGTGCAGAGCTTGCGAGAGAACGGTAAGGGCGACGATGCGCCGATGCCAAGAGATGGCTACATAAGCAACGAGCGAATAACTAAAGGCATGTAGTCCCAATAAATCTGAATTGTGGACATCCATCATCAAGCCCAAAATGAAAGCGGTAATGACGCTGACATAGCGATGCTGATGAATATTCCAAAACACAATGCACAGAATTAACCAATCTGGTACCCAACCATAATTGCCTATAGGCAATAGATTTAGTAACAGCGCACAAAATAAGCTGAAATAAATAAAGACCGGATTTACCGGGCGCAAAATGTAGCCGCTCTGGAAATCGATCATTGCATTCCTCTTGCGCGGGTTTGGCGTCTGCCCGGTGTATTGGTCAAAGGTGCGCCAGAAGCGGATTTGTTATTTGCAGCTGGCGCCTTCGCATCAAACTGAGGGTCATACAATAGGGCAAGTGCCTGACGATAGCGATTGACTGCGGCAACCGGCACACAAAATACATTGGAAGAGTTTTTATCGGCGTTACGCTCAATTTTACTAATGACGGCTACCGCAAAGCCTGGCGGGTAAACACCATCAATGCCTGAGGTCAGCAAAATATCTCCAACCTCCAGATCACTTGCTACTGGTAAATAGCGAAGTTCAAGCGGATTTCCGCGTCCTGCGCCAAATACGGCAGCACGAAGTCCATTACGCGCGACTTGGACAGGAACCGCAAAATCGCGGTCTTCCAGCAGTGAAACCTCGGCCGAGCGTTCATACAGGCGGACTACCTGGCCCAGGATGCCAGAGTCATTGGCAATTGGGTTGCCAAGCTTGAGGCCGTCATTGCTGCCGCGATTAATAACGATGCGTTGTGAAATCGGATTGGGTGGATTAAATAGAATTTCTACAGGTAATGTTTTGAATGGAACCTGTTTTTGTAGAGTCATTAACTCACGCAGGTTTTGATTTTCCACCATCAAAAATTCAGATTGATTTGCGAGTAAAGAAAGCTCTGCTTGCCGCACTTTCATCACTTGGTTTTCTTGGTCGAGAGTGGATCTCGTTGTGAAATATTCAGATGTTGCTTCGAATGCATTTCGTGGCGCCATCATCACATATTCCAATGGGCGCAAAATCCAATTGACGTTATTACGGATTGGATCTAGTGCTTTAAAACGAAAATCGATCAGCATCAGAGCGATGCTGATCGACAGACAGACAATCAGTTTAAGTAAGGCCGGAATGCCCTGTCTGAAAAGTGGTGGAGCGCTATGTTGCAATTCCCTATTCGACGTGTATGTCGCTTACTCGTGCGAAAACACTCCGCCTAACTTATCCATGCGCTCAAGTGCGATACCGCAACCGCGGGCCACGCAAGTCAATGGATCTTCTGCTACATGAATTGGTAAACCAGTTTCTTCAAGTAAAAGACGATCAAGGTCACGCAATAACGCGCCGCCGCCGGTGAGCATCATGCCGCGCTCAGCAATATCGGACGCCAACTCAGGTGGAATCTGCTCGAGAGCCGCTTTTACTGCAGTCACGATTTGATTCAGTGGATCAGTCAATGCTTCCAAAATCTCATTGCTCGTAACAGTGAAGCTACGTGGAATACCTTCAGAAAGATTGCGGCCCTTTACTTCCATCTCACGTACTTCAGCGCCAGGAAAAGCAGAGCCAATTGTTTTCTTGATCAACTCAGCAGTTTGTTCGCCAATCAACATGCCATAGTTACGACGAATGTAATTGGTAATGGCTTCATCAAACTTGTCGCCACCAACGCGAACAGATCCTTTGTAAACCATGCCACCTAATGACATCACGCCAACTTCAGTCGTGCCACCACCGATGTCGACAACCATTGATCCGGCGGCCTCTGAAACTGGTAAGCCAGAACCAATTGCAGCTGCCATCGGCTCTTCAATCAAAAATACTTGTGATGCACCAGCGCCTAATGCAGATTCGCGAATCGCGCGACGCTCAACTTGAGTGGATCCACAAGGAACGCAAATGATGATGCGTGGGCTAGGCTTTAATAATTTGCTTTCATGCACAAGCTTAATAAATTGCTTGAGCATTTGTTCTGTAATGGTGAAGTCGGCAATAACGCCGTCTTTCATTGGGCGAATAGCCTCAATATTCCCTGGAACACGACCCAGCATCGCTTTTGCCTCTTTGCCGACGGCCAAAATGGTCTTTTTGCCGTTTGGGCCACCTTCTTGGCGAATTGCCACAACAGAAGGTTCATCAAGGACAATGCCCCGCTCACGCATATAAATTAAGGTGTTGGCGGTTCCTAGGTCGATGGCTAGGTCATTGGAAAAGTAGCTGCGGAAAAAACCAAACATGATGTAGTGGGAAAATAGAAAGTGTTAATGAAAATATATAGGAATGATACTCTCGTCCCATGAAACTTGATGATGTCCAGCGCATTGCGCACCTATCTAGGCTTGAATTAAATCAGGCAGAAGCTGAGGCAGTTTTGCCTCAATTGCAGGCTATTTTTTCCTTGGTTGAGGAAATGCAGGCCGTTGATACAACTGGTCTTGAGCCTTTGGCACACCCAATCCTCTTTTTGCGTGATTTGGCACAACCCATGCGTGTTGACCAGGTAACTGAGTCAGACCACCGCTCTGAAAACATGCAATCAGCTCCTGCGCAGCATGAGGGCTACTTCTTAGTACCAAGGGTGATCGAATGAGTTGGCACAACACTCCTATCGCCTTAATGGCAAAAGCGCTTGCCGCTAAAGAGGTCTCCAGTACCGAATTAACCCAGTACTTTTTGGATCGTATTGAGGCAGGAAAACAGTGGAATGCCTACCTTGATGTGAATACTCACTTAAGCTTGGAGCAAGCAAATAAAGCAGATCAGCTCATTTCTTTAGGAAAAGCTGGCAAGCTAACTGGTATCCCTGTAGCCCATAAAGATGTCTTTGTGACGCGCGGCTGGAAGTCAACTGCAGCCTCTAAAATTTTGTCTGGCTACCAGAGTCCTTTTGATGCCACTGTGGTGGCTAATTTGGGGATTCCGGATGAAAACAATCCCCATGGCGCTGGCATGGTTTGTTTGGGTAAAACCAATATGGACGAGTTCGCGATGGGCTCCTCCAACGAAAATTCTGCCTTTGGACCAGTCTTAAATCCATGGAATGCTGCTCACGTAGCTGGCGGCTCCTCAGGAGGTTCGGCTGCAGCTGTTGCTGCAGGCTTGGCACCGATTGCGACCGGCACTGATACAGGTGGCTCGATTCGTCAGCCAGCAGCGTTTTGCGGCTTAACTGGAATTAAGCCTAGTTATGGGCGCGTGTCACGCTACGGCATGATTGCCTATGCTTCTTCACTGGATCAAGCAGGCCCTATGGGCAAGACTGCCGAAGACTGCGCCTTGTTGCTATCCGCTATGTCTTCACATGATTCGCGTGATTCCACCTCATTGGCCGATTCAGGCGAAGACTATGGTCGCTACCTCAATCAGAATTGGAAAGAAGGTAATGCAAACCCTGCAAAACCATTAGAAGGTTTACGCGTTGGCTTGCCAAAAGAATTTTTTGCTGAGGGTTTGGCGGTGGATGTTGCGAAGTCTGTGAATGAAGCAGCGAAGCTTTTAGAAAATCTAGGCGCAACTTTGGTTGAGGTGAGCTTGCCAAAAACCAAATTATCCATTCCGGTGTACTACGTTTTAGCTCCAGCAGAAGCATCGAGCAATTTGAGTCGCTTTGATGGTGTGCGTTATGGATATCGCGCTAATGAATATCGCGATCTTAATGATATGTATGCCAAGTCACGCACTGAAGGCTTTGGCTCAGAAGTGAAGCGTCGCATCATGATTGGTACTTATGTTCTGTGCCATGGTTACTACGACGCTTACTATCTTCAAGCACAAAAAATTCGTCGCATTATTGCAGCGGATTTTCAGGCGGCATTTAATCAATGTGATGTCATCCTAGGGCCTGTAGCCCCTGATGTGGCATGGCGCTTAGGCGAGAAGTCAAAAGATCCGGTGCAAATGTATTTAGAAGATATTTATACGCTTTCAACGAACTTGGCAGGCTTGCCAGCTATGAGTGTTCCGTGTGGCTTTAATACAAACAATTTACCTATTGGTATGCAATTGATTGGCAACTATTTTTCTGAGGCACGCTTGTTACAAGTGGCCCATCAATATCAGCAAGCCAGCGATTGGCATTTGCGTCCAGCAAGCGAGGTGGCATGATGCAATGGGAAGTCGTCATTGGTCTAGAGACTCACGCACAGTTGCAAACGCAATCCAAAATTTTTAGTGGCGCAAGCACTCGCTTTGGTGCGGCACCAAACACGCAAGCGTGCGCAGTGGATTTAGCATTGCCTGGTGTGTTGCCAGTGCTGAACCGTCAAGCTGTTGAGCATGCAATTCGTTTTGGATTGGCTGTCAATGCGAAGATTTCGCCAGCAAGTATCTTTGCGCGCAAGAACTATTTTTATCCTGACCTGCCTAAAGGCTACCAAATTAGCCAGATGGAGATTCCAGTCGTCGTTGGTGGGCATCTCGAGATCTTGGTAGGTGATGAAGTGAAGGTAGTTGAACTCACACGCGCCCATATGGAAGAAGATGCTGGTAAGTCAGTCCATGAAGAAGGCTTTACAGGCCCCCATGGCGAGCCTTCCAGTGGAATCGATTTAAACCGTGCAGGCACGCCACTCCTTGAGATCGTGACTGAGCCGGTAATGCGCAGTGCAGCTGAGGCCGTTGCCTATGCCAAGGCTTTACATGGCTTGGTGGTCTGGCTGGGAGTTTGTGACGGCAACATGCAAGAGGGATCTTTCCGTTGTGATGCAAACGTTTCGGTTCGTCCTAAGGGCCAGGCCGAATTTGGCACCCGTTGCGAAATCAAAAACTTGAACTCTTTCCGCTTTTTAGAAGAAGCCATTCAATATGAAGTGCGTCGTCAAATCGAGCTCATTGAAGATGGTGGCACTGTTGTTCAGGAGACGCGCTTATATGACCCTGATCGCGGCGAAACACGCAGCATGCGTAGCAAAGAAGATGCTAATGACTATCGCTACTTCCCGGACCCCGATTTATTGCCAGTAGTAATTGATGACGCATGGATTGCAGATGTACGTAGCAAGATGCCTACACTGCCGGCCCAGTTGCGCGAGCAGTGGCAGAGCGAATTTGGTTTAAGCGCATACGATACGCAGTTACTTACTCAAGACCGTGATACTGCAAAAGTATTTGAAGACTTATTGGCGATCGTAGGCAAGCCATTGGCTAAGGCCGCAGCCAACTTAATTGCGGGTGAATTTGCCTCCTCTATAAACCGTGCTGGCATTACTACAGCAGATGCGCCATTAAAGGCTGACCATTTGGCGCCGTTGCTGACGCGTGTAGCAGATGGCACCATCTCCAATAAGATCGCAAAAGATATTTTTGCGATTCTTTGGGAAGAGGCTATAGCAGGCAAGACTATCAGCACAGTTGATCAAGTCATTGACGCTAAAGGATTAAAGCAAATTAGTGATAGTGGAGCAATTGAGGCCATCATCGATCAAGTCCTAACGGCCAACCAGAAATCAGTCGAAGAATTCCGCTCAGGCAAAGAGAAGGCATTTAATGCGCTCGTTGGCCAGATCATGAAGGCCTCTCAAGGCAAAGCAAATCCTGGTCAGGTAAACGAGCTTTTGCGTAAAAAACTTAGCTAACTAAATTTATAAAATTAGTAAATAAAAAAAGTAATTAGAGAAAGAAATACATGAGTGCAATTGATCCAAAGCAAGCCGAGCAAGAAGAGTTGGTTGCAGAGTGGTTACGTGTAACCCCAGGCTTCTTTGAGCGCTACGCCGATCTTTTTAATGAGATTCGGATTAAGCATCCCCATGAAGACCGTGCGATTTCTTTGCAAGAACGTCAGATGACGGTATTGCGAACACAAAACCAAGAACTTAATCGTCGCTTAAGTGAGATGTTGCACTTTGGTAGTCGTAACGATAAAACTCAGCAAAGTTTAGTTGCTTGGTTATTGCGCTTAATGAAAGCCAACAATAAAGCTGACGTAGAAGCTGCAATTACAGCTGGCTTGGCCGAAGTGTTTGAGGTGGAGTCTGCGCAATTACTATCGCCTAACTCTGCATTTGGTTCTTGGGTGGATACACCTCTATGCGGCTCTGCTAAAGAGTTAGCTGCTGCCAGCGTAGATTTGCTAGCAAGCCAAACAGCTATTAATCCTGAGTGGCAAAGCATGGTGGCTATTGGCTTGCCCTTAGGTAAGGGCATTGGTGCTACTCAATCGCCAGCTGTATTGCTATTGGCCAGCAAGGATGAGTCACGCTTTACAGCCGATATGGGTGCTTTCTACTTGCGTCAGATTGCCGAATTAACTGCTGCAGCTTTGGATCGTATCCAGGCTTATGAAATTAAAGGCGACTGATCTCGATCCACTCATGCAAGAGTATTTGCATGAGTTACATGTATTGCGTCAACTCTCGCCGCATACGCTCAAAGCATATGCCATGGATTTGAGCGATCTCCAAAATTTTGCCCTTGAAGATTCAATTGAGCTATTAAAAGTTAGCAATGGTCATGTACGTCGTTGGGCTGGGCGTCTGCATTCCAAAGGCCAATCCTCAAGAAGTATTGCGAGAGCACTTTCTGCATGGCGTGGTTGGTATGACTGGCTTACTGAAAAAGATGCAAGGCGCGATGCGCGTGCTGGCAAAGTGACTAGTAACTTAGTGGCTAACCCAGTTGATGACGTTAAGGCACCAAAGCGTTTGAAGTCTTTGCCTAAAGCGCTGTCGGTTGAACAGGCTCTTGCCCTGGTAAATCAGGCCGTGAAAGAAGCGGAAGAAAAAAAGGATTTGGAATCGATCCGAGATGCAGCGATTATTGATTTGCTGTATTCCTCGGGTTTGCGCCTTTCAGAGCTCTTGGGGATCGATGTGATGCAAAGCAAAGATCGCCAGCATGAGTCTGCTGGCTGGTTAGATTGGGATGCTGCAGAAGTAACAGTTTTAGGTAAGGGCGGTAAACGCCGCTCTGTCCCAGTTGGCATACCGGCCATGAAATCACTGGCCGCATGGCGAGAGTTGCGTGATGCTGGAAGTTATGCGGAAGAATCCATGGCCTTATTTTTATCAGCAACAGGAAAGCGCTTATCGCCGCGCACCGTGCAAGCAAGATTGCGGACTTTAGCAATGCGCGCTTGTCTGCCCACCCATGTTCACCCTCATATGATGCGCCACAGCTTTGCGAGCCATGTGCTGCAATCTTCTCAAGATTTACGTGCCGTCCAGGAGATGTTGGGGCATGCCAGCATCGCTAGCACCCAGATTTACACCTCCTTGGATTTTCAACACCTAGCTCAGGCATACGATAAAGCGCATCCACGCGCAAAGGCTGGCAAAGGCTGAGGAACTCGGTAATATAGAAGGTTTCCCGCTTTGGGAATTGTTGGCTTTTAGATTTTGATTGGATCATCCATGGCATTAATTCCGGTAACGATTTTGACGGGCTTCTTAGGAAGCGGCAAAACCACTTTGCTTAAACACATTCTGACTGAGGAGCACGGTAAAAAAATTGCTGTGATCGAGAATGAATTCGGCGAAGAAAATATTGATAACGACATCTTGGTACAAGACAACCAAGAGAATATTGTGCAAATGAGTAATGGCTGCATTTGCTGCACCATTCGCGGCGACCTTGTAGATGCCTTAAATGAGCTCTGGGAGCAGCGTAAAGATAAAAAGATTAGCTTTGATCGCGTCGTCATTGAAACTACAGGCGTTGCCAATCCTGGGCCTGTTGCCCAGACATTCTTTATGGATGATGACGTTGCTGACCATTATGTTTTGGACGCAGTAGTTACTTTAGTCGATGCCAAGCATGGCCAGCACCAGCTTAATGAGCATGAAGAGGCTCAGCGCCAAGTTGGCTTTGCAGACCAAATTTTTATTACTAAGACTGATTTAGTGACGCCTGCTGAAGTAGATGCTTTGAGCAGTCGCCTCATGCATATGAACCCGAGAGCCCCAATTACAGGCATTTCTAAGGGCGTTGTGCCTTTGAATGCCGTTTTGGACCTCAAGGGCTTTAACCTCAATGCCAAGTTAGACATTGACCCTCACTTCTTGGAGCAGGATGACCACGATCATGCTGATTGCGGTCATGACCATAGCCATGATCATGATCACAGTGCCTGCGGGCACGACCACAGTCATGATCACGAACACCATCACCATGGTCATGCCGGCCATACAGACCGCATCCAATCCTTTGTTTTTCGTAGTGATAAACCCTTTGATCACAAAAAACTGGAAGACTTTCTGGGGGGCATTCTGGAGGTCTTTGGGGAGAAGATGCTGCGCTACAAAGGCGTACTCTATGTGAAGGGAAGCAACCGAAAAGTGGTGTTCCAGGGCGTTCATCAGATGATGGGCAGCGATTTGGCTGGTCCATGGGGTGCTGAGCACAAGCAAACCCGGATGGTCTTCATAGGTATCGATTTGCCCAAGGACACCCTATTGGCTGGGCTTGAGGGATGTTTGGCCTAGCTAGATTCGGGTACAATCCGCCGCCACGGCCCAGATTGATGAATATTAATAAAAGGGCCGCAAAAGTTTGGCAGAATGAGGCAATAATGCTTTAAACCAGGAAAGAATGAGATGACGGTAAAAACAGCAACAAAACCAGCAACCGCTGCAAAAGCTAGTAGTAAAGCTGCGAGCACTAAGGTTGCAAAAGGTGCTCCACTTACTGAAGCGGAATTACTCAAGATGTCCGACAAGGACTACATGAATGCTGCCCAGCTAGATTTTTTCCGTCAAAAATTACTCACTCTTAAAAATGACATTCTGAAGAATGCATCTGAGACGACAGAGCATCTGCGTGAAAATATTTTGGTACCCGATCCCGCTGATCGTGCAACGATTGAAGAAGAGCATGCATTGGAATTACGTACTCGTGATCGTGAGCGCAAGTTGCTCAAAAAAGTAGAGCAAGCATTGACTCGCATCGAATCTGGTGATTACGGTTGGTGTGAAGAAACTGGTGAGCCAATTGGCTTGAACCGTTTGATTGCAAGGCCTACAGCCAATTTATCTCTTGAGGCTCAAGAGCGTCGCGAACTCCGTCAAAAATTATTTGGCGAATAAATTTTAAGTAGCAATGACCAAGCATTTACCGACAATTAGTGATATCTCTCCTTTATTAAAGGCAGAGATTCTGGCTGAGGCTTTACCTTACATCCGTGCATATCACGGCAAAACAATCGTGATTAAGTACGGCGGAAACGCAATGGTTGAAGAGCGCTTGAAAGAGTCCTTTGCGCGCGATGTTATTTTGTTGAAGTTGGTTGGCATGAACCCAGTAGTAGTTCATGGCGGCGGTCCTCAGATTGACGAAGCCCTCAAGAAAATTGGTAAGACCGGCACCTTTATTCAAGGTATGCGCGTAACCGATGAAGAAACCATGGAAGTAGTCGAGTGGGTTCTGGGTGGTGAAGTTCAGCAAGATATTGTGATGTTGATCAACCACTTTGGTGGCCAAGCTGTTGGCTTGACTGGTAAAGACGGTGGGCTGATTCATGCCAAGAAAATGAAGATTCCTAGCGACACAGAGCCGGGCAAGATGGTTGATATCGGTTTTGTTGGTGAGATCGAGGCAATTAATCCTGCAGTGGTTAAAGCTTTGCAGGATGATGCCTTTATTCCGGTGATTTCTCCAATTGGCTTTAGTGAAGAAGGTCAGGCTTACAACATTAATGCGGACTTAGTAGCTGGCAAGATGGCTGAAATCCTCCACGCAGAGAAGTTAGTCATGATGACTAATATTCCGGGTGTGATGGATAAAGACGGCAAGTTGCTCACAGATTTAACTGCGCGAGAAATTGACGCGCTCTTTGCTGATGGCACTATTTCTGGTGGCATGTTGCCTAAGATTTCTTCAGCATTAGATGCGGCCAAGAGCGGCGTGAATTCAGTACACATCATTGACGGCCGTATTGAGCATTCTTTGTTGTTAGAAATTCTGACTGAGCAAGCGTTCGGTACGATGATCCGTTCTAGATAATTAAGTAAATAAATAAGCATGCGTGAATCCTTAGAGCCAGCAGACATCATTGACAGCAATGCTGATGCTGGCAAGGCTCGTAAGCGTCCACGCCCCGGTGAGCGTCGTTTGCAGATTCTGCAAGTGCTTGCCGAGATGCTGCAAAACCCTAAGGCTGAGCGCGTCACTACAGCGGCATTGGCTGCCAAGATTGAAGTTTCAGAGGCGGCGCTCTATCGTCATTTTGCTAGTAAAGCGCAGATGTTCGAAGGCCTCATTTCTTTTATTGAACAAACTGTTTTCGGATTGATTAACCAAATTAATCAAAAGGAAGAGTCTGGCCTAGCTCAAGCTCGTGGCATTTTGCAAATGCTTTTGTTCTTTGCTGAGAAGAATCCTGGCATGACTCGCGTTTTACTAGGCGACGCTTTATTGCAAGAAGATGATCGCTTGCAAGAGCGTATTACTCAAGTGCTAGATCGTGTTGAAGCATCTCTAAAGCAAGCTCTGCGTATTGCCCAAACTCAGGGTGGCAACTGGGGGCAGCTGGGTCAAGAAGAGGTCAGTATCCGTGCTGCCATGTTGATGAGTTTTGTTTTGGGTCGTTGGCATCGCTTTGCCCGTAGCGGCTTTAGGAAATTGCCAACCGAAGCCTCTGATGTTAGTTTGCGCCTTCTCTTGTCAGAATGAGCGAGCTACACCTCTCTAGAAACACCATCCATTTTGCCGAGCCCCTGCCTTTGCAGAGTGGTGCTATGTTGTCTGGCTATGATTTAGTGATTGAAACTTACGGCAAGCTTAATACCGATAAAAGTAATGCTGTGCTTGTTTGCCATGCTCTGAACGCATCTCATCACGTAGCAGGCCCAAGCCCAGACAATGCAGAAGATATCGGCTGGTGGGACAACATGATTGGCCCAGGCAAGCCGGTAGATACAAATCACTTTTTTGTCATTGGCGTAAATAATTTGGGCTCTTGTTTTGGTTCAACTGGGCCGATGAGTATTAATCCAGCAACCGGCAAGCCATATGGTGCGGACTTTCCTGTTATCACGGTCGAGGACTGGGTTAATACTCAAGCCCGTTTGGCCGATAAGTTAGGTATACGAAAGTTTGCTGCAGTTATGGGTGGTAGCCTAGGCGGAATGCAGGCCATGGCTTGGGCCATTCAGTTTCCAAAGCGCATTGATCATTGCGTTGTAGTGGCATCCACCCCAAGATTGAGTGCACAAAATATTGCTTTTAACGAAGTGGCGCGTAACGCTATTTTGTCTGATCCTGATTTTTATGGCGGCAACTACTACGAGCATGGTGTTGTACCAAAACGCGGTTTGCGTTTAGCTCGTATGGTTGGGCACATTACCTACCTGTCTGATGATGACATGGCAGAAAAATTTGGCCGTGAATTACAGCGTCCTAACGGTGAATCTAATGACTATCGTTTTAGTTTTGATGTCGAGTTTGAGGTTGAGAGTTATTTACGTCATCAAGGCGATAAATTTTCAACCTACTTTGACGCCAATACCTACCTACTCATTACACGTGCACTAGATTATTTTGATCCTGCGCGTCGTTACGATGGCAGCCTGAATCGTGCGCTAGCAGAGGTTCAGGCTAAGTTTTTAGTTGTGAGCTTTTCAACCGATTGGCGTTTTCCGCCTGACCGTAGTCGCGAAATTGTGCAGTCTTTGCTGAGCAATAAGAGTGAGGTGACGTATGCAGAGATTGATGCGCCACATGGGCATGATGCATTCTTGTTAGATGATGAGCGTTACCATAACCTCGTTAGAGCTTACTTTAAGCAAATGCGTGAGGCTCAAGCATGAGTAATTTCACTAAGCGCGCTGACTTTGCCTCCATAGCCAATTGGATTGCACCAAATACCCAGGTATTAGATTTGGGGTGTGGCGATGGTAGTTTTTTGGAGTTCTTGCAGAAATTAAAACCTGTTCATGCTTATGGCGTTGAGATTGATGATTCTCGCGTACTCTCTTGCGTACAAAAAGGCTTGAATGTCATTCAGCAAGATTTAGAGGGCGGCTTAGCGCTCTTTGAGGATAGTAGCTTTGATACGGTCGTGTTGTCACAAACTTTGCAAACTATTCATCAGACGGAAAAGATTTTGCGTGAAGTGGTTCGTGTGGGCAAGGAGTCAGTCATCTCCTTTCCAAACTTTGGACATTGGTCGCATCGCTTGGCTGTGGGTCTTGGACGCATGCCAGTATCTAAGAGCCTGCCTTACCAGTGGTACAACACGCCAAACGTACGCGTACTCACTGTCGCTGACTTTGAGAAGTTGGCATCAAGTCTTGGTCTGAAGGTAATCGATCAATGCATCTTGCATGAGGGTCGACAAGTAACTTTGATGCCAAATCTATTTGGCAGTCTCGCATTGTTCCGCATTCGTCGTGCCTAACAAACAACTCAATGTAGTGAAGTCCTGGCTTCAAGACTTTCGGGTTTATCTCGAATGGCCCTGCTTACGCATGCTGTTCTTGGGTTTCTCAGCAGGCCTTCCCTTATTGCTTATTCTTGGCACTCTCAGTTTTTGGTTGCGTGAGGCTGGCATTGATCGCAGCACCATTGGTTACTTAACTTGGGTAGGTCTGATATATGCCTTTAAGTGGGTTTGGGCTCCACTCGTAGATCGATTACAAATTCCTTTATTGACTAAGTTATTTGGCCGCCGTCGCAGCTGGTTACTTTTTGCCCAAGCCCTCATCATTCTAGGTCTTGTTGGCATGTCGACTTTAGACCCTAAGCTTGCACTTAATTCGATTGTTTGGTGTGCGCTGGTAGTGGCTTTTGGATCTGCGACTCAAGATATCGCCTTAGATGCTTTTCGTATTGAGTCGGCCAATAGCGACCATCAAGCAGCCCTGGCAGCCACTTATCAAACGGGATATCGATTGGCTTTGATATGGGCTGGTGCCGGAGTTCTCTGGCTTGCTGCTAGGGCAGAAACAGGCAGCGGCTACGACGCAAGTGCATGGCAATTTGCCTATCTGTGTATGGCAGCCTCTATTGGTGTGGGCGTCATTACCACTCTCTTGAGCAAGGAGCCGGCAAGATATGAATTAGCAAAAGTTCGCACTGCTAAAGCATGGCTTTACCAAACCCTAGTTGAGCCATTTGCTGAATTTATTACGCGCTATCGCTGGCACGCCGTATTGATTCTGTCTTTAATTGCCATCTACCGTATAAGCGATGTCGTGATGGGCATCATGGCTAACCCGTTTTATGTCGATATGGGTTACACCAAAGATGAAGTCGCAGCTGTAAGCAAAGTATTTGGTGTGGTGATGACTTTAGTGGGCGCCTTTGTAGGCGGTGTGCTCACACTGCGCTTTGGTGTTTTACGAATTCTATTTGTGGGCGCGGTTCTCTCAGCTGTTAGTAATGTATTGTTTGCATGGCTAGCAACCCAAGGCCATGATTTGCATGGTTTGGTTTGGGTGATATCTGCAGACAACTTAAGCTCGGGTATTGCCAGTGCAGCCTTTATTGCTTTCTTATCTTCATTAACCAATATCCGCTACTCCGCAACTCAGTACGCCTTATTTAGCTCTATGATGCTCCTCTTGCCTAAATGGCTAGCGGGCTTTTCCGGAGTATTTGTAGATAACTTTGGATACCAAGCATTCTTCTATGGCACGGCCATCATTGGCGCGCCAGTCCTACTGCTTATTTGGGCAACGATTCATTTTAAGATCGTCCAGATCAAAAAAGAAGGGGAATAATTCCCCCACCCTTTTTTACGGTGCGCTTAAAGTTTCCAGTCGTAATCCACTGTGAGTGGCGCATGGTCTGAGAATTTCTCCTCTTTGTATACGGCGGTTTTCTTGGCGGTGCCAGCAATGCCAGGCGTAGTGATGTGATAGTCAATGCGCCAGCCAACATTCTTTGCATACGCCTGGCCTCGATTACTCCACCAGGTGTAGCAAGTCTCAGTTGCTTCTGTTTCGAGCTGTCGATAGACGTCTACGTAACCCACTTTGCTAAAGAGATTAGTAAGCCATGCACGCTCTTCAGGTAAGAAGCCAGAATTTTTGAGATTGCCTTTCCAATTCTTCAGATCAATTTCCTGGTGAGCAATATTGACGTCACCACAAAGAACAATTTCACGACCAGACTTTTTTAAGGAAACGAGATGTGGCAGAAAACTATCGAGATAGCGGTATTTAGCCTCTTGACGCTCTGGTGAGCTTGAGCCCGAGGGCATATAGACAGAAATGACAGAAAGCCCTTTAAAGCGTGCCTCTACATAGCGCCCTTCTGCATCAAACTCTTCATTGCCATAGCCGTACAAGACCTGATCTGGCTTATGGGGCGTATAAATACCGCAACCGCTGTAACCCTTTTTTTCGGCATGATGGAAAAAGCCATGCATACCATCAGGATTGAGGATGGCATCCTCCAGATCATCGCGTTGAGCTTTGAGCTCTTGCATACAAATGAAGTCTGCTTTTTGCTTAACGGCCCATGGCAGAAAGCCCTTTTTGACTGCGGAACGGATACCGTTGAGGTTCGCGGAAATGATGCGTAACATATAGGCCTATGAGCTCAAATAATTCAAATCAAGATAACTTTATTCGTTTTGCCTTAGAGGCAAAGGTTTTGTCCTTCGGGGAGTTTAAAACCAAAGCAGGAAGACTCTCTCCTTATTTCTTTAATGCTGGCGAATTTAATGACGGCGCACGTTTGAGCGCATTAGGCCGTTACTATGCCAAAGCCTTGCAAGAGTCAGGTATTAATTTCGATATGCTTTATGGCCCAGCATACAAGGGCATTACATTGGCGGCTGCTACAGCTATTGCCTTGGCAGATAACGGTATCAATGTGCCTTATGCCTACAACCGAAAAGAAGCAAAAGACCATGGTGAAGGCGGCATGCTGGTTGGCGCACCCGTCAAAGGCCGAGTAGTCATCATTGATGATGTGATTTCAGCGGGTACTTCAGTAAGAGAATCAGTTGATCTGATTCGTGGTGCTGGCGCAGAGCCGGCAGCCGTCCTTATTGCTCTAGATCGTATGGAGCGCTCAGGTAATGCGATTGATATTGGAGATAAGTCTGCAGTGCAAGCTGTAGAGCAAGAGTTTGGTTTGCCAGTCATTGCGATTGCTAACTTAGCTGGTTTGATGTCATTTTTGATGGCGTCAAGCGATACCCAACTAACAAATTATTTACCCGCAGTAAAAGCCTATCGCGATACATACGGCATTTAAGAGCAACAGCTTTTAGATTGTTGTTTCGCCTTCGAAGACGGTAACTGCTGGGCCAGTCATGATGACGGGTTGAGCAATATCATTGATGAAGCCGCCCCACGCAATCTGAAGGTCACCACCTCGCGTATGTACTTTCACGGGGGAATCTAACAGGCCTCTGCGTATGCCGGAAACAACTGCTGCACAAGCGCCAGTACCGCAGGCTAAGGTTTCCCCAGCACCGCGTTCGAAGACGCGTAACTTGATTTCATGGCGATTGATCGCTTGCAGGTAACCCACGTTTACTTTTTTAGGAAACGCTTCAAACTTTTCAATCTCAGGTCCTTCTTCTAGAACGGGCGCACTATCGACATCTCCAACCACCTGCACAGCGTGTGGATTGCCCATGGAAAGAACACCAACCAAACTGTCATGGGTTGCTGGGTAATTGAGGGGAAGTTCGTACAGCGTTTCTTGAAACTCTTGTACGGTTGCCAAGCCATTGGCATTAAATGGAATATGACTGTGCTCAAAAATTGGTGCGCCCATATCCACCTCAACCTGGCCATCCGGATGGGACTTGAGAGTCAGAACGGTGTGTGCCACTTCCACGCGTAATGGATTCTTATTGGAAAGACCTTGATCTAATACAAAGCGTACAAAGCAGCGCGAGCCATTGCCGCATTGCTCTACCTCACCGCCGTCAGCATTAAAAATGCGGTATCTAAAATCAGCATCAGGACGCGTGGCTTTTTCAACCAGGAGAATTTGATCTGCACCAATTCCAAATTGACGATGGGCTAATGCTTGCCATTGCTCGCGGGTAATGTTGCTGAGATCTTGGTCGATGCCATTGAGCACAATAAAATCATTACCAGCACCATGCATTTTGGTGAAGCGAATTTTGCGTACGGGATTGCTGGTATTGATGCTCAAAATGATTCCGTTTAATCGTAAAGACTAGGTTCGCCTTCGGGTCTATGTTTAAAGCGCTTATGAACCCAATAGTACTCTGCTGGTCTTTCGCGAACAAGCTCCTCAATGTATTGATTTAAGCGAGCGGTATCTTTTTCAACATCATCACTAGGAAAGTTCGGCAATGGCTCGCTGATATGGCAGGTATAGCCTTTACGATCTTTATTTAAGGTAGTTGTCATAAGGCACACCTCAGCCCCGCTCAGCCTTGCTAGGCGGGAGACGGAAGTAATGGTATTGGTCTGTATGCCAAAGAAAGGCACAAAGACGGAGTCACGAGGGCCCAAGTCAATGTCGGGGGCAATAAAAATAAAGTTACCCGTTTGAATTTCTCGGATGAGATCACGTAAGCGACTTTGTCTCTCGATCGATTTGCCGCCAAAGCGATTTCTCCACTCAATCATTTTTTGATTGAAGAAAGGATTCTTCATGTTTTGGTACAGCCCTGCGCCGCTTGGCCAGTCGTGTTGGTTAGCCAATACTGAAAGTGCCATGAAGCCGCCTTCAAGCCCAACAAAGTGTGGGTTAATCAGCAGGCGTGGCTTGCGATCTCCCAGCGTAATTGCCGATTCGATTGTGACAATGTCGGTAATTTGTTTGCCACTACCAAGCCAAATGCGGCTTCTCTCTAGTACGCTACGACCGAATAATTTCCAGTGCTCTATTGCAAGATCGTCAATTTCTTTTTCGCTGAGATTGGGAAAGCACAAGCGCAAATTGGTTTTTACAACATGGGTACGACTATTTGGAGTATGGGCTGCAAGCCAGCCTAGGCCGTAGCCTACATGGACGGTAATGGTGTAAGGGAGGAAGGCAAAAAGGCGCAAGAGATTGAGCGCCAAGAAATTAAAGAGGTTTTGTAACCAGGTCATTTCAAAAAATGATAACGAATTGATTTAATTGCTTGGAGGTAATTCTGCGCCAGCAGGATGCTTGTAGCGGTTATATGACCAAATAAATTGTTCTGGTGCGATGAGAACGGCGTTTTCAATCGCCATATTGAGTTCTGCCGCAGCGATGTTGGCATCTTCAGACAAAGGAGTAAGGCGAGTTGCCTGCATAAGCCATCCCTGGCCAATGCCTTTGCGTTTGGCAGAAAACATGACTACCGGTGTGTTGTTGCGATTGGCAAGTCGAGCGGGTAATGGTGTTGTGTAGGCGGGGCGTCCAAAAAATGGTACCCAAACACCTTCGCCACCACTAGGCACTTGATCTGGAAGAATGCCAATTGCTTCACCTCGAGTGAGTGCTCTAGTCATTTGGCGCACACCATTGAGGTTGGTCGGCACGAAATGCATATTTGGGTAAGCGCGACCTTCTTCCACTACTTGATTGAGCCATTCTTGGCGCGATGGTCTATAGAGAATCGTTGCTGGAAAATGTTGGGCAAGTACGCGCGGGATGATTTCAAAGCCACCAAGGTGAGGTGTAAGCATGACCAAGCCATGGCCTTCACCGATCGCCGCTTCAACTACATCCCAGTTTTGCACTTCAACCAACTTCAGCGCTTTTGCGGGGTTACGCCAAATCCATAAGCTGTCTGAAAACAACATTCCGGAGGCTCTCACCGCTCCCCACAGCTTGAATGGCAAGCCATGCGTATTCACTACAGCTTCGTATTGGGGTCGAAAGAGTGAGCGGTATTGCTCGGAGCCAATATATGCCAGCATGCCTAAAAAGGCCCCTATGACCTGCACTAGCGCTAGGGGGAGCACGGCAATCGTATTCAGGCAGAGCTTTAGAAGGAGTTTTTGCACCCCCCAATGATATTCAATGCCGCTCTCGGTGTGTGGATTTCAGTTCGATTTGCTGAATTAAGTGCTTTTCAGATAAAATTGCTTCATCGCTGAGTTAAGGCAACTTGCAGGGCGATTCATAAATTCTGCTAAAGCGTCGCCGTTGTAGTTCCTGGCACGTCGAGTTGTCCCTATGATCGTGTTAATTATTAAAGGAATATGCAATGGCAAATGATTACTTCTTCACCTCAGAATCTGTTTCTGAAGGTCATCCCGATAAAGTAGCAGACCAAATCTCTGATTCGATCTTAGACGCCATCCTGGCTCAAGATCCTACTGCACGCGTTGCAGCAGAAACTTTGTGCAACACCGGCTTAGTAGTTTTAGCTGGTGAAATTACTACTAACGCTAACGTTGATTACATCCAAGTTGCGCGCAATACCTTGCGTGAAATCGGTTACGACAATACTGACTACGGTATCGACTACAAAGGTTGCGCAGTCTTAGTTGCTTATGACAAGCAAAGTCCTGACATTGCTCAAGGCGTTGATAAAGCCCATGATGACGGCTTAGATCAAGGTGCTGGCGACCAAGGCCTTATGTTTGGTTACGCTTGCGATGAAACTGCAGAGCTCATGCCTTTGCCAATTCACTTGTCACACCGTTTAGTTGAACGTCAATCCCAATTGCGTCGCGATGGCCGTTTGAACTGGTTGCGCCCTGATGCGAAGTCACAAGTGACCTTGCGTTATGTGGATGGCAAGCCTGACTCTATTGACACCGTTGTGTTGTCCACTCAGCATGATGAAAATATTTCTCTCGAAAAATTGCGCGAAGCGGTTATTGAAGAAATCATCAAACCAGTATTGCCTAAGCATTTGATCAAAGGTGCAATTAACTTCTTAGTTAACCCAACAGGTCGTTTCGTTATCGGCGGCCCACAAGGCGATTGCGGTCTAACTGGTCGCAAAATTATTGTGGATACCTACGGTGGTGCAGCCCCTCACGGTGGTGGCGCTTTCTCCGGTAAAGATCCCTCTAAGGTTGACCGCTCTGCTGCATACGCTGGACGTTATGTTGCGAAGAACGTAGTGGCTGCTGGTTTAGCTAGCAAGTGCTTGATTCAGATCTCTTATGCGATTGGTGTTGCTAAGCCAACTTCAGTAATGGTGAGCACATTTGGTACTGGCAAGATTTCTGATGAGAAGATTGCTCAATTGGTTTCTGAGCACTTTGATTTGCGTCCAAAAGGTATCGTGAAGATGCTTAATCTCTTGCGCCCAATTTATAAGAAGACTGCTGCTTATGGCCACTTTGGTCGCGAAGAGCCAGAATTTACTTGGGAGCAAACAGATAAAGCAGCTGTATTACGTGCGGCAGCAGGCCTATAAGCAGGAAATAAGCAGTTTGTAGTTGTATTAAGGCGAAATATGCCGTAATTGTTTACAATTGCGGCATACCTTCAAGGAGCGTTGCAAGGAATGCTGAGACCCAGCACTTCCCCAGGCTTGAAGGGAGTGGACTCTAAGGTAACCCCCGGAGTTTGCTAATTGCAACCGCGCTCGCTAACCCATGATTCAATGGCTAGCGAGTTTCTACTCCAGCGTTGGATCGTATTTAGCTGGAGCATTAATGAATACCGTTTCTGATTTAAATAACTTTGTTGCAACACGTTGCGCAATTGCTGACATCTCTTTGGCTGACTTTGGCCGTAAAGAAATCGCCATTGCTGAAACTGAGATGCCTGGCTTAGTTGCCATTCGTGATGAATTTGCTGCACAACAGCCATTGCGTGGCGCACGCATTACTGGTTCATTGCACATGACTATTCAAACGGCAGTCTTGATCGAGACACTTGAGGCGCTCGGCGCTGAAGTTCAGTGGGCCTCTTGCAATATTTTCTCTACACAAGACCATGCTGCTGCTGCAATTGCTGCAAATGGCACACCAGTGTTTGCCATCAAAGGCGAAACGCTTGAGCAGTACTGGGACTTTACCCACCGTATTTTTGAGTGGGCTGATGGCGGCTACACCAATATGATTTTGGATGATGGCGGCGATGCAACTTTGTTATTGCACCTTGGTGCACGTGCTGAAAAAGATCAAGCTTGTTTAAGCAATCCAACTAGTGAAGAAGAAACTATTTTGTTTGCAGCCATTAAGAAAAAATTGGTACAAGACCCAACTTGGTATTCAACGCGCTTAGAAAAAGTTAAAGGCGTTACAGAAGAGACTACTACTGGCGTACATCGCTTGTATCAAATGTTTGCTAAGGGCGAGTTGAAGTTCCCTGCAATTAACGTAAATGACTCTGTCACTAAGAGCAAGTTCGACAACCTTTACGGTTGCCGTGAGTCTTTAGTAGATGCGATCAAGCGTGCTACTGACGTTATGGTTGCCGGTAAGGTAGCAGTAGTTTGTGGCTACGGCGATGTGGGTAAAGGTTCAGCTCAAGCATTACGCGCTTTATCCGCTCAAGTCTGGGTTACTGAAGTAGATCCAATTTGTGCATTGCAAGCTGCAATGGAAGGCTATCGTGTTGTAACAATGGATTACGCTGCTGACAAGGCAGACATTTTTGTTTCTGCAACAGGTAACTACCACGTGATTACACATGACCACATGGCAAAGATGAAGAATCAGGCCATCGTTTGTAACATCGGCCACTTTGATAATGAGATCGATGTTGCTGGTATTGAGAAATACAAGTGGGAAGAAATCAAGCCACAAGTTGACCATGTCATTTTCCCCGCAGCCAATGGCAAGCCTGAAAAGCGCATCATCATTTTGGCTAAAGGTCGTTTGGTTAACCTAGGTTGCGGTACAGGACATCCTTCATACGTCATGAGCTCTTCATTTGCAAACCAAGTGATTGCTCAAATCGAATTGTGGAATGCAGTAGGTACAGATAAATACCCAGTCGGTGTTTACACCCTGCCTAAGCATTTGGATGAGAAAGTTGCTCGTTTACAGCTCAAGACTCTGAATGCAGAGTTAACTGTGTTGTCAGATCAGCAAGCTTCTTATATTGGTGTAACGAAGCAAGGCCCATACAAGGCTGACCACTACCGTTATTAATCCATTCATTCTTCAATAGATACCTAGGCCCAAAATCATGGAATTAAGCGTTGAATTCTTTCCTCCAAAAACACCTGAAGGTGAGAGTAAGTTGCATCTTGTACGTGAGCGTTTTTCTGAAACACTCAAGCCCGCTTTTTATTCCGTGACATTTGGTGCCGGTGGTTCTACTCAGTCCGGCACGTTAAAGGTAGTGGGCGACATTCATGCTGCTGGTGCAGCAGTTGCTCCCCACCTATCTTGTGTTGGTAGTTCACGTGAGAGCGTGCGCGAAATGCTCAAGCAATATCAAGCCTTAGGCGTGAAGCGTATTGTGGCTTTGCGCGGTGACTTGCCATCTGGCATGGGTCAGTATGGCGAGTTTCATCATGCCAATGAATTAGTAGAATTTATTCGTACAGAGACAGGCGATTGGTTTCATATCGATGTAGCCGCTTATCCAGAAACACATCCGCAGGCAAAGTCGCCTGCTAGCGATATCGATTTCTTTGTGCAAAAAATGAAGGCGGGTGCAAACTCTGCTGTTACTCAGTATTTTTATAATAGCGATGCTTATTTTCGCTTTGTTGATGAAGCATATGACTTAGGTGTTACACAGCCGATCATTGCTGGCATTATGCCGATCACAAACAGTAGTCAGTTATTGAGATTTTCTGATGCATGTGGTGCAGAGATTCCACGTTGGATTCGTTTGCGTCTCCAGTCTTATGGCGACGACATTGCTTCTATCCGTGCATTTGGTGAAGAAGTTGTCACAGACCTGTGTGACCAGCTACTAGCTGTTGGTGCACCAGGTATTCATTTCTACTCGCTAAATCAAGCTGATGCAGTTTTATCGATTGCCGATAACTTAGGATTAACAAAGAAAAACTAAGGCATTCATTTAGCGAAGTAAACCAGACTCCGTCAAGAGTAAATCTAAAGGCTCATCATGAGTTTGGGCCGCCCACTGAGAGTCATCTAATTTTTGCCAATTAAACCCAACCCCCATGCAAATGAGGTTTGGGTTATCTTTTCGTAGCTGTGCCAAAGTCCGGTCGAAATAGCCCCCGCCATAGCCCAAGCGCCAGTAGCGTGACTTGCCATTCAAAACCGAGCTAGACCAGCCAACGCAGGGAATAAGAATGCAGTCTGGAATCAGTTGTTGTCTATTCTCGTTTTCTGGGTCGGGCTCTGGAACGCCGTGTGCGCTTGGAATTAAGGCGTCTCCTTCTTGCCACTCGAAAAAATCAAGATGTTTATCGGGCCGCGCATAGGGTAGCGCAAGTCGATTCTGAGCACCATTCTTCATCCAACTTAATAAGGTTGGACGTAAATCAACTTCATTCTGAATTGGCCAATAAAGCGCTATAGAACGAATGAAATTGCCCTCATTTGCCAAAAAATGATTGATGCCCGCAATCAAGCCCGCCTCTGCAGCACCATAGCCATTCCCAGAAGCAAATTCTTTGCGTTGTTTTAATAAATCTTGGCGAAGAGATTTTGGTGAATTACCGTGCATATCAACCATTATCAGGCGAAAATTAAAGGATATAGTAATCAATAACTACAGGGCCTATGCCTTGTAAATAAAGATGGGGTTAGATCGCAATAATGAAGTCTGTAATAGTGAACGGCAAATACCTCCAATTGGCCAAAATCCTAGTTTTGGGCCTAGCTCTAAGCATGTCAAATTCTTTTGCAGAAAAGCTGAAAAAGCCAAGTCTGCCCAAGTCCTATGAGAGTAAGGCTGCGCCAGCTGAAATTACCGATACTGATCGGATGTTTGTTGATTTACGTGAAGCTGCTAAAAAGAATGATGTATTTCGTACTCAGCAGCTTTCATCTAATTTGGCTAACTACCCATTTGATGACTATGTAGCCTACTTCCGCATCAAACCACAATTATTTGATAGTGCTGGTGGCCCACGTAATGATTACGGTGCAGATGCTCAGGTAGTTGCATTCTTGAATCAATATCAAGGCACTGCATTGGCTGACCGTATGCGCAATGATTGGTTGTTAGTTTTGGGTAAGCGTAAAGACTGGGCGCGTTTTGATGTGGAGTATGCCAAGTTTGTATTGGATGACGATACGCAAGTGAAGTGCTACTCCCTGTTATCTAAATTGTCGCAAGGCGAGAACCCAACGAAGTTAGCTCTTGATTCACGAGCAATCTTGCTGGATCCAAGTTATTTTGGACAAGCATGCCAAGAATTAGTGCCTTCATTGGTTGCTGCTGGCGGCATGTCTCCGAGTGAAGCCAAGGCTCTTGGTCGTGCAGCAAGCGAGAAGGGCTTTGACACAATGGCACGCCGCCTTGGTGGCGAAGATCCAATTGGGGATATTGTGAAAGCCGCAAAGGCTGATCCATCTAAAGCCTATCGTGATTTTTCTCAAAACGCATCTCGTTACAGCAAAGAGAATCAAGCTGTTGCATGGGGTGTGATCGGGCAATTTTTAGCCAAGAAATTAGATCCTAACGCAGATGACGCATATCGTTTGCAGCAAGAGCTTGGCTACAACGAACTCCTTTCGGTTGAGTCGCAAGAGTGGAAGGTGCGTGCAGGCTTGCGTGCTAAAGATTGGACCCTAGTTAAAAATGCGATTGATGGCATGAACCCAGCAGTCCGAACCAAAGATCCTGCATGGGCTTATTGGTATGGTCGTGCACTCAAGGTTGAAGGTCAAGATGCAAAAGCTAAAGACAGCTTTGAAATGATTGCCGATCAATATAACTTTTATGGCCAGCTTGCACGCGAAGAGTTGGGTAAATCCAATAATGCACCTGCTAAAACTAAGGTTACTGAGCAAGAGATTGATGCCATGGCGAGCCGCAAGGGCTTTATTCGTGGCGAGCGCTTGTATGCCATGAATCTTCGCTTTGAAGGCAATCGCGAGTGGAATTGGGAATTGCGTAATATGACCGATAAGCAATTGTTGGCTGCCGCAGAGTATGCAAAGCGAATCAATTTATATGATCGTGTTGTCAATACTGCTGATCGGACTAAGCAAGAGCATGATTTTAGTTTACGCTACCCAACTCCGTACAAAGAAGAGTTATCTCCGATTGCAAGACAGATTGATTTAAATCTTGCTTGGGCGTATGGCTTGATTCGTCAAGAGTCGCGCTTCATTATGAGTGCCGCTTCTTCTGTGGGCGCATCTGGACTAATGCAGGTGATGCCGAACACAGCAAAGTACGTGGCTAAGAAAATTGGTATGACAAATTACACCAATGACAAGTTGAGCGATACCGGTACGAACCTGACATTGGGCAGTAATTATTTAAATATGGTCCTCGTCGATCTGGATGGTTCTTGGGTATTAGCTTCTGCGGCCTATAACGCAGGGCCTTCTCGCTCAAAGGCTTGGCGTGAAAAACTACCTGGTCCTACTGAGGGAGCCATTTTTGCTGAAACCATTCCATTTACTGAGACACGCGTCTATGTAAAAAATGTGCTCTCTAATGCTACTTACTATTCCTCGGTAATGAATGGTCAGACCCAATCTTTAAAGCAGCGCTTAGGCGTTATTACGCCCAAAGCCGCTACTCAATCCGAGCTTCCTTAAACTATTTATCGCTACATAAAGCAAAGAAAGTTTTCTATGAAATATGACACTCTTCTGATCGGCGGCAATGGATTTGTGGGACGAGGCATTGCTGCGCAACTTCAGCTAGCGGGTTATTCAGTATTGGTACCTACTGGTCATTTATTTGCTGCGCGTGAATTACGCATGTTGCCTAAAGTGCATGTAGAAGAAGCCGATATTCATGAGTTTGATGAACTTCAGAGTCTTTGTGGGCGCATTAAGCCAAACGGCGCTGTGATTAATTTGGTTGGTGTATTACACGATAAGCCGGCCATGCCTTATGGGAAGGTATTTAAAGCCGCCCACGTGGAGCTTCCTAAAAATATTATTACTGCGATGCAGTTGCATGGCCTAAAACGCTATTTACATATGAGCGCATTGGGTGCTGACTCTCATGGCCCGTCAATGTATCAGCGCAGCAAAGGTGATGGCGAAGCTGCAGTCAAAGCTAGTAATATAGCTTGGACTATCTTTAGGCCTTCAGTCATCTTTGGTGCCCAGGATCAGTTCATTAATTTGTTCTCTAAATTGACTAAGCTGCTTCCGGCAATGCCATTAGCAAATTATCAAGCGCAGTTCCAGCCCGTGAGCGTGGATGATGTTGCATCTGCATTTGTTAAGTCCTTATCGATGCCTCAAACGATTCATCAGTCTTATGATTTGGTGGGACCAACGGTTTACACCATGAAGGAAATTGTTGAGTTTGCTGCACGTAAGGCCAAAACCTCTTGCGTCATTATTCCTGTGCCGGCCTTTGTGGGCTATTTACAAGCATTGGCATTTGAATTTTTGCCAGGCCCAACATTGATGTCGCGTGACAATATTGCCTCAATGCAATTACCTAATACTTTGCCAGTAAACGGTATCGATGCATTGCCGGATGTATTCAAAATGAGTCGTCGCAGCCTCGAGGGCATGCAGTAATGAAAATCTACGCAGTAGGGGGAGCCATTAGGGATACCCTCATGGGTCTGCCTGTACACGATATTGATTATGTTGTGGTGGGGTCCAGCGCAGAAGAAATGGTAGCTAAAGGCTTTCGGCCTGTTGGTAAAGATTTCCCAGTGTTTTTGCATCCAGAGACGCAGGCGGAATATGCCCTTGCACGTACCGAGCGTAAGACTGGTCAGGGCTATAAAGGCTTTCATTTTTATGCCGATCCTTCCGTCACTCTAGAGCAAGACTTAGAACGCCGTGATTTAACAATCAATGCAATGGCGCAAGAAGTGGGCGCTGATGACAAACAATTTGGTCCCATTATTGATCCTTATAACGGCCAAGAAGATCTGGCTAGTAAAGTCTTTCGACATGTATCAGATGCATTTGCAGAAGACCCATTGCGCTTGCTGCGCATAGCTCGCTTTGCTGCGCGCTTCCCTGAATTTAGTGTTGCTGATGAAACACTTGTCGCCTTAAAAGCGATTGTTCAATCAGGCGAGTTAAATGCTTTATCAGCAGAACGTATTTGGCAGGAGTTGGCTAGAGGCTTAGTTGCCTCAAAGCCGATGCACCTGTTTCAAGTCCTTTTAAATACTGGCGCTGCGAAAACTATATTGCCACCTACATTGGCTGCCAGCCTATCTGAGGAGCCATTTAGGGAGGAGTTGATTTCACACTTTGCTTTGGCTGGAAATGGCATCGAAGAACGCTGCGCGATTGCTTTAATGGGCTTATCTGCAAGTGAAATTCGTTCATGGTCTGAATGCATTCGCATACCAATTGACGTGCGAGATTTCAGTGAGATATTTAGTGACCTTACCGCTTTAGTAAACAAGCATCTCAATAATTCTTATCAGCCAATAGATGTTCTGGCTTGGTTTAATCGAGCAGATGTTTGGCGTAAACCAGATCGAGCACAAGCAATTTTGAATTTAGCAGAAAAATTGCGCATGAATGTTTTTCCTTTGATTAATGCAATGCGCACCACGCAAGCCATTAACACCGCAGAAATTATCGCCGGTGTAGCTGCAGAAGACAGATCCAACGGTGAGCGCATTGGCATCGCATTTGAGGTTGCCAGGTTAGCTGCGATCACACAAGCCCTAGAAGCTTAAACAGCCAAGAGCTATAGCCTATTTCTACCGCGTAATCCAGGCAGATCTTCCAATACATGACCTGGTAGTAAGTCATCTAATTTTTTCGAGAATGCAAAAGCTTTAAAGAGCTCACCCATTTCCGCCTCAGACAATAACTTTTGTAAAGAATTGGAAATCGGTAGGAAGGTTTCTGGATTACTTGGGTCGCCAATTTCTAGCGCAATATCACCAATGCCTGCATCCAGCAAGTAAGCCGCTTGATTGGTGAGATAAGCATCATCTGCGTTTTGGGTTAATGCACTACGAGCAATTTGGGACCACTCAACATGAGTAGTTAAGTCGCAAAGACCGGGTAGATAAAATGGGTCTTGAATTGCGTGATGGCGATGATGGGCCATTAACGTACCTTCAAGTCTTTGCGGATGGTAGTACTCACTCTCAGGAAACCCATAGTCAAATGTGAGGAATAGCCCGACATCTAAATGCTTAGCAACTTGCTGCATCCATGCGTTTGCTGGCGTGTGCAGTTCGGTGACATAACCTTCTGACAAGTTGCCGTTGAGAAGGCTTTCGGGAAGTAATTGTTGTTCGACGGGTGCGCCGACTTTCCAGATTAGATTGTCGTTTTCAAAAGTAACGCCATACCAATACCAAAATCCATTTTGATAAGTAATCGCATCGCAAGGAATGGCATCAATCACTTCATTTGCCAAAATAACGCCTTTGAAATTTTCTGGCAATTGATTAAGCCAACTGCATTGCGTGTCAAGATTGAGTAGCTTGAGCGTGTCACCAATTCTTTCTTGCTGACGTTGGGCTAAGTCTGGAGAGATTTCAATAATGTCGTAACGGTCTACATGAAAGTCGAGATCATTGAGGCGGGTCAGAATGGAGGTGGCGAGTTTCCCAGTCCCCGCACCAAACTCTAAAATTTGAGTTGGTAGACCTTTTGCCTTTAGCCCCTTAAGTACTGGCAGAAGGGTAGAGCAAATAGCTGCGCCAAAAAGAGGGCTTAATTCTGGGGCAGTAGTGAAATCGCCGCCAGTACCAAGTTTGTGGGCACCAGCGCTGTAATAACCCATTCCAGGCTCATATAAGGCCATCTCCATATAGCGAGAAAATGGGAGCCAGCCGCCCTTTGAGCTGATTTGAGAGGCTATTTTGGCCTTTAAAAGAGCGCTATGCTCCGCTTCAAGGCTGGTCAAGGTAATATCCATAGCTCGCTAGTCTAAGAGAATTTAATTGAACCCTAGTTCAACATCCCCATCCCAGCAAGTGAAAGCCGTTTTAGTGACTGGCGCTGCAAAGCGTCTGGGTCGAGAAATTGCCTTGCAGTTTGCCCGTCAGGGCTGGGATGTTGCCGTTCATTATGGGCGATCGGACCAAGAGGCTGCGCAAACCGTTGAAGAAATTCAGGGCTTAGGGGTTAAGGCTCAGGCCTTTCAGGCGGATTTGGCTGTTGAAGGGGGAGCAAAAGCCCTTTTCTTAGCCGCAATCAAGAGCTTTCCTAATTTGGATTGCCTAGTAAATAGCGCATCGATATTTGAATATGACCGTGCCAATTCAAATACCCCATTGAGCGCGAAACTTTTGCAAGAGCATATGCAGGTCAATTTGACGGCGCCAATTTTGTTATCTCAACTGATGTTTGAGTATCAAAAAAATAAACCTAATAAATCCGATGTGATCCCTGCGGTGATTCAATTGCTGGACCAAAAATTAATTAACCCCAATCCAGATTACTTGTCTTACACATTATCTAAGGCAGCATTACTATCTTCGGTTGAATTGTTAGCTATGGATTTTGCGCCACATCTGCGAGTAGTCGGATTGGCACCAGGAATCTCTTTGCCATCAGGCGATCAAACGATTGATGGCTTTTCTAAAGCGCATCAAATGACGCCACTAGGAAGATCCTCAACGCCCCTAGACATTGCAAAAGCAGCAGTATTTTTAGCTGAGTCTGGCGCCATTACTGGAACCACTTTGTATGTAGATGGCGGACAACATTTATTGCCTTCATCACGTGATGTGATGTTTAAAACCAATTAAGTATTTTTAAAAAGTAAATATACATGCACGCCATTCTTTCTCATCCTGCTCTTCTTGACTGTCGCCGTTTATTTCTTCAGGACTATGAGATTTATATCAATATTGGTGTTCATGACTTTGAGAAAAAAGCAGAGCAACGCGTCATCCTCAATGTGGATTTGTATATTCCCTTGGGAGTGAATACCCCTACCAATGATCAATTAGATGAAGTGGTGGATTACGACTTTATGCGTGAAACCATTAAAGCAAGAGCCTCTAAGGGCCATATTCATTTGCAGGAGACCTTTTGTGATGACATTGTGACCGCAATGCTGCTTCACCCAAAGGTATTAGCAGCGCGTGTGAGCACAGCTAAGCCTGATGTGTATCCAGATTGTCACTCGGTTGGTGTTGAAGTATTTCGTATAAAGACTTCTTAAAAAAGAATTAGAAAAAACTCTTATGGGCGATATTCGTAAAGTTGTCTTCGAAGAAAACAAGCTAGAGAAAAAACTTTGTCGCTTGGTAGGTCAGGCTATTGGTGACTTTGGCATGATTGAAGATGGCGACAAGGTGATGGTGTGTGTATCGGGCGGAAAAGACAGTTATGCCATGCTCGATATTCTGATGAAGTTGCGTGAACGTGCACCGATTCATTTTGAAATCATTGCGGTGAACTTAGATCAGAAGCAGCCTAATTTTCCTGCTGAAATATTACCCAACTATTTGAAGGGCTTAGGTGTTCAGTATCATATCGAAGAGCAAGATACTTACAGCATTGTGAAGCGTGTGATTCCTGAGGGTAAAACTACCTGTGGATTGTGCTCACGTTTACGTCGCGGAATTTTGTATCGCGTAGCCGATGAATTAGGCGCTACTAAGATTGCCTTAGGTCATCATCGTGATGACATTCTAGAAACGCTGATGCTCAATATGTTTTATGCGGGAAAGCTCAAGGGTATGCCGCCAAAGTTACGCTCTGATGATGGCAAGCATATTGTGATTCGCCCCTTGGCTTATGTTCCCGAGAAATTACTTGAGCGTTATGCGACGGATATGAATTTCCCCATTATTCCGTGTGATTTATGTGGGAGTCAGCCTAATCTTCAGCGCCAGGTTATGAAAGAAATGTTGCGCGACTGGGAAAAGAAGCATCCAGGCAGGGTGGAGAACGTATTCCGCTCCATGCATCACATCGTGCCATCCCATTTAATGGATAGTGAAGCCTTTGATTTCAAAAATCTGGAGATTTCCACTGAGTTATCAGGTATTGCCGCTAGGTCTTCTGGAGATAAGGCAATTGATGAGGCTGAATTGGATGAATTAGCCTGCGGAACCATGATTCAGGGGATTTATAATCCCCCTTTATGAATATCGTCATTTTGGCTGCTGGGCAAGGAAAGCGGATGAAATCCGCCCTGCCCAAGGTCCTGCAAACCCTTGCAGGAAAACCTCTGCTTCAGCATGTTCTTGCTACTGCGCTCTCGCTGCAAGGTAAGCAGGCTAAAAGTGGGCCAGTTGTGGTAGTTGGCCATGGCGCGGCAGATGTAAAACTATTCTTAGCAAGCGCTAGCAAGGATCATCCAAGCTTTAGCAAGGTGACGACTGCGCTTCAGGCGGAACAAAAAGGAACGGGCCATGCGTTATTGCAAGCCCTGCCTAAATTAGATTTGCAAGAACCAACATTGGTTTTGTATGGTGATGTTCCCCTCACTACTAAAAAGACATTAGCTAAATTAGTTAAATTAGCTGATGGTGTCAGAGGACAAGATTCTGCTTTGGCTTTGTTGACACAGAACCTAAGCAACCCAACTGGTTACGGCCGTATCGTGCGTGATGCAGACGGCTCTGTAAAAGCAATTGTTGAAGAGAAAGACGCTACACCAGTACAAAAAGCCATTCAAGAAATTAACACCGGCATCATGGTGCTGCCAACAAATTCATTAAAGAAGTGGCTCAAAGCCTTACGTGCCAGCAATGCACAAGGCGAGTACTACTTAACTGATGTGATTGCTATGGCGGTCAAAGATGGCGTGCCTATTCGTACAACTCAAGCCGATGACGAGTTTGAGACTGTGGGCGTTAACAGCCGCGATCAATTGGCTGCTCTCGAGCGCGTATATCAACTTAATATTGCCAATCAACTAATGGATGCAGGAGCATCTCTTGCCGATCCAGCGCGCATAGATGTGCGGGGCACCCTAGATTGCGGTGCTGACGTGTCAATTGATGTTGGTTGCGTATTCGAAGGCCGTGTCACTTTGGACGCTGGTACGAAGATTGGTCCTTATTGCATTATTCGTAATAGCATGATCGGTAAAGGCGTAACTATTCATGCATACAGTCATGTAGATGGCGCGAAAGTGGGCAATCAATCGTTAATTGGCCCTTATGCTCGATTACGTCCTGGTGCAGACTTGGCAAATGATGTGCATATCGGTAATTTTGTAGAAGTAAAGAACAGCAAAATTGCAGCTAACAGTAAAGCCAATCATTTAGCTTATGTCGGGGACTCGATTGTTGGCGCAAGAGTCAATATTGGTGCTGGCACTATTACCTGTAACTACGACGGTGTTAATAAACACCAGACCATTATTGAAGATGATGTTTTCATTGGGTCTGATACGCAGCTAGTTGCTCCGGTGCGCGTTGGGCGTGGCGCTACATTAGGCGCTGGCACAACTTTGACTAAAGATGCACCACCTAATCAGCTCACAGTATCTAGAGCAAAGCAAATTTCATTGCAATGGCAGCGTCCTGTGAAGCAGGAAAAAAAGATTTCCGCTAAAAAAGTTACCACCAAAAAAGTGGCAACAAAGAAAACTGTGAAGAAAGTAGTCAAGAAAACTACAAGGGGTAAAAAATAATGTGCGGCATTGTTGGCGCTGCCTCCCATAAAAACATTGTTGATGTTCTGGTTGAGGGCTTACGCCGCCTAGAGTACCGCGGGTATGACTCTTGTGGTTTTGCGGTAATTAATGGTGATGACACAAATCATCCTATTGAAAGAGCGCGAACTACTGCACGTGTTTCTGAGTTGGGAGAACAAGGCAAAGATTTTTTTGGCACCTTGGGTATTGCTCATACACGTTGGGCCACTCATGGCAAACCAGATACGCAAAATGCACATCCCCATATCTCTGGGGGCTTAATTGCGGTTGTGCATAACGGCATTATCGAAAACTATGAAACCCTGCGTGCCGAATTAAAAACTGCTGGCTATGATTTCACTTCAGAAACAGATACTGAGGTGATTGCCCATTTAATACACCAGCAATATGTAGCTAGTGGTCAAAAAGATATTGCAACTTCGGTAAGGGCAGTACTTCCTAAGCTACATGGTGCATACGCTATTGGTGTAATCGCTCAAGACAATCCAGGCACCTTGGTTGGTGCGCGTGTTGGTTCTCCTCTGGTGGTTGCCATTGGTGATCATGAGCACTTCTTGGCTTCTGATGCCTTGGCATTGGCGGGGCGCGCTCATTCCATGATGTATTTGGAAGAGGGTGATGTCGCTGTACTTAAAGCAGATAGCGTTGCAGTAATTGATCAGGCTGGCAACCCTGCTCAAAGAGAGCTAAAGCCCATGCCAGCCCAAGCGGACTCGGTTGATCTTGGGCCATATCAGCATTACATGCAAAAAGAAATATTTGAGCAGCCTAGAGCAATTGGCGACACGCTTGCCAACATCACTAATTTTGGTCCAGAGTTATTTGAGGCCAATCCAGAAGGCTGGAAAGCATTTGATCAAATTTTAATATTAGCCTGTGGCACAAGTTATTACTCTGCATGTGTTGCCAAATATTGGTTGGAAGATATTGCGGGAATTCCCACTCAAGTGGAAATTGCAAGTGAGTATCGCTATCGCACTACTGTGCCTAACCCAAAAACCTTGATTGTTGTGGTTTCGCAATCCGGGGAGACGGCGGATACTCTCGCAGCATTGCGTCATGCCAAGAGCTTAGGTCATCAGTACACCTTAGCAATCTGTAATGTGGCAAGTAGTGCCATGGTTCGTGAAACTGATTGGCATTTCTTGACTAAGGCTGGCGCTGAAATTGGCGTTGCTTCAACCAAAGCATTTACTACACAACTTTTAGCGCTTTATCTTTTGGCGGTTTCTGTTGCAAAACGCAATGGCATAATTTCTGCTGAAAAAGAAAAAGAGCTGCTGCGTGAATTGCGTCACTTGCCAAAAGCACTTCATGCTGTCCTTGCCCTTGAGCCACAAATCATTGCTTGGAGCGATGCTTTTTCTAAATGTGAAAATGCATTATTCCTTGGTCGTGGAACGCACTACCCAATTGCGCTTGAAGGCGCATTGAAGTTAAAAGAGATTTCTTATATTCACGCCGAAGCTTATCCGGCTGGTGAGTTAAAGCATGGGCCGCTAGCTTTAGTGACAGATAAGATGCCCGTGGTTACCGTTGCGCCTAATGACGTTCTATTGGAGAAGCTAAAGTCCAATATGCAGGAGGTCAAAGCACGTGGCGGCAAACTTTATGTATTTGCCGATCAAGATAGTCATATCTCCAGTAGCGATGGCATCAATGTCATCAAGTTGCCTGAGCACTATGGCAGCCTCTCCCCAATATTGCACGTGGTTCCTCTGCAGCTATTGGCTTATCACACCGCTTGTGCGCGCGGCACTGATGTTGATAAGCCTAGAAACCTAGCAAAGAGCGTTACGGTCGAATAAATTTTTACCTGTTTGACATTCACATCAAGTTGTGGACAAAATTCAGTAGATAAATCAGGGCTTTACGAAGCCCTGATTGCATTTTTGTGTTCAAATAAGTCCTGTAAAGAAGGATATTTGTTGCAACCCATGTTTATGTCGACGCCCCCGCTTATCCGTTTGTATTTGCTTGTGCTAATTTGCGCAGGTGTACTTTCTGCGTGTGCAGTTGGACCAGACTTTAAGCAGCCGGAAGCGCCCAAGACTTCCTCTTATACGGAAACCACCTTATCTAAAAAGCTAGCTACTGCACCTGGTGTTCCTGGGGGTAGTGATCAAGAGTTTGTTGAAGGGGCTGATATTGAAGCCCAATGGTGGGAGCTCTATAAATCTCCTGAACTTGATGCGTTGATTAAAAGAGCCCTTGAGCAGAATCCAAATTTAGGTGCTGCTGATGCAGCATTGCGCGCTGCCCAAGAAAATGTCAACGCACAAGTTGGCAGCCAATACTTTCCGGCAATTGGTGTAGGTGCAAACGCAATTAGACAGAAACAGCCCTCAGCCGTTTACGGTTTGAACTATGGAACTGATACTTACAATCTATATAACGCTACAGTCAATGTAACGTATAAGATAGATGTCTTTGGTGGGGCTCGTAGAGCGGTTGAAGGGGCTCGCGCTCAAGCAGAAGTTGCGCAGTTTCAGCTGGAGGGCGCCTATCTTTCACTTACTGCCAACGTAGTGACGAGTGCCGTTAAAGAGGCTGCACTGCGAGCGCAGATGCAGGCCACAGAAGAAATTTTAAAAGCCCAAACTAATCTTGCTGAGGTAACCGAAAAGCAGTTAGTTATTGGTACAGTTTCTAAGGTTGATGTCACTTCACAGCGAACCTTAGTATCTAATTCTCAAGTAGATCTATTTAACTACGAGAGAAATCTCGCATTTGCGCGCAATCAGTTGGCGGTGCTGGTAGGCGAGATTCCAAGCAATGCCAATATCGCGAAATTTGATCTTGCAAATTTACAGTTGCCAGAAAAGCTACCCCTAACAGTTCCATCTAGCTTAGTGCGCCAACGTCCCGATGTACGCGCTGCCGAAGCTCAGTTAAAGGCGCAGAATGCTTTTGTGGGCGTTGCAACGGCGAACTTATTGCCGCAATTTAATATCACTGGATCCATTGGCGCAGCTGCATTAACTTCCGCTGGATTATTTGGGCCGAACTCTGCTTTATGGACTCTTGGTGGTGGAATCTTGCAGCCCCTGTTTCAGGGCGGAGCTTTGTTGGCGCAGCGTCGCGGTGCGATTGCCAACTATGAGTTGGCAGCATTTCAATATCAAGCAACAGTCTTAAATGCATTTCAAGAAGTAGCTAATGCATTACGTGCACTTGAGACTGGTGCCCAAGCACTCAAAGCGGCATCGGATGCGGAACGTTACGCTTACGAAACTTTAGATTTAGTACAGCAGCAATATAAGTTAGGTACAGCAAGTTATTTAGCAGTCCTCTATTACCAAAATCAGTATCAACAAGCAAAAGTGAAATCCGTTGCAGCACAAGCAACTCGCTTCTCGGATACGGCAGCTTTATTTGCAGCGCTCGGCGGTGGCTGGTGGAATCGTGAAGGCCCTGCATTTAAACCAAAAGACATAGCGAACAAAGATCAAAATGAAACTTCTGGAAAAAATTAAGAACAAGCTTATTGCTATGAATCTTGCCCTGTGGGCATGGATACAGCGCAAGGCGATTGAATGGAAATTACGCGAGAGAGCAATTGCTCTTTGGGGTAAGGTAAAAGCCTTTTGGGCACGCATGGGTCAAAAGTGGCGCAGTACTAAAGCGCATGAAAAGTTAATGGCGATGGAGCCACTGCAACGTCGTATGACCATCATGCTTTGCGGAGTATTTTTATTATTGGGTTTGATCTTCGCTTTCAATCAGCTCAAGACGTTCATGATTAAGCATTTCATTGCTGGCATGGGTTTGCCACCTGCGACAGTATCTACGCTGGTTATTGCTACTACTGAATGGCAGCCAAAGTTAACGAGTGTTGGTAATGTACGCGCATATAGAGGTGTTGAACTCAGCACCGAACTGGGTGGCTTAGTACAAGCAGTGCCCGTAAAGTCTGGACAAGATGTCAAAGAAGGCGAGCTCCTTATTAAGTTAAATGATGCGTCTGATGTTGCTCAGCTAAATTCTTTAAAAGCGCTGGCTGATTTAGCAAAGGTAATTAATGAGCGTGATAGACAGCAATTAGCAATTCAGGCAATCAGTAAAAATGTATTTGATACTAGCGCTGCAGATTCAAAATCCAAGCAAGCACAGGTTGAGCAGCAAACAGCATTAGTAGCGAAGAAAAATCTCAAAGCACCTTTTAGTGGGCGCGTCGGTATTGTGTCGATTAATCCAGGTCAGTATGTCAATCCTGGCGATAAGCTGCTCACACTGCAAACCCTCGATCCAATTTTTGTAGATTTCAACTTGCCACAAAATAATGCTGAGCAAATTCAGGTTGGTCAAGAGGTCATCGTGACAACGGATGCATTTAAGGATGCCAGCTTCACAGGCAAGATTACTGCCGTCAGTCCAAAGGTCGATACCAATACTCGCAATATTCAAGTTGAAGCGCAACTTGCCAATCCAGATAAGAAAATCCTGCCGGGCATGTTCGCTAATGTGAATATCAAGCTGGGCGATCAAGTGAAGTACCTAACCTTGCCGCAGACGGCAGTAACCTATAACCCCTATGGATCAACTGTCTTTATTGCTAAGCCTACTGGTAAGAAAGATAAACAAGGTAACCCTGCTCTTGAGGCGCAACAGGTATTTGTAACTACTGGATTAACTCGTGGTGATCAAGTAGCTATTTTGAAGGGTATCGATGAAGGCGCAACGGTTGTTACTAGTGGTCAGCTTAAGCTTAAAAATGGCACACCATTGATTATTAATAACAAGGTGCAGCCAGCAAACTCACCTGATCCAAAGCCGCAGGAATAATTAGCAGATGAATTGGACTGACATATTCATCCGTAGGCCAGTACTCTCCCTAGTGGTGAGTGCCCTTGTCTTAATATTTGGTTTGAAGGCAATTGGTTCTTTGCCGGTAAATCAATATCCGCAAACCCAAAATGCGATTGTGACAATTACTACGGCTTACTATGGCGCCGATCCTGAAACAATTGCAGGCTTTATTACTCAACCGCTGGAAGCTTCTATAGCTCAGGCACAAGGTATTGATTACCTATCCTCAGCTAGTGTTAGTGGTGTTTCAACTATTGTTGCTACGCTGAAGTTGAACTATGACTCTAATGCGGCGTTAACGCAGATACAGACTCAAATTAGTGCAGTAAAGAATCAGTTGCCACCTCAGGCACAGCAACCTATTTTGACGGTACAGGTTGGTCAATCTACTGCCGCAATGTATATGGGTTTCTATAGTGATGAAATCCCTAACAATGCCATTACTGATTATCTGTTGCGTGTTGTAAAGCCAAAGCTGGACTCAGTTGAGGGTGTTCAAAATGCTGAGATCACTGGTGGTCGAAAGTTTGCCTTACGTGCTTGGTTAGATCGCGAAAAGATGGCTGGCCTGGGCGTTGGTGCTGACGATGTCTATAGTGCCATGTCAGCTAATAATTACTTATCTGCTGTTGGGAGCACCAAAGGCGAGATGGTTTCAGTCGACTTAGTTGCTGGCACAGACCTACATACTCTCGAAGAGTTTCGGAAGTTAGTCATTAAAAAAGATGGTGTGAATATTGTTTACTTAGATCAAGTGGCTACAGTCACTTTAGGATCTGAGGACTACAACACGAACGTTGCCTTCAGCGGCAAAAAGTCAGTTTTTATTGCAATTAAGGTTGCACCCCAAGCCAACTTATTAGACGTAGCTCAGCGAGTACGGGATGTGGTTCCCGATATTCAGAAACAATTGCCTATTGGCATGACTGGCAAGATTGTTTACGACTCCACCAAATTTATTACCAGCTCTATTGATGAAGTAGTTTCTACTTTATTAGAGGCGCTGGTGATTGTGACTGTGGTGATCTACCTCTTCTTGGGAAGTGCTCGTGCCGTTGCTGTTCCAGTGATTGCTATGCCTTTGTCATTGATTGGCACCTTCTTCCTGATGCAAGTTCTAGGTTATTCGATTAACTTGCTGACCCTGCTCGCTTTGGTATTGGCAATTGGATTGGTAGTTGACGATGCCATCATTGTGGTGGAGAACGTTGACCGTCATATGAAAGAAGGCAAGTCCCCGCTAGAGGCCTCCTTAATTGCTGCCCGTGAATTAGGCGGTCCTATTTTGGCAATGACGGTAGTGCTGATTGCGGTGTATATCCCGATTGGCTTTCAGGGCGGACTAACAGGTGCTTTATTTACAGAATTTGCCTTTACTTTGGCTAGTGCGGTGGCCGTTTCGGGATTAATTGCCTTAACACTATCACCCATGATGTGTTCCCGCATTTTTACCGAAGAGCAAGAGGCTTCACCATTTGTGCAAAAGATTGATCGCATTTTCGATAAGGTACATCACAGTTATCAAAAGACTTTGCGTGATCTCTTAAGTACATGGCAGGTCATTATCGTGATGGGTGTCATTCTATTGGGCGGCGTTGCGTATTTATATTCAACTGCGTGGGGAGAACTTGCGCCAACAGAAGACCAAGGTATCGTTTTGATGCAAGCATCAGGGCCTCCCAATAGTACGGTGAATCAAATGCAGACTTATGCAGATCAGATCTACGCGATTGCTGCTGCAGAGCCAGAATACGAACAGGCCTTTCAGATTACGAGTCCAACATCTAGTTTTGGCGGTATCTTGCTGAAAGACTGGGGTGAACGCAATCGCAATGCAACCAAGTTCCAAGAAGATATGCAGCAGAAGTGGAACTCAATTGCAGGTGCACGTGTTGCAGCCTTTCAGTTCCCAGCATTACCGGGCGCACAAGGCTTGCCAGTACAAGTAGTCATCAATACAACCGAATCTTATGCGGCGTTAAACGAGGTTTCGCAAGCGGTCCTTGATAAAGCGCGCCGTAGCGGTAATTTCTTTTTCGTGGATTCCGATCTCAAGATCGATAAACCACAAGATGTATTAGAAATTGATCGAGAAAAAGTAGCGGCTTTAGGCATGACTCAGGAACAAGTTGGCGCAGCACTCTCTGCGGCATTGGGGGGCGGTTACGTTAATTACTTCTCAGTAGCAGGGCGCTCTTACCGCGTGATTCCACAAGTCAAACAAGTTGACCGTTTGAACCCTGATCAAATCTTGGACTACTACATTCGTACTCCAAGTGGCGCTATGGTTCAGGCACGCACTATTGCAACAATTAAGCAAAGAGTTGTACCTCAGTCGATTAATCACTTTCAGCAATTGAACTCTGCAACGATTTCGGGTGTGAGTACGCCATTTATTTCTCAGGCCGATTTGTTGGCCTTTATGCGCCAGACCTTAAAAGAAGTTGCGCCTAGTGGCTATAGCATGGACTACGCTGGCCCTTCACGCCAATTTATGGCTGAGTCTGGCGGCTTTTTAGTCACTATGTTCTTCGCGATTCTGATTGTGTTTTTAGTGCTTGCAGCGCAGTTTGAAAGCTTCCGTGACCCGATTGTGATTTTGGTTTCTGTACCGCTAGCTTTGTTTGGCGCCTTGATCTTTATTAACTTGGGATTCACGACCTTAAACGTGTACACCCAGGTAGGTCTAGTCACTCTCATGGGCTTGATTAGTAAGCACGGTATTTTGATTGTGGAGTTTGCTAATGAGCTTCAAGAAGCCGGCCGCAGTAAGTTAGACGCTATTGTTGAGGCAAGTAGTGTTCGTTTGCGCCCTATTTTGATGACTACTGCTGCGATGGTGTTAGGCGTATTACCTTTGGTGATCGCTTCAGGCGCTGGTGCTGCTGGGCGTAAATCAATGGGTATCGTGATCTTCACAGGCCTATCGATTGGTACATTATTTACACTCTTTGTGGTGCCAGCAATGTACTTATTTATCGGCGCTGATCACCACGCCAAGAAATTTAAACAGCAGTAACAAATAAAAGAAAAATTATTTAACGATATTGAGTTCTTTGTCAGCAAACTCACCAAACTGCGTTTCAGATCTCATTTGCTTTAACCAGCGCTCAACGTTTTTGAGTTCGCTGCGTGGGCCAGTTTTCTCTGGAAAGGTATCGTTTAATAAAATCCAGCGATGCACGCCTAAGGCCACCACAATATCGCCAATATTAAATTGATTGCCTGAGCAGTAGTCTTGCGTAGACAGGATCTGATCGAGCAAACCAAGGGTTTGATTCGTTGCTTGATAGCCTTTTTGGATGGCGCCGTAATCACGATCCTTCTCAGCAGTTCTAGTAAGGCCTAAGAAGGCAGTGCGCAATGGAGGCCAAAAGGTTGCTAATTGCCAATCCATCATTTTTTCAGAGCTATATTGAGCAGCCACATCTTTTGGAAAGCGTCCATTTTTGTCATACTGTGAAACTAAGTAACGCATGATGGTGTTAGATTCCCAAAGCACAATTTCACCGTCTTGTAGCGTCGGTACTAAGCCATTGGGATTGAGTTTTAAAAACTCTGGCGTGTTGTTGATTCCAAATTGAAGGCCAGCATCGATACGTTCAAAGTCTTTGCCTTCTTTTAGTCCAAGCTCAGCAAGGCACCACAATACTTTTTGAACGTTAATAGAACTTTTACGACCCCATAAACGCATCATGGCATTTCCTTATGAAATTAATTCGAATTAGCTGGCTTTAGCTTCAGTGAAATCAAGGCCAATAAATTGGCTGCGCGCAAAAATGAGCGGCTCTCGTTCAGGATGATTTTTTAAGTTAATCACTTTGGCAACAATGATGTTGTGATCACCACCAATGTGAACACAAACGGTTTCACATTCGTAATAAGCAACGCAATGATCAATCTGGGTAAGTCCACTAGCGGCTAGCTTGTGATCAATTCCTTTGAATTGGTCGGTCTTCACAGTAGCGAAATGCATTGCCAAATTTTCTTGGGAGCGCTCTAGAACATGAATGAGGTGTTTCTTCCCAAGTTCAACCCAAGGCATTAAGCGTGAATGCTTCTTAAGACTCCAGAGAATCAGTGGTGGCTCGAGTGAGACGGTATTGAAGGAGCTAATCGTAATGCCGTGAGAATTGTTTTCCTCATCGAGGCAAGTGATCACAGTGACCCCGGTGGCAAACGATGAAAATCCCTTGCGCAACTCTTGTGAGGTAAACGGGGTCATTAGTCTTTACTTACTTAGCGTCAGCTTGTGCTGTGGCTGAAATTGTTGTGCCAGGAATAGGAATCAAGATTTCGTTCTCTTCTGCTTTTACGCACTTGAAGCGATATTCTTTGTCTGCTTTTGATAGAAAGCTGGCGCCTTCATAAAAATCATCTTTACAGGTCTTGGTGGCGAAATCCATCACATCCTGTGGTGCAGCGCTGGAGGAAATAAGGCGCATATTGCCCATGGACATGTTAATTTGGGTGGAATAGCAGCCAGATAGCGCTAAGCCAGAAATCGTAGTTAATAGTAGAATTTTTTTCATGGAAACCTCCATAATCAGCAATGCTCGTTAGGATAAACCTATTAAGCAATTGCTGCGGGGAAATACCGCATTCTTAAAGGAAGAGAAATGTTTAAAGCAATTTTGGTAAACAAGGATGATCAAGGATATCGCGCAGAATTGGCCCAAGTAGATGAGGCCAGCCTCCCAGAGGGCGATGTTCGTGTAAAGGTGCTGTATTCCACTCTCAATTACAAGGATGGTCTGGCTATCACCGGCAAAGGACCAGTGGTTCGTAGCTTTCCAATGGTGCCAGGAATCGATTTTGCTGGTGAAGTGATGGAAAGCACCAGTCCCGACTTCAAGGCTGGCGATATGGTGCTTCTTAATGGCTGGGGAGTGGGCGAAGGGCATTGGGGTGGCTTGGGTCAGCAGGCTCGTGTAAAGGCCGATTGGTTGATTCCGCTGCCAAAGGGGTTTACTGCTAAACAGGCATTAGCAATTGGCACTGCAGGTTATACCGCCATGCTCTGCGTCATGGCACTACAAAAGCATGGACTCAAGCCAAGTGATGGCGAAGTTTTAGTAACCGGTGCCGCTGGTGGTGTTGGCAGCTTTGCAATTACGCTTTTGAGCAAACTTGGTTTTACAGTTGTTGCCAGCACGGGGCGCATGGTTGAGGGGGATTACTTAAAGAAATTGGGTGCGGCCGAAGTCATTGATCGCGCGACTTTATCTGCTCCTGGTAAGCCATTGGCAAAAGAGCGTTGGGCTGCGGTAGTTGATAGCGTAGGAAGTCATACATTAGCAAACGCTTGTGCACAGACGAAGAGCGATGGTGCAGTTGCTGCCTGTGGATTGGCTCAAGGTATGGATTTCCCATCAAGCGTTGCACCATTCATTTTGCGTGGCGTTACTTTGTATGGCATCAATAGTGTGACTGTGCCACGTGCAAAACGTATTGCTGCCTATGAGCAATTAAGTAAGTTGGTAGATCTAAAAACTTTAGATGAAATCTCTCATGAGATTAGGCTTGAGGAGTCGATCAAATATGCACAAGAATTAATGGCAGGCAATGTTCGTGGACGTTTGATTGTTGACGTGAATAAATAAAGCAATCGAGATTGAAAGATCAGTTTTACTGTGGCGCTTGGGGTTTTCGACTGGGTAGTTCTGCCAAAACCTCAAGCTTTTCAGGATTCGTTAGTTCTGACCAGTCAGCAATTTCATTCAAGGTACGATAGCAGCCACGACAGTAACCATTTTCAGGATTAATGTCACACCAATTAATGCAGGGCGATGGAGCTGTTGTCAAAGCTATCCTAGAAGTAAAAATAATTTAATAACACGAAGCCATGAACACTCAAAACCAAGCAAGTGCAAAAGCGACTGTCCATTATCCATTAGGTGACGCACTTCCGGAAGTGGGTAGCAGTATCGAGGTTGCGCCAGGTGTTCGCTGGATCAGAATGCGTCTGCCCTTCGCTTTAGATCATATAAATCTTTGGCTATTGCGCGATGAGATTGATGGTGCCTCGGGATGGACGATTGTTGACTGTGGCATCGCCAATGATGAGACAAGAGCTTCTTGGGAGCAAGTGTTTGCCACCCAGCTTGAAGGCATGCCAGTCTTGCGTGTCATCGTGACCCACATGCATCCTGATCATGTGGGTTTATCGCAATGGCTATGTGAGAAGTGGAATGTTCCTATGTGGATTTCCATGACAGATTACTTAACCGCTCAATGGTTAAGTTGCAAAGAGGGCGGTGCTGCAGTTGGATCACGTGCAGGTAGCGGTGGTTCTGCAGATCACTTTCAAAGACATGGTTTAACAACTCCTGAAGACTTGGAAAAAATTCGGGGACGTTCAAATTACTACAGCAATATGGTTCCTGGAGTCCCACGTCAATATCGTCGCATCATTGATGGTGAATTGATTTCGATTGGCGGCCGTGCTTGGCAAGTGATCATGGGTTATGGGCATGCGCCTGAGCATGCTTCTCTTTTTTGCAAAGAGCTAGAAGTACTGATCTCTGGAGACATGTTGTTGCCCCGCATCTCTACCAATGTGAGCGTCTATGATGCAGACCCAGATGCAGATCCTTTAGGCCTATATCTTGACTCTATTGAAAAATATTTAGCGTTGCCTGAGGATGCCTTAGTGCTTCCCTCTCATGGCAAACCATTTACTGGAATTAGGCCGCGTGTTGCGCAACTCAAAGCCCATCACGATGATCGCTTAGCTGATACCTTGGGCGCATGTGAAAAACCGGCAAATGCTCGAGAGATTGTGCCGGTCTTGTTTAAACGTGAATTAGATATTCATCAACTCACATTTGCGATGGGCGAGGCTATTGCTCATCTGAATTACCTACTTCGTCGAGGAAAGTTGCATCGCCAACTTTGCGAGGACGGCGTGTTGCGGTTTTCCGTGGTTTAGCGCTAGTCGTCTTAGTCTTAGATTCTTCTTTTGGGGCGCTTGTTGAGCTAGCTGCTGAGCTAGCTGCAGAAACAGCATCACCAAAGGATTTGAGGGCCATCATGGTGGCATGCTGGACTTCTAGCCCCTGAATAGTCGACTTGAGGATGTTGAGGTTTAGGTTGAGCCAGTTTTCAACGCTTTTAAGGTCTTTAATCCGCTTTTCAAGCTCATCCACATCTAGGCCAGGAAATGCCGAGGCGAAGCCACCAGCGGCCTTAGAGGCGTCTGTAGTGAAGGGGAACTGCCCTGCTTGACCTGCGGCACCTTGTCCCCACATGGTCTTAAACATATCTAGGCTTTGATTGAATTCTGGAATGGTTCCAAACATAAGGGCTCCGGGGTAAATGAAAAGTGGCTTTTCCAATAGAATAAGGGATTCTAGAGACTATTCCCGGTTTAACAATGCAATCTAATGGTTTGTCCCAGCCCTATACCCGCGGTCAAAAGCTTCCCGAGCTATTAAAGCAGCGCATCCTGATTTTGGATGGCGCCATGGGTACCATGATTCAGCAATACAAGTTAACGGAGGCCGACTATCGTGGTTTGCCGGGGAATACCCGTTTTGCTGATCATCCTGGAGATATCAAAGGCAACAATGAACTCTTGGTTTTGACCCAGCCACAAATCATTAGCAAGATTCATGAGCAGTATTTAGATGCTGGCGCAGACATTATTGAAACCAATACTTTTGGTGCAACTTCAGTAGCGCAAGAAGATTACAAAATGGCTGGCTTAGCCCGTGAGATGAATGAAGTCTCCGCAAAATTAGCTCGCGCTGCTTGTGAAAAATACAGCACTCCCGATAAACCTCGTTTTGCTGCAGGCGCAATTGGACCTACGCCAAAGACGGCGAGTATTTCACCGGATGTGAATGATCCAGGTGCACGTAATGTCACTTTTGATGCTTTGCGTGCTTCGTATCGTGAGCAGATCGAAGGATTGTTTGCTGGTGGCGTGGATTTATTTTTAGTCGAAACTATTTTTGACACACTTAATGCCAAAGCAGCATTGTTTGCGCTCGATGAATTTTTTGAAGAGACTGGCGAACGCTTGCCTGTCATGATTTCTGGAACGGTGACCGATGCATCTGGACGAATTCTTTCTGGCCAAACGGTTGAAGCATTTTGGAATAGCTTGCGCCATATTAAGCCGCTGACATTTGGTTTGAATTGCGCACTTGGTGCTGCATTGATGCGTCCTTACATTGCAGAGCTAGCAAGGATTTGCGATGCAGCAGTATCTTGCTACCCCAATGCTGGCTTACCTAATCCGATGAGTGATACTGGCTTTGATGAGACGCCTGAAATTACTTCTAGCTTGGTTGATGGTTTTGCCAAAGACGGTTTAGTCAATTTAGTTGGTGGTTGCTGCGGTACTACGCCTGATCATATTCGTGCAATTGCTAATGCGGTTGCCAAACGTAAGCCACGTGCTTTCTACCGTGAGAATGCAGAGGCTTTGTTATGAGTAAGATAGAGAAAAAAGTAATACCAGCAATGAAGCTTTCAGGGCTAGAGCCATTTAACGTGACTGCCAATGTTGGCTTCGTCAATATTGGCGAGCGAACTAACGTCACGGGCTCAAAAGCATTTTCTCGCATGATTTTGAATAATCAGTTTGACGAAGCGCTCGTAGTTGCCCGTCAGCAGGTTGAGAATGGTGCACAAGTCATCGATATCAATATGGATGAGGCGATGCTAGATTCTGAGGCGGCAATGACGCGCTTCTTGAACTTGATTGCTTCCGAGCCAGATATCGCTCGCGTTCCAATCATGATCGATTCCTCTAGATGGAGCGTCATTGAAGCGGGTTTGAAATGCATTCAAGGCAAGCCTATTGTTAACTCAATCTCCCTAAAAGAGGGCGAAGAGCCTTTTAGACATCAGGCGCGTTTAATTCGTCGTTATGGTGCCGCATCCGTAGTGATGGCATTTGATGAGGTAGGACAAGCGGATACATTTAAACGTAAGACAGAGATCTGTCAGCGTTGCTATGAGATCTTGGTAAATGAAATTGGCTTTCCTGCTGAAGACATCATTTTTGATCCGAATATTTTTGCAATCGCTACTGGTATTGAAGAGCACGATAACTATGCGGTCGACTTTATTAATGCCACTCGCTGGATTAAAGAAAATCTACCAGGCGCCAAAGTAAGTGGTGGCGTTTCCAATGTGAGCTTCTCATTCCGCGGTAATGATCGTGTTCGTGAAGCGATTCACACCGTGTTCCTGTATCACGCCATTCAGGCTGGTATGGACATGGGTATTGTGAATGCGGGTCAATTAGGTGTGTACGCTGATTTAGATCCAGAGTTGCGTGAGCGTGTTGAGGACGTTGTTCTCAATCGCTTTAAAGAAAAAGATGGCAAAACACCTACCGAGCGTTTGCTCGATATTGCTGACCAATTTAAGGGTGGTGGCGCTAAGCAGGTCGAGAACCTAGTGTGGCGTGAAGCGCCTGTACGTGAGCGTCTAACGCATGCCCTAGTGCATGGCATCACCACCTTTATCGAAGAAGACACCGAAGAGTTGCGCGCAGAAATTATGGGCGCTGGCGGCAGACCTATTGAGGTCATTGAAGGCCCTCTGATGGATGGTATGAATGTCGTGGGCGACTTGTTTGGTGCGGGCAAGATGTTCTTGCCTCAAGTAGTTAAGAGTGCCCGCGTGATGAAACAAGCAGTTGCAATCTTGATTCCTTACATTGAGGAAGAGAAGCGTCAACATATTGCAGCAGGTGGCGAAGCAAAAGCCAAGGGCAAGATTGTCATGGCCACCGTTAAAGGTGATGTACACGATATTGGTAAAAATATTGTGACAGTAGTTCTGCAATGTAATAACTTTGAAGTAGCCAATATGGGTGTAATGGTTCCTTGCGCAGAGATTTTGAAGCGCGCCAAGGAAGAGAATGCCGACATTGTTGGTTTGTCTGGTCTGATTACCCCATCACTTGAAGAGATGACGTATGTTGCACAAGAGATGCAACGGGATGATTGGTTCCGTGAGCGTCAAATTCCTTTGATGATTGGTGGCGCAACCACTTCGCGCGTACACACTGCCGTGAAGATTGCTCCGCACTACGATGGTCCGGTAGTGTATGTGCCTGACGCGTCCCGTTCAGTATCTGTGGCCTCTAGCTTGCTTTCAGATGAAAGCTCCAAGAAATTTATTCAAGATATGCGTGATGACTATGTCCGAATTCGCGAGCAACATGCGAACAAGAAGGCTGCACCAACCATTTCATTACAGGCGGCTCGCAAGAATCGCGAAATGATCGATTGGTCTGCTTATGTTCCTGAGAAGCCAAAGTTTATTGGCCGTCGCGTATTTAAAAACTTTGCACTGAGTGATATCAATAAATACATCGACTGGACGCCATTCTTTCAGACTTGGGATTTGGCAGGTAAGTTTCCAGCAATCTTAGACGATGAAGTTGTGGGCGTTGAGGCGCGCAAGGTATTTGCAGACGCCCAAGCATTACTCGATAAGCTGATTAAAGGCCAGTGGCTGCAAGCTGATGCCGTTGTTGCTTTCTATCCAGCCAATACAGTTGGTGATGACATTGTTTTATATAGCGACGAAGCCCGAGAGCATCCTTTGTTTGTATGGCATAACTTGCGTCAGCAGTCTGAGCGCCCGGTTGTGGATGGTGTTCGTAGACCTAATCGTTGCTTAGCCGATTACGTTGCACCAAAAGATTCTGGTGTGGCTGATTACCTTGGTTGCTTTGCTGTCACCACAGGTCATGGTGTTGAAAAGAAAGTGGCTGAGTTTCAGGCAAAGCATGATGACTACAGTGCCATTATGTTAAAGGCTTTAGCTGATCGTTTGGCAGAAGCTTTTGCTGAACTCATGCACCATCGTGTCCGTACTGATCTTTGGGGCTATGCTACTGATGAGATTTTGACTAATGATCAGATGATCAATGAGGAGTACCGCGGTATTCGTCCGGCACCTGGTTATCCTGCTTGCCCTGCGCATGAGGTTAAGCAAGATTTGTTGCGCGTAATTGGTTCTGAGGATATTGGCATGACTCTGACTGAGTCTATGGCTATGAATCCAGCTTCTAGCGTGAGCGGTTTCTATTTAGCTCACCCAGATGCCCGCTACTTCAATGTAGGTAAGCTTTCAGATGATCAAGTTGAAGATTTGGCTAAACGCCGCGGTCAAAGCGTTGAAGATACCCGTCGTCAGCTGGCAAGCCTACTGGACTAAACACCCCACATAACGGGTTCGTCTTTGGCTTTAGCCTGCTTCATAAGCTCCAGGAATGGGTAGGCTCGCTGCCCAAGACGATCGGCTAGTTTGGGCTTTTCAGTACCATTCTCGGCTTCGTCATTTGCCTTAGCTCTTTCCTCGAGATCTTTTAGGATGGCGGTTTCTAGCGCGGTAATGAGGGCTGGAAGTTGCTCCACGGTCAAGATGCCGCGAGGCTCTAAAGAGCGCCCTAAAATATCAAAAATTCGTTTAGTCAGATCCGCCAGCATGATGACATCTGGACCAGCCTTTGAGCGAAATTGATAGATCATTTCGATAGCTTACCACCTGATAAACTCACTTATCTATGTTGTCTACCAATAAAAATCGTTTAATTGAAATGCTGAGCGCTGCGCTTGCAGGCTTGGCACAGGAACGTGGCCTAGGAGAGGCGCCTACCCCACGCCTAGAGCGCCCCAAGGCTGTTGATCACGGGGATGTCGCCTGTAACATTGCGCTTCAGCTCTCTAAGGCTTGGAAGCTCAATCCACGCGAGCTGGCGCAAGCTCTAGTGGAGCGCTTGCAGCAGCAAGCAGGCTTTAGTCAGCTTATTGCATCCTGTGAAATTGCCGGTCCTGGCTTCATCAATTTTCGCCTCAGCAATACGGCTAAGACCGCTGTAGTAGAGGAGATACTTACTGCGGGCCCTCATTTTGGAGAGTCGGCCCCAAGTGATGGCTTATCCACAAGCGCGATGATTGAATTTGTATCAGCTAATCCAACCGGCCCATTACACGTTGGACATGGTAGACAGGCTGCGCTGGGCGACGCCTTAGCCAATTTACTGGCGACCCAGGGCATTCAGGTTCATCGTGAGTTTTATTACAACGATGCTGGCGTACAAATTGCTAATTTAGCTTTGTCCGTTCAAGCCCGCCTAGAGGGATTAAAACCTGGCGATGCCAAGTGGCCTGAGCAAGCTTATAACGGTGAATATATTGCGGAGATTGCTACAGCATTTAAAGCCTCTCCAGAATTTAAGGATGACATTGAAGCCATTCGTCAATTTGCGGTTGCGTATTTGCGCAATGAGCAAGACATTGATTTAAAAACCTTTGGCGTGAAATTCGATTGCTATTACTTAGAATCTTCTTTGTATACCGATGGCAGTGTTGCTCAAATCGTCGGTGATTTGCAAAGCATTGGTAAGACCTATGAATCCGAAGGTGCTCTATGGTTAAAAAGCACGGATGACGGTGACGACAAGGACCGCGTCATGCGTAAGTCGGACGGTAGCTTTACCTACTTCGTGCCTGATGTCGCCTATCACACCAGCAAGTGGAAACGTGGCTTTCAGAAAGTTATTAACGTACAAGGCAGTGATCACCATGGCACGATTGCCCGCGTTCGCTCAGGCTTACAGGGTGTAGCTCAGAAGCGTGGTTGGGATCTTCCTAAAACGTATCCAGAATATGTTTTGCATAAGATGGTTACTGTGATGCGCCATGGTGAAGAGGTGAAAATTTCTAAGCGTGCTGGTTCATATGTAACTGTGCGTGATTTGGTTGAGTGGTCGGGTGGCGTTACGCCGGAGATGACTGCCGAAGAAAGAGAATTTGCTTTGCAGCGCGGGCGTGATGCTGTGCGATTTTTCTTGATCTCACGAAAAGCAGATACTGAGTTTGTTTTTGATATTGACTTGGCTTTGCAGCAAAACGATGAGAACCCAGTGTTCTATGTTCAATATGCGCATGCGCGTATTAGCTCAATTCTGCAGCAGTGGGGCGGCCAAGCGTCGGAATTGGCTAAAGCAGATCTATCGCTTCTACAAAGTAAGGCATCTGATCATCTACTGCGTCGCTTAGCGGAATACCCTGAGGTGCTTGCGGCTGCTGCTGAAGAATTGGCGCCGCATGCATTGGCTTTTTATCTCCGTGATTTAGCGGGTGATTTCCATACCTTCTATAACGCAGATCGCGTATTAGTTGACGATCAACATTTAAAGCAAGCACGCCTTGCATTGCTTTTGGCAACACGCCAGGTTCTGCAAAATGGCTTAAAAGTACTCGGGGTATCAGCGCCTTTTAAGATGTAATGGCGAGGCATGAAGTGAAGATGTAAGATGAGGAAATGATGAAAACACCGAATCAGCAAAATTCCCAATACGGCGGTACTATCCTCGGCTTTATTTTGGGTTTAGGTGCAGGCCTTGGCATTGCCTTTGTTATCGCTTTTTATCTTTCCAAAAATACTCCCCAAGAAAGACCGGGGATGCGCGCCCCCAGTTTGCCGTTGATTATTAAGCCATCTGCTACGCCTGCTGAGGGTGAAGCAGCTACCCCAACTGAACCGGTCGATCTTAATAAACCGCTTCAGGGCAAATCACCTGCCCCTGCATCGGCAGATCCGATTGGTGATTTAGTCAATGGCAAGAAAACTGCTGATAAGCCAGCAGATGTGTCACCTGCGGCTAAATCAGACTCTATCTATTTCTTGCAGGTAGGTGCATTTACGAAGCGCGCTGATGCAGATGCACAAAAAGCCAATTTGGCCATTCAGGGTATACAAGCTCAGTTAAGTGAAGTGACTAGCGATGGCAATACCCTTTGGCGAGTTCGTGTAGGTCCATATAACAGTGTTGATGAGAGCAACTCAGTACGTGATAAATTGAGTGGCATAGGTATTAAACCAACTTTGATTAAATCTAGTAAATCATGATTTCATTAAGCAAAAGATTCATTACCTTATTTGCACTTCTTTCATTAAGTGGCTTTGCTGGTGCGCAAGGTCAAAAAATTGAAGAAGGTTTTGACTATCGTATTTTGCCCGTTGCGCAACCGGTAGAAACTAAGGGAAAAGTAGAGGTTATTGAATTCTTTTGGTACGGCTGCCCACATTGCTACGACTTTGAGCCTGAGCTGAGTAGCTGGGTGAAGCGCCAACCTAAAGATATTGTCTTCAAAAGAGTCCCAGTAGCCTTCCGTGACGACTTTTTGCCGCACAGTCAGATGTATTACGCGCTTGAGTCCATGGGTAAGGCCGACGCTCTGAATGAAAAAGTAATGTATGCAATGCATAAAGAAAATAAGCGTTTTCTAACAGAGTCAGAAATCGCTGATTGGGTTGCATCACAAGGCGTTGATCGCAACACTTTCTTGGCAAGCTATCGTTCTTTTGCAGTAGTTTCTAAAGCACGCGCTGCTAAGCAATTGACAGAGGCCTATCGCATTGATGGAGTGCCGACGATTGTGATGCAGGGCAAATACGTTACTTCACCATCTATTGCGGGATCTAAAGCTAAAGCAATCGCTGTAATGGATTACTTGGAAGAGAAGATCCGTAAAGATAAGTACAAGCAATAACTTTATCCGCAGCTATTGCTATAGCGCCGCTCAAATTTTGACGAAGCGGCGCACGATCCAAAAGTAAATTGGGTAAGGCAAGATTCTGAGGAACTTCAAGAATCTTGAGAATCTCTTGGGGAAGTGAATATCAAACTCTCCCTTTTGAATGCCCATTAATATCTCATCCGCTGCTTGTTCTGCGCTAATAAGAGCCGGCATTTCAAAATCATTTTGAGCAGTAGCTTCAGTAGCGACAAATCCTGGCGAGATCATATGTACGCTGACTCCAGTAGGGAGTAAGTCGTAATATAAATTCTCACAAAAATTGATGATGGCAGCTTTACTTGGGCCATATGCCAACGCTTTTGGAAGGCCGCTGTAACCTGCCACGCTGCCAACAATGGCGATGTGCCCTAAGTGAGCCTTCAACATCTCTGGCATCACCAATGCAACTGCTCTCATGGGTCCCAAAAGATTTGCATCAATTGTTTGTTCTGCAATCTTGATATCGAAATTATCTGCACGAAGAGGCACATACATTCCAGATACAAAAAGAAGGATATCGATTCCGCTCCAGGCGCTCAAAATGGTTTTGTAGCCAACTTGGAGTTGCTCGTCATTAGTGACGTCCAGTGGAATAACCAAAGTCTGCCCACTCTCTCCATTCAGAGCAATTTGATTTAATCGTTCAGCTCTTCGGCTGGAGATGGCTACTTTTGCGCCTTTGTTTAGGAGAGCCTTTGCACAAGCCTCGCCAATGCCGCTAGAGGCACCTATAACCCAGACCCTTTTTCCTGAAAAGTGATCAATACCGTGTTGTTTCATGCGTTAAGCGTTTCAGAATAGGCTTCTGGGGATTGATGGCTAAGGGTAAATTGCACTACATCGATATTGCGTTCGGTAAAGCCTGCGGCACAATACATCAGATAGAAGTTCCAAAGACGAATAAAGGCTTCATCAAACCCTAGTTGACGTACCTCTTGTAGTTTTTGATTAAAGCTATCCCTCCAGAGGCAAAGCGTTTTTGCATAGTCAGCACCAAAGGCAAACTCTTGTTCGATTCTCAAGCCGGCTTTGGCTGCACTTGCCTTAAAGCTTGTCTTAGAAGGCAGCATACCTCCCGGAAATACATACTGCTGAATGAAGTCGGTATTGCGACGATAGCGATCAAAAAGATCTTCTGCAATCACGATGGTTTGGATGCAAGCTTTACCCCCGGCTTTTAAACAATGGGCAACAGTTTCAAAATATTCTGGCCAATGTTTCTCACCCACTGCTTCAAACATTTCAACGGAAGCGATACCATCAAATTTTTCCTGACAATCACGGTAGTCCTGTAATCGCACCTCAAAAGAGGTTGGGTTAGCGGTCTGTGCTTGAATCGCTAACAAACGCTTTTCTGCAAATGCTTTTTGTTCTGTAGAGAGTGTGAGGCCAGTAATCGCCCTATCATTTCGCAGGGACTCTTCCATCACTCCACCCCAGCCACAGCCGATTTCTAAAACATGATCTCCCGGCTTGGTTTGAAGTGATTCGAGAATGCGTCTAATCTTTGCACGCTGCGCATCCATTAATGATTGCTTATCGCCCTCTGAAAACCAGGCGCTAGAGTAGCTCATAGTGGGATCAAGCCAGAGGGTATAGAACGCATTTCCCAGGTCGTAATGCGCATGAATGTTCTTGCGACTTCCCGCCTTACTGTTATCCCGTAGCCAATGCTTTAGGCGATAAAAGATGGATCCATACCAATTGCCATAGATGGCTTTTTCTAAAATAGTGCGATTGCGTATCGCCAGCTCAAGTAAGGCTTTGAGATCGGGAGTATTCCACTTTCCTTGGATATAACTTTCAGCAAAACCAATATCGCCATGCGACATGATCTCTTTAAATACTGACCACTCCAGCACATGGATCTCTGCATGTAAGGCATCGCTGTGATTGCCAAATTCTCGCTTTTCACCATTGGGCATAGTTAGCGTTAAGTGACCGCTACCCAGTTGGGTCAGCAATGTTAGAAGCGCCTTAGTGCTAATTTGATGTTGCGGTGAGGCACCAACTGACTCATGTGGGCGAGAAAAGTTCAGTCTAGAGAGAAGTGATTGTCCGGGGCGATTCATCTGCTAACTTCGAGTTCTGGTGGTTTGGGCTTAGAGTGAAAGGGTACACCTTTTACCCATAATTTCAATGCTTGCCAGTGTATGCGGAAAATCACTCCTAAGCTCATTAGAGGATAGCGAATGAGCGCCAGCATCACATTGGCTAGGTTTAGTGGGCGGCTAGTGCCGCCAATACTCGTATTGATAAGGGGAAGTCCATCTTCGTGTAACTCGATGCGACAGACGCTGTTATTGCCGCTACTGCTATCTTGCGGAAATAAGAAGCGGAAATGATAGTCACCGCGCACTTCACAAAATGGCGAAACATGAAATACCTTTTTACTGGTAAGTGTTTCACCAGAACGAAGCGCTTCGCCAGAATCTTTGTAAAGCAAATAACAATGGCGTTCACCAAAGGTATTGTTGACCTCGGCTAATACAGCCTGTACTTTGCCATTAGCCCGTGTACAGAGCCAGAAGCTCACTGGATTAAAAACGTAGCCCAACACCCTAGGAAAAGTTTGCAGCCAAATTTCGCCATCAACATGTTGCACATGATTTTCTGCAAGAATCTTTTCGATCCAGGCAAGGCTATTGGGCTCACCTAGACCATGATCCTTGTCAAAAAATGCGCAAAGACCCCATCGGTTATCGCTTAAGCCCAAGTGACTAAGTAAATTTGGATTGGCGCTACGAGTGCGCATAGGGATAGAGACAGTAAAGACTCCATAACCAAAAGCATTCTTAGCCGGCCGCAAGCGCTGGTGCTTTACAACTCCAAAGTTAATCTTTGCTTGCGCCATTAACTAGACATCTTGTTTGGTTTTAATGGGCTGACGAACGCTTTCAATTAAAGCTTCAGCGACTAATTCACCGGAACGTAAGCCATCCTCATGAAATCCAAAGCCAGTCCAGGCGCCGCAATACCAAATTGAAGATGATCCCTGAATTAAGGGGAGCTCTTTCTGAGCTTGTATTGCACTCATGTCAAAGACTGGATGGGAATAGTGAATTTCTTGGTGAACCAATTTTGGGTCTGGTTCTTCTGAGGGATTTAAGCTAACAATGATTTGTGTATCTTGTAGTTGGCTTGGCAGTGGCTGCAAGCGATTAATTAAGTAATTAACGCTGACATGTTGTTTTACATTGGGCAGATCACCAGATTTGGCGGTGTAGTTCCAGGCGGCCCAGCAGCGCTTTGCTTCTGGCAAGAAGCGGATATCAGTGTGCAAAATTGCACGATTTTTTTGATATGGGATGGCTGCCAAAATATTTCTGGCTTGCTGATTAATGCCGTGAACTAAATCTAGCGTTTGGTCACTGTGACAAGCCATGATGACTTCGTCAAAGAGGCTTGAGCCAGACTGGCTGATGACTTCAACTTGTTCGCCGTTGTGATTTGTATTTACGCGCAAGGCAGACTCACGCCTAATCACTATTTGATGTTTTGTTAAAGCTGCAACAATCCGTTTTACATACTCTCTAGATCCACCCTGAATAGTTAACCATTGCGGACGATTTTGGATTTGCAAAAGACCATGGTTATGGCAAAAACGCACCATGGTTTGAATAGGAAACTCTAGCATCTGCTCCACTGAGCAGGACCAGATAGCGCCAATCATCGGTAGAAAATAATTCTCTTTAAAGCTTTGGCTAAAGCGATGGCGCTTTAAAAAATCCGCAATTTTTTCATCAGGTTCTTTGTATAAATGACCGGCCTCAATTTGTTCATGCGCCAACTGAGTAGCCAGGCGATTAAAGCGCAAGATGTCGTAGGCCATTCTCCAGAAGGATGGAGATAAGAGATTAGATCTTTGCCCAAAAAAAGAATTCATGTCATTACCAGCCCATTCAATTTTTTTGTTGAATCCAGATTTTCCAGAGGTATCAATGGAGACAGAAAAAGACATTTCAGATGGAGCTATTGGCGCTTGAATTTCTTCAAATAGTCGAACGAGTCGTGGATAAGTCTTGCGGTTAAAGACCAAAAAGCCAGTATCGACACCATGTGCAAGTTCTTTGCCATCGACGTTGTAATTGAAATCTACAGTATTACTGTGACCGCCTATATGATTGCCTGCTTCATATAAAGTAATTTCAAATTCAGGATGTTGTCTTAAGGCATATGCGCAGCCTAATCCAGAGATGCCTGCACCAATAATGGCAATTCTTTTTTTACTCACTGCGCTTTTTCTCCTAAAAGCTTTTCAATTGGGCCGGTAATACTGCTGCTACTGGGTTTAGTCATACTGCCAAATGAATCAATCACATTGCCATTGCGATCAATTAGGTATTTATAAAAATTCCATTTTGGAGTTGTACCTGTTTTGGCAATCAACATCTTAAATAGGGGATTGGGGTTGTTACCTGAAACTACGCTTTTGGCAAACATCGGAAATTTCACGTCGTACGTATTTTTGCAGAATTCGGCAATTTCTTTATTGCTGCCAGGCTCCTGTTGTCCGAAGTCATTGGAGGGGAATCCTAAAACTACAAACCCCTGATCTTTGTATTTCGCATATAGCTTCTCAAGACCTTCATATTGACTGGTAAAGCCGCAGAAACTCGCTGTATTCACAACCAAAATGACTTTGCCTTGGTATTGACAAAGATTTTGTGGTGCCTCGTCCTGAAGACGGGGAAAGGTATGGGAGAGCAGAGGGCTGCAAGTGTTTGCAGCATGAGCAAGCTGAAGTCCCGATAGAAGGGTAAATAAGCCAAAGAGGAAATTCATCAGATAGCGGTGCATATTGCGCCTTTTATTTCACTAAGTAGAGGCCAAGTCTAAGACATTCTGGCCAATATCGCTCGCTGTGCAAGATTGCCATTAATATTGAGTCATGAGCCATTTGCCACCACCCTCCTTTGAAGCTAAGGTTTGTCCACCAGAGCAACTTGCTGATCGCTTGGCGGGCCTTCCAAGGCCCCTGGTATTTACTAATGGTGTCTTTGATATCTTGCACCGTGGTCATGCCAGTTATTTGGCTCAGGCACGTGCTTTGGGGGCTAGCTTGGTGGTCGGCGTTAATTCAGATGCTTCGGTCAAGATGTTGGGTAAAGGTGATGACAGACCCATTAATTCTGAGGCTGATCGCCAGGCTTTGTTAGCTGCGCTGGAAAGCGTGGATATGGCAGTGTTGTTTACCGAACAAACGCCAGTGAATTTAATTGAAAAAATCCGGCCTGATATTTACGTCAAAGGCGGCGATTACGAAATCGATACCTTGGCTGAAACCCATCTGGTAAAAAGTTGGGGTGGCAAGGCGGTTGCAATACCGTTCCTCTATGAGCGTTCAACTACAAGCCTATTAGGTAAGATTCGCTCCTAACGCTCCTAAGGATTTTGTAGTAACCACGCCCAAATACCACGAAGCACCAAGCCTTCAGTCGCCTCCAGCAACTGCTTAGCAGGTAAATTCGTTTGCAAAATTTCCTTTGCTAAGATTTTGGCATTCCCGCCGTCAATCCAAATTTTCTCAACCGGGATATTCATCTCTTTTGCATGCTGCATGCCATAAAGAATTGCACCAACTTGCGCTGCATCACAGCCTCCAATGATTGCATCATTAGTGCAGGTGCCAAAACCATGCTGTTCTGAACGTGTAGCCAAATCTAGCTGTGCAGTATTGTTTGCTAAGCTAGTTTGCATTAATTCAAGACCAGGCAAAATCCAGCCGCCGTAATGTACGCCATTAGAGCCAAGTAAATCGATTGTTGTAGCAGTTCCAGCATTCACAATTAAAGTGTTTTTATTTGACAAGGCACGTGCACCTATCAGCGCAGCCCAGCGATCAGCACCTAGCTTGCCCGGGTCTTGATAAAAGCTGCGCATTCCTGCGTAAGGGCTATCCCCTTTTAATTGCTTCCATTCAACATCGCTCCACTGCGGGAATAATGATTTGAGATTCTCGATCGCTTCTGGCCCGGCCACACAGCAAAACCCTATGGCTGCAGGCTTTGGTAATGTTTTAGCAATATAGTCAGCTAATTCGGCTCTATGTTCTGCAGACTGCAAAGACTTACTGCTGATGGAGCCAGAGTAAGCCCATAATTTTTTTTGTTGAGCGCTTGGATTCTGAGTAGATTCCACCGCAGCCCATTTGAGGCGTGTATTGCCAACATCAAAAAATAAATAGAGGCTCATGATTGAATCCGTAGTGAAACATCACCTGCATGAATGGCAATGGTTTTGTTATCTTGCTGTAATAGTAATGCTCCCGTTTCATCCACGCCATTTGCAATACCGTAAATGGGATCTCTACCAGCACCAGAAATACAAACTGCTTGGTTTCGATAGGCATCCCATTTCATCCAACGTTCTGTGCATGGTTTGAATCCATGAAGATCAAATTCGGCAAGCTCGTGTTCAAGTGAAGCCAGTAATTTAAGCCAGAGATATTCTGAATCAGGAGGTGATTTGATAAGTTGGGAAAGGGAGCCTACTTTGAGTCCCGTTTCCAGATTGGCTTCAATCATTTCTGTATTGCGCAAGTTAATGCCAACCCCAATAATCATCCAAGTAGGATCACCGATTTTTGTTTGGCCACCCTCAATCAAGATGCCGCCAAGTTTGTTTTGGTTCAGTAATAAATCGTTAGGCCATTTCAGTTGAAGACCTGCCGCTTGAAGTTCTGCTTCACTCATATCGCAAGCCTGGGCAATACCAGCAAGCACTGCTAAGCCAACCAATAGACTAAGTCCGCTGAGTTCAGCAACGGTGCTTTTAAAGGGAAATGCTAAGGAAAAGCAGAGAGAGTCCTCTGGATTGGCTAGCCATGATCGGCCTGCCCGGCCTTTACCTGCAGTTTGCTTATGGGCAATTCGAGCTACTGGATCAATGAGCTCTCCTGCGCGCCAGCGCGCCAAAAGATCATCATTGGTTGATTTGGTCTCAGCAACACGCTCTAGGATGCAATTTGCAGTCATTCCGCCATTGTAGAAAGGTCTGACCTAGAATTGTGGGATGGATCAAAAAGATCAAAGACCTCGAAAGTTGGCCTGGCCCCTGCAGGCGATGCCATTGGCTAGGGCCATGAGTTTAAGCTACGCACTGTTGATCCTGTATGTAAGCCTAAACCCCTTTGACTTTGATTTTCAAAATGGAATAGCTGCATGGGCTTGGTTAGATGCCCCTTTGCCGCGCTCCATTACGCTATTTGATGTATCGGTCAATATTTTGGCTTACATCCCATTTGGATTTTTGGTGGTGTTTGCTGCTTACCCAAGATGGCGTAACTATGTCGCACTTGGGCTAGCCCTGAGTTTGAGTGCTGCTCTGGCGCTAGGTGTGGAAACATTCCAATCTTGGCTACCTACTCGTATACCGAGTCAGATGGACTGGTGGGCCAATATCTTAGGGGGTTTATTGGGAGGCTTGTTGGCCATTCCTTTGGGTCCACAATGGCTGTCAGGAAGTGCTATTCGTCGGCGCTTTGATCAATGGTTTGGCTTGAACTGGGCAGCATGCGCCTTGTTTCTATTATTTCCGTGGTCACAGATTTACCCACAAAGTTCTTGGCTTGGCACGGGTGTCTGGGGGCATGCCATATTTGGCTCGGTTGACTGGGGAACTGTAGTCATTAACCAGCTTATTCAAGAGATGGCTATTACATCCTTGTGTTGGCTCGGCATTGCTTTACTGCTTTCGTTGGGTTTGCGCACTAAAGCGCCTCAGTGGCGCATTCTCAATGGACTTCTTGGTCTGACGGTATTGATCAAAACTTTATTTACCGCATTGCAATTTGGCGGTGAGTTTAGTTTGATTTGGTTGACCGCAGGCGCCCTCTGGGGAATGGTGCTGGGTAGTATCTTATTGAGGTGGGCCCTAAAGCTAAATCCAAGAGCCAAGTTTTGGCTAGCCTTGATTTGCTTAGTTGGCACCACAATCGCAGTCAATGTTTTGCCTGACAATCCTTACTTCATACTGACACTAAGACATTGGTACCAAGGGCGCTTATTACACTTTAATGAGCTAATGCAGTGGGTTTCAGTAGTATGGTTACCTCTGGCTCTTGTTTGGATGATTCGCAGTGCCATTGACCCTAAACCAAAACATTGATGAATATAATTTTTCTATGAGTTTTTCACACCACTTATTTTTTTGTTTAAACCAACGCAGTAATGGCGAGGAGTGTTGCGAGCAGCACAATGCTTTTGCTTTGTTTGATTACGCTAAGAAAAGAGTGAAAGAACTTGGTCTCTCGGGTCCCGGAAAGATTCGCGTAAATAAGGCTGGATGCCTGGATCGCTGCGCAGATGGACCTGTCATGGTGGTCTACCCTGAGGGTGTTTGGTATACCTTTGTCGATACAGATGATGTTGAAGAAATTATCCAATCGCATTTAATCGAGGGGCGGCCAGTAGAGCGCTTGCAGTTGACGTAGTCATTCCAAAGAATTGAAAGTTTTTTATGAATAGCCGTACCAAAGTAATTCAGATTCAAGGAATTGTTGGATCGATGGAAATGTCCATTGATCTTCCTGATGAATTAAAAAATGAGCCTGCATTTGCAGTACGTGGCATAGCGCTTGTCGCACATCCTCATCCTTTGATGGGTGGAACAATGGATAACAAGGTTGCGCAAACCATGGCACGTGCTTTTAATCAATTGGGTTATGTTAGTGTGCGCCCAAACTTTCGCGGTGTAGGTGGAACTGAAGGCGTTCATGACGATGGTATTGGTGAGTTAGAAGATTTACTGCATGCCACTGACTGGATGCGAACACCTTCAAGCTGGGGTCAGTTTGAAGCAACCGCAAATCAATCCTGGGTGGCAAATGCAAATACTTTACCTTTGGTAGTTTCAGGCTTTTCATTTGGAAGTTTTGTAGGTAGCCACTTAGTGCAAAGACTTGCAGAGCTTGGTCGTCCAGCTGAGCGCCTTGTCATGGTGGGCAGCGCTGCTGGTAAGTGGACTCTGGCCCCAGTGCCTGCCGATACAATTTTGATTCACGGCGAATTAGATGAAACCATTCCCTTGATCGATGTTTTGGATTGGGCGCGTCCACAAGAGCTTACTGTTCAAGTGGTGCCTGGTGCAGATCATTTTTTTCATCGTCGCTTGCATTGCATTCGCAACATCATTACTGGCGCTTGGTTAGGTATGCCAGATCATCGTAAATAATCAGAACTAGAGAGAATTAGAAAAAATATATGGCCGAAGAAAAATCACTAATCGAATACCCATCGCTATTTCCTATTAAGGTCATGGGTAAAACAAACCCAGAATATCTTCCTGCGATAGTGCATATTGCAAAACAATTCGATCCCACGTTTGACGAGAGCAAGGTTGAGCAGCGCCCGTCTAAAGATGGAAATTATCTAGGCATCACTTTGCCGATTACTGCCACTAGTCGTGAACAGCTAGACGAGTTATATAGAACGCTATCTACCCATCCATTGGTTAGCGTAGTTCTGTAATTTCATTCATGCAAGCTTTAGTAAAACATCTTGGATTGGCAGATTACGCATCAACGTATGAGGCAATGCAAATATTTACTAAAGAACGCACTGGCGAAACGCCTGATGAGATTTGGGTTTTAGAGCATCCCCCAGTGTTTACTTTAGGCCTTGCAGGGGACGCAACTAACTTACATTCGCCTAGCAATCAAATTCCCCTAGTTCAAGTCGATCGCGGCGGTGAAATTACGTATCACGGACCCGGTCAAATTGTGGTTTACCTATTATTGGATCTCAGGCGCTTGGGAATCTTTGTAAAAGAATTAGTCTCCCGAATAGAGCAAGCAGTCATCGATACGCTGGCAGATTTCGGCATTCAAGCCGAAAGACATTCTGGGGCCCCTGGAATTTACGTCTCTGAGCAGGCTGGAGTGCCCCCAGAGTGGGTTGGTGCTAAGGTGGCTGCCTTGGGCCTTAAGGTCTCTAAAAGCTGCTCCTATCATGGTCTTGCTTTGAATGTAGCCACCGATTTAGAGGCTTTCAAGCGCATCCACCCCTGTGGGTATGAGGGTTTAAAGACTGTCGACATGCAAACTCTTGGGATCAAGGACAATGTAGACACTATTAGCCAAAGGCTTTTGCAGCATTTACAAAAGCAACTGATGCCACATGACAACAAATAAGCCTGACACCAACCCAACTATTGAGGCGCGCCAAGACCTTAATTACGACGCATCACGTAAACAAAAGTCCAGTGAGAAGACTGCGCGCATTCCAATCAAAATCATTCCTCTACAAGAGGTCTTGAAAAAGCCCGATTGGATTCGGGTAAAGGCTGCATCAGGTAATTCTCGTTTTGCAGAAATTAAAAAGATTTTGCGCGAGAACGAATTGGTGACTGTTTGTGAAGAGGCTAGCTGCCCCAATATTGGTGAATGTTTTGGTAAGGGAACCGCCACTTTCATGATCATGGGCGACAAGTGCACACGTCGTTGCCCATTTTGCGATGTGGGCCACGGTAGGCCAGATCCATTGGATGTAAAAGAGCCCGCTAACCTAGCTCGCACAATTGCTGCGCTCAAGCTGAATTATGTTGTGATCACTAGCGTAGATCGTGATGATCTGCGTGATGGTGGCGCAATGCATTACGTCGATTGCATTTCTCAATCACGTGCTCTTTCACCTAATACTCGTATTGAGGTGTTGGTACCAGATTTCCGTGGTCGCCTTGATAAGGCACTAGATATTTTTGCTGAGCACTCACCAAATGGCTTGCCGGATGTGATGAATCACAATCTTGAAACTGTGCCACGTCTGTATAAGCAAGCTAGACCAGGCGCTGACTACCTTCATTCCCTAAAGCTCTTGAAAGACTTTAAAGAACGCTTTCCAAACATCCCTACCAAGAGTGGTTTGATGGTGGGTCTTGGTGAGACTGATGAAGAGATTTTGGAAGTTATGCGTGATATGCGTGAACACAATATTGACATGCTCACTATTGGTCAGTACCTAGCTCCATCAGGACATCATCTGCCTGTTACTCGCTATGTTCACCCCGACGTCTTTAAGATGTTTGAGGAAAAAGCCTATGAAATGGGCTTCTCCCATGCCGCTGTGGGCGCCATGGTGCGCTCAAGCTATCACGCAGATCAACAAGCACATGGAGCAGGGATTGTTTAGAAAGGTGTCAAAAGTCGCTACTGTATTGGCGACTTTATTTTTTCTATCAGCATGTAGTCCGAAACTGGATTGGCGTACCGTCCAATCTCCACAAGAAAGATACTCCGCTTTATTTCCTGGCAAGCCAGATAAATTAGAGCGTCACATTCCTTATCTTGATCAAGAGTTACTCCAAACCCTTGAGGCTGTGAAAATAGATGATGATATTTATTCAATTGGCACCATTCAGTTACCAGCCAATCAAAGCGCCTCACTTAGTAAGGTACTTTCACAATTGCAAGGTAATTTGCTCGACAGGGCAAAGGCATCGGGTGGAGATGTCATTATTGAGGATGCATCTTATAAAACAGCAGATCGACAACGTTTACCGACCAAAGATTTTTTTCTGGACTTGAAAGCTAACAGTAAAACGCAGCAACTCATGCGTGTTCGTTGGATCAATCGGGTTGCGCCGAATGGCGATAATTGGATCTATCAAATCTCAGTATTACATGCTGGTTCAGGCTCGGATAATGCAAAAACTTTTTTATCTCAAGAAGAGTATGAAAACTTCTTTAGTGATTTTTCTCCAGAGTAATTAAAAGAAAATAAACCTGAATTAATTATTGTTTTTCTAGGGCAGCTACTTTAGCTTCTAGCGCTTCTAATTTTTCACGCGTCTTAGCAAGTACTTTAGTTTGAAGGTCAAACTCTTCGCGTGTAACCAAGTCCATCTTCTGAAATCCCTGATTCATCATGGCGCGAACATTTTTTTCAATCTCTTGAGCTGGAGAATTACGGATTGCATCCCCAACCTTGTTTTGCATATCGTTTGCGATACGTTGGATTTGTTCAAGAATTTCGCCTGGTTTTTGCATGATGGGGAATCGCAGTTCTATTGAAAGTTGCAGAAAAGATACACATTCGTATTTTAAGTTGTATGGGAAAAATGCTCAAAAAGGGGTTAAAACCTGAAAAATGCCCTAAATTCACCCATTAGGTGCAATATTAAGCACCAATAAAGTGCATTTGCATTAATTGGGGGAATTGTGACAAAGCCAAGAACCCTCGGGCATTCAATATCACCCCATGCAATAAGCATTTAACCCATTTTTTATTACAACCAACAAGGAGTAGTTCATGAAAACTATACAAAAGACAGCGATATCTGCGGCGGCAGTTGCGTTGTTGACAGGATTGGCATGCTCTTCTGCTTTTGCAGAAGAGGCCGCAGCTGAGGCTCCAGAGCCAAGCCCAGTTACAGCGAACGTTACAGTAACTAATAACTACATCTATCGTGGTATTACACAGTCAAATTACAAGCCAGCCGTGCAAGGTGGTTTTGACTACGCGCATGAAAGCGGTTTCTACATCGGAAACTGGAACTCTTCTATTAGCTGGGTATCAGATGCAAAGATTGCAACCAGTGCACCGGTTGAGATGGATTTTTACGGCGGCTTTAAGAAAGATTTGATTGCTGAAGGCTTTGCTTCTGACTTCGGTATTTTGCAGTACTACTATCCAACAAGTGGAACTATTGCCGGCTCAATTAACCCAAATACAACTGAACTCTATGTTGCTCAAAATGCTACTTTTGGTCCAGTAACTGGTTTCTTGAAGTTCTCCTATGCATTGAGCAATACTTTTGCATTTGCTAACAGTACAGGATCAAGCTACCTTGATTTGACAGGAAACTACGACACTGGTTTTTGGGGAATTACTGCCAATGCTCACGTAGGTATGCAAAGAATTGCTGGCCAATACTACCAAGGTGGACAGGCATCAGCTAGCTATACCGATTGGAAGCTGGGCCTAACCAAGGACTTTGGAGGCGGCCTGTCTCTTGCAGCAGCTTATGTTGGTACTAACGTGAAACAAGGCAGCGGACTCTATGCCAACACATATGGCCAATCAACCGTAAACGGCCGAAATGCTGGTGGTCAAACCGGCCTTGTTTCCTTAACAAAAACTTTCTAATTTCCACTCTGAATGGAGAAACACATGAAATTAATTACCGCAATCATCAAGCCATTTAAGCTTGACGAAGTGCGCGAAGCTCTCTCGGAAGTGGGAGTTTCGGGCATTACAGTTACTGAAGTTAAAGGTTTCGGTCGTCAAAAAGGTCACACTGAGTTATATCGCGGTGCTGAGTATGTTGTCGACTTTTTACCTAAAGTAAAAATTGAAGCTGCTGTTGAAGACGGCATCTTGGAGCGTGCGATTGAAGCGATTGAAAAATCTGCACGTACAGGCAAGATTGGCGATGGCAAGATTTTTGTCTCACCAGTTGAGCACGTCATTCGTATTCGTACCGGTGAAACCGGCGCGTCAGCACTTTAAAGAGAGGTTCAAAATGTTAACTTGGATGAAACGACTCGTTGCTGGTGGTGCTATGGCTTTGGCCATTGGTGCTACTGGTGTAATGGTTACTTCGCCAGCTCATGCTGATGAAGTTAAGAAGCCTGCTGTAACAGCTCCTGCGGCAACTCCTGCTGCTGCTGAGCCTGCTCCAGTACTTTGCTCTGAGAAGTGCAATAAAGCAGACATCGCTTGGATGATGGTTTGTACAGCATTAGTGCTGTTGATGACTCTTCCTGGCTTGGCTTTGTTCTACGGCGGTTTAACTCGCAGCAAGAACATTCTATCTATCTGCATGCAATGTTTCATGGTCTTCTCTTTGATTACAGTGCTATGGGCTATTTATGGCTATAGCTTTGCATTCACGGAAGGCGGAGCATTTATTGGTGGACTAGATCGCCTGTTCTTGGGTGGTATGAATCCAGAATCAGTAGCCGCAACCTTTAGTAAAGGTGTTGTGATTCCTGAGTATGTATTTATGGCTTTCCAAGCAGTGTTCGCAACTATCACTTGCTGTTTGATCATTGGCTCTTTTGCTGAGCGCGCTAAGTTCTCTGCAATCTTGGTATTCATGGTGATTTGGTTCACTTTGAGCTACCTGCCAATCGCTCACATGGTTTGGTTCTGGCCTGGTCCAGATGACATCAAAGATGCTGCATCACTCGAAGCAATTACTGCTCGTGCTGGTTGGTTATGGCAAAAAGGTGTTCTCGACTTTGCTGGCGGTACTGTTGTACACATCAATGCTGCGATCGCTGGTTTGGTTGGTTCCTTTGTTATCGGCAAGCGTTTGGGTTACGGCAAAGAAGCAATGAAGCCACATAACTTAGTGTATGTAATGACTGGTGCTGCTCTGTTGTGGTTCGGTTGGTTTGGTTTCAATGCTGGCTCAGCACTTGAGGCAAACGGCACTGCTGGTTTGGCATTCGTGAACACATATTTGGCTACTGCTGCTGCTGTATTGGGTTGGTCAGTTGCTGAGTGGGTTCTCAAAGGTAAGCCATCTATGTTGGGCGCTGCATCTGGTTGCGTAGCAGGTTTGGTTGCAATTACTCCTGCAGCTGGTTTTGTTGGCCCAATGGGTTCAATCATTATCGGTTTAATCGCTGGCGTAATTTGCCTCTGGGGTGTAACTGGTCTCAAGAAGATTTTGGGCTCAGATGACAGCTTGGACGTATTTGGTGTTCACGGCGTAGGCGGTATTACTGGTGCATTGTTGACTGGTGTATTCGCTGATCCAGCTTTAGGTGGCTCTGGTATTTGGGATTATGTGGCTAACGCTGTTGCTCCTGATTACTCTATTGCTAGCCAATTGTGGATCCAAGCTCAAGGCGTGATTACCACTGTAATTTGGTCTGGCGTAGTTTCTTTCGTAGCCTTCAAATTGATCGATATTGTGATTGGTTTGCGCGTTAAGGAAGAAGAAGAGCGCGAAGGCTTGGATATCAGCTCACACGGTGAGACTGCATACGAGTCTTAATCAGTAGATTTACCCCTCACTGGGCGGCCCTGGATGGCTGCCTAGTTTTAAGCGCGGAATCCTCGGATTCCGCGTCTTTCTTTTAATAATCTTACAATGGTGAAATGGTTCCACATCTCATCACTGCACTTACCGGCCCCTTGCTCGAATTAGAGTCAAAGGTTCTAGAAGCGACCCCAACGATTGAACGTTGGTTTAGGTTGGAGTGGCAAGAGCACACCCCGCCTTTTTATTGTTCGGTCGATTTGCGTAATTCGGGCTTTAAGTTAGCTCCAGTAGACACCAATCTCTTTCCTGGAGGGTTTAATAACCTTTCGCCACAGATGCTACCGCTTGCCGTGCAAGCTGCTATGGCCGCAATCGAGAAGATTTGTCCTGAAGCTAAAAACTTACTGTTGATTCCAGAGCGCCACACTCGCAACACTTTCTATTTACAGAATGTTGCGCGCTTATCTTCAATTTTGCGACAAGCTGGTTTGAATGTTCGTTTAGGCACCTTCTCTGAGGAAATCAAGAAGCCAACCTGGATTGATTTGCCTGATGGCAATCGATTGCTAATGGAGCCGCTCTCTCGATTGGGTCTCAGGAAGCAACGCCTAGGCTTAAAAGATTTTGATCCTTGTTCGATTTTGTTGAACAACGACTTATCTGCGGGCATCCCTCCAATTTTGGAAAATATCTATGAGCAGTACTTGTTACCTGGCTTACACGCTGGTTGGCATGTGCGTCGCAAATCGAATCACTTTGCCGCCTATGAAGAAGTGGCAAAGAAATTTGCCAAAGTAGTTGATATCGACCCATGGATGATTAACCCTTATTTCTCAAGCTGCTCGAATATCAATTTCCATGAGCGCAAAGGCGAGGAAGAACTGCAGACTGCGGTAGAGCAGGTCTTGAAAAAGACTGCCAAGAAATATCGTGAATATGGAATTAAAGAGAAGCCATATGTAGTGGTGAAGGCAGATGCTGGCACCTATGGCATGGGCGTGATGGTGGTGAATGATCCCTCTCAGCTAAAAGGCTTGAACCGTAAAGATCGCAATAAGATGAGTGTGGTCAAAGAAGGTCTTGAAGTGAGCGACGTACTGATTCAGGAAGGCGTTTATACCTTTGAGAAGGTCAATGAAGCGGTTGCCGAACCAGTCGTGTACATGATTGATCGTTATGTCATTGGTGGCTTTTATCGTGTTCATACCGACCGTGGACCAGATGAGAACCTCAATGCGCCGGGTATGCATTTTGTGCCGCTAGCCTTTGAACAAAACTCTATGCCAGATCTAGGAGCTAAGCCAGGCAGTGCTGCGCCTAATCGCTTCTATCTATATGGCGTGGTTGCCCGCTTGGCTCTTCTTGCTGCATCATTGGAGTTAGAGCGTACCGACCCTAATGCTGAAGCTGCATAAATAAATTACTAATCTCTCAATAGAAAAAATGGACCTTCTTTTTATTGCAGATCCTCTCGAGTCCTTCAAGATTCAAAAAGACTCCACGTATGCAATGATGCGAGTTGCCCAGGATGCCGGACATCGTTTGTGGTTTTGCCAAAGCAAAAATGTTTTATGGAGAGATGATCTTGTAGTCGCTGATTGCCAGTCTTTGGTAATGAAAGCGAGCTCAACAAGTTGGTTTGAGTTGGGTGATGTTGAATCTCGACCGCTGAAGTCTTTTTCTGCGGTCTTGATGCGTACGGATCCCCCATTTGATATTGAGTATCTCAATACCACTTGGTTGCTATCTGCGGCAGTTCGTCAGGGTGCAAAAGTATTTAACGAGCCAAGTGCTGTTCGCGATCATTCAGAAAAACTATCTATTACCGAATTCCCAGAGCTTATTCCCCCAACCTTGGTCACACGTGAATTAGCCGCAGTAGAGCTTTTCCATCAAGCTCATCACGATATTGTGATCAAACCTCTTGATGGCATGGGCGGCATGGGGGTGTTTAGAGTTGGCGCTGACGGCCTTAATCTTGCGAGTATTGTGGAAACGCTTGGCGAGAACGGCGCAAGAACTCTTATGGTTCAACGTTTTCTTCCAGAAATCGCCCTAGGCGATAAGCGGGTGCTTTTAATTGGCGGAGAAGTGGTGCCATTTGCGCTGGCCCGCATTCCTCAGGGAAGTGAAATTCGGGGCAATTTAGCTGCAGGTGGCAAAGGGGTCGCCATGCCATTAACCGAGACTGAAAAAAAGGTTGCTGAACAATTAGCCCCCGTTTTAAATCAGCGTGGATTATTCTTGGTTGGATTAGATTTAATCGGCGGCTACCTTACGGAAATTAATGTAACGAGCCCAACTTGTTTTGTAGAAATCACTAATCAAACTGACTTTAATGTCCCGCAATTTTGGTTGGAAGCACTAGAGAAAGCATTAGCGTAAAAATGGTTGGAATTATCATCGTTGCACACACACCAGTTGCTAGCGCAATGCTAGGGTTTGCTGAGCATACATTTGGCGTATTGCCTGAGCGGGTCCGGGCAGTTGACATCCCCCCTCATGAAGATACCAAGGCAAGTTTTGATCGAGTGCTCAAGGCTGCTTATGGCGTGAATACTGGCAATGGGGTGCTTATTTTGACCGATGTGATGGGTGCAACCCCAGCCAATGTTGCTTCTAAGTTAGAAGCCCTCGGTCCTTTATCGGGATTAAATGCGCCTGTCATTGTGCTGGCGGGATTAAACATTCCAATGCTGATGCGCTGTATTTCTCATCGCGGAGAAGGTCTTGAGGAGTTGGCGCAAAAAGTGCTTGCCGGCGGACAGCATGGAATTTTGCGTTTAGGTAGCAAAGTAAATCAAGAATAAATAAGGGCCAACACACTATGCCTTCCGCAGAAATCGAAATCATTAATAAATTAGGTTTGCATGCTCGTGCATCAGCAAAGCTTTCTCAATTAGCCGCTCAATTTCCCTGTGAAATACTTTTGTCACGTAATGGGCGTCAAATTAATGCCAAGAGCATTATGGGTGTGATGATGTTAGCGGCGGGAATGGGCAGTACTGTAACGCTCGAAACGGTTGGTGAGAAGGCTGATGAAGCAATGCAGGCATTGACTGCATTAATTCATGACCGCTTTGGTGAAGGCGAGTAAATAGGGTGACTTTTGCATTGCACGGAATTCCGGTATCGAAAGGCATTGCCATTGGCAAGGCGGTACTGATTTCTCGCGCAGCATTAGAAGTGAGTCACCATCTGGTTGAGCCCGGAAAAGAAGAGGCTGAGGCCCAAAAGTTGCTGGATGCTTTTGATCAGGTTCGCATAGAGCTTGAGCAACTGCGCCAAGGGTTGCCTAAGGATGCTCCACAAGAGATGGCAGCTTTCTTGGACGTGCACGGCATGATATTGGCTGACCCTGCTTTGGCTGAAAAGCCTATTAAATTAATCCGTACACAACGATTAAATGCTGCTTGGGCATTAACAACTGAACTCAATGATCTTTTAGAGCAGTTTGCAGATATTGAGGATGCCTATTTAAAAGAGCGTGCCAATGATATTCGGCAGGTTGCTGAACGTGTCATTAAGGCATTAAATGCGCAGAAAAAAGATCCTTTAAACGATTCAGATTTTTTACCCGTGAGTGATGTCGGGGTTGAATCCATCATCGTCGCCCATGACATTGCACCGCATGACATGCTCCGTTTTAAAGAGCATGCCTTTACTGGTTTTGTAACTGACCTAGGGGGCAAGACCTCTCATACCGCCATTGTGGCTCGTAGTATGGAGATTCCTGCGGTAGTGGGTGTGCGACATGCTAGTGAAATGATTCGTCATGGAGACTGGCTAGTATTGGATGGCGAGCGAGGGGTTGTAGTCGTAGCTCCTGACGAGCAGTTGCTATCTGAATACCGAAAACTGCAAACTCAAGTCTTGAAAGAAGCGCGCAAACTTCAACAGTTAAAGCATGCAAAAACCGAAACAGCTGACCGCGTTGAAATTGAACTATTTGCCAACATTGAATTACCAGAAGATGCAATACAGGCAGTGAAGTTAGGGGCCGTAGGGGTTGGCTTATTCCGCTCCGAATTTTTATTCATGGATCGCAAGCAGGCTTTACCGGATGAAGAGCAGCAGTATCAAGAATATCGTCGTGTCGTCGATTTAATGCATGGCTTGCCGGTAAATATCAGAACAATTGATGTTGGCGCAGATAAGGCACTAGGTGGCGGCGGTGACATTTCGCAGACGGGTACGTCTCCCCTTGGTTTGCGGGCCATTCGCTGGTCGTTAACAGAGCCTGAAATCTTTTTGACTCAGCTAAGGGCAATATTGCGTGCATCAGCCCATGGTCAGGCGCGCATCATGATTCCAATGTTGGCGCATGCTAAAGAAATCGATGAAACTTTTAGGTTGATTGAAAAAGCAAAGCAACAACTACATCAGCGTGGCAAAGCATTTAATCCCAATATTCAAGTTGGTGCCATGATTGAAATTCCGGCCGCTGCTTTGGTATTGCCTTTATTTATCAATCGATTTGATTTTCTATCTATTGGCACGAATGACTTAATTCAGTACACACTGGCAATTGATCGAGCAGATCATGCAGTGGCGCACTTATATGATCCGCTACACCCAGCCATCTTGAACTTGCTGGCTAATATTATTGAGCAAGCTAAACGTGCAAATGTGCCTGTAGCTGTATGTGGCGAGATGGCAGGTGATCCTGCGTTAACAAAGTTATTGCTTGCCTTAGGTTTGACTGACTTCTCGATGCACTTTAGCCAACTATTGCTGGTAAAGCGCGAGATCTTAAGAGCAAATGTCGGGCTGCTTAAAGCAAGGGTTGCCAGAGTGCTTAGGGCTTATGAGCCTGAAGAGCAGGCAAAGGCTTTGGAACGATTACTGTCTTAAATACCCGGTGCATTGTCAGTGTGAGGATCCACACACTGAGCACTCAGGATTTCGGCTTATACGGATCTCATCAATTTGGGTGGTGCGACCATTCCAAAGTAACATGCGCCCGACGAGGGGTTCCCCAAAACCAATCAATACTTGTAGCGCTTGAGCCGCTTGCATGGCTCCAATGATGCCCACTAATGGTGAGAAGATGCCCATACTGGAGCAACTGACCTCTTCAAACTGCTCGTCTGGAGAAAAGATACAGGCATAGCATGGGGAGTTGGAATTACGGGGGTCGAAGACGCTGACTTGACCATCGAACTTGAGCGCCGATCCCGAAACCAATGGAGCCCTATGTTTCACGCAGGCGGCATTAATGAGGTGTCTGGTTGAGAAGTTATCCGTGCAATCTAAAACAACATCAACACTTGGAAGCAATTCATCTAGTAATGAATCAGTAGCTTTGGCTTGAATAGTTTCAATTTGAATAGTTGAATTGAGGTGTTGCAAAAACTCTTTTCCGGAGCTCACTTTACTTTTACCTATGCTGCTCTCGGTATGCATGATTTGGCGCTGCAAATTAGTAAGCTCAACTTCGTCATGATCGACTAAGGTAATGTGGCTCACACCTGCGGCAGCCAAATAGGGCGCGGCAGCACTGCCTAAGCCTCCTGCACCGATAACCAGTACATGAGAGTTAAGAAGCCTTTCTTGGCCAGCAACATCGATTTCTTCAAGCAACAAGTGCCTAGAGTATCGAAGTAACTGCTCATCATTCATTTGCCGGCCGTGAGGATATAAAGTTATTCGAGCTTAGATGCAGAGCGCTTTACGGGCTGTCCATTAATAAAGGCCACCGCTTGAGAAAGCATGAAGTCATCTGCACTACCCAGTTCAGTAGGCTTCTTATTTTTCTCTTTCTCTTTTTCCTCAGGAGTCTTCTTGGCATTTTTTTCTTCAATGCGCTGTAACTCTTCGATGCGACGTTGTTCCCGATCTTTAATCAACTTATCTTCGGCAGACTGCTTATTGCGGAGATGTTTTTCGCTATCAATCTCACGAGTGATTAATACATCATCTGGATCACCATCTCTGTTTTGATCTACTGGAATATCTGGTTTCACACCAAAAGCCTGAATCGACTTGCCACTTGGGGTGTAGTAATAGGCGGTAGTAATCTTCAGCGCTGAATCATTGGTCAGGGGGCGAACGGTTTGGACAGAGCCCTTACCAAAGGTCGTTTTTCCAATAATGGTTGCGCGTTTATAGTCCTGGAGTGCGCCAGCCACAATCTCGGAGGCTGAGGCGGAATAAGCGTTTACCAAGACCACCATAGGCAATTTCTTAAATATCGCTGGAACACCTGCCAAAGGGTCGCCAGACTCATTTAGGCGATACATCGCTGGCGTTGCATTAAATACCTGTTTTGAATCTGGGGACTGGCCTTTAGTAGAGACAATGACTGCGTCAGCAGGCAAGAATGCTGCAGCCACACCCACAGCTCCTTGTAATAGACCGCCGCCATTGTTGCGTAGATCAAGAATGATGCCTTTGAGTTTTGGATCTTGATTGGCAATATCAGTTAATTTCTTGGCAAGATCTGGAACGGTACGCTCTTGAAAGCTTGTGATGCGTACCCAAGCAATATCGTTATCCAAAATTTTTGTTTTGACTGACTGAACTTTAATCTCTGCGCGAGTGATTGTGACCGGAAAGCTACGCTCCTCACTCTTACGAAATACCGTCAAAGTAATTTTGGTTCCAGGTTCGCCGCGCATAGTCCGCACAGCTTTGTCTAGAGACATACCGCGTACAGGTTTATCATCAAGGCGTGTAATGAGGTCTCCAGCTTGAAGTCCTGCTCGTGCTGCTGGGCTATCTTCAATTGGATTTAAAACCTTAACTACCCCATCTTCAGAAGTAATTTCTATTCCGAGACCAGCAAACTTTCCAGAGGTCATCTCTTGCATTTCTGCAAAATCTTTTTTGTCTAAGAAAGTGGAATGAGGATCAAGACTACTGACCATTCCTTTAACAGCATCCGTTAATAGTTGCTTGTCTTCAATAGGCTCAACGTATTCGCGCTTAATTTGGGCAAAGACATTCGATAGCGTGCGAAGCTCATCTAGGGGTAGCTGAGTGCCTTGCTGGGCGGTCGCAGAGAGCTGAATCGTAGCTGCTACACCGGCGATAAGACCAACGGCTATCAGGGCAAAGTTCTTTAGAAATTGACGCATATCTTTTTTGCTTTAATCCAAATAAAAGTGTTGAATGGGTTTGAGGTTGTCATCTAGCTCATATACAAGAGGAATACCATTTGGGACGTTTACTTCCATGATGGCTTCATCAGACATTTGATCTAAATATTTAATTAAAGAGCGGATGCTGTTGCCATGCGCAACAAGCAAAACACGTTTGCCGGCTTTCAGGGCAGGAGCAATAGATTCATTCCACAAGGGCAACACACGCTCAACGTTGTCTTTAAGGCATTCGCCCAATGGAATATCAGAGGGGTTTAATTTTGAGTAGCGTGAATCATTCTTAGGATGACGTTCATCATCTTGCTCAAGTAGCGGAGGGCGCACATCATATGAACGACGCCAAATGTGAACTTGCTCGTCGCCATACTTTGTTGCTGTTTCTGCTTTGTTGAGGCCGGTAAGCGCTCCATAGTGACGCTCATTGAGGCGCCAACTGTGGACCACTGGAAGCCACATTAAATCCATAGCGTCTTGAACATGCCAGAGGGTGCGAATGGCGCGCCTCAAAACAGAGGTATAGGCGATATCGAATTCATATCCGGCTTTTTTGAGGTTTTCACCTGCGGCTAGGGCCTGTTCTACACCTTTGGGGGTTAAGTCAACGTCCGCCCAGCCGGTAAAGCGGTTTTCAAGGTTCCAGGCGGATTCGCCATGACGAATAAGGACAAGTTGTTTCATAGAGCCATTCTATAATCCGGTGATGAACTTTCTCACGCAAATTGATAATTTAGCGCTTATTGCCCTCCTACTGGTTTCAGGCATAGCGCTTTTCCTACCCACATTATCTACGCTTATTGGCGGAAAAGGCTTGTCGCCTACGGAAGCGACAATTTGGATTAATCGACGCAAAGCGCATGTGTTGGATTTGCGTTCGGAAGAGGCCTTTAAAGCAGGGCATCTGCCTGGTGCCAAGTTTACCAATGCTGCGGGCTTAACTGCAGCCATCGAAAAGCTGAAGATTGATCGCAAGCACCCTGTAGTACTGGTTTGTGAAACTGGCGCCCAATCACGCAAACTCCTAGCCGAAGTCCAAAAACTGGGTTTTGCTGAAGTAGGCGCCTTAGATGGCGGTGTTCAAGCCTGGAAAGCAGCAGCCCTTCCATTAGTGAAGTAAGGAAAAATTCATGCCTTCAGTAACAATGTATAGCACTCAGGTTTGCCCATATTGCGTTATGGCTGAAAAGCTATTAATCAAAAAAGGCGTTGCTAATTTAGAAAAGATTTTGATTGATCGTGATCCCTCCCAACGTGAAATCATGATGACACGCACTGGTCGCCGCACTGTTCCCCAGATTTATATTGGGGACACGCATGTTGGCGGCTATGACGACTTAGTAGCATTGGATCGCGCTGGACAGCTCGATCCTTTATTGGCTTAATAAAGAAAGAAAGTTAGCAATGACTGAACAATCCTCCGCACCCCAAGCAAGCACTGAACAATCTAAAGAACCTGGGTTTCGTATTCAGCGAATTTATCTTAAGGATTTGTCGCTTGAACAACCAAATGCACCACAGATTTTATTGGTAGCATCCGAGCCACAAGTACAAGTTGAGATCGATATTTCTGTCGCTCCTTTAAGTGAGGGAATCTTTGAAGTAGCTTTGAGCTCTACGGTGACTGCAAAGGTAGATGCAAAAGTATTGTTCTTGGTTGAAGCAAAACAAGCTGGTATTTTTGAGTTCAACAATATTCCAGCTGAGCAAATTGATCCAATGCTGGGTATTGCTTGCCCAACAATTTTGTATCCATATTTACGCTCAAATATTGCTGACGTTATTGGTCGTGCAGGCTTCCAGCCAATTCATTTGAACGAGATTAATTTCCACGGTATGTACGAACACCGTTTGATGCAAGCTCAACAAGAAGCTGCTGCTAAGGACGGCGCAGCATCAGAGAGTAAGCCTCACTAAGCTCAACTAGCGAGCCCACAGATCATGAAAGTGACACTGCTTGGTGCTGGTGCTTGGGGAACGGCGATGGCGGCACAAGCCGCTCGCTATCTCCAAGTGGGCGATGTTTGTTTATGGTCGCGTAGCAAGCAGCAGCTAGAAGATCTTCAGGAGAGCGGTGAAAACCGCGCTTATCTTTCTGGTATTCATTTGCCTGAAGGGCTCAAGTTTGAGGGTGATTTTTCTACTGTCATCAAACGACTTTCTAGTGATGACTTGTTGGTCATTGCTACGCCAATGTCAGGACTTTCAGAAACTATCGCCCAGGCCTTAAGGATTGCTGACCATCCACTCAATATTATTTGGCTATGTAAAGGCTTAGAGCCTAATACTGCTTTATTGCCACATCAGGTTGTAGAGCGCGAAAGCAAAATTCATTCCCACGGACTAACGCATTCCTATGGCGCTTTGTCTGGCCCAAGTTTTGCGCGCGAGGTTGGCATGGAAATGCCGTGTGCATTAACAGTAGCCAGCAAATCTGCAAAATTATGCGAGACAGTTCAGGCAGCTTTTCATCATGGCAATATGCGCATCTATTCAAGCGATGACCTCATTGGCGTTGAGTTGGGTGGAGCAATTAAAAATGTCTTGGCAATTGCTGCGGGTATTGGTGATGGTCTCGACTTGGGTCTTAATGCCCGCGCTGCAGTCCTCACCCGAGGCTTGGCAGAGATGATGCGCATTGTGAAAGCCGCAGGCGGTAAATCTGAAACTTGTATGGGCTTAACTGGTGTTGGGGATTTAATTTTGACTGCTACCGGTGACTTATCTCGCAATCGTCGAGTCGGGCTTGAGCTTGCTGCCGGTAAATCATTGCCAGAGGTTTTGGCAAGTCTCGGTCATGTTGCCGAGGGCGTACTTTGTGCAGAGGCAGTCGGTGACTTGGCAAAACGTCTTGAAGTTGAGATGCCTATTACTTCAATGATGGGTGAAGTGCTATCGGGAAAATTGAAGCCGCATGATGCTGTTAAAAAGCTAATGGGGCGAGATCCTAAAATCGAATCTTAAGCCCACTATCTAGGTCAGCTTGTTACTGCCCTCCTGCCAAGCCATTTTGGCGCCATGCTTCGTATACAACAATCGCTACAGTATTTGATAAATTCAAGCTACGACTACTATCTTGCATCGCTAAGCGCATGCGATTCTCAGCTGGAATGGAATCTCTGACTTCATCTGTAATACCTTTAGTTTCAGAGCCAAATACAAAGTAATCATCGGGCGAGTATTTGCCTTCATGAAACTTTCCTGAGCCCTTAGTGGTTAATGCAAAGAGATGTTGAGGATCAGGTTGCTCATCTTTTAAAAACTGCGCCCAATTTTTGTGAACTTTTACTTTTGCAAACTCGTGATAGTCCAAGCCCGCTCTACGCAACTTAGCGTTTTCCATGGGAAAGCCAAGCGGTTCAATTAAATGTAACTTAGCTCCAGTATTGGCACATAAGCGAATGATGTTGCCTGTATTGGGCGGAATTTCTGGTTCGAATAAAACAATATTAAACATGAGGAACTCTTTGAATTGGCCGCGCAGCTCTCAGTAAAACCCAATTGATTACGCGAGATACGCCATTGTCCTTCAGAACGCGTGCAATTTCATTAAGAGTTGCTCCGCTGGTCATTACATCATCAAACACTATGACAGTCTTATTTTGTAGTTTCTGAACGTCACTCGCTTCAACATAAAACATTCCCTGAATGGCTAGGTGACGATTAAACAGAGAGCTTCCGGCTTGGTGTTCTGAATAATGATGTCGGCGAAGTACATAAGGTGATTTTTGAATATGTTGTCCACAGCGAATATGTTTAGCAATCTCCCAGCTTTGATTAAAGCCGCGTTGTGCTAGCTTTTGGATGCTGAGTGGAACTGGTAGTAAATAATCTGCGGGAATATCTTCTAGCTCTTGGCCGATAAGCAAGTTCCATGTGTTGCTAAGCGCACCAGCAAATGCGATACGTTTCTGATACTTCAATTCATGTAGGGGGAGTTGTAATAATCCTTCATAGCGATCTAAGCAATAGGTTTCATCAAAGTAGGGTTCGATGTATTGGCACTCCACACATTTTTGTATAGGCACTTCTGAAGCTTGAAGTGCAATGCCACATTGGTAGCAACATTGATAGTTGCACAATGCATCATCTTTCAATGAGCCGAGGCACTTATTGCAAACTGAGAATTTTTGAAATGCCTGACAAATGATGCAAGCCGTTGGCAATAGATGCTCACAAATAGTTTGAAAAATGTTCTTTGGAATTCGCATGGGGCGCTGAGTATACTGAGCCAATGACCCAACCCATCAGATGGTTACAAGACGAAATTGCAGATCGCATGCTGCAGAAATTGGATATCGTTAAGCTCGATGCAAAAGATATCCTGATCGTGCCAGACTTTGCTGGAAAGCATTTAGAGATGCTCGCCAAACGCTTTCCAAAGGCACGTACTTTTAGCATTACTGAAACGGGTGTTTCCGGTTTTCAAATGTGGCGCGCTAAGGTGATGACCAATTGGCGATCTTTATTTGCCGGCAATACTAGCCCCTTGGCAAGCTATGCATCATCTGGAAGATTTGATATTCCTGATAATTCTGTCGATTTGGTTTTTAGTGATCTTTTATTGCAGGATTTGGCAGACCCAAAACATTTTCTACAAGAGTGTTGGCGCGTATTGCGTGAGGGGGGTTTGCTCACGTTTAGCTATTTGGGACCTGACACTGGAAAAGAGCTACGCTCACTAGAGTTGACAGGGTTAAAGCAGAAAAATCTATTGAGTCCTTGGGATATGCATGACATGGGAGATGTCTTGCTTGGCGAGCGTTTTTCTGACCCAGTTATGGATATGGAGTACTTGACATTGGACTATGAGAAGTCTGAGTTATTGCTTGCGGATATTGATGCTCTGAAATTGATGCATTCCGACCCTCTTACAGTCCCTCAAATGAGTGTTTTGCCACAAAAGCTGACCTTAGAAGTGGTTTATGGGCACGCATGGGCCCTCGGAAAACACCTCGCAAAGGCGAAAGACAACGTCGCTTACATTGATCCAAATCAAATTACGCGCAAGACTAGGTCAGATTCTGCGTAAGTGTAAGTGCTTACTATCATTTAAACCTTGACGAAGATTGGATCAAGCTAGGTTATTCAGGTTTGTTGTTGCGCCTAATTAACCCTATAATCACGGCAGGATGTATTGGCATAAGACCGTTTTTTTGGGCATTCTGTGGCACTTTTGCTGCTGTGCTCACGACAATAAACAGAGAATAAGATGAATTTATTTGGAAAAGTCACTAGGGCTTCGCTCTATTTCGCAGTAGCCTTTGGCACTGCATTTGCTCATGCAGCAGAGAATATGCCTGGTGGCCCAGCTGTCAATCAGCTGAATTTTGCGCCTGCTGCTACCAAAATCATGCAGGAGATCCATTGGTTGCACTGGATGATGTTGGCAATTTGCGCACTCATTTTTGTGGGCGTTTTTGGAGTGATGTTTTATTCCATCTTGAAACACCGCAAATCATTAGGTCACAAATCAGCCTCATTTCATGAGAGCACGACTGTTGAAATTATTTGGACAGTAATTCCATTGCTCATCGTTATCGGCATGGCATTGCCAGCAACCAAAACTGTTGTGGCGATGAAAGATACTACCAATTCTGACATCACTATTAAGACCACTGGCTATCAGTGGAAATGGGGTTACGACTACATCAAAGGTGAAGGTGAAGGCATTAGCTTTTTGTCTACCTTGGCGACATCACGTGAAGCAATCAATAACTTAGCACCCAAGTCAGATACCTATTTGATGGAAGTGGATAACGAATTAGTTGTGCCGGTTGGCAAGAAAATTCGTTTGATCACTACTGCTAATGATGTTATTCATGCTTGGACTATCCCAGCATTTGGCGTAAAGCAAGATGCGATTCCTGGTTTTGTGCGTGACACTTGGTTTAGAGCCGATAGGACTGGTACATTCCGCGGTCAGTGCTCTGAGCTTTGCGGTGCAGAGCATGCCTTTATGCCTATCGTTGTCCGTGTAGTTTCACAAGAGGACTACACCAAATGGGTGGCTGAGAAGAAACAAGCAATGGGCGCTGGTGGCGATGACCCTTCTAAGGTTTACACCTTGGATGAGCAAAAAGAACGCGGTGCCAAAGTCTACGCAGCAAACTGTGCAGCTTGCCACCAGCCAAATGGCAAAGGTGCTGGCGCATTCCCCGCATTGGATGGCAGCAAAGTAGTGAATGGTCCTAAAGAGGGTCAGTTCAATATCTTGCTCAATGGTAAAAATGCAATGCCGAAGTGGGCAGGCGTACTTTCTGACGGAGACATTGCGGCCGTTATTACTTATACCCGTAATTCATGGGGTAATAAGACTGGCGAAGTGATTCAGACTCAAGAAATTATGACCGCGCATGGCGGTAAGTAATCAATATTAACTAATACAGATAAAAACGAAACCGGAGTAATCCATGAGTACAGTCTCTACTACCCACGATCACGCACACGACCACGCGCATGATGATCACATGCCACACGGATGGCGTCGTTGGTTGTTTGCAACCAACCACAAAGATATTGGCACGATGTATTTGCTCTTCTCATTCATCAGCCTTTTAGCTGGTGGCACGATGGCTTTGGGTATTCGCCTAGAATTATTCCAGCCTGGTTTGCAATTCTTCCGTCCCGAGTTCTTTAATCAGCTAACAACCATGCATGGCTTGGTAATGGTGTTCGGTGCAATCATGCCGGCATTCGTTGGTTTCGCTAACTGGATGGTGCCTTTGCAAATTGGTGCATCTGACATGGCGTTTGCTCGTATGAACAACTTTAGCTTCTGGATTCTGCCAGTGGCTGCAACCTTGTTATTGAGCTCATTCCTTGTCCCTGGTGGCGCTCCAGCAGGTGGTTGGACTATGTATGCTCCGTTGACCTCACAAATGGGTCCTGGCATGGATATGGCTATTTTTGCCCTTCATTTATTGGGTGCCTCTTCCATCATGGGTTCGATCAATATCATCGTGACCATCTTGAATATGCGCGCTCCGGGCATGACTCTGATGAAGATGCCAATGTTCTGCTGGACTTGGTTGATCACTGCTTATTTGTTGATTGCTGTGATGCCTGTATTAGCTGGTGCGATCACGATGACCTTGACTGACCGTCACTTTGGCACCTCATTCTTCTCCGCAGTTGGCGGTGGCGACCCAATCATGTTCCAGCATATTTTCTGGTTCTTCGGTCACCCAGAGGTTTATATCATGATTCTTCCAGCATTTGGAATCGTGAGTGAAATTATTCCTGCTTTCTCCAGAAAAACATTATTTGGTTACAGTTCAATGGTTTATGCAACAGCATCTATTGCGATCTTGTCGTTCATCGTTTGGGCTCACCACATGTTTGCAACTGGTATGCCGGTAACTGGTCAATTGTTTTTTATGTACGCAACGATGTTGATCGCTGTTCCAACTGGCGTGAAGATTTTTAATTGGGTGGCAACGATGTGGAAAGGTTCGATGACTTTCGAAACTCCAATGTTGTGGGCCATTGGTTTTATCTTCGTATTTACGATGGGTGGCTTTACTGGTTTGATCTTAGCAATGGCGCCAATTGATATCGGTTTGCAAGATACCTACTATGTTGTGGCTCACTTCCACTATGTACTGGTAGCAGGTTCATTATTTGCCATGTTCGCCGGTTTCTACTACTGGTGCCCCAAGTGGACAGGTCGCATGGCTAGTGAAACTCGCGGCAAGATCCACTTCTGGACTTCCATGATTTTCTTTAACATCACATTCTTCCCGATGCATTTCTTGGGTTTAGCTGGTATGCCGCGTCGCTATGCTGACTATCCAACCCAGTTTGCTGATTTCAATTTAATCGCTTCGATCGGCGCATTGGGCTTTGGCTTATCGCAGGTCTATTTCTTGATCTTTGTTGTGCTTCCTGCATACCGCGGCCAAGGTGAAAAAGCACCAATGAAGCCATGGGATGGAGCTAAAGGCTTGGAGTGGATTATTCCTTCTCCAGCACCTCATCATACTTTTGAAACTCCACCTAGTGCTGAGCAAATGCATGAAGCCGGAATTTAATTCATCAGAGAAACAAGCCCTTGCTGCGAAAAATCGCAGGATGGGCTTCATTCTTTTGAGTGTTGTGTTGATATTTTTTATTGGTATTGTGATTAAACGGGGTATGTTGGGTTAATCCCGCGATGATGATGGTTTCAACTCAATCACTGAACCGCCAGATTTTATTAAAGCTCTTAATTGCAGCGGTAATGATGTTTGGTTTTGGTTACGCACTAGTCCCAATGTATAGAGCCTTGTGTGAGGTGACCGGGATTAATGTTGTAACGAGCAAAAATGACTATGGTGTCAGAGCGTTTAGCCCTAACAAGGTTGGTAATACCCAGGTTAACTATGCACGAACGGTAACAATTGAGTTTGACTCTAATAGCCGTGGCCCTCTTACTTTCAAACCAGTAAAGAATTTTTTAGAAGTACATCCTGGTGAAATGACTGAGATTGTTTATGAGGTCACCAATAATCAGGATCGCCAAGTGCGAGCACAGGCAATACCGAGTTATGCGCCTAAAAGCGCAACAGAATTTTTTACTAAGTTAGAGTGTTTTTGTTTTCAGGAGCAAACGCTCGCAGCTAAGGAAACAAGAAAGATGCCAGTTGTCTTTGTCATCGATGCAGGCTTGCCTGACGATGTGAAAACAATTACTTTGTCGTATACCTTCTTTGAATTGGGTATTGGTGGTACACCACCTGCCCCCAAATCAAGGGTTGCTTCTTGAAAAAGAAAAGTAGTTTTATGCAATCTATGAAAGCCGTGATGTGGGGTTTTCTGGGGGTGCGTAAGAAGTCAGGTTTACAGGAAGATGTTGCTTCATTGAGTTTTGTACACATTATCATTGCAGGTGTTGTTGGCGCCTTGATTTTTATGGGCGTTCTCCTGTTGATAGTGAAAGCAGTTGTGTCCCATTGATTTTTTTTTGATTGAATAGAGAGAATAAGATGTCATCCAATTCAACCCCATACTATTTCGTCCCTGGACTATCTAGACATCCAGCAATGGCCGCCTTTGGCTTAATTGCTTTTGCCTTTGGTATTTCAGGGTGGGTAAATCATACTTCTTGGGGCGCCCCTCTTACTCTTGCGGGCGTGGCATTTGTTATATACGTTTTGTATAACTGGTTCGGTGACACAATTGCTGAATCTAATGCTGGTAAGAATGGTATCAACGTTGACATTTCTTATCGCTGGTCAATGGCTTGGTTCATCTTCTCCGAAATCATGTTCTTCGGCGCATTCTTTGCGGCCCTCTTTTATGCCCGCAATATTGCGATGCCTTGGATGGGTGATGTTGAGAGCAAATTAATTTGGCCCAATTTCCAGGCTGTATGGCCAAATGATGGCCCTGCAGGATTAGTTGAGAAATTTACAACGATGGGCCCTTGGCCTATTCCAACTATCAACACACTGCTGTTGTTGAGCTCTGGTGTGACCATTACTATTGCGCACCATGCATTAGTACAGAATCACATGAAGAAGGCCATTATTGGCTTAGCTGCTACTGTTGGCCTGGGCTTCATCTTCTTGTGCTTCCAAGTCTTCGAGTACTACCATGCTTACCATGAGCTCAATTTGAAGCTTACATCAGGTATCTACGGCTCTACATTCTTCATGTTGACTGGATTCCATGGTTTCCACGTGTTCCTTGGCGGCACTATGCTGGCGATCGTTTTACGCCGGATGATTCGCGGCGACTTCACGGCTAAGCATCACTTTGCATTTGAAGGGGCTGCTTGGTATTGGCACTTTGTTGACGTAGTCTGGCTTGGTCTATACATCGCTGTTTACTGGATGTAAGTTGAATAAAAATCGGGGCTCTAAGCCCCGATTTGTTTTAGCGCTTTTGTTTTGTGCAATAACGATTAATTTGTCCCAACTCTGATACCAGTAGCCTCAATTAGGCCAAAGTAATGGGCTAGCAGAATGCCTAAAAATAGCACGACGGACAATCCGATGCGCAGCATCAGTGAATGAACCATGCGGGAGCTATTCCCCCTATCTTTCATCATGTAATACAAGGCTGATCCTAAGCTAAAAACAATCATTAGTAGGACAATAGGAATAATCCACTTCATTTCAGATCCCTCAATTGAATAAGCTGTTTTTTAACCTTGTTACCAAGCGCATAGTTGCTACTTTATCAGCCTTGCTGGTGATTGCGATCGGCTGTGGTGCTGGAGTTTGGCAATTAAGTAGGGCTAATACCAAAATTGCCTTAGCAGCGAACTTACAGGCTCGTCAACAAATGCCTATCTTAAGTGCCAATGCAGGACCATGGACTTTGGAAGAGGTGAGTGAGCGCCGTATGATTGCTCGTGGACAATATATTCCCGAGGCAGCAGTTTGGCTTGATAATAGGCCAAGACCTATCCCTCCTGCTGGGAGCGCGATTGCACAGTCCGGCTTTTACCTGATGATGCCTTTGAGGCTTGAGGGGAAAGACGAGGTTCTTTGGGTGAATCGGGGTTGGGCGCCGCGCAATAACGAAAATCGTGAGACGCTTCCGCCAGTGCACACTCTAAACAAGGTGGTCAATGTTGAAGGGATCGTATTTGCGCATCCCGGCAAAGTCTTTGAGCTTGGGAGTGGCAAGATTACTGCCGATATCAACAAGCCAAGAATTGAGCAAAATTTTGATTTAGTGGCGGAAGGGAAGGCTCATAGTTGGGCGCAAAGCCCTTTTATCTTGCGTGAGCTTGAGGTTGGCACAGAGGATGGCTTGCTACGTGATTGGGCGCCCCTGACAAGCGGAGTAGATCGCCATTATGCTTATGCATTCCAGTGGTTTGCTTTGGCTTTTGCTGGATTTTTATTTTGGTTACTAAGTGGCCTGCGGCAATATAAACGACAGGAATTAACGAATGGGGATTAAGAGTGAGTGATAAAGAATTATTAATTCCGGCTTCACAGGTGGATACATCTGCGATTAATGCACGTACGCGTCGTGGCCGCATTCAGATGTTGTTGTTATTGCTTGCTTGCGCTTCCCCAGTTCTCGCTTCTTACTTTGCTTATTATGTGATTAAACCTGAGGGTGGAAAAACCAATTTCGGAACACTTGTATATCCAGCGCAAGAGTTCAATGCGGCATGGCTTGATGCCCCCCTCCAGGGTAAATGGACTCTCTTGGTTGCTCGTCCATCTGGCGAATGCCACATCAAAGATGAGAAATGTATTGAGGCGTTATTTCTGATGCGCCAAACCAAAGTTGCCATGGGTAGAGAAAGCGAACGCTTGCAATTAATCTGGGTTAACACAGATGGTAAGCCTGTTGACCCTGAGGTCCTTAAGATTTATGACGAAAAGACGGCGGGGCTTAAGGTGCTTACATTGCCCTCCGACCCAAAGCAAAGAACTGACTTTGAGGCTTGGCTAAATAAAGAAGGCATAGGACAGGAAATTCAGTTGATTGATCCAAGTCCGGCAAAGATGATGTATTTCCCAGTGACCAATTCGCCTAAAGAATTTTCTAGTATGAAGAAGGACTTGGAAAAGCTTCTGAAGTTAAATCACAAGGGCGAGAATTTGTAATGCTCAGTTTCATTTTATTTCTGGAGCTGGCAGCCATCGCTATTATTTTTGCTGGTCTACCGCTCTTGTTCATTTGGAAAAAGCCTGGCTATAGCTTGTTGCAAAAACTCAATTGGGTCTTGGTCTTCATGACCTTTGATCTAATTGTATTTGGCGCATTTACACGCCTCACTGACTCTGGGCTGGGCTGCCCTGATTGGCCTGGATGCTATGGCACTTCTAATCCTTTTCATGCGCTAACGGATATACAGCAAGCTGAGAGCGCTTGGCCTACCGGGCCGGTCACAATTATAAAAGCCTGGATCGAGATGATTCATCGCTACTTAGCCATGACAGTAGGCACATTGATCTTAGTACAAGTGGCTATTGCATTTTCTAAACTGAAGTCCTTGGGAAAAAATCCTTTGCTCGGTAGCTCAGGCTTGCTTTTATTGGTCTGCATTCAAGGCGTCTTTGGTGCTTGGACTGTCACCCTGAAATTGCAGCCAATCATTGTTACAACACACCTGATGTTGGCCTTAGTCTTGTTGGCTTGCTTAACTGCGTATGCGCAGCAGTCATGGGAGGGTAGGTCCTCTACAATTCGCACTATTCGGGTGCGGCCGCTTTCTGCGCAACTCCTCACCGTTTCTTTTATGGTTTTATTCATCCAAATTTTTCTAGGTGCGTGGGTAAGTACTAATTACGCGGTGTTAGCGTGCCCTGATTTCCCAACCTGTTTGGGAAGCGCTTGGCCTGAGACTAATTGGAGTGAGGGTTTTACTCTTTGGCGTCAATTAGGGCTTAATGCGCAAGGGGAATTTATCTCACCTGCGGCCTTGCAAACAATCCACTGGGCGCATCGCCTTTTTGCCATGCTGGTATTGGTCGTGCTTGGTGCTCTGGGTTGGAGTGCTCTTACGCTAGCAACCCCAGTTCTATCAGGCCTTAGTCAAGTGGCTAAGCTATTGCTAGGAGTGCTTTTATTGCAAGTCATCACTGGTATTTCTAATGTGGTGTTTCAGTGGCCGTTATTTGCTGCTTTATTGCACACTGCCGGCTCTGCGGCTTTGGTATTCTGTTTGGTCAGAATGAGTTATTGGGCTTCTTGGAAGCCTTTCATTCAGAAGAAGATGGCGTAAATATGAGCGACTCTAAACCAAACGCACCAGTGGCTATGCCACGTTGGCGTCAATATTGGGTTTTAACTAAGCCTAGAGTGACTCAGCTTGCTGTATTTTGTGCGGTGATCGGCATGTTCTTGGCAACACCTGGGATGGTCCCTTACCCTGTGCTCTTTGGCGGTATTGTAGGTATCTGGCTTTTGGCTGGCGCAGCGTTTGCCGTGAACTGTTTGATTGAGCAAGCTGTTGATGCCAAGATGAAGCGAACAGCTTGGCGTCCATCTGCCACAGGTGAGGTTACACCTTTTCACATTATTGTTTTCTCAATTGTTCTGGGTTCACTTGGAATGATCATTTTGTGGAACTTCTGTAACCCTTTGACGATGTGGCTAACACTTGCCACCTTTGTTGGGTATGCAGTGATCTATACCTGGTTACTGAAGCCTGCTACACCCCAAAACATTGTGATTGGCGGCTTGTCGGGTGCTATGCCGCCAGCGCTGGGTTGGGCAGCAGTAACGAATACACTCTCAGCAGAAGCTTGGCTCTTGGTTCTGATTATTTTTGTATGGACCCCCCCACATTTTTGGGCGCTCGCTTTGTATCGTCGTGATGACTATGCTCAATCGGGATTACCGATGCTACCTGCAACACACGGGGAGCGTTTTACATTGCTCAATATGGTGCTTTATACCTTGATATTAATTGCGGCTACTATGCTGCCTTATATCTACGGAATGAGCGGTATTATTTATTTGGTCTCGGCCATTATTCTGGGCTTAATGTTCTTGGCTTATGTAGTTGCGCTATTCATTTCATACAGCGATGCCTTAGCCAAAAAGACCTTCCGCTTTTCTATTACCTATCTTTCGCTACTCTTCGCAGTGCTCCTGATAGACCACTATTTCATCTGAGAGCCATATGAATTTTTTGCGTATTTGCATGTTAGCAATTCTTTGTTTTGTATTAACTGCTTGTAGTCCAAAGCCAGAGTTTAAAAATATTGATATCACCGGTAGCTCAGCTTTTGGTAAAGACTTTAGTTTGCTAGATCCTGACGGCAAGGTAAGAACCCTCGCAGACTTTAGGGGCAAAGTAGTGGTAATGTTCTTTGGATATACCCAGTGCCCTGACATCTGCCCAACAACATTGACTGAAATGCAGCAAGTGATGACCCTCTTGGGACCTCAGTCAGACAAGGTGCAGGTGCTTTTTGTCACGGTAGATCCAGAGCGTGATACTGCAGAGATTCTGAAGCAGTACGTGCCTGCGTTTGATCCCCGTTTCTTAGGCTTACGCCCTGCGGATGAGGCTGCCTTAGAGAAGGTGACTAAGGACTTTAAGATCTATTACAAGAAGGTGCCGGGAACTAAGCCGGGCTCATACACCATGGATCACACAGCAGGTAGCTATGCATTTGATCCTGAGGGTCACCTACGTTTGTATATCAAACATGCTCAAGGCCCAGAGACCTTGGCGCATGATTTGAAAGAGCTACTGAAGTAAAAGAGGGGTTTGTTGCGTTTGTTACGTTTATTGCTTAATTTACTTATGCTGCTTGTAGCAAGCCACGCATCTTTTTAAGAGCAGCAGTTTCAATTTGGCGAACGCGTTCTGCAGAGATGCCATATTCACTAGCTAGGTCATGCAGAGTCTTTGTGCCATTGCCTTCAGCATCCATTGCTAACCAGCGAGATTGCACAATATTGCGACTACGCTCATCTAAGGCCATCAGTGCTTGATCTAATTTGGGACCTTGTAAGGCATCAGCCTCAGCGCTAGCAATGCGAGCAGTAGGCTCTTGAGAGTTATCTGCGAGCCACTGAATCGGTGCGTAAGCAGAGTCATCGTCGCTGTCATCGCCTTCGAGTGCAACGTCGCCACCAGCAAGGCGCATTTCCATCTCTTTAACGTCGGAGCCTTTAACATCCAGGGCTTTAGCCAAAGCCTCTACTTCACTTGGGGTAAGTGCACTCAATGTAGGCTTATTGCTGCGCAAGTTAAAGAACAGCTTACGTTGGGCTTTAGTCGTTGCAGTTTTGACTAAACGCCAATTCTTGAGAATGTACTCATGAATCTCTGCCTTGATCCAATGGATTGCATAAGACACTAAACGCGCACCATTATTTGGGTCATAGCGTTTAACGGCCTTCATCAAACCAATATTGCCTTCTTGAATTAAGTCAGCATGTGGAATGCCATAACCAAGGTATTGACGAGCAACAGATACGACTAGACGTAAATGCGAGAGAACTAAAGTTTTAGCAGCATCCACATTTTCTGTGCGATGAAACTCCTGCGCAAGATGTAACTCTTCAGCAGCACTAAGCATTGGTACGCGATTAACGTACGCAATGTATGAATCGAGGGTACCAACTCCAAGTGTTGGCAGCATTGGAAATGCAGACGCCGCCGCAGTCTGCGCGACTGGCAGTGTTTGCAAATTCGGTTTGTCAGATTTCTTTTGAACCATTTTTTTATAAATATGAGGTGTTAATAGATTTCTATTTTAGCACTCTTGTCAAGAGAGTGCTAATGGTAATTATGCCACTTAGATGCTATATAAACTATTGATTTAATTGAATAATTCAGATGAATATTGCCCTGCTGTGAAGGGGGCTAAATCATCGATCCCCTCTCCCTTACCTAGAGCCAAAACAGCGGGTTTTGGGCCATCTTGTAGGGTGTGGGCTAGTGCGCAGATCACCCCGCCCTTGGCGGTGCCATCCAGCTTGGTGACGATGATGCCAGTCAGACCAAGAGCGGCATGAAAGGCCTTTACTTGGCTTAAGCCGTTCTGCCCAGTATTGCCATCCAAAACAAGGAGGGTGTGGTGAGGCGCCCCGGGAAGCGCTTTTCCAATGACACGCTTTACTTTCTTGAGCTCTTCCATGAGGTTATCTTGGGTAGCAAGACGACCTGCAGTGTCGATGATGAGAATATCGTTCTTGCGTGAGATGGCGGCGTGAATGGCATCGTGAGCAACTGCAGCGGCATCGCCACCTTCTTGAGTGATCACGTCAACCTGATTACGTCCACCCCATTCCTGGAGTTGATTACGTGCGGCAGCTCTAAAGGTATCTCCTGCAGCTAGGAGTACCGATTTACCTTGAGACTGAAAGAGTCGACAGAGTTTGCCAATGGTCGTAGTTTTACCGGCACCATTTACCCCTACAACTAACCACACCTCTGGAGTGTTAGGCTTATCACTTGTAAACAGGGGGTTTGGTGAAGGTTCAATAGCAGTTAATAGTGCGCTCACTTCTTGAATAAGAAGTGCTTGCAACTCTTCTGGGCTAGAAGCTTTTTCGGATTTTGCTGCTTTACGTAGTTTGTTGATGAGTTGTTCGGTCGTAGGGAGACCCACATCGCTTTGAATGAGTGATTCTCCTAAAGTTTCAAACCAAGATTCATCAACCTTGCTTGATTTGAAAAGAGATCCGAGTGTTTTACGTAAGCCGAACATAATCGATACAATTTAAACCTTGCATCTTATCAATTTAATTCTAAGGATATGGTGATTTAGCAGATGCTTTCCAATTTACTCCGAATTTCCTTTCTATTCATCGTATTTGCTCAATCGGCTCAGGCTGCTGGCCCTGATTTGGGTGATACGCATCAATTTCAATTAGGCAATGGTCTTAAATTGATTGTTAGAGAAGATCATCGCGCACCAACAGTGGCTCACATGGTTTGGTATCGAGCTGGCTCCATGGATGAAGTCAATGGTAAGACTGGGGTGGCCCACGTACTTGAGCACATGATGTTTAAAGGCACCGACAAAGTCAAAGCAGGTGAATTCTCTCGTTTAGTAGCTGCTGTCGGTGGGCGCGAAAATGCTTTTACATCACGCGATTACACCGCTTACTTTCAGCAAGTTGAGCAATCAAAGCTGGAGGATGTCATCAAGCTTGAAGCAGACCGAATGTCTAATCTGAATTTTGATGATGCAGAGTTCTTAAAAGAAATCCAGGTAATAATGGAAGAGCGCCGTTTACGCACCGAAGATAATCCAAGTAGTTTGCTGAATGAATCATTGATGGCAACTGCTTATATGAGTTCACCATACCGTCATCCGGTGATTGGTTGGATGAATGATTTGCAAAATATGAAGGCATCTGATGCGCGAGATTGGTATCGCAGTTGGTACGCACCAAACAACGCAACAGTAGTTATCACCGGCGATATAGATTCAAAAAAAGTTTTAGGCTTGGTAGAAAAATATTATGGTGTAGCCAGTGCCCACGAATTACCGGTTCGTAAGCCACAAATTGAGCCGCCGCAAAAAGGTATTAAGCAGACCCAGGTTAAGGCCCCGGCTGATAGCGCCCAATTGTCTATGGCTTGGAAAGCTCCTCGTCTTGAGCCTGGTAAGTTAGATGACCCTGAGCCCTATGCTTTAGAGCTCCTGACAGCAGTGCTTGATGGGTATGACAATGCACGCTTAAATCGCACCCTTGTTAAGCAAGAAAAGGTAGTCAATGACGTTGGCGTGGGTTATGACATGATCTCGCGTGGGCCAGAACTATTTTTAATTGGCGCAACGATGGCCAAAGGTAAAACAGTTGATCAAGCGCAAGTAAGCATTCGGAAGGCGCTTGAAGAGATAAAGCAAAAAGGAATATTAGAGTCTGAGCTCAAGAGAATTAAAGTACGTATTTTGTCTGAGCAAATTTATAAGCGTGATTCTATCTTTGGCCAGGCAATGGAAATCGGCAGTTCAGAGATGGCAGGATTTTCTTGGAAAGACATTGATTACATGTTGGAGAAAATGCAGACCATTACCCCTGAACAAGTTCAAGCGGTTGCCAAAAAATATCTGGTTGACGATGGTTTGACAATCGCCGTTCTAGATCCCCAAGCTCGTAAATCCGTAGGCAAGGAGAGTAAATAATGAATCCTTTCGTAAAGAGTCTCGCCGCTTGCCTATTTACTTTTGGTTTTCTCGGTAATGTACATGCCATCTTGCCTATCGAAAAGTTAGATTCCTATAAAGGCGCTAAAGCTTATCTAGTTCAAACTAAAGCCCTGCCTATGGTAGATATCGAGGTCAGTATTGATGCGGGCGACCGCTATGATCCGGCAGGGAAGAGTGGGCTTGCGGATATGACTGCAGCCCTAATGAATTATGGTGCCCGTGGTGATAAGGGCTTATTGAATGAGGCCCAAATTGCCGATGAAATCGCTGACCTAGGTGCAAATATTGGCTTATCAGTGGGTGGTGAGCGCGCCATCCTGCGTATCCGTAGTCTCAGTAGAAAAGACTTGCGCGATAGAGCGGTGCAACTAGCTTCCGCCATGTTAAGTGCACCGACTTATGATTCAAAAATCGTTGAGCGTGAGAAGCAAAGAACGATTACAGGCTTGTTGGAGGCCGAAACGAAACCCGAGTTTGTCCTCGAGCGTCGCTTTAAAAAATCAGTTTACGGTAACTACCCATTGGCTGATTCTCCAACTGTAAAATCTGTTAGCACTATCAATACAAATAACTTGAAGGAGTTTCACAAACAGTTTTACCGTGGTGATCGCATGATTGTGAGTATTGTTGGTGATGTTGATCGTCCTCAGGCAAACGAAATCGTTCAGGCTTTGTTAAAACAAATTCCTCAATCAGGCCAAGCTATTACGAAATTACCGGAGTTACAACGCTCCCCTGTAGAGCCCTTGTCACAAAGAGAAATTGAAATTCCTTTTGATGCGCAACAGGCTCACATTGCGATGGGGATGACGGCGGTAGCTCGCAACAACCCCGACTACTTCCCTTTACTTGTGGGTAACTACATTCTAGGTGGCGGCGGGTTTGTGTCTCGCCTGATGTCTGAAGTGCGAGAGAAGCGCGGTCTTGCTTACAGTGTGTTTAGTTATTTCGCCCCCGGAAAAGATAATGGCATTTTCCAAGCAGGCCTACAAACCAAGAATGATCAAGCTTCAGTGGCTTTAGAAGTCATGAGCTCAACAATAGGTCAATTTATTGCTGATGGACCTACTCCGTCTGAGCTCATTGCTGCGAAAGCAAATCTAGTAAACGGCTATCCGCTGCGTATTGATAACAATCGTAAGTTATTGGATAACGTATCTTCAATCGTATGGAATGATTTACCACTTGATACGATGGATATATGGACTAAGCAAGTTGAGGCGGTTACCTTGGATCAGGTAAATGCGGCATTCAAAAAATATCTTGCAATGGATCGCATGAAGATTGTTGTGCTGGGAGCAAAAAATAAATAAGCCCACCAAGAATCTAAAAGCAGAGCCACCAAAGAGGGTTCGGATCATTGGTGGTAACTGGAGAAGTCGGTTATTAACCGTTCTGGATCTTCCGGGTTTGCGTCCTACAACTGACCGTATTCGCGAAACGTTATTTAATTGGCTGGGGCAAGACTTAACAGGCTTACGCTGCTTAGATCTCTTTGCAGGGACTGGTGCTTTAGGTTTTGAGGCTGCCTCACGAGGGGCTGAATTTGTAGTGCTGCTTGAGATGGATAAAAAGGCTTGTGCACATTTAAGCGCTAATTTTGCTCTATTGCAGTCTTCGCCAGCCGCTGGGATTGTAGAAATTCTACAACGCGATAGCCTTGAATTTCTGAAACAGCAGCCAGATCGTTCCAGCAATCTGATTTTTATTGATCCGCCATTTCAGGATTCGAGTCTATTGAGTCGCGCGGTTATTGAAGCTCGCAGGGTGTGCGATGACTCAGCAGGTGGTGGTATTTATGTGGAATTTCCCTCTAGCCGTCCACGCGAGGAGGTAGAAGCCCTGCTCCCCGACTGGCATTGTGGAAAATACTTAGAGGCTGGACAGGTAAAAGCTTGTCTATTTCGGAGTGGAAGGGGCTAAACTCTTGCCTGTAGCCGATAAAGCCTTAGGAACGTTATGACAGTTGCCGTATACCCTGGAACATTTGATCCATTTACTCGTGGTCACGAGGACTTGGTACGCCGTGCGTCAAGCATTTTCAAAGAGTTGATTGTGGGTGTTGCTGATAGTCGTAGCAAGCGGCCATTTTTTACATTACAAGAGCGCATTGATATTGCGAAGGAAGTGCTTGGCCACTACCCCAATGTCAAAGTCGTTGGCTTTACTGGTTTGCTGAAAGATTTTGCTCGCGAGCATCATGCACGTGTGATTGTGCGTGGTTTACGTGCGGTATCCGACTTTGAGTATGAGTTCCAAATGGCCGGTATGAATCGTTATTTGTTACCCGATGTTGAAACTTTGTTCTTAACTCCATCTGATCAATATCAATTTATCTCTGGTACCTTTGTGCGCGAGATTGCTTCAATGGGTGGCGATGTGAGTAAATTTGTTTTCCCATCAGTGGAAAAATGGCTAGTCCAAAAAATTGCAGCAGGCACTCAGAATAAAGAGTAAAAAGAGTGACATTGGCGAGTAAACCATGGCTTTAATGATCACAGACGAATGCATCAACTGCGATGTATGCGAGCCAGAATGTCCAAATGATGCGATATATATGGGCCTGGAGATTTACGAAATCAATCCTGATAAATGTACTGAATGCGTAGGTCACTATGATGCGCCTCAGTGTCGCCAGGTCTGCCCAGTTGACTGCATTCCATTTAATCCTGAGCACACAGAAACTCAAGACCAATTGATGGTGAAGTTCAAGCTTTTAACTGCCGCCAAAAAGACTAATGCTGCTTAACTGAGCAGCTTAACTAAGCGGCTTAACTAGGTTAGCCCTTAGAGTGCAGCTCCATCATGGCTGTTTGGGTATCGCCCTTTAAAAAGAGTGGCAATATTTGCAAGCCATTCTCAATGCTGGCATCGATCAGTTTTTGCTCGGCTAATTGTGGTCTACGCAATACATAATCAGCAACATCCAGAGGGCGCCCATCACCCGCTAAATCTCTTGGGTGGCCAATTCCTAGACGTAAACGCCAATAATCAGGAGTGCTTAAATGGGCTTGGATATCTTTTAGACCATTATGGCCGCCAGTTCCTCCGCCTAGCTTTAGGCGCGCAGTACCCGGCTTGAGATCAAGCTCATCTTGCACCACCAAAATATCTGCTGGAGTGATTTTGTGAAAGCGGCAAAGCGCCCCAACTGACTGACCACTAAGATTCATGTAAGTGCTGGGCTTGAGTAAGTAAAGATCTTCACCTTCCCATTTCGCCTTTGCCACTTTTCCATGAAAGCGCTTTTCTGATTCAAAGCGAGTGCTTAGTTGTTTTGCCAAGGCGTCAATAAACCAGAAGCCAGCATTGTGCCGGTCTACTGCGTGTTCGTCTCCAGGGTTGCCTAAGCCAACAATTAATTTAGTCATGCTGAGAGTTTAAAGATATAAAAGTATTTCGCCAAAAAAGAATGAAAATTTAAAGCAATAAAAAAGGCCCGCTTGCGCAGGCCTTCTAGTACAAGCGATTTAGCTAATAAATTAAGCTTTATCCTTTGCAGCATCGGCCGCAGGAGCTGCTGCAGCTGGTGCCGCAGGAGCTGCTTCTGTATCAGCAGATTTAACCGCTGGAATACGTGCGTTTGCAAGTACTGGGTTCTCTTGTTCAACATGTAATACCAAAGTAACGCCTTTTGGCAATGCAAGATCTTTAGCGTGAACACCATGACCAACTTCAATCTTCGCCAAGTCCACTTCGATGAACTCTGGCAAGTCTGCTGGTAAGCAAGAAACTTCAAGTTCAGTAAGGATGTGGCTAATAACAGCGCCTTGCAATTTAACGGCAGCTGAGGAATCAGCATTGGTGAAGTGCAATGGAACGCGCATATGAACTTTCTCAGTCGCGGATACGCGCTGGAAGTCAATGTGCAATACCAATGGCTTAAATGGATGCATTTGGTAATCGCGCAACAACACTTTTTGTGTCTTGCCATCAATTTCCAAATCCAGAATGGATGAGTGGAATGCTTCCTTGCGGAGAGCATGGAACAACGCGTTATGGTCTAACTCGATGACCGAAACTGGATCTTTACTACCGTAAACGATTCCCGGAGTTTTTCCGGAATTGCGCAGACGGCGGCTCGCACCCGTTCCCTGTACGCTTCTTTCAAAGGCAACTACTTTCATGATGAATTTCCTAATTAAGGTTAATTTCCGTTCGCGACCAAACGGAAAAGCCTTCGATTATATCGTGGGAAAGGAAGTTTTTGCCTACAAAAGGCTTAAAACTACCAAAAACTGGGGTAAAACGGTGATTTTTGGCTTATTCAGCAAACATCGACATCACTGAATCACCTTTGCTAATGCGGGAAAGGGTTTCAGCAAGAATCGGAGCGACGCTCAATTGACGAATTTTGGACACTTTCATCGCCTCTGGCGTCAGAGGAATGGTGTCGGTGACTACTAGCTCATCTAATTCAGAAGCAGCAATACGGGCTACAGCACCGCCTGATAGCACGGCGTGAGTACAGTAGGCGGTAACACCCTTGGCACCACGCTCTTTAAGCGCTTCAGCGGCCTTACAGAGTGTTCCACCGGTATCGATGATGTCATCCATGATGACGCAGTGACGGCCTTCTACTTCGCCAATCAGGTGCATTACTTCAGATACGTTCGCTTTAGGGCGACGTTTATCAATAATGGCTAAATCAGTGCCTAATTGCTTGGCCATTGCGCGGGCGCGTACTACACCGCCAATATCTGGAGATACGATGATCAGATCTTTTTTGGTCTTCTGTGCTTCTAGGTCAGCTAAAAGGACTGGGGAAGCATAGATGTTGTCTACCGGAATATCAAAGAAGCCTTGAATTTGATCTGCATGAAGATCCATTGTCAAAACGCGTTCGATGCCAGCAACTGACTGAAGCATGTTAGCCACAATACGAGCAGAGATTGCAACGCGTGCAGAACGAGGGCGGCGGTCTTGACGGGCATAACCGAAGTAAGGAATCACTGCGGTTATGCAGCTTGCAGATGCTCGTTTCAGGGCATCAATCATGATCATGAGTTCCATCAAGCTGTCATTTGTAGGTGCGCAGGTTGATTGGATGACCACGACATTCTTGCCGCGAACGTTCTCTTGAATTTCTACTTGGATCTCACCATCGGAGAATCGGCCAACAAAGGCTTTTCCCATTGGGAGATTGAGTTCTTTGGCTACAGCCTCAGCCAAAACGGGATTTGCGTTGCCTGTGAAAAGAGTCAATAAATCTGCGTTTGTGGAGGACATAGTCTTAAGGGTTTTATGGGGTCAAAAGGTTATCTTTATCGTTTCTACAGTATTTGGCAGGGGAAGAAGGATTCGAACCTTCGCATGCTGGAATCAAAATCCAGTGCCTTAACCAGCTTGGCGATTCCCCTACAGCTTAATCTGAAGAAACCAAATTGTAAGCGGGATTTTTATTTAGCCCCCGAACAATCCGGCCTACCCACCCTTTAGGAAGATTTTGTAAAAGATTTTCTAGTTTTGCGGTGTCAGTCTTAGGATCTAAGACTGCAAAAACGCTACTTCCAGAGCCAGACATTCGGGGCTGTGAGCCCGGTATTGCCTGGTTAATCCAATTCAAAGCTTGCTTCACTTCTGGGCAAATCCGCATCGCTACCGCCTGACAATCATTGGACTGAAATGACATTGGCGATGCAAGAAAGCCATCAATTGTAATCTGAGCGTGATCTCGGGTCAATTCCGGGTCTTGAAAAATGCTAACGGTTGCTATGCCTTTATTGGGAAAGAGCACCAAAAAATCAGGGCTTTGAAGGGAAATTGCATGAATTTTCTCCCCAATGCCTTCAACAAAGGCATTTTGACCAAAAATGAAAAATGGGACATCAGCCCCAAGCTTTAATCCCAGGGTGCAAAGCGTTTCTTTGGATAGATTGAGATTCCAAAGGGCATTCAGGCCAATTAGGGTAGTAGCTGCATCAGAGGATCCACCCCCCATACCGGCACCCATCGGAATTTCTTTTTGAAGATCGATTTCAACACCAGCTTCAATCTTGCAAAAATCTTTGAGTAAGTTTGCCGCGCGTACGACTAAATCTTGTTCGGGCGGAACGCCAGGGATTGCATTAATGCGGCGCACTTCGTTTTCAGAAATGCTTTTTAAGTGAATGGTATCGCACCAATCAATCAGCTGAAAAACAGATTGAAGTAGATGATATCCATCATCTCTGCGCCCAATGATATGAAGAAAAAGATTGAGCTTGGCTGGCGACCGAAGTGTTAACTGATCAGAGTTCGCCATAATGGTTTTGCTTAATCATTCGGGCGATCAAATACGAGGCGAATATCAATCGAGCCGATATTAGAGCTGCGTGTCATGATCAGTTTTTCAAGCCGATTGGTATTACTCCATGTGTATACCAAGTCCCAACCGTCTTGACTAATTTTGCTCACTTGACCCTTGGGGTTTCTCTCGATACTTGCTTCGCTTCCGGGGCGCACTTCGCCTCTTAACCAATTGGATAGTCCACGCGCTGGTAGCGGAAGGCCTAAAGTATTTTGTACCAATGTATCTGCATCCAATGCAGTAACAACTTTGCCATCACTTTCGAGCGTAGCTTCACCAGGTGTAATAGTGATTTTCGCAATTGATCCGCCCATAGGGCTACGGATTTCTAAAACATCTTTTAATGCGTCTTGGGTCAAAGTAAAGCCACCAGAGCCACCTTGGTTTTGCGACTCAGTTAAACCAATCACTTTGACTGAAAAGCGCCCATCCCACGAGCCCTTGGAAATCTGGTCATCCTTTGCCCAGTCAGGCTTTAGACGTTGTAAGGTTTCTTTGAGGGTTGGATTATTGGCATCTAACTTTTGTCCTTGACGCCACATTTCTTCTGCTTCAGGACGGCGATTCATTGCCCATAACACTTCACCAGTATGGGCTGCAATATCTGCTTCTGGTTTCATGGCAAATGCTTGCTGCAACTGTTCTAAGGCAAGTGTATTTTTGCCAAGACGGAAGTTTACCCAACCTAGGCTATCCAAAATAAAACTATCTTTTGGTGAGAGTTGATGTGCTTTGCTAATGAGTGTAAGTGCTTCAGGTAGCTTTATATTGCGATCAGCTAAGGAGTAACCAAGAGCATTTAACGAATTCACATCATTTGGGTTCTTGCGCAAAATATCGCGCAAAGTTTTTTCCATTACATCAATGTGACCTGCTTTTTCAGCAGACATGGCGTACGTATAAAGTAAGCCAGGATCCTTGGGAGGAATCTTGACAGAAGATGCAATGTCATAAAAAGCGCGTAAGGCCTCAGACTCATCTTTCGCTTTAGCTAGTAATGCTTGTAACTGTAAGAGGGTATTTTCTTGTTCCGCAGGTGTTTGTTGGCGTAGTAAAGCAATGGCTGGCTTTACTGCATCATTCCAGCGGTTGCTTAATACCAAGAGGGTCACCAATACTTCTTTGGGTTTTGTATCCGAGTTTGGAGATAGTTCATCCCATGTTTTGGCTGCTTGCATGGCTAAATCAGGAGATCCACCTGCAATCGCAATTTCCATAGCTCTTTGGGCGAGCCTAGGATCTTTATATTGACGAGCCATTTCCAGGTAGGTGTTATATGCCAACCCAGCCTCACCCCGCTGAATGGCAATTTCTGAGGCGAGCACTTCAAATACTGCTTCACCGGTTTGCAATCCATCTTGCTGGGTCTGGGCATGCGCTGATGAAATTGCTCCACCAGTCAGGGCTGCCAGGAATAAACCCTGTAAGAGAGGTTTTAGTCTGAATTTATTCATAAGCACATTCTAATCCGCGAATCTACAATCCATTTATGCCAGAACTTCCAGAAGTAGAAGTCACCCGATTAGGAATCGCCCCCCATCTCGAGGGGCGGAAGGTCAGTGCCGTCAAGATTATTGACGGACGCTTGCGCTGGCCTGTGCCGGCTAGCCTTCCTAAAACCTTGCCCGGTCAAACAGTGCACGCTATTGAAAGGCGCGGGAAGTATCTTTTATTGGAAATGGATACAGGTTATTTGCTGATTCATCTGGGAATGACAGGGACTCTGCGCGTCCTTCCAAGTTCCGACCCCCTGAAGACCCATGATCGGGTCACGTTGGAATTTGCAAAGTTCAGCTTGCGCTTACATGACCCACGAAAGTTTGGCGCAGTCTTGTGGCATCCCAAGTCAAAAGGCCCTATTGAAAAATTTACGCTTTTACAAAAGCTGGGCGTGGAACCATTTTCGCCGGAGTTTTCTGGTGAGCTGGGCGCAGACATTTTGTACCGAACTTCCCGTAAGCGCAGCGTGGCTGTGAAGCAATTTCTGTTGGCCGGCCAAGCAGTTGTTGGTGTTGGTAATATTTATTGCTCAGAAAGTTTATTTGAGGCAGGCATTCATCCTGCAAAGGCGGCCGGCAAGCTCACTCGCCCACAATGCTCTCGTCTTGCTAAAGCGGTGAGATCCATATTGAAAAAAGCAATCGATGCGGGTGGCAGCTCATTAAAAGATTTTGTGAATAGCGACGGTGATCCCGGCCACTTTATGGTTCAAACCAAAGTCTATGATCGCAAAGGCTTGCCATGCAAGGTATGTAAAATACCGATTAATCAGATAGTACAAGGTCAACGCTCTACTTATTTCTGTCCCCAATGTCAAAAACGTTGATCAACACATTTGCTTCAAAGTTGGTGGCTTGGCATGCGATCAGTGGGCGTTCGGGCTTACCGTGGCAAGGTAATCGAGACCCTTATGCAGTATGGGTTTCAGAAATCATGTTGCAGCAAACTCAAGTGGCTACTGTCCTTGAGCGTTATCCACGCTTTATGAAGCGCTTTCCAACAGTTAAAAAATTAGCCGTTGCTGTTATTGATGAGGTGCTCGCCGAGTGGGCTGGTTTAGGTTATTACTCGCGCGCCAGAAATTTACATGCTTGTGCAAAGCAGGTCATGGCAGAGTTCAAGGGCCAGTTTCCCAGTGACCCAGCTTTACTTGAGCAATTGAAAGGTATCGGTCGCTCTACTGCAGGTGCTATCGCAGCTTTCGCGTTTCATGAGCGCGCGCCTATTCTGGATGCCAATGTGAAGCGTATTCTTGCGCGTCTATTTGCAATCGAGGGTCCGATACAAGATAAGGTAGTAAACGATCGCCTATGGACTTTAGCAACCGACTTATTGCCAAGTAAGCCGGCAGACATGCCAGTGTATACGCAGGCGTTGATGGACTTTGGCGCTACTTGGTGTACGTCACGTAAACCTGTTTGTTTAGGTTCGGAAAAGAAATGCCCATTTGCGAAAAATTGCCAAGCTAATTTAAGCGATCAAGTTCTTTTACTTCCGCAAAAAACGAAGAAGACAAAATCTCCAGAATTTGATTGCAATATGTTGCTGATGCGCTGGGGTAATTCTGTCCTATTGCAAAAACGCCCAAGTAAAGCTATTTGGGGTGGCCTTTGGTCTTTGCCGGAGGGGCCGTGGACGCCAAGGGTATCTGGTGCAAAGAGCGCAGATACCGGTGCAGAAACATTATTTGCCCTTGCATTACCTGATGAAAAGTTAGCTACGCTGATGAAAGTATGTAAGTCAGTAAAGCACAGCGAAGAAATTAAGCATGTCTTTACGCATCGTCGTTTGTGGATGCAGATTTGGCGGGCAAGTAGCTCAAAAGAGTTGGTCTTCTCAAATCCGGATCTAAAGTGGGTGCCTTTAAATCAGTTGGGGCGCTATGGCCTACCGCAGCCGATTAAGACTTTGCTGCAAGGCTTGAGTCTAGTTCGCGATGACGATCTAAAAAATTAAGCTGTAAATCTATAAGGTCTTTTTGGGCGCGGAAGTGTTCGCTTAAGCGGTTGACCAAATAAACGGAGCGATGTTGACCGCCAGTGCAACCAACAGCTACCGTTAAATAACTGCGACCATCAGCAATGTAGTGGGGCAACCACTTATTAATGAATTGCGTGATGTCTGATTCCATACTCAATACCTCTGGAATTTTTTCCAGAAATTCTTTTACGGGTTTGTCATTGCCAGTGAGAGGCCTCAATACTTTGTCGTAATGAGGATTTGGTAGGCAGCGTACATCAAACACCAGATCCGCTTCGCTGGGAACACCTTTTTTAAAGCCAAAAGATTCAAAAATGACCGTGAGACCTACAGGTTTGTCTTTGAGGAGATCCTGAATCCAGGAGCGTAGTGCATGTGCAGGTAGATTGCTGGTATCGATGCTGTGAGCCTGGGTGCGTAAGGGCTCCAACAGATTACGTTCTTTATCAATTGCTTCAATTAATGTCGCAGATTGAGACTGCTTGGGATTCGTGGATAGGGGGTGGCGTCGACGTGTCTCAGAAAAGCGCTGAATGAGGGTATTTGTATCAGCATTTAAGAAAACAATTCTGACTTGGTGACTTTTGCGTAAGTTTTCAAGAATCGAGGGTAAATTTTCAATTGATTGCCCACGACGAGCATCGATAGCGACGGCGACTTGCTCACACTTTTCTTTTTCAAGGGTGGAGATAAGGCTTTCTAGAAGAGGAACAGGAAGATTGTCTACACAGTCATAGCCCGCATCTTCAAAAGCTCTCAGGGCTACTGATTTACCTGAGCCTGAGATTCCGGTAATCAGATTTATCTGCATAACTTAGAGCAGGCGACCTTGTGACTTGGTTGCATCAGCTTCAGCATTCATTTGAATGCGCTGACGTTCGATAAATTCTTTTAAGGTATCAATGCCACGCAGTTGCAAAATAGTATTGCGAACAGCGGCTTCAACTAATACCGCTAAGTTACGACCTGCAGCCACCTGAATTTTCACTGTTCGAATTGGAATACCCAATACATCGATATGTTGGGTCTCAAGGGGCAGGCGCTCAAATTCACCATCGGTTCTTCGAACAAGTTGAACATTCAGGCGGAGTTTTAATTTGCGACGTACAGCAGTTTCACCAAAGATCGTGCGAATATCTAGTAAGCCTAATCCACGCACCTCAAGTAAGTTGCGTAAGATCACTGGGCAGCGACCCTCAATGTAATCAGGTCCAAGGCGTGCAAAGTCAACGGCATCGTCAGCAACTAGACCATGCCCGCGAGATATGAGCTCAAGACCTAATTCACTTTTACCTAGACCAGATTCACCAGTGAGGAGTACCCCTAAACCGAGGATGTCCATAAAGACACCATGCATCGTGATTTGAGGTGCGCCAATTTTGGTTAAGTAGGTGCGTAAATGATCAATGACTTCTGCCGCAGAAATCGCAGTAGTGAACAAAGGGGTTGAAGAGCGCTGACAGAACAACTGTAAGTCAGGATCTGCGCTCTTGCCATCGGCTACGATGACGCAAGGCGGAGTCTTGGATATCAAGTTAGCAATTTGTTCTTGTCTTTGTTTTGGCTCTAAGGCTGCGTGATAGTCAACCTCTTGCTCACCAAAAATCTGAATACGACTTGGGTGGATGAGGTTTAAGTGACCTACTAAGTCTGAGCTAGCAGCGGCTGCCTTTACGGCCTCAGACGGAAATGTGCGATCCGCGCCTTCAAGGCCACCGATCCAAGAAAGCTTTAAGTCAGAAACATTATCATCAAAAATCTGCTGGGCAGTTACTCCCTCTAGGAGTAATAGCTGGGTCATTTTGCTGTGCCCCAGTGCTGTAGGAGTTCGCAAACTTTTAAAGGATCCGCTGCAGACGATAGAGTCTGGCGAGCATCAGCATCTGATAGTAGCTGAGCAATCGAAGACAAAATTTCTAAATGTTGTTGCGTAGCTTTTTCGGGCACCAATAGGAAAATCATGATGGATACCGCTTCGCCATCCGGAGCTGCAAATTCAATTGGATTTTGCAGTCTCATAAAGGTCGCACTAGGCTGCTTTAAGCCTTTAACGCGACCATGGGGTATTGCCACTCCAGCGCCAAGAGCGGTGGAGCCTAAATCTTCGCGAGCATTGAGGAACTCTACTACTGAGTTAGCTGCGATACCGGTTTGTTTGGAGAATAGTTCTCCAGCGGCTGCAAATGCATCAGCCCTGCTTTTGGCAGGGATGTCTAATGCAATGCAGTCGGGAGTAAAAAGATTAATCAGGGCATTCATGTGAATTGATTATAGGTGTCCTGACGCAATTAATCACTCAAAATGCTTTTCGTGATGATGATCCTGAATCTTTTCTTTATGTTTTACGACTTGACGCTCTAGTTTATCAACCACGGCATCCATGGCGTGATAGAGATCTGCGTTATGTGCTTCAGCGAACAAGTCCTTGCCCTTAAGGTGAATAGTGATTTCAGCGCTTTGACGTAGATCCTTTTCTTTGGCTTTATCTACCACCAAAAAGGCAGACGCATCAATGACGTGGTCGAAGTGCTTACGAATTTTGGCTAGTCCCGCCTCCAAGTGAGAGCGCATGGCAGGGGTAACTTCCACATGACGGCTATTAATTTTCAAATTCATTAGCGACTCCTTTTATAGATGCTATAGATGCATGCGCATAGTCATACCTGGGGTGCGCAGCAAGCCCCTGAAATTTTTCGTGCTGTTTTTTTTGGAAAATAAACCATGAGCCTCCAGCGTATCAGCGAATTTGCTGAAAACCAAGAGGGAAGTGCAATTTTTATTACTTTAAAAGCAAAGAGCCTTATCTGGCTTACATCCGGAAGTTTTCGCCCAGATAGACTCTTCTAACGGCATCATTTTGAATAATCTGCTCAGGCTTGCCTTCGGCCAATACGCTGCCTTCACTAATGATGTAGGCGTGATCACAGATGCCTAGAGTTTCACGAACATTATGGTCGGTAATGAGCACCCCAATTTGGCGATCTCGTAGGAAGCGCACAATTCTTTGAATTTCCCCAACGGCAATAGGGTCAACACCAGCAAATGGTTCATCTAACAAGATAAATTTTGGCTGAGAAGCGAGAGCTCTAGCAATCTCCACGCGCCTACGTTCACCACCCGAAAGCGATAGGGCTGGGTTATTACGAAGATGGCTGATTTGGAGTTCACCTAAGAGCTCATCCAGGCGGTTGGCAATTTCAGCCTTACTAAGGGGTTTACCGCCTTGAACCTGGAGCTCTAGTACAGCTTGAATATTTTCCGCTACGTTCAACTTTCTGAACACGGAGGCTTCTTGCGGCAAATAGGAGAGACCCATGCGAGCACGTTGATGAATAGGTAAATGTGTAATATCTGCGCCGTCTAAAACGATGTTACCCCCATCGAGTGGGACAAGGCCAACAATCATATAGAAGGAAGTTGTTTTGCCAGCTCCATTTGGCCCCAGTAATCCAACGACTTCACCGCACCGCACTTGGACTGATACGTCCCGAACTACGGTTCTTGAGCCATAACGCTTTTGTAGATTATGGGCGCTTAGTGTTGGCGCGTCATTGATTTGGGCTAAATCCGCTGTCATTTCTCTAGGGTTGCTTTTCGTCTTGGTGAAAGGATGGCTCTTGCTGTAGGCAGGTCATCCGGCTTTGCATCTTTGGGAGGTACAACTCGATAGTACTGCTTTACATCATCGTACTCAATTTTCGAGCCTTTGAGCTGATCAAGCATTTGCATATTAAGTAAGCGCTTGAGGCTAGCATCGCCGGTAAGCGTCAGGAATTCAGTCTTTGCGTCATATGTCACTTGGGCGCCGCGGCCTTGCATGAATTCATCCGCAAGCCCTTCACGACGTTGTCTAAAGCTTGCTACTGCATCGGGCGTGCCAATAACATCGACAAATTCATAACCTTGAGGATCTACTGCAATATGTCCATCTTCGCCGGTAACAACGATGCTGCCCTTAATCAGTAAGACTTGACCATTAAGGTCATAAACTTGTTTGACATCGTCTACGGAAACTTTTTCTGCCTCGAGGATGACGGGTTTATCTTGATCTGCTTTTTCAGCCCGCGCTGAAAAAGGAGCAGTCAACGCAAGCGCGAGACAGCTGAGTAACGCTAAACGTGTGAGCAAGTATTTCATCGGAACCATTTTATGGTTTGTCCCTCGGCGCGCGTTCAATGCGCCCTTTGACTTGACCGGTGAGAACCATGCTTTGCTCAACGTTATTAAAAATACCACCGTCGGTAGAGTTCATGATCGACATCCCTTGCTCAAGGGTAATCGGCCGATCCGTTTCGATAATGTCATCGTTGATAAGTACTTTGAAATAGCTTGAGCTAGCCAACATTCTTAAAGTAGCTGGCTGTGATGCTGTCGCCTCTTGAGCGGGACGAAAGATGCTGGCGTTATCGTGCAAATCCAAAATAGTGAGGTCACCATCAACATGTCCTGTATCTGACTTTACCGTTACAGGCGCTTTCTCTGCCTGAAACAAACGCATGCGAGGTGTGAGGATATCGATTGAGGCATCGTCATCGTAGTGGGTAACTTTGACTCCCAAAATTCGATATTTGGTATTGCCTAATTCATTTAAGGCAGACAGTGCACCATCTTTAATGGTGTAGTCAGGCTCGTGGAGTCGCACACGTTCTAAAGGAGATTTTTGTGGCGGGGTATTTTTTTGCACAAGCCAAAAGGTTACTAGTGTTAGTGCACCCATCAAAATCAAGGGCATCAGGCGCAAAAGGATGCGACCAATGCCGACTTTAATTTGTTGAGGCTTCAACTGCATTGCTTAGCTACGGGCCTTATTTAGCAATTCTTCATAACGATTCTGTGCTTTCAGAATCAGATCGCATACTTCGCGAACGGCACTGTTACCGCCGCTACGAGTCGTCACTAGGTGAGCAAATTCTTTAACAGCCTCATGACCTTGCGCCGGACAAATCCGTAGGCCTGCATTTTTCATCATTGGTAGATCTGGCCAATCATCACCCATAACAGCACAATCAGCTGTAGTCAGCCCAAGAGATTTAACGACTTCTCCCAATGCGATAGCTTTATTTTCAACACCCATGTGCACATGTTTAATTCCAAGCTCTTCACAGCGCGCTAAAACCATTTTGGAATTTCTACCAGTAATGATGGCGGTAGCAATGCCGCATTGCTCTAATAATTTGATACCTAATCCATCTTGAATATCAAAAGCTTTCGCAGATTCTTTGCCATCTGCGCCAATCCAAACCTGTCCATTAGTCAGAACACCATCAACATCCAAAACAAGGAGTTTTACTTGGCTAGCGCGCTCCCAAGCTTGCGGGTATTGTGTTAAAGGATTGGTATTGTGGGGAGTAAAGGCACTAGGCATAAAAAAGTTCGATTACTAATTAAATTAAATGACTTTGGCAGCAAATAAATCATGCAGATTTAATGCGCCCATTAAATGGCCTTTGTCGTCAGTAACCACCAGATGATTGATGCGATGTTTTTCCATCATCTCAATTGCTTCTTCGGCAAGTAGCTCCGCAGTGATGGTGCGCGGGCCCGGAGTGGTTGCGCTCTCTAGTTTGATGCCACCAAGGTTAGTGGTTTTTTCCAGGAGGCGACGTAAGTCCCCATCGGTCAATATGCCAAATACTTTTTGGTTGGCATCTAGTATTACCACCATACCCATACGCTTTGATGTCATCTCAAGCAAGGCATCTTGCAGTGAGGCGTCGATAGATATCTTTGGGGTATCTGCAAGACTACGCATCACTTCACTGACATGCATCAATTGCTTGCGACCTAGTCTGCCGCCAGGATGCGAACGAATAAAGTCCTCAGCCTCAAAACCTCGAGCATCTAATAAGGCAACCGCTAGCGCATCACCCATTGCTAGCGCTGCAGTAGTACTAGTAGTGGGCGCGAGATTTAAAGGGCAAGCTTCTTTTTCAACACTAGTATCTAAGTGTGCGTCTGCTAATTTTGCAAGAGAAGAATTTGGAGCACCAGTAAGGGCAATGAGTTTTGCGCCGGTGCGTTTTACGATTGGAACGATGGTGAGAAGTTCATCGGTCTCACCAGAATTAGAAAGGGCGACGAAAACATCATCTCTGGTCACCATACCTAGATCACCGTGGCTGGCTTCTGCAGGATGAACAAAAAATGCTGGGGATCCGGTGGAGGCAAAGGTGGCAGCAATTTTTCGGGCAATATGCCCCGATTTGCCGATTCCGGACACCACGATTCTGCCTTTGCAGCCATGTAAAAGCTCAACTGCCAGCACAAGGGCGTCAGCGTTAGCGCCTTCAAGGCGATCACGCATGGTTTGCAGTGCAGCAGCCTCAATAGTGAGGGTGTCGCGCGCAAGCTTTAGGGTACGTTCACGAGTCTTAGCTATCATCGAGTAAGTATATGCCGTCAGTCCTTCAATTAACCCTCATTCTCCTGGCCTCGGGTGTGGCCGGAGTGGTTATTTTCCGCTATTTTGGCTTGCCGCCTATTTTGGGCTATTTGGCCATTGGCGTGCTGATTGGTCCCCATGCCCTTGGTCTGGCAAATGATACGGCTACGGTGAAGTATTTGGCTGAATTTGGCGTGGTTTTCCTGATGTTCTCAATCGGCCTGGAATTTAATCTTCACAAGCTAAGAGCCATGCGGTCTATCGTATTTGGACTGGGGGGCAGTCAGGTCATCTTGACTATGTTGCTGGCGGTCCCGGCGAGTCTTTTGATCAATTGGATTTATCCGATTTCATGGCATGCTGCGATCGCCTTAGGCGGCGCTTTAGCAATGTCATCTACTGCCATTGTGACCAAACTGATCTCTGACCGTGCTGAGTTGGAGACGGAGCATGGCCGTAATGTCGTAGGCATTTTGTTATTCCAGGATTTAGCCGTGGTCTTCCTGCTGATCTTGTTGCCATCACTTGGAAAAAATCCATCGGATTTATTTGTTGCGCTTACTGCAGCCTCAATCAAAATCACAATTGCCTTGGTATTGATTTTCTTCATCGGCCAAAGTTTGATGAGCCATTGGTTTAAATTAGTTGCTAAGCTGCGCTCACAAGAATTGTTCATGCTTAACCTCTTGTTGATTGTTTTGGGCATGGCAGGATTAACCGAACACTTTGGCTTATCACTAGCGCTTGGTGCGTTCTTGGCAGGCATGTTGATTTCCGAAACCCCTTACCGTCACCAGGTCGAAGAGGATGTCAAACCGTTCCGCGATGTCTTGCTCGGGCTCTTCTTTATTACGATTGGCATGCTGCTCGATTTCAATGTCATACGTGAGCAGTGGTTACTGGTTTTGGTGCTCTTGGTTGGCCCCCTGATCTTTAAGTTTGGTCTTATCGCCTTGTTATCACGCGGGTTTGGGTCAAGTCCTGGTATCTCGATTAGAACGGGCTTGTGCCTAGCTCAGGCGGGCGAATTCGGCTTTGTGTTGCTCAATCAAATTGATGGATTAGATTTGATTGACCCTACTTTAAGTCAAGCAGTATTGGCAGCCATGTTGATCTCGATGTTCTGCGCACCATTTCTGATTGAGTACAGTGATCGCATAGCAATGCGTTTCTCTAGCAATGAATGGTTGCTGCAATCACTTGCGCTCACTCGGGTTGCTTCTAAAAGTGTGCGCAATGAAAACCATGTAGTTATTTGTGGTTTTGGTCGTTCTGGCCAAAGTTTAGCGCGTATGCTCGATCAAGAAAAAATTCCTTACATTGCTTTGGATTTAGATCCTGATCGCGTTAAAGAGGCTGCTGCTGCTGGGGATAATGTAGTTTATGGAGATGCGAGTCGTGAAAATTATTTAGTCGCTGCAGGCCTCTCAAGAGCAAAAGCAGTTGTCATTACCTATGCTGATACTGCAGCAAGCATGCGAGTTCTGCGTCAAGTTGAGCATTTGCGTCCAGGTATGACCGTATTGGTGCGCACTAGAGATGATGCAGATATTGCTAAGCTTCAGGCGGCCGGCGCAACCGAAGTTGTACCAGAGCTCATTGAAGGCAGTTTGATGATCGCTTCCCATGTTCTGCTGATCATGGGTGTGCCAATGCGTAAGGTAGTGCGACGCATAACTACAGCAAGAGAAGAGCGGTACAGCTTGCTCAGGGGCTATTTCCGAGGATCTGCAGACGATGACTTTGGTTCGAATGAATCTTGGCGCTTACACGCAATTACCTTGCTAACCCATTCACAAGCAATTGGCAAAACGCTCGGCGAACTTCATCTGGAGACAGAGGGTGTCAATGTTCAGACAGTGCGCCGCAAGCGTCGAAACGCAGATTACGTGAAGTTAGACCCCGTTCCAGAACTTATGCTTGAGGCTAATGATATTTTGGTGATCTCAGGCAATTCAGAGGCGACTGATTTAGCTGAAGCTAAATTACTCTGAGATCAATCCAGGCACTGCAAGCTTTTGTTGCTTTACTTCGCTTTCTTTTTGCTTGCTACAGGAGTGGGTGTTTTACGAGTCAGCAGTGGTGCTAGGTAGTGGCCTGTAAAACTTAATTCATTTTTAGCCACATCTTCAGGTGTGCCGGTAGCAATGATCTGTCCACCGCCAGCGCCACCCTTAGGCCCTAAGTCAATAATCCAATCAGCCGTCTTAATCACATCTAAGTTGTGCTCAATGATGACAATCGTATTGCCTTGCTTCTTGAGTGTTTGAATCACTGTTAATAGCAATTGGATATCGTGGAAATGCAAACCAGTAGTTGGTTCATCGAGAATATATAAGGTTCTACCGGTATCACGCTTAGAGAGCTCAAGAGAAAGTTTCACGCGTTGCGCTTCACCGCCGGATAGGGTGGTGGCGCTTTGCCCGAGCTTCACATAGCCAAGACCTACATCTAGCAATGTTTTGAGTTTGCGCTTAACAACTGGAACGGCTTCAAAGAATTCATGGGCTTGTTCGATTGTCATCGATAGCACTTCATGAATATTCTTGCCCTTGTAGCGAATATCTAAGGTCTCGCGGTTGTAGCGCTTACCGTGACATACATCGCACGGAACATACACGTCTGGCAAGAAGTGCATTTCTACTTTGAGTACGCCATCACCTTCACAGGAGTCGCAGCGACCACCCTTAACGTTGAAAGAGAAGCGACCAGCTTCATAGCCACGCTCGCGTGATGCGGGTACGCCAGCGAAGAGTTCTCTAATCGGAGTAAATAAGCCGGTATAAGTGGCTGGGTTAGAGCGCGGTGTCCTACCAATCGGGGATTGGTCAACACTAATGACTTTATCGAAATGCTCTAGACCCTTGATTGCATCATGTGCTGCAGGCTCTGCATTTGAGCCGTACAGATGCTGAGCGACCGCATGATGCAAGGTGTCATTAATTAAGGTGGATTTACCCGAACCGGATACACCCGTAACGCAGGTTAATAATCCAACGGGAATTTTGGCGTGAACCGATTGCAAGTTATTGCCACGTGCGCCAATGATTTCTAAAAAACGATCATTTACAGGAATACGATTTTCTGGAACCGCAATGGCTTCTCTGCCAGCAAGATAAGCGCCCGTTAAAGAATTTGGGTTTGCTTCTACTTCTGCCGGTGTACCTTGAGCAACTACTTCGCCGCCATGAACCCCGGCACCAGGACCAATATCAATCACCCAGTCAGAGGCGCGAATCATGTCTTCATCATGCTCAACGACTAAAACGCTATTGCCCAAATCACGCAGGTGCTTGAGGGTGCCGATCAAGCGATCGTTATCGCGCTGATGCAGACCAATTGACGGTTCATCCAATACATACATCACACCCGTTAAACCTGAGCCAATCTGGCTAGCCAAGCGAATGCGTTGAGCTTCACCACCAGAAAGGGTGTCAGCACTACGCTCGAGAGAAAGGTAATCTAGGCCTACGTCATTTAAGAAGCGCAGACGTGCCCCAATCTCTTTGACAATCTTGTCAGCGATTTCTCGTTTAGCACCTTTGAGCTCAAGCGTTTCGAAATATTCTTTGGCTTCTTTCAGTGGTAAGGCGCTGATCTCATAAATTGCGCGAGATTGTTTCTTTTCGCCTACTTTGACGAAGCGCGCTTCTTTACGTAAACGGCTGCCATTACATTCTGGGCAGGTTTGGACATTTTGATAGCGTGAGAGTTCTTCACGAACTGTCATGGAGTCAGTTTCGCGATAGCGTCTTTCAAAGTTGGCAACAATACCCTCAAAGGCATGTTCACGAATACTGTTTTTGCCACGCTCATTAATGTATTCAAAAGGAATAGTCACATCACCAGAGCCTAATAAAACCAGATCTTGTTGCTTCTTGTTCAGAGTCTCAAATGGTTTCTCCACATCAAATCCGCCATGTTTGGCAAGGGTCTGAAGGAGCTTGAAGTAGAACTGATTGCGACGATCCCAGCCTTTAATGGCGCCAGAAGCGAGTGATAAGTCAGGGTGCGCAACGATGCGCTTAGGATCAAAGAAGGACTGGTGACCTAAGCCATCACAAGATGGGCAGGCGCCCATTGGGTTATTAAAAGAGAAGAGGCGAGGCTCTAATTCTTGTAATGAGTATGAGCAAACTGGGCAAGCAAACTTGCTAGAGAAGATCATCTCTTTACCAGTATCCATATCCACAATCATGGCTTTACCATCGGCTAAACGTAAGGCCGTCTCAAAAGACTCCGCCAAACGTTGCTGAATATCAGGACGCACTTTGATGCGATCCACTACCACTTCAATAGAGTGCTTGTCGTTCTTCTTGAGTGTTGGTAGTTGATCAACTTCAAAAATTTCTGCTTTAGCAACGTTAGCCGTACCTCCACCAGAGCGTACGCGAAATCGCACAAACCCTTGTGCCTGCAGGTCTTGGAAGAGATCGACAAACTCACCTTTGCGCTCACTCACAACAGGCGCCAGAATCATTAACTTTGTATCTTCAGGCATCGACAACACGGTATCGACCATTTGGGAAACACTTTGCGCTTCCAATGGAAGATCATGATCTGGGCAATGGGGTGTGCCTGCTCGTGCAAATAACAAGCGCAAATAATCGTGAATTTCAGTAACAGTACCTACGGTTGATCGCGGGTTATGACTCGTTGCTTTCTGCTCAATCGAAATTGCTGGTGAAAGGCCCTCAATCGTGTCGACATCTGGCTTTTCCATGAGCTGCAAAAACTGACGGGCATAAGCTGAGAGAGATTCAACATAGCGACGTTGACCTTCCGCATACAGGGTGTCAAACGCCAGCGAGCTTTTGCCTGAGCCTGATAAGCCAGTAAGGACAACAAGTTTCTCTCTAGGGATGTCTAGATTGATGTTTTTGAGGTTGTGGGTGCGGGCACCGCGGATCTTGATTTCGTTATTCATGATTATTTAGCGTAACTTGTTAATATAGCTCTTTCCCATGAATTCTTCTGAACTTCGCTCCACTCTGGCCTTAGCAGGCATATTTGGCCTCCGTATGCTGGGCCTTTTCTTGCTATTGCCCATCTTTAGCATTCATGCGCGTGGCTTACCAGGTGGTGAGCATGCCCTCTGGGTAGGCTTGACCCTCGGGATCTTCAATATTGTGCAGGCCTGCTTTTATATCCCTTTAGGTCGCCTTTCAGACCGAATTGGCCGTAAACCGATTGTTTTGTGGGGTTTATCCCTTTTTGTAGCTGGCGCCTTAATTTGCGCAGCCAAAGATGATTTGCTCTGGATTGCTATTGGCCGCGGAATTATGGGTGCCGGGGCTGTCTCAGCAGCTATTTCTGCCTGGGTAGCGGATTTGACTCGTGAGCAGGTTCGCACTCGAGCTATGGCATTAGTCGGTGGCAGTATTGCCCTCTCATTTGCCTTGTCCTTGGTCATTGCTGCTCCAATTTATCGTGCGATTAGTCTGAGTGGAATTTTTATTGTTCTGGCAGTGTTGGGCGCGATTGCGATGTTTGTTACTTATTATGTTTTACCAACGAGCAAACCAGAGGCAAAAGTTCAGCAAGCTTCATTGAAAGAAGTTTTCTTTAGACCAGATTTGATGCGCTTAAATCTCGGTGTGTTTGTGTTGCATGCAACTCAAGTAGCTATGTTCTTGGTGGTCCCACGTTTACTCGTGCAAGCTGGTTTGCCGCTCTCATCACATTGGGAAATTTATCTTCCTGTAGTGCTTCTGTCATTTGTCTTCATGGCACCTGCAATTATTTATGGTGAAAAGAAACAACAGTTAAGAACGATTCTATTAGTTGCGATTGTTTTATTGCTAGTTGCAGAATTGATCTTTACGCAAGCGAATTCAGTGATGATGATTGCCGCTGCATTACTGGTTTATTTTGTAGGATTTAACCTCCTAGAAGCATTACAGCCCTCTTTAGTATCTCGTTTTGCAAAAGAATCTAAGGGCACCGCATTAGGCGTTTACAACACTACACAATCGATTGGCCTGTTCTCAGGGGCCGTTATTGGTGGCTATTTAATGGATAGCCATGGCGATTTGTCGGTCTTTGCGATGGGTGTAGTGCTCTTGGTTTGCTGGCTTATAATTGCTTGGTCGATGGGTGAAATGCCAACGAGAGCAACAGAATCAAAGGATGTAAGCACAACGACATAACCGCAGCTTCATAGATTAAATTAAAGCAAGCAGTTTATTTTTTAGCAGTAATAACAGTAGTATTTTTTCTTCGGGAGACAACATGGCTTCGGTAAATAAGGTCATCATCGTAGGTAACGTAGGACGTGATCCAGAGACGCGTTACATGCCAAGCGGCGACGCAGTTACAAATATTTCAGTAGCAACATCTGATCGCTACAAAGACAAACAAACCAACGAAATGAAAGAAACCACAGAATGGCACCGTGTTGCATTCTTTGGCAAGCTTGCAGAAATCGCTGGTCAGTACCTCAAAAAAGGTTCACAGGTTTACGTTGAAGGTCGTTTGCGCACACGCAAATGGACTGACGCAAGTGGCCAAGAAAAGTATTCCACAGAGATCGTTGCAGAAACTATGCAAATGCTTGGTGGCAAGCCAGTAGGCGGAAGTGGTGATGGTGGCGAGAGCTATAGCCGCTCAAAGCCGGCTGAGCATTCTGCTCCAGCAGCCTCTAATGCCGCATCACTCGGTGCAATGGATGACGATATTCCGTTTTAAAGTAATTACCGCAATAGCAAAAACCCCTTCTAGGATTTCCTACAAGGGGTTTTTATTTACCTACTTATTTACTGCCCTACTGGCGTGCATGACGAATGTTATCTGGCCAAAGTGAATTGTGATCGGTGCGGAATGGATTAATGTCTAGCCCACCGCGCCTTGTGTAGCGAGCATACACAGACAGCTTTTCTGGTTTGCACTGACGCTTGATATCGGTAAAGATAGTTTCAACGCAGTGCTCATGAAACTCACCTAATTGCCTAAAGCCAATCAGGTAACGTAATAAACCTTCTTCAAGGATTGGTCTACCTTGGTAACGAATTTGTACGCTAGCCCAATCAGGTTGACCGGTAACCGGACAATTGGATTTGAGCAGATGGGAGACTAAGCATTGCTCAATCGGCCCAAAGGATTCATTCACACCCAGCAGGCTTGGGTCTGCTGGCAAATTTGGATCCACTTCAATATCGAGGCGATCCATCAAGATGCCACCCATCTCCTGCATGCCTTTTTTGGAAACTGCTTCAGTGGGGTTGATGCGAGTGGTGATTTTGCTGCCAGCAACTGCAGATAGGTCCGTAATAAGCCGCTCTTTCACTTCATTCTCATCTTCAAAGCGTGCGCTATTAAGGCTGTTGAGATAGAGCTTGAATGACTTGGATTCAATCATGTTGGTTGAGTCTGCGGGAATCTGAAACTCAGCCAATGCAATTTGGGGCTTGCCTTTTTGATTAAGCCAGCTCAGTTCAAAGGCGTTCCAAATATCCACACCTACAAACGGTAAAGCTTGACCCTCTTTAAGTCCCAGCTTTTTTCTATTTTCAGTTCTTGGGATAGGAAACAACAAACTTGGATCATATTGATCTGGGTATTGTGTTGATTGTCCGAGTGAAATTGTTGCCATGAATTGCTTTTTTTCTTTTTGTTTTGAGTCGATATGTTTTTAGTTTTTTGGCTTATTCGATACGCCTGATACAACATGGCCGGTTGGGGCTACAGAAGCCGCTGATTGGCAATGGCCTGTTTGATCGTCAAAGAAAAAGTCAGGTTCGAATTCTCGCAAGAACTCGCTCTTTGAGAGACCACCTAGGAACATCGCTTCATCCACATCAATGCCCCATGCCATCAATGTTCGTATAGCGCGTTCGTGTGCTGGGGCAGAGCGTGCTGTTACTAGTGCAGTGCGAATGCGCATCCCATTTTCACTAGTGGAGCGTTGCAGTCTATGAAGCGCTTCCAATAGTGGTTTGAATGGTCCAGGAGGCAATGGAATATCAACCTTCTTGCTCTCGTGATCAACAAAGGCCTCCAACCCCTTTTTTTGAAACACTTGTTCAGCTTCATCAGAGAACAGTACTGCATCTCCGTCAAATGCGATACGAATTTCATTAGGATGAGATTCGGCAGTTTTACTGGACTCTGGATATACACGCGCTGCAGGAAAGCCTGCATCAATCGTCGCTCTCACATCGTCCTCATTGGCAGACAGAAAGAGGTTGGCATGTAGGGAACGCAGGTAGTGATACGGAGGCCTACCTCTTGTAAATACGCCACGTTCTAAATGCAAGCCATGATGTTCTGCTGAGCGGAACACCCGCAGGCCGCTGACGGGGTCATTGCGAGAGAGAATCACCACTTCAACCCGCTGTTCACCCTCATCATTAAAGGCGAGGAGTTTCTTCACTAGTGGGAAAGCTACACCCTTTTGAGCAGCCTCACTCAGGCGCTCGAGCTGCAACTTCATATAAGCACTGTCATCGGTCGATTCGAAGATGCGATTTTCTTCTTCGAAATCAAACAGGGCGCGCGAAGAGATCGCGACGACGAGTTTTCCGGTGAGTGTGTATGACATATTTAACGGAGTCTATTTCAGGAACAGACGATATGCAGAGTTATTGGTTTCATCCCAGTGTGGATAGCCTAAAGTAGATAAGAAGCTCTGGAATTTCTTCTGTTCATTTTTCGGCACTTGAAGGCCAATCAAAATACGGCCATAGTCAGCACCATGATTACGGTAATGAAACAGACTGATATTCCAGTTTGGCGCCATGCTGGTTAAGAATTTCATCAAAGCACCTGGGCGCTCTGGAAATTCAAAACGATAGAGCAATTCATCTTTAGCCAGTGCGGAGTGTCCACCCACCATATGACGTAAGTGTGATTTTGCTAATTCGTCATGAGTTAAGTCAATTGTTGCGAACTTTGCTTTACGGAAATGCTTTGCAATTGCTTCGCTGTCACCGGCTTTTTGTGTGCTGATACCAACAAAAATATGCGCTTCACTGTGATCGCCAATGCGATAGTTAAATTCAGTAACATTGCGTTTGCCGAGTAATTCGCAGAAGCGTTTAAAAGAGCCGCGTTCTTCAGGAATGGTGACTGCAAACACCGCTTCACGGAACTCACCAACATCTGCACGTTCTGCTACAAAGCGAAGACGGCTAAAGTTCATATTAGCCCCGCAAGCCACAGCCACTAGGGTTTTCTTCTTAATGCGCTTTTTCTCAACATACTTCTTCATGCCTGCAATGGCTAGTGCGCCAGCGGGCTCAAGAATACTGCGCGTATCGGTAAATACATCGTTAATAGCCGCACAAATTTCATCTGTGTCGACGGTGATGATTTCATCAACTACTTTTTTGCAGATACGGAATGTTTCTTTTCCAACCAACTTAACTGCCGTGCCATCAGAGAACAGGCCAACATCTTTCATCTCAATGCGTTTATTTGCCTTGAGTGATTGATTCATAGCATCTGAATCCGAAGCCTGAACGCCGATCACTTTAGTTTTTGGACTAACAGCTTTGACGTATTCACCAATGCCGGCTATTAAGCCACCGCCACCAATCGCCACAAAAATCGCGTCGATGGGTTTTTCATATTGGGTAAAAATTTCGTGGGCAATGGTGCCTTGCCCTGCAATCACATCAGGATCGTCAAAAGGGTGCACAAAAGTGAGGCCCCGTTTTTTGCCTAAAATCTCTGAGTGCTTGAATGCGTCACTATAGGATTCACCATGCAGAATGATTTCTATCCAAGATCCGCCTCTTGCCTTCACTGCATCGATTTTGACGCTTGGAGTGGTCACTGGCATCACGATCACGGCTTTGCACTTCATTTTGGCGGCTGATAGGGCTACGCCTTGGGCATGATTACCTGCGGAAGCAGCAATAACCCCACGCTTTAAGGCTTCTGGGGGTAGATGGGCCATTTTGTTATAGGCGCCACGCAGTTTGAAGGAGAAAACAGGTTGGTTATCTTCCCTTTTAAGGAGCACCTGGTTGCCCAAGCGTTTAGTCAGTTCTGGGGCGACCTGAAGCTCTGTTTCTCTGGCTACGTCATAGACGCGAGCCGATAAAATTTTCTTTAAATAGTTCGTTGCCATCCAATGAGCGTACCACGGATGGCTTCTAAGCCCTTAGATTTGCAGGGGTTTATTCATTTTGGGAGCAACTTTCTCGGAATCCTGCCACTATCAGCTTCGCTCTATTAAAATGCTTATTTATCAAATATGTCGCTATGAACGCACCATTGGCTTTAAACCAGTTGTTGGATGCTGAGGCGGGTTCTCCCCGTCTTCGCGAAATTCCCTACAACTACACCTCCTTTTCTGATCGAGAGATTGTTATTCGCTTATTGGGCGAGGAGTCCTGGCGCGTTCTCAATAACTTGCGTGGCGTTCGTCGCACAGGTCGTTCTGCGCGCATGTTGTTTGAAATTCTCGGTGATATTTGGGTAGTTCAGCGCAACCCTTTCTTGCAAGATGACTTGCTCGACAGCCCAACCCGTCGCAAACAATTAACCGATGCTCTATGGCATCGCTTGGGCGAAGTGAAGAAGCGCAATGGTGGGGATTCTGCAGATCAAGTAGATATCCTATTAAGTGCTGCCTATCGCGCAATTGAAAATTTCGAAAACGGATTTAAAGAAGTCGAAGTCATACGTAAGCGTGCTCGCAAGGAATTGGGTCGCCACACTGCTTCAGACAATATTTGTTTTGATGGTGTTTCTCGCGCTGCGCATGTTACTGATGCAACTGACTGGCGCGTTGAATTTCCACTCGTTGTGCTGAAACCCGATTACGAATCTGAAATTCCAGGCCTAGTGAAGGCTTGTGTTGAATTAGGTTTGACCATTATTCCTCGTGGAGGCGGCACTGGTTATACCGGTGGTGCTATTCCACTCTATGCAATGTCCGCAGTGATTAACACTGAGAAGTTGCAAGATATTGGCAGCGTCAAAGCTAAGAAGTTACCAGGGCTTGATGGTGAGGTACCAACAATCTTTACGGGTGCTGGCGTTGTTACACGTCGAGTAGCGGATGCTGCAGAGCTTGCTGGTCTTGTGTTTGCGGTCGATCCTACTTCTGCCGATGCAAGTTGTATTGGCGGAAACATTGCCATGAATGCTGGTGGTAAGAAGGCTGTTCTTTGGGGAACCGCCCTAGACAATCTTGCTAGCTGGCGCATGGTTGACCCTGAAGGCAATTGGTTGGATGTTGAGCGTGTTGAACATAATATGGGCAAGATCCATGATGTGGGAACCGTACGCTTTCAGTTGACTTGGTCTGATGGAAATAGTGAACCAGGTGAGCGCATTCTCAAAAAAGAATTATTAGAAGTTGAAGGTCGACGCTTCCGCAAAGAGGGTTTAGGTAAAGACGTTACTGATAAATTTTTATCAGGTTTACCTGGTGTGCAAAAAGAAGGTTGCGATGGTTTGATCACTAGCGCAACTTGGGTATTGCATCGCATGCCGAAATTCATGCGCACTGTTTGCTTGGAGTTTTTTGGTCAAGCACGAGAAGCTATCCCAAGTATTGTCGAGATCAAAGCGTATTTAGATGGTTTGAGTAAGCAAGGCGGGCCAATTCTGGCTGGTCTTGAGCATTTAGATGATCGCTATTTAAAAGCGGTTGGCTACTCCACCAAATCAAAGCGTAATAGCATGCCGAAGATGGTATTGATTGGTGATATTGCCGGTGACAACGAAGAGGCTGTCGCAGCCGCTACTAGCGAAGTAGTGCGTATGGCGAACTTACGCGTTGGTGAGGGTTTTGTGGCCGTTAGTGCTGAGGCTCGCAAAAAGTTCTGGCTAGATCGTGCTCGTACAGCTGCGATTGCCCGCCATACCAATGCTTTTAAGATTAACGAAGACGTCGTGATTCCTTTGCCCCGTATGGGCGAGTACACCGATGGTATCGAACGCATCAATATTGAGCTTTCACTCAAAAATAAGCTGCAAGTACTTGATGGCCTTGAAGCTTTCTTGAAAAAGAGCGCACTACCACTAGGTAAGAGTGATGCTGAATATGAAATTCCTACAGCAGAAATCTTGGGTGATCGGGTTCAGCAGGCCTTAGAGCTTATTGCCAAGGTGCGTGGGCGTTGGGCAGAGTGGCTTACTGAGATGGACTCTTATTTCCCACGCTTGCAGGACTACAGCTTGCGTGCCTCTTGGAAAGAAGAAGTGCGTTCAGAGCTGCGAATCATTTTTGGTGGTCTTGCATTTGAGCCGATTTTGGCTGAGTTGGAAGCAATCCACAAAAATATTTTGCGTAAGCGCGTATTTGTAGCTTTGCATATGCACGCTGGAGATGGCAACGTTCACACTAATATTCCGGTGAACTCCGATGACTACGAGATGCTGCAAGATGCGCATTGTTCGGTAGATCGCATCATGAAATTGGCACGCTCTTTAGATGGTGTCATTTCTGGTGAGCACGGAATTGGCATTACAAAATTAGAGTATTTGACTGAAGCCGAACTTAAAGACTTCCGTAGCTATAAAAATCGCGTTGATCCAGAGGGTCGATTCAATAAAGGCAAGTTGATGCCTCATGCTGATCTCAGCATGGCTTACACACCAAGCTTTGGCTTGATGGGTCATGAGTCAATCATCATGCAACAAAGCGATATTGGAGCGATTGCCGATAGCGTGAAAGATTGTTTGCGTTGCGGTAAATGTAAGCCTGTTTGCGCAACCCACGTACCACGTGCAAACCTGCTCTACAGCCCACGCGACAAAATCCTAGCAACTTCTTTGTTGATCGAAGCCTTCTTGTATGAAGAGCAAACTCGCCGCGGTGTTTCGATTCGTCATTGGGAAATGTTTGATGACGTTGCTGCACACTGCACGGTATGTCATAAGTGTTTGACGCCTTGCCCAGTCAAGATTGACTTTGGTGATGTGACCATGAACATGCGCAACCTTTTGCGCAAGATGGGACAGCAACGCTTTAATCCTGGTACTGCTGCATCTATGTTCTTCTTAAACGCAACTAGCCCAGAAAGTATTAATCTTGCTCGCAAGACCATGATTGGCTGGGGCTACAAGTTGCAACGCTTGGGTAACGATGTATTGCGTAAGTTTGCAAAGCAACAAACTGCTCATCCACCTGCAACAGTAGGTAAACCAAGCGTCAAAGAGCAGGTCATTTTCTTTGTAAATAAGAAGATGCCTGGCAATCTTCCTAAGAAAACGGCGCGTGCTTTGTTGGATATTGAAGATGCGAACTATGTTCCCATTATTCGTGATCCTAAGACGACTTCTGCAGACACAGAGGCGGTGTTTTATTTCCCGGGCTGTGGGTCTGAGCGTTTGTTCTCGCAAGTTGGTTTAGCTACGCAAGCCATGTTGTGGAATGTGGGCGTACAAACTGTTCTGCCACCTGGGTACCTTTGTTGTGGTTACCCCCAACGTGGCAATGGTGATTTTGATAAAGCGGATAAGATGATTACGGATAACCGCGTGTTATTCCATCGTGTTGCCAATACCCTGAATTATTTAGATATCAAGACCGTCGTTGTTTCGTGCGGAACTTGTTATGACCAATTAGCTGGATATCAGTTTGAACAGATCTTTCCTGGCTGCCGCATTATTGATATCCATGAGTTCTTGGCAGAGAAGGGCGTGAAGCTCTCCGGGGTAACGGGTGTGAAGTACATGTATCACGATCCTTGCCACTCCCCAATGAAGTTGCAAGATCCCTTGAAGACGGTTAATGAACTCATTCAGCTAGAGGATGGCAAGGCCATTCAGAAGAATGATCGTTGCTGTGGTGAGTCTGGTACTTTGGCTGTTACTCGCCCCGATATTTCTACTCAAGTGCGCTTTCGCAAACAGATTGAGATGGAAAAAGGCGCTAATGATTTGCGCAAAGACGATTTCACTGGTGATGTCAAAGTGTTAACCAGCTGCCCATCATGCTTACAAGGTCTCACGCGCTTTGATGCCGATAGCGATACAACAGCCGATTACATTGTTGTGGAGATGGCTCAAAAAATACTGGGTAAGGATTGGATGCAAGACTATGTAACCAAAGCAAACCAGGGTGGTATTGAGAGGGTTCTCGTTTAATGATTCCGAGTAATGTTGTTGTGCATCAACAGTCTAAGGTTCTAGAGCTTTCCTATGAGGGCGGCAATATTTATCGCTTACCTTTTGAATTGTTAAGAGTTTTATCACCCTCTGCTGAAGTCCAAGGTCACGGTCCAGGGCAGGAAACATTGCAAACTGGCAAGCGCGATGTTTTAATCGCCAACCTAGAGCCAGTAGGACACTACGCCCTCAAGCCTAGCTTTTCTGATGGACACGATTCTGGCTTGTTTACCTGGGATTACTTATTGTTTCTGTGTGAGAACCAGGAGCAATTATGGAAAGAGCATTTAGATAAATTGGTCGCTGCCGGTCTAGATCGTGATGCGCCAATGGGTCAGCCTGGTGGTGCATCAGGCCATTCTTGTGGAAGTCATTAATGAGTAAAACGCACTTCGGGTACAAAAGTGTTGACGAGTCGGAGAAGGCTGGCAAGGTTGCTGAGGTATTTCATTCGGTAGCCAGCAAATACGATGTGATGAATGACCTGATGTCATTTGGTTTGCATCGAGTTTGGAAAAAAATTACGATTGCGCGCGCAAATGTGCGCCCTGGCCAAAAGGTATTGGATATTGCTGGCGGTACTGGTGATCTAGCAGCAGCTTTTGCAAAAGCTGCTGACTGGGGCCGCAATCCTGATGCTCAAGTTTGGTTGAGCGACATCAATGCCTCTATGTTGGGGGTTGGGCGTGATCGTTTGTTAGATCGCGGCATGGCATTGCCTTGTGTTCAGTTTGATGCTGAAAAAATACCTTTCCCCAATAATCATTTTGATGTGGTGACGGTTGCATTTGGTTTGCGCAATATGACGCACAAAGATGTTGCTTTGGGTGAAATGTGCCGCGTAATTAAGCCGGGTGGCCGTGTCTTAGTCTTGGAATTTTCTAAGCCAGATGCTTTTTTACAGCCGGTATATGACACTTATTCATTTAAGGTTTTACCTTGGCTGGGCGAGAAAATTGCGCAAGATTCAGAAAGCTACCGTTACTTAGCAGAATCCATTCGGATGCATCCCGATGCAGAAACTCTTAAGGAAATGATGTTGGGAGTAGGATTTGATGAAGTAGAAACCCACAGGATGACTGGGGGTATCGTTGCCCTACATATTGGTATTAAATACTGATAATTAGATAGTTTTTAAGGTCTTAAAAACTAAAGAAGTACAGCAGTCAAAAGAAGGGGTAAAGATAAAAATGAATAAACATTTTTTTAAAGCGGTTCTCTTAAGTTTTACTTTGATCATTGGAATGGTTGGACAGGTGGATGCTGCTCGCTTGGGCGGCGGAAGAAGCCTTGGTCGAGCTCCAAGTGCGCCAATGCAACGTCAAGCTGCTCCTGTCCAAAAGCCAGTTCAGCAAGCACAGCCGACTGCTCCAGCCCCGACTCCTCAAACACCTGCACCTAGTCGTTTTGGCGGCATGGGCGGCATTTTAGGCGGCCTAGCTGCTGGTTTGGGAATTGGTTATCTCTTATCTCATTTCGGAATGGGTGAGGCGGCATCTTCTCTCATTACTGGTTTACTTATTGCAATGTTGGCAGGCTTTGTCATCATGTTTGTGATTCGCAGATTATTGCCAGCAATGTCTGTTGCTGGTCAGAATGCCAACGTACCACCACAAGGTATGCAACGCAGTAACGTAGACTCTCCAAGACAGGAACCTGCTTTTGCACCTGCTGCAAATGCATTCGGTGGTGTGAGTGCTGAGCCTGAGGTATTTCAGTCAACCTTACCCCCAGGATTTGATCAGCAAGCATTTTTGGAGAATGCAAAACAATATTTTGTGAGCTTGCAAAAAGCTTGGGATCAAGGCGACCTTGCATCCTTGCGTGAATTTACGACGCCTGATATGTTTGCCACGATTCAGCAGGATTTATCTGGTCGCACCGATGGCAGCAATCAAACGGATGTTGTCACGATTAATGCCCAGCTTATTGGTATCGAGACGGCTGATAGTCATTACCTCTGTAGCGTTCAGTTCAGCGGCATGATCCGCGAGCAACAGGGTGCTCCAGCTAGTGATTTCTCTGAAATCTGGAATTTAAGTAAGCCTGTGGACGGTCCTGGCGGCTGGGTACTAGCGGGCATCTCTCAGTTGGTTTAAGCTTTAGGTACTTTCCGTTGGAAAACCCGCACTAGTGCGGGTTTTTTACACTTATGAATAGACATTTTTCAACCACCCATACGTTTGCTTCTGGCGCAGCTTGCCGGGGGATTAATCACGTTTTGGGGAGTGAGCCCTGGGCCTCGGCTGAGTTGGCTCGGCACGCAAACAAAACCATTTTGTTGCAGCTACCTTTGGGCAATCTTTGTTTTGAGATAAAACCGGATGGTTGTTTAGCGAGCCTAAAAGAGATCGAGGCACCTTCGCTCACCTTGCAGGTTTCTGCTAAAGCGTTGAGTGATCTAGCAGGCAGCTCAGGTTCTTTGCGAGAGCAGGCATTTAAAGCTGTCAAAATTACTGGCGATGCAGACTTAGCCCAATTATTAGGTCGCCTAGCAGGACAGTTGCGCTGGGAATACGAGGAAGACTTGGCTCGCTTGGTGGGCGATGCGCCAGCCAATTTCGCCGTAAGACAGGGTAAAAAGTTTGTCTCTGCCACTCGATCTGCTGCCAGCGATTTACTGGACAATGTAGTGGAATATGTCAGCGAAGAAAAGAAAGTACTTTTAAATAAGCGAGACTTTATGGTTCGTAAATCCGAATTAAGTGAATTACGCGAATCTGTGGATCGCATGGAAAAGCGCATTCAACTTTTAGAGCAAAAGGCTAAATAAATCGTGCGTCGAATTGCCCGTCTCTGTTTCATATTTTTCACTGCATGGCGATATGGTTTATTGCCACTTCTGCGCGATCTTTTAAAGCCTGGCATTCGTCGAGGTTTCTTAACGATATTGTGCTGGGCTTCGCCGGGCCGTCATTTGCCTAGAGGCGACCGCATTCGATTAACGCTAGAGGCGCTTGGTCCTATTTTTGTGAAGTTTGGCCAAGTACTTTCAACTCGTCGTGATTTATTGCCAGAAGACATTGCCAATGAATTGGCTAAATTACAAGATCAAGTACCGCCATTCTCTAATGAAGAATCCCGTCGCTTAATTGAGAAAGATTTAGGGCAGCCGATCGAAGAAGTCTTCCTTAGCTTTGATGCAACTCCAGTAGCAAGCGCATCTGTTGCGCAAGTCCACTTTGGCGTATTACGTGGCACAGATAAACGCCCAGAATGGGAGGGTCGCGCAGTAGCTATAAAAGTCTTACGTCCAGGCATTCTCCCAGTGATTGATGGTGATATTGCACTGATGTATGACTTGGCTAAAGTCGTAGAAAAGATTTCTGAGGATGGTCGCCGATTAAAGCCGCGAGAGAATGTGGCAGAGTTTGATAGACACTTGCATGATGAATTGGATCTCATGCGCGAAGCTGCTAATGGGAGCCAGCTACGCAGACAATTTGCGGATTCTCAAAAGTTAATGATTCCCGAGATGTACTGGGACTTATGTCATACCAATGTGATTGTTATGGAGAGAATGTATGGCATCTCCATTGGTAAAACTGCAGCGTTAAGAGAGGCGGGCGTTGACTTTAAAAAGCTGGCTTCTGATGGTGTAGAAATCTTCTTTACTCAAGTATTCGAGTATGGTTTCTTTCATGCGGATATGCATCCCGGCAACATCATGATTAGCTTGGAGCCTGAAACATTCGGCCGTTTCATTTCACTAGATTTTGGAATTGTTGGTGCATTAAGTGAGTCGGATAAAAATTATTTAGCACTCAATTTCTTAGCATTTTTTAATCGTGACTACCGTCGCGTTGCTGAGTTACATATTGAGTCAGGCTGGGTTCCAGCCAATACCCGGGTCGAGGAATTAGAGGGCGCGGTACGTTCAGTTTGCGAGCCGTATTTTGATCGCCCGCTAAAGGAAATTTCCTTGGGTATCGTGCTGATGCGTTTATTCCAAACGTCACGCCGCTTTAAGGTGGAAATTCAGCCGCAACTCACTTTGTTGCAAAAAACCCTTCTCAATGTCGAGGGACTGGCCCGTCAGCTAGATCCTGATCTGGATCTGTGGAAAACAGCGAAGCCGATTCTGGAAAAATGGGTAAGCAAGCAGTTAGGGTGGCGTGGTCTTATTGATGGCATCAAGGAAGAGGCACCTACTTGGGCCAAAATTCTGCCGACACTGCCACGTTTGATTGCGGATAGCCTGGCACAGGCCCGAACCCCCATAAAAGACCAAACAGGCGAATTAGAGGTTTTAAAGGCCCTTTTGTTGCAAGAAAGACGCACACATCGCCTTTTGGCAGGCGCTTTGCTCTTTGCCGGTGGGTTTTTGGCTGGAATTTTGATCATCAGCCTAGGCATTTATTAGTCTCTCGCTGATTGGTTGCTAACCCGCTAAAATAGCGGGTTAGGCAGAACACATGAAAAAATACTTTATTGCTGGCATCCTCGTTTGGGCACCATTGTCGATCACCATTTGGGTGATTGCTTGGGGCTTGGGTCTGCTCGATGGTGTTTTTGGTTCGGTAATGCACGCCATTATTGTGGTTCTCCCTGATGATGCCGCTAGAGATTTGCAGCATTTCCGCGAGCTCCCAGGTGTTGGCATATTGATTGTGATTGTGGTCATCCTGCTCACCGGATTAACTGCTATTAATTTCGCTGGACAGTGGTGGTTAAAGGTCTGGGACAAATTTGTTAATCGCATACCGATTGTTCGTTCAATTTATTCAAGCGTTCAGCAAGTGTCATCCACTTTATTTTCTGGTAGCGGCCAGGCCTTTAGTAAAGCCTTGCTCATTCGTTATCCCCATGCCGATTCTTGGGTGATTGCTTTTCAAACCGGGATACCTGCTAAAGAAGTAACTGCCAAATTAGGCGAAGACTACGTTAATGTTTTCTTGCCAACTACCCCAAACCCTACCTCTGGTTTTTTCATGATTGTGCCGCGTGCACAAACAATTGAGTTGGAGATGAGTGTAGAAGAGGCATTGAAGCATATTGTTTCAATGGGCTCTGTTCCTCCCAATAGTTCTAGTGGCCTAACTGCATCTCAGTTGCCACACCATTTTTGATTTATAGGAAATTCTTATGTCGATGCGAAGCCATACCTGCGGCCAGGTAACCGATTCACTGATTGGTCAAGAAGTCACACTCTCCGGCTGGGTTAATCGCCGTCGCGACCACGGAGGCGTTATCTTTATTGACCTGCGCGATCGCGAAGGTTTTGTACAAGTAGTTTGCGATCCCGATCGCCCAGAAATGTTTGCCCTTGCTGAGCAAGTACGTAGCGAGTTCTGTATTCAGATCAAAGGTCTTGTTCGTGCCCGCCCTGCTGGTACTGAGAACGCTGATTTAGTCAGCGGAAAAGTAGAGATTCTTTGCCATAGCTTAGTGATCCTCAATGCTTCTGTAACTCCGCCATTCCAAATTGATGATGAGAATTTATCTGAGACTACTCGTCTGACCCATCGTGTATTGGATTTACGCCGTCCACAAATGCAAAAGAATTTGCGTCTGCGTTACAACGTCGCAATGGAATGCCGTCGTTATCTAGATGATGCTGGTTTTATCGATATCGAAACACCAATGCTGACAAAGAGCACTCCTGAGGGCGCACGTGATTATTTAGTACCATCCCGTGTGCATGATGGCCAGTTCTTTGCATTGCCACAGTCACCACAATTATTTAAACAGTTGTTAATGGTTGCTGGCTTTGATCGTTACTATCAAATTACTAAATGCTTCCGTGACGAAGATTTGCGTGCTGATCGTCAGCCTGAATTTACTCAGATCGACTGTGAAACCGCTTTCTTAAGTGAGTTGGAAATTCGTGATTTATTTGAAAACATGATTCGTCATATTTTCAAGAAGACCATGAATGTTGAGTTGCCTAACCCATTCCCAACCATGCCTTATTCCGAGGGCATGGCGCGTTTTGGCTCCGACAAGCCAGATTTACGTGTGAACTTTGAATTCACCGAATTAACGGATTTAATGAAAGACGTTGATTTCAAGGTGTTCTCGGGCCCTGCCAACCAAGTTGGTGGCCGAGTGGTTGGCTTGTGCGTTCCTGGCGGCGCTGAAATCAGTCGTAGCGAAATCGATGACTACACCCAATTTGTGAGTATCTATGGTGCTAAGGGTCTAGCTTGGATCAAAGTGAACTCTGTTGCTGAGGGTCGCAATGGTTTGCAGTCACCAATCGTTAAGAATTTGCATGATGCAGCAATTGAAGGCATCTTGAAGCGTACTGGTGCAAAAGATGGCGACATCATTTTCTTCGGTGCCGATAAAGAAAAAGTAGTGAACGATGCGATTGGTAATTTACGTTTACGCATTGGTCAGTCTGCTTGGGGTAAAGCGCATGGTCTCTTTACCGAAGGTTGGAAGCCATTGTGGGTAGTTGATTTCCCAATGTTTGACTACGATGAGGGCGAAGCCCGTTGGGTTGCTTGTCATCATCCGTTTACTAGTCCTAAAGACGAGCATATGAAGTATCTGGAATCCGATCCAGGTAAGTGCTTGGCTAAAGCGTATGACATGGTTCTGAACGGTAGCGAAATTGGTGGTGGCTCTGTCCGTATTCACCAAGAAGCAGTTCAAAGCCAAGTATTCCGTGCATTGAAGATTGATGCAGAAGAAGCGCAAGCGAAGTTTGGTTTCTTATTAGACGCCCTTCAATATGGTGCGCCTCCACACGGTGGTATTGCGTTTGGTCTCGATCGCATCGTAACCATGATGACTGGTGCAGAATCCATTCGTGATGTGATTGCCTTCCCTAAAACACAACGCGCGCAATGCTTATTAACTCAGGCTCCTAGCCCAGTCGATGAGCGTCAGTTGCGTGAGTTGCATATCCGTTTGCGTCAAGCTACACCAGCCGCTTAAAGCAATTTAAGTAACCCACCTTGAAAATCCCTATTTCGGTTTTAGTCGTTATCTATAAATCGAATAGGGATGTTTTGTTAATAGAGCGCGCTGATCGTGCGAGCTTTTGGCAATCAGTAACTGGCAGCCTTGATGCTCTGGATGAAAATCTGGCCTTAGCAGCTGCCCGCGAAGTTTTTGAGGAAACAGGTATTGCTGTTGATCAGTTGCCAACAGGTGCATTACAGAATATGCACCACCAGATCGAATATGAAATCTACCCCGAGTGGCGCTTTCGTTATCCTCCTGGAGTCACTACAAATATCGAGCATTGGTTTGCTCTACAGGTTCCTGACGACACAATAGTTAAATTGGCCCCTAGAGAGCATGTAGCTTATGAGTGGCTACCCTACAAAGAGGCGTCTAAAAAATGCTTCTCTCCTAGCAATGGCGAGGCTATTGTGAAATTATTTTCTGCGAGTTAAGCCAAGTCAAACAGTCAACTAGGAATAAGATAGGGCGATGAGACATTCATCAGGGCATCATCACAGCAGCGCAGATTCAAAGACACCAGGACGTAGTGATTGGCGTGTTATTCGCGATCTTCTCCCTTATCTTTTAGAGTATCGCTTTCGGGTATTAATTGCTCTGAGCTGCTTAGTTGCCGCCAAGGTTGCCAATTTAGGCATTCCAATAGTCATGAAGGAGTTGATAGACTCTTTAGACATTAAGGCTAGCACCCCCCAGGCTCTTCTGGTTGTCCCTCTAGGAATTATTCTTGCCTATGGTTTATTAAGAATTTCTGCATCTGTATTTACAGAACTACGAGAAGCTTTATTTGCTAAGGTAACTCAGAATGCAGTTCGCAAAGTAGCGCTCCAGGTATTTGAGCATTTACATTCTTTGGCGCTGAGTTTTCATCTAGCCCGCCAGACGGGTGGCGTGAGTCGAGATATCGAGCGCGGTACACGCGGTATTCAGTCGCTGATTTCTTATTCCTTGTACAGCATCCTACCGACATTTATTGAGTTTTGCTTAGTGTTGGGTTACCTTGCTTATTCCTACGATATTTGGTTTGCCGCAATTACATTCATTGCTTTAGTCCTCTATATTGCTTTCACGGTAGTGGTTACAGAGTGGCGCACCCATTACCGCCGCACCATGAATGATATGGATTCAAAAGCCAATCAAAAGGCGATCGATTCTCTATTGAATTTTGAGACAGTAAAGTATTTTGGTAACGAAGCTTTTGAGGCTAGCCGTTACGATGAAAATTTGCTGCGCTATCAAGCCGCTGCCGTGAAGTCACAAAAGACCTTGGCCTTCCTCAATCTCGGCCAGCAGATCATTATTGCAACTGGTCTGATGCTCATTCTATGGCGAGCAACCGCAGGTGTTGTCAATGGCACGATGACTTTGGGCGACTTGGTCTTAGTCAATACACTAATGATTCAGCTTTATATACCGCTCAATTTCTTGGGTGTGATTTATCGCGAGATTAAGCAGTCATTAACTGATATGGATCGCATGTTCTCTTTACTCAATACCGACAAAGAGATTGCTGACTCCCCGGATGCAAAACAACTGCAAGTTCAAAATCATGGCCATGGCCCCGATGTGCGATTTGAACATGTATCTTTTCACTACGAGGCTAAGCGTGAAATACTGCATGATGTCAGTTTTAATATTCCCGCTGGAACGATCACAGCGGTAGTAGGTCAAAGTGGCGCAGGTAAGAGCACCTTAGCCAGATTGCTATTCCGTTTCTACGATGTTCAAGCGGGAGAAATTCTGATTGATGGACAAAATATTCAGGCTGTGACACAGGCTAGTCTGCGCAAGGCAATTGGTATTGTTCCGCAGGACACAGTCCTGTTTAATGACACGATTGGCTACAACATTGCCTATGGTGATCCTTCCGCAACCATGGAAGAAGTCCAGGAGGCTGCCAGGGCAGCCCAAATCGACAGCTTCATTAAGCGCTTACCTGATGGGTATGACACCCAAGTGGGAGAGCGGGGTTTAAAGCTCTCGGGTGGTGAGAAGCAGCGCGTGGCGATTGCTAGAACACTACTTAAGAAGCCTGCTATGTTGATCTTTGATGAGGCTACCTCAGCGTTAGATTCGAAAACAGAACGTGCTTTTCAGGATGAGCTGCTCGGTTTGGCTAAGAACCGAACAACACTCATCATTGCCCATCGTTTATCAACCATTATTCATGCGGATCAAATATTGGTTATGGATCACGGACAGATTGTTGAGCGAGGAACCCATGCAGAGTTGCTTGCGCATCAGGGTAAATATGCCGAGATGTGGCAAATGCAAGAACGTGCGGCCCTTGATTAGAATGGCTTGATAACTTAGATTATTTCTTCACCCTCTATGTCAGTCAATAAAGAAACAATTCTCAAAGATGCTTTTACTGCTGCAGTTGCTGTAGCGGACCCGCAAGTTATTGTTCCTCAATACTTGGCAAAGATATTTCCAAAGGGGCAAGAGCCAATCGGGAGATGTTTAGTGGTGGGTGCAGGAAAAGCCAGCGCTTCCATGGCTAGCGCACTAGAAGCTTATGCAAAGGGACATTGGCCACAAGTGAAATTAGAGGGGGTTGTCCTCACGCGTTATGGCCACAACTCACCAACTAGCCATATCAGAATTGTTGAAGCAGGGCATCCAGTGCCTGATCAGGCTGGTATGGATGGGGCTAAAGAGGTTTTAGCGTTAACCAAACGGCTTAAGCAGGGTGACGTATTGATTGCCCTGGTATCCGGCGGAGGCTCAAGTCTTCTTACCTTGCCGCAAGAAGGCATTTCCATTGATGACATGCGCAAGACCACAGAAGCACTCTTACGAAGTGGTGCACCAATTGAAGAGATGAATGTAGTGCGTAAGCATCTATCTGCAATTTTGGGTGGCAATTTAGCTAGGGTTGCGATTGAGCGTGGTGCACGAGTAGAAGCGCTATTAATTTCTGATGTAACAGGCGATTCCCCTGCTGATATTGCTAGCGGTCCATGTGCTGCTGACTACTCAACCTATTTAGATGCACTGAATATTTTAGAGAAGTATGATTTAAATGATTCTTCTATTCCGAAGTCAGTTTTGAATCATCTCAAGCAAGGTTTAGCTGGAGAAAAACCAGAGACCTTAAAAGATTCTGATTTAGTTGATGCTCAAGTGGCAAATCATGTGATTGCAACCGCTTATAAGAGCCTAGAGGCATCTGCCCAATATGTTCAATCCCAAGGTTATGAACCAATCATCTTGGGCGATACGATTACTGGAGAGGCGCGAGAGGTTGGCATTGAACAGGCCGCCTTAGTTCGTAATTACATGGCAAAGGGGTTGGATAAACCGCTCGCCCTGATTTCCGGTGGTGAATGCACTGTCACGATTCCGGCAGGCATTAAAGGACGCGGTGGCCGCTGTAGCGAATATTTACTTTCCCTATTTGCCGCCAGTTCTGATTTGCCCAATATTGCAGCTCTTGCAGCCGATACCGATGGAATTGATGGTAGTGAAAAAAATGCGGGAGCCTGGTTTGATGTTGGAGTGCGGGAAGCTGGTCAAATCAAAGGTCTTACACCTGAGCCATTCTTATTGGCACATGATTGTTATGGCTTCTTTGCAGAATTGGGCGCTTTAGTGGAAACTGGCCCTACACTTACTAACGTGAATGATTTCCGCATCATCTTGCTAGAAAAATAATATGTCCAATAGCCCTACTAAAATTCAATTGATTCAACCAGACGATTGGCACTTGCATATACGCGATGGTGAAGTGATGAAAGATGTTTTGGCAGACACCGCGCGCCAATTTGCACGCGCCATCATCATGCCAAACCTAAAGCCACCAGTGACAACTGTGGATCTGGCCAAAGCTTATCAAGAGCGTATTCAGGCAAACCTTAATGCCTTAGGCGTAACTAGCTTTACTCCTTTGATGACCTTGTATCTCACCGACAATACGTCTGTTGATGAAGTGCACAAGGCCAAAGCCGCAGGCATTGTAGGTTTCAAGTTATACCCTGCGGGCGCAACTACGAATAGCGATGCTGGTGTTAGTGACCTCAAACATTGCCATGCGGCATTAGAGGCAATGCAAGCAGTCGGAATGCCCTTGCTTGTGCACGGTGAAGTCACGCATGCGGATATTGATATCTTTGATCGTGAGGCAGTATTTATTGACGCGGTATTAGAGCCGTTGCGTAAAAAATTACCTGAGCTCAAGATTGTGTTTGAGCACATCACCACTAAACAGGCTGCTCACTATGTACGTGATGCAGTGACAGGTGGGAAAAATACGATTGCAGCTACGATTACCCCACAACATTTGCTCATGAATCGCAATGCGATTTTTGCTGGCGGTATCCGTCCTCATAATTATTGTTTACCAGTGCTTAAACGCGAAGAGCATCGTGTTGCATTATTAGAAGCTGCTACTAGTGGTAACTCTCGCTTCTTTTTGGGTACTGATAGTGCGCCGCATGCCAAGGGTGCTAAGGAGGCTGCTTGTGGTTGTGCGGGTTGTTACAGCGCCTTTAATGCCTTAGGTTTGTACGCAGAAGCATTTGAGAGTGTTGGCAAGTTGGATAAGTTAGAAGGCTTTGCGAGTTTCTTTGGCTCAGACTTTTATACATTGCCACGTAATAGCAAAACAGTTACTTTGGTAAAGCAGCCACAAAGTATCCCTGCCCAATTGCCATTGGGTGACACTACGATCGTGCCACTTCGTGCTGGTGAAACCATCGCCTGGTCACTCGTTTAAAAAACTCAAATCATTCGTTTCTTAGCCAAATTGTTCTGACTGCGTTAGACTGCAGGCGCAGAGTCAATTGGGCAATCGCCGCCTCTTTATTGAGGGGGAGGAAAGTCCGGACTCCATAGGGAAGGGTGATGGCTAACGGCCATCCACGGCGACGTGAGGAATAGGGCCACAGAGACGAGCGTATTTAGTTACGGTGAAACGCGGTAACCTCCACCCGGAGCAATCCCAAGTAAGCAGGCGATGAGGCGTCCCGCTGAGTCTGCGGGTAGGGAGCTTGAGCCGTTAGGTAACTAACGGCCTAGAGGAATGATTGCCCCTAGATGCAAATCTAGGCGACAGAATCCGGCTTATCGATTGACTCTGCACTTATTCTGAAATAATTTCGACGCTGTAAGTCAATTCCGCTGTTTTGGCCAACATGGTTGTGGCTGAACAATATTTTTCATGAGAAAGCTTGACGGCACGATCTACCTTTGCCTGGTCCAGATCTTTACCCTTAACAATGAAGTGCAAATTGATCTTGGTGAAGACTTTGGGGTCTTCCGTGGCTCTTTCAGCCTGGAGAGCCACTTCACAGCCGCTAATAGCCTGACGGGCTCTCTGTAGGATTAAAACCACATCAAAGGCTGAGCAGCCGCCTGCGCCCGCTAAAAGCAGTTCCATTGGCCTTGGGGCTAGGTTTCTGCCGCCCGCTTCAGGGGCGCCATCCATATTTACAAGGTGTCCGCTGCCAGTTTCTGCGGAGAAAGCCATTCCGGTATTACCCAACCAACTTACTCGACATTCCATTATTAGTGACCCCTAACTTACTAAATTAATCAATATTATCAATAGTTTACCTATTTTAAGTGAAACCAAGTTGCTGCATAGCAACATAAAAATATTGATTTTGGTCAATATTCTTGCGTTGCACCATGCTCCTTGTGTAGAATAACCATATTGGTAGTTAGTCTTGTATAAGACCGCGACTTACCTCCCAGTGTCTCCTCCACCCAAACATAGGTGGATTCCAACCCAGGACTCGTTCCTGGGTTTTTTTTAGGTTACAATTCAAGGCTTTACTGAATTACCGAGCCGGTCAGCGGTAATTTGTTGTACCAGTCGAATTGCAGAATCTGCGAGCTTGCAAACATAAGCAGGGCCAAGGTGGACGTAATTTGGTTGGGGTAATTTTTTTGACCATAACAATTTGAGAAATCATGAAAACTTTTTCTGCAAAATCCCATGAGGTAGTGCATGAATGGTTCGTGATTGACGCTACGGACAAAGTCCTCGGTCGTGTCGCCAGTGAAGTGGCACTCCGTCTACGCGGCAAGCACAAGCCTGAATACACCCCACACGTTGATACTGGCGACTTTATTGTCGTTATCAATTCTTCTAAGCTCCGTGTCACAGGCACAAAAGGCTTGAACAAAATTTATTACCGTCACAGCGGATACCCAGGTGGTATTAGCTCGACTAACTTCGACAAGATGCAAGACCGTTTCCCAGGTCGCGCTTTGGAGAAGGCTGTGAAGGGTATGTTGCCAAAAGGCCCACTAGGCTATGCCATGATTAAGAAATTAAAAGTCTACGGCGACGCCAATCATCCGCATGCGGCTCAACAGCCAAAAGCGTTAGAGATTTAAGGAAACCAAATGGCTATTAATTACGGAAATTGGAATTACGGTACTGGTCGTCGCAAGAGTTCTGTGGCGCGTGTATTCATTAAATCTGGCAAAGGTGAAATCATTGTTAATGGTAAGCCTATCGATGCATATTTTGCTCGTGAAACATCACGCATGATCGCTCGTCAGCCTTTGGCTCTCACAGCCCACTTAACGACCTTTGATATCAAAGTAAACGTTTCTGGTGGCGGTGAAACTGGCCAAGCTGGTGCGGTTCGTCACGGTGTTACTCGTGCATTGATCGACTACGACAACGCTTTGAAGCCAGCCCTGTCTAAAGCAGGCTTGGTAACTCGCGATGCTCGTGAAGTTGAGCGTAAAAAGGTTGGTCTGCACGGCGCACGTCGTCGTAAGCAGTTCAGCAAGCGCTAATTCTTTCAGTCGCTCAAGTTTTATCGAAAGGGTCGCGCAAGCGGCCCTTTTTGTTTCTACAATTGAGGTATTCAGAAGTTTTAAAAGAAACTTCGCATGATCGGTATTTTGGAGAATGGCATGATTAAAGTTGGCATCGTAGGCGGCACTGGTTACACCGGAGTGGAGTTGTTGCGTTTATTGGCGCAGCATCCCGAGGTAGAGCTCACTGCAATTACCTCTCGCACAGAAGCTGGCATGCCAGTGGCTGACATGTTTCCATCTTTACGTGGCCGTGTTTCTCTGAAATTTACAACGCCCGATGAAGCCAAGCTCAATGAATGCGATGTAGTGTTCTTTGCAACTCCACATGGCGTTGCCATGGCGCAAGCAAAAGAGTTGCTCGCCAATAATGTGAAGATCTTGGATCTTGCTGCAGACTTCCGTCTTAAAGATGTGAAAGAATTTGCCAAGTGGTATGGCATGGAGCATAGCTGCCCAGAAATTTTGGCAGAAGCAGTTTATGGTTTGCCAGAGATCAATCGTGATGCCATTAAGAAGGCCCGCGTGATTGGTTTAGCTGGCTGCTACCCGACTTCAGTGCAGCTTGGGCTTGCACCATTGCTGTCACCGAAATCAACTGGTGGTAAACAGCTGATCGATGGTAGTCATATTATTTCTGATTCGAAGTCAGGAACTTCTGGTGCTGGACGTAAAGCGGAGATTGGTACGCTCTTGTCTGAGGCAAGCGATAACTTCAAGGCGTACAGCGTCAAAGGACATCGTCACCTTCCTGAAATCGAGCAGGGCTTAAAAGCAATCGCTGGTCATGATCAGATTGGTTTGACCTTTGTGCCGCATCTAACGCCGATGATTAGAGGCATTCATTCAACCTTGTATATGCGTTTGACTGACGCCGGTAAAGAGGTCGATTACCAAAAGCTCTATGAGAGCTTCTATAAAGACGAGCCTTTTGTCGACGTCATGCCTGCAGGTAGTCACCCAGAAACACGCTCTGTAAGGGGTAGTAATGGCATTCGGATTGCGATTCATCGTCCAGGCGGCGGTGATACTTTAGTTATTTTGGTGGTGGAAGACAACTTGGTGAAGGGTGCTTCAGGCCAGGGAGTCCAGTGCATGAACCTCATGTTTGGCTTCCCAGAGACGACAGGCCTTACCCAGATTGCTGTATCTCCTTAATTTCATAAGGAATACCCCTTCAGCAAGCTAGCCATTAAAAGCCTAAAATAAGACATTGCCTTTTGAATTAGGAGTAAATCATGACTGAATTAGCTACACAACCTGCACAAGATTTAGCTGAGCCACCAACCCCATTGGTGTTCACGGATAGCGCTGCTGCAAAAGTGGCGGACTTGATTGCTGAAGAAGGTAATCCAGAGTTGAAGCTTCGTGTATTCGTACAAGGCGGCGGATGCTCAGGATTTCAGTATGGCTTCACATTTGATGATGCTGTGAATGAGGATGACACTCTCTTTGAAAAGAATGGTGTTACTTTATTAGTAGATTCAATGAGCTTCCAATATTTAGTTGGTGCTGAGATTGATTACAAAGAAGATATCAATGGATCACAATTTGTGATTAAGAACCCAAATGCGCAAACTACTTGTGGTTGCGGATCTTCCTTCTCTGCTTAATTAACTAGGATAGTAAGCGCCTAGAACTCTAGGGCCCTTCGCTCCTGTAACGGCTGGCAAATTTGCTGGCCGTTTTTCTTTATGGGCCCACGCAAGCCATGCAAAAGCAAGGCCTTCCACAAGTTGCGGATCAATGCCTGCAGAATCACTAGTCGTAATTTCTAATGGCTGTTTGAATAAATTCTGCGACTTCACTTTAAATAAATTCATTAAGGCATTATTTCGGGCGCCACCACCACAGACGATCAGCTTCTGGGTTTGCGGGGCATGACATGCTAAAGCTTCGAGGGCTGATTGGGCTGTTAGATGCAGCAAGGTGGCTTGTACATCTTCACAAAGATAATTAACCGCACTGATTTTTTCTTGTAACCAAGCAAGATGAAAGTCATCTCTGCCAGTACTCTTGGGTGGGACTTTGGCAAAGAAGGGATCGGCTAACATTTTCGCAAGCAATACTTCATTAACTTTTCCTTGTAACGCCCAGTTGCCATTCTCATCAAATGCGTTGCCTTGATGCTCTTGTATCCACGCATCCATCAGCATATTTCCTGGCCCGCAATCAAAGCCAGTGACTTCACCGTTCTTGGGAAGTATTGTGAGATTAGCGATACCGCCAATATTGAGAATGGCTAAATTTTGATCATCTACAAACTGTTGCGCATGAAACGCTGGAACCAAAGGTGCCCCATGACCGCCAGCAGCTATATCCCGACTCCTAAAGTCAGCGATGACATCAATACCCGTTTTTTCTGCCAATAGGGCTGGATTGAGTGTTTGATGTGTGTATGCCATGTCACCCAGATGGGGTTGGTGGCGAATGGTCTGACCATGCGCGCCAATAGCGGTGATATCGGAAGCCTGGAGCTTAGCTTTCTTGAGCAACTGATTGATAGCTTCTGCATAAGCCAAAGCCAAGGCATTACCCGCTTGTTTTTCTCGGTGGAGCTCGTTTGGCCCAGGGCTTTGGAGCTCAGATAAAGCTTTTCGCAACTCGGAGGAGAGGGGGGTGCTAATGGCTTCCAGAGCGCTGCTCTCCCCATTAGGACCTATCTTGGCTAGAACGGCATCTATCCCATCCAGGCTGGTGCCGGACATTAGGCCGATATAGAGGGAATGGGGTTTGTTCATGTAACTCTCAGGAATGCGACAATTATGCTTTAGCAATTTAACTACTAATTTAACTGAATCAGCAATCCGAATCAGCATGACGGCTAAACAAGAACAAAAATATCCTTTGACCCCTGAAGTCTTTGCGGCACTAGAAGTCACCAAACGTGGCTGTGATGAGCTATTGGTTGAGGCGGACTGGGTTCAGAAACTTGCTCGTAGCCAGGCTACCAAGACACCACTACGGATTAAATTGGGTTTAGATCCTACAGCCCCCGATATTCATCTGGGTCATACCGTTGTTTTGAATAAGTTACGTCAGCTACAAGATTTAGGTCATACCGTTATTTTCTTGATAGGCGACTTTACTAGCATGATTGGTGATCCATCAGGCCGTAACGCTACCCGTCCTCCTTTGACCGCAGAAGCAATTGCTGTGAATGCAGAAACTTATTATCGCCAAGCGAGCATGGTGCTCGATCCTTCTAAAACTGAAGTGCGTTACAACAGTGAGTGGTGCGACCCACTGGGTGCGCGCGGCATGATTCAGTTGGCTGCTAAACATACTGTTGCCCGTATGTTGGAGCGTGATGACTTTACTAAGCGCTATCGCAATGGTGTGCCGATTTCGATTCATGAGTTTTTGTATCCACTCATGCAAGGCTACGACTCTGTTGCACTCAAGAGTGATTTAGAGCTGGGTGGTACAGACCAGAAGTTCAATCTTCTAGTTGGTCGTGAGCTCCAGCGCGAGTATGGCCAAGAGCCTCAATGTATTTTGACAATGCCACTCCTTGTTGGTCTGGATGGCGTTGAGAAGATGAGTAAGTCCAAAGGCAATTACATTGGCATTAGTGAGTCTGCTGGCGATATGTTCGGTAAGCTTCTCAGTATCTCTGACGATTTGATGTGGGATTACTTCACATTACTGTCATTTAGGCCAATGGCTGAGATTGATTTGATGAAACAAGAAGTTGCAGCAGGGCGCAACCCAAAAGATTGCAAAGTCTTGCTCGCACAAGAAATCGTTGCACGTTTTCATTCACAGGCTGCAGCAGAAAAAGCCTTAGAAGACTTTAATCATCGCGCTAAAGGTGGTGTACCCGATGACATTCCAGAAGTAAATCTATCTGGGGCTCCAATGCAAATCGCCAATCTCCTGAAGGCTGCAGGCTTGGCACCATCAACATCAGAAGCGAATCGCAATATCGAACAAAACGGTGTGAAGATTGATGGTGCAACCATTGCCGATAAACAGCTAAAGGTTGAGGCTGGCACCTACGTTGTACAGGTTGGAAAACGTAAGTTTGCTAAAGTGACGCTAGCTTAAATATCTAAGCTGTTGCTAGGTGGAGTTAAACCAAAGTGCTCATAAGCCTGGCGGGTTGCCACTCGGCCTCTTGAGGTTCTTTGTAAGTAGCCCTGTTGAATCAAATAGGGCTCAAGAACATCTTCAATCGTATCGCGCTCTTCGCCGATAGCTGCTGCCAAGTTATCAATGCCTACTGGGCCACCATCAAACTTGTGCAAGATCGCTTCTAAGAGTTTTCTGTCCATCACATCAAAGCCACTTGGATCCACGTCCAGCATCTTGAGTGCAGCGTCGGCCATGGCTTTGGTAATGGTACCGGTACCCTTTACTTCTGCATAGTCACGTACGCGGCGTAATAGACGGTTAGCAATACGAGGAGTGCCACGAGCACGCTTTGCAATTTCTACTGAGCCTTCTGGATCAATATCAGCCTTAAGTAAGCTGGCTGAGCGATTAATAATTTTAGTGAGCTCTTCAGTCGTGTAGAACTCAAGTCTGGCCACAATACCAAAACGATCACGCAATGGATTGGTCAGCATGCCGGCACGAGTAGTGGCGCCGATCAGGGTAAATGGTTTGAGATCAATCTTCACGCTGCGCGCTGCAGGGCCTTCGCCGATCATGATGTCTAGGCTGTAGTCCTCTAGCGCGGGATACAGAATTTCTTCTACTACTGGAGATAGGCGATGAATCTCATCGATAAAGAGAACATCGTTTTCTTCTAAATTGGTAAGCAAGGCAGCAAGATCGCCTGGCCTATCCAGAACAGGGCCGCTGGTTTGACGTAAGTTCACGCCAAGCTCCCTGGCAATAATGTGAGCAAGAGTAGTTTTACCAAGTCCAGGAGGCCCAAACAAGAGAACGTGATCCAGGGCTTCTTGGCGCGCTCTCGTGGCGCTGATGAAAATCTCTAATTGTGCTCTAGCCTTAGTTTGGCCAACATACTCATCAAGTTGTTTAGGGCGAAGGGCTCTTTCGAAAACAGCTTCAGTATTGCCGGCTGAACCACTCACGATGCGGTCGGTATTCTCCGGTAAATCTTCAGGAATTGAGCTGAGGTCGTCTGTATGAATTGCCATGCTACAAGTGTAGTAGTGTTTGACTATTAGGGCTTAGATAGATACTTCAGACCCATTCGAATACCATCAGAAACGCTAGTATCGGGTGGAATTTGCTTTAGTGCTAACAGCGCTTCTTTTTCTGAATAGCCTAAAGCCAAGAGTGCTTGCAGTACTTCGCTACTGGCTTCAATCGCTTGAGGCTTGCCACCTGTAATGCCTAGGTCTGGGGCTAACTTGCCTTTGAGCTCTAGGCAGAGACGTTCAGCGGTTTTCTTGCCAATGCCAGGCACTTGAGTGAGGCGCCCGGCTTCTTGAAGCGCAATAGCTTGAGCCAGTTCATTCACACTCATTCCAGAAAGTACCGCTAATGCTGTACGAGAGCCAACACCGCTAATCTTGATGAGCTGTCTAAATGCTTCACGTTCAGTCTCAGTCGCAAAACCAAAGAGTTGCTGCGCATCTTCTCGCACCTGAAAGTGTGTCAGAAGAGTAATTTTTTGACCTGCTTGAGGCAACTGATACAAAGTGCTCATCGGTACATCAACCTCATAACCAATGCCTTGGCAATCGACTAAGAGGCGAGGTGGGTGAACTGAAACGAGGGTACCTTGAATGCGACCAATCATGTAAAGATCTTAACCTGTTTATATTGTTATTTCTTGCTACTCTTTTTGGGTACAAGAGCAGCGGTAATTGCTTTCGGAATCTGGGCATGATGAGCGGCACAAATAGCAACACCCAACGCATCAGAAGCATCAGTGCCTGGGGCGCGGTTCAGTCTTAAAAGACGCTTAACCATTTCCTGCACCTGCGGCTTGGCTGCGCGGCCAGTACCCACAATGGCTTGTTTGACTCGAAGTGCGCTGTACTCAGCTACCGGAAGTTTTTCTGAAACAAGGGCAGCAATGACAGCACCCCGTGCCTGGCCCAACATCAGCGTAGACCGAGGGTTGACGTTTAAGAAGACCTCTTCAATGGCAGCGGATTCTGGGCGATAGGTCTCTAGAACTTCTTTAACGCCAGCATAGAGGGCGCCTAAGCGCTCAGGTAAGCCTTTAGCTGGATCGCCACTCTCAATCGTCCCAGAAGCTACGTAGGTCAGCTTTTGGCCATTAACATCAATGACTCCAAAACCGGTGGTCCGTAAACCTGGGTCGATTCCTATCCAGCGCATGAGTTTGTTTATTACTTCCTATTTTCTTAGTGACGGAAGTGACGTGTGCCAGTAAAGATCATGGCAATGCCATGCTCATTTGCTGCGGCAATGATTTCATCATCACGCATGCTGCCGCCTGGTTGGATTGCACAGCTTGCGCCACCATTCACCACTACATCTAAGCCATCACGGAATGGGAAGAAAGCATCACTTGCTACCGCAGAACCTTTAAGGCTTAAGCCAGCATTCTCAGCCTTAATACTAGCCATACGGGCAGAGTCTACGCGGCTCATTTGGCCTGCGCCGATTCCAAGAGTCATCCCATTTGCGCAATACACAATCGCATTGGATTTAACAAACTTGGCAACACGCCATGCAAACATCATGTCATGCATTTCGCTTGGAGTTGGCAGACGCTTGCTGACAACGCGCATTTCACTCTCGAGAACGTTTTTAGCATCTGGGGATTGCACGAGCAAACCACCGCCAACGCGTTTGAAGTCAAAAGCATTAAATGCAGTACCCAATGGAATCTCTAGCAGACGTACATTTTGTTTCGCAGCAAAGATCGCTTTGGCTTCATCACTAAAACTAGGGGCAATCAATACTTCTACAAATTGTTTAGAGATGGCTTCAGCTGCAGCGCCATCGCATGGCACGTTGAAGGCAATGATGCCGCCAAAAGCGGAGCTCGGATCAGTCTTGAAGGCTTTTTGATAGGCCTCAAGCGCAGTAGCACCAACCGCTACGCCACATGGGTTGGCGTGCTTAATGATGACGCAAGCTGCAGCGCCACCGGCATTGCCAGTAAAGCTCTTGACGCATTCCCAGGCAGAATCGGCATCCGCAATATTGTTGTAGGAAAGCTCTTTTCCTTGAAGCTGTTTGTAATTGGCTAGCGCGCCGTCTACTGGATAGATATCTTTATAGAACGCTGCAGATTGGTGTGGGTTCTCACCGTAACGCATCTCTTGTACTTTTTCAAAGGCAAGGTGCAAAGTTTCTGGATAAGCAGAGCGGGCTTTGTGATCTAAGTCATCGCCTAAGGCTGAGAGGTAGTTAGCAATCGCACCATCGTATTGTGCGGTATGTGCAAATACTTTTTTCGCCAAAGCTAAGTTAGTCTTGTAAGAAACCACATTGTTATTGGCTTTCATTTCCGCCAAAACAGGGGTGTAATCTTTTGGTGAGATTAAGACAGTAACATCCTGATGATTTTTTGCGGCAGCACGCAACATTGCTGGACCACCAATATCGATGTTCTCAACCGCATCTTCAAATGAACAGCTTTCTTTGGCAACAGTTTCATTGAATGGGTATAGGTTGATTACCAACATATCAATCGTATCAATGCCATGCTCTTTTATAGCCGCCATATGCTCTGGAAAATCTCTGCGAGCCAACAAGCCGCCATGCACCATCGGGTGGAGGGTTTTTACGCGACCATCGAGCATCTCCGGGAATTTAGTCAAGGAAGAAACTTCAACAACGGGCAGATTATTTTCAGCCAAGAGTTTTGCGGTACCTCCAGTAGAAATGAGCTTTACGCCTTGCTCATGGAGGGATTTAGCAAAAGGCAAGATGCCATTTTTATCGGAGACGGAGAGGAGGGCTGTACGGATCATGGTTTTCGGGGATTAATTTAAAAAATGGCTTTGTTATTAGCGATGCTGAGGATTACTTCAGCAGTTGATGCTCAACAAGTTTCTTGTGTAGGGTGTTGCGATTAATGCCCAGATATTGAGCTGCTAACGATTGGTTCTGCTTGGCATGCTGCATTACCAGTTCCAGCATCGGTTTTTCAACCACAGCTAATACCATTTGATATATGTCAGTTGGGGCAGTTCCCTTAAGGTCATTTAGGTAACCTTGTAATTGGGTTTCAATACATTCGGTAATCGGGTGCTTATTGGTCATAACAATCTATCAATACAAAAAACTAAAAAATAAAATTAGAAAACAAAATAAGGTAGCTAAATTAAGTCAGGGCTATGCTGCTTCCAAAAATAACAAGCGATCAGAATGAGATTTCATCTCGTCAAAATAGTCATTGACCATTTGAAGTTGGGTTTTGCAGTCATCGGCGGTATTCATACGCTGACGAAAAGCATGGGAATCACGCAAGCCCTTGCAGTACCAGCCGATATGTTTGCGAGCAGTACGAAGACCGATATGCTCGCCATAGAACTCATAGTGATCTAAGAGGTGTGCATTCATGATGGACTGAATCTCATTGATCTCCGGGGTTGGTAGCTTGCCACCCGTTTCGAGATAGTGATTGATCTCACGAAAGATCCAGGGACGGCCTTGAGCGGCACGACCAATCATAATGGCATCAGCACCAGTGATCTTTAAAACTTGCTCCGCTTTTTCTGGGCTGGCGATATCTCCATTAGCAACTACCGGGATATTTACATTATTTTTGACGGCGGTAATAGTTTCATATTCTGCCTCACCGTGATACAAATCTACTCTAGTGCGACCATGAACAGTGAGCATCGAGATGCCAGATTTTTCTGCAAGACGCGCAATCTCAATGGCATTCTTATGTTCACGATCCCAACCGGTACGTATTTTCAAAGTAACAGGTACTGCATCGGGACCAACTCCAACAGCATTCACCACTGCTTCTAGGATTTGCTGCACTAATGGCTCATCGCGTAGTAATGCGGAGCCGGCCGCAACGTTGCAAACTTTCTTAGCAGGGCATCCCATATTGATATCGATAATCTGGGCGCCGTGATCTACATTGATTTTTGCCGCTGCCGCCATCATCGCTGGATCAGCTCCTGCGATTTGGACGGCGATGGGCTTAAATTCACCAACATGGTTAGCGCGACGTTGCGTCTTTTCACTCTTCCACAGCAGGGCATTTGAGGCCACCATTTCAGAGACGGCGTACCCTGCTCCCAACTTCTTACAAAGCTGTCTAAATGGGCGGTCCGTTACTCCAGCCATAGGGGCTACAAATAACTTATTTGCGAGGAGGTGAGGGCCAATATTCATCTAAAGGGGGCTTAGGCGGAAAGCATGACACTTTAGCACAGTCGACCTCAAATCTGCCTATTTTTTAAGCAAATTGCTTGTTGCAGATCAAATGGTGAGAACTTTAATTCTGGGGGCTATATAAGCCCTTTAGCGCCTACCAAACATCATCTGGCGAGCTAAGGCTGTTTTGACTGGCGGAAGCCACTGAAGGGCTGATAAAGCCAATCCACGAGCTACCACAATTGGGGCTAGATTGGAGGTAAACACTCTGGCCATGAAGTCAGTAAGACCAATAGTGGTTGTTCTATCAACTTTGCGACTTTGGGCATAGCTCTGAAGTGCATTTTGTACGTCTGATGGAGATTGTTCCTCTGGGGATCTAGAAAATACTTCGACTAACTTCTCAGACAGTAAGAAGGCGTCTCTCAATCCCAAGTTCAAACCTTGACCGGCTACTGGGTGCAAAGTTTGCGCTGCGTTACCGATCCAGACTTCATTTTCTTTAATAATTTCTTTGCGATAGTTCAAGCCTAGTTCATACAAACGACGATCTTGAATTTTTAGAAAGCGTCCAATACGCGAACCAAATTCTTTTTGTAGCTCACTTAAGAATTCTGTATCACTCAGTTGCAAACGATGTTGTGAAGATTCTGGTGAGCCGCACCAAATAAGATTCAGAATGTTAGAACCATAGTGGCTGGGCAACACTGCCAAGGGCCCTTCAGCAGTAAATCGTTCCCAGGCTTGATGAGGTTCAGCATTTTCAACTTCAACTAAACCTACGAGAGCTGACTGATCATAGTCTCTACCAGACTCAACCCATTCTTGTGTCTTAAATAAGCCGCCCTCAGCATGCACGATACATTTAGCCTGGATCTGACTCCCTTGGATATCTTTATGTATGTGCTCCCAAATAAAGTGAGGGCTTTTTGCCTGAATAGCTCGGAGGGCTTGGCGCAGAGCGATGTGAATATCTCGATAGCGAATGATGTGACCTAATGCATCTTGCTTGAGCTCTTCTCGCGTCATGAGTGCTCGGCCAAAGCGACCTGACTGTGAAACATGTACACGATGAATCTCCGCAAATTGTTTTGGCCAAGCATTAATAGTATCGAGCAAGAGTTTGCTGCCGTGTGAGAGAGCAATGCCTCTACTATCAGCGCTTGCTAAATCTTCATCATTGGCGGAGTTACGATCAAATAGAGTAATTTTTGCATTAGGAAATTTCTGCAAGGTCCATGCGGCGCAAGCAAGCCCAACTGGACCACCTCCCTGAATCAAGATATCGAAACTAGATGTACTCATTTTTATTGGAATATCTTTATGCGTTTTTCATGAGTGCTTCAATCTCATCAGCCTTGACAGGCACGCCACGAGAAATCAATTCACATCCTGAATCATTAATAACAGCATCATCTTCAATACGAATGCCGATATTCCAGAACTTTTCATCAATATCATCCGCAGGCCTCACATACAAACCAGGCTCTACTGTAATCACCATGCCACTTTTAAGAACGCGCCATGGCTTTTCTTCGCTAGATGCATCTTGGCTAGCTTCACGATAAGAGCCCACATCATGCACATCCATGCCTAACCAGTGGGATGTACGGTGCATATAGAAGCGACGATAGGCTCCAGTCTCAATGGCATTTTCCAGGGAACCCAGCTCTGCAAGTTTGAGCAGCTTTTCATCTAGAAGGCCTTGGGTAAGCACTTTCAGTGCTGCTTCATGTGGCTGCATAAATGTATTGCCAGGCTTAGTCATTGCTACCGCAGCCTCTTGCGCAGCTAAAGTTATGTCATACAGGGCGCGTTGTGGCCCAGTAAATTTTCCATTCACTGGAAAGGTTCTCGTAATGTCTGAAGCATAGCCATCGAGTTCACAACCAGCATCAATTAAGCAAAGCTCACCACTACGTAATTCGGTTGCGCCTGCGCGATAGTGAAGAATGCAAGAGTTTGCACCACCAGCAACAATGCTGTTGTAGGCAACACTTTGCGCACCGCTATTGCGGAACTCATGAAGTAATTCAGCCTCGAGATGGTACTCACGCATGCCTGGTTTACAGATTTGCATGGCGCGGACATGCGCGCGAGCAGAGATGGCAGCAGCGCGACGCATGATGTCAATCTCATGAGCATCTTTGAATAAACGCATTTCATGAATGAGAGCCTCAACATCGTGAAACTCAGATGGTGGGTTGATGCCAGAGCGTGCTTGAGCTCGTACTTGTTTCATCCAGTGACGCAAGCGTCTATCGGCTTCAGCACTTTCTGCAAGGCGGATATACACTGCATCTTCATCGGCCAATAAGTCGCTTAGTTTTTGATCTAGCTCTTTATTACTGTGAGCATATTCAACACCTAAGGCTTCTGGTGCAGCTTGAGGGCCTAGGCGAATACCATCCCAGATTTCTCGTTCAGGATCTTTAGGTCTGCAAAACAAATGGGATTGCAGTTGACAGTTTTTTCCGTTGCCCAAAATTTTCATAACCAGCGTAGCGCCCGGCTCTTCGAAACCAGTTAAGTAGTAAAAGTCGCTGTCATGGCGATAAGGAAATTCGCTGTCTCGGTTACGGGCAAGTTCAGGAGCGGTTGAGATGACAGCAATTCCTCCACCAGTCTTGGTAAAGATTTGTTCTGCTAATTTGTTTCTACGAAGCTGATAAATGTTCGTTTTATTCATATGCTGCATTAAGCTCATGTAAGCGTTGTGGTGTGCCTACATCGTGCCATGGACCGAGATATTTTTCACCAGACACTTTATTTTGCTCCATTGCAGATCTCAAAAGGGGCGCGAGCTTGGCTGGTGCTCCGAATTCCAGGTCTTTAAAGAGGTCTTTGTGATAAATCCCAATTCCAGAAAAGGTGAGTTTTTCGGCTCCAATGGATTCTGTGTTGCTTAGAACTGTGCCTTGGAGGTAAAAATCCCCCTCAGGATGCTGGACTGGGTTTGGAACCATCAATAAGTGAGCCAAAGACTTACTACCATCCATCCGCATCCGGGATGCCGTTTCTAATAGTTCAGAAATTGGTAAGTTCGGGCTAAATACATCCCCGTTAATCACTAAAAAGTAGTCTTCTGGAGCGATGATAGGTAGTGCCTTGCAAATTCCACCGGCTGTTTCCAGGGCACTTCCTTCGGGGGAGTACTGAATGTGAAGACCGAATTGCTTTCCATCCCCTAGGGCGGCCTCAATTTTTTCACCTAACCAAGCGTGATTAATGACTACGTCTTGAATATGGGCCTTTACCAAAGCCTCCAAATGCCATGCTAGTAAAGATTTATTCTGAATACAGAGTAGGGGCTTTGGCAAATCATCCGTAAGGGGACGCATGCGCTCACCTCTGCCGGCCGCAAGCAAAAAACAAGGAATCAGATTACTTTTACTCATCAGGAGTTACTAATCATCCTTTATTTGTGCGAGTGGATTCTAGAATTCGAGCTAACGGTTTTAATTCAATATAGCGGTTCGCAGTAGCAATTGCATATTCCAAAACAAGTGGAATATCCTTAAGGTATCCATCTTTGCCATCACGATGAAAAAGCCTTGCAAAAATACCCAGAACCTTAAGGTGGCGCTGTAAGCCCATCCATTCAAAATCTCGATAGAACTGCCCAAAATCATTTGGCATTGGCAGGCCGGCCTTACGGCCTTCTTCCCAAAACTTAATCACCCAATCAATGACACGTTCTTCCGGCCATGCAATGTATGCATCGCGCCACAATGAAGAGGCATCATAAGTAATGGGCCCATATACTGCGTCCTGAAAGTCAATCACTCCAGGATTATTTTTTTCTGTCACCATCAAGTTACGAGAATGGTAATCACGATGAACATAGACTTTAGCTTGCGCTAGATTATTTTCAATAATGAGTTCGAAAGATTTTTTGAGTTGCTCAGCTTGTTGCGTATTGAGTTCAGTTTGGAGATGCTTTTTTAAATACCACTCTGGAAATAAATCCAACTCTCGCTGTAATAATGCTTCATCATAGTTTGGTAATACATCTGGCTTACTCGCCAATTGCATCAGAACTAATGCATGAGTTGCATCTTTATAGAGATGATCCGCTGACTCGTTAGTGAGTTCAGCAAGGTAGGTTTTGGTTCCTAAGTCATTTAATAGTAAGAAGCCTTCGGCAAGGTTTTGCTCGAGGATTTTTGGCACATTCAAGCCTGCCTCTGAGAGTAATAAATCGACCTGAATAAAGGCATCCAAAGGCTCATGTTGGGGCGGGGCATCCATGACGATCAAAGTCCCAAAACCGGGCTTTTTGGACTCAATTCGGAAATAGCGTCGAAAGCTGGCATCAGCCGAGGCAGGCGTCAGAGAGTCGAGATCTAATTGCCAGCTAGCTTCCAGGGCTTTTAGCCAGCTGCGGAGGGTGTTTAAGCGTAAGTCAGTCATGGTCGATTCGTATAATAAGGCGGGTCTGGATCTATGAGTCATTATCGCCGTCGCGCCGGCCTTTGCGCCCCTCTTTTTTTGCATGTAACCCTGCGCGTAATGATGGGGGTTGCATTGCTTCAATTTGCCCTTTGCGGACGTGCTCAAGCGCCTGCTCCTTTGCCAGCAAATGCGCAAGCTAATTCCAATACCGTTTTATTACCAGATCGGGGTAATGTTACTGTTTTAAAGGTAGATGATCAGCTTCGAGTTGGTAAACCCATCAATGATGGAGAGGCTTTGACATTCACCTCAAGCGATTCAATTAATGGAACTGTTGATCGCGATATGCATTTAAAGGGGCGAGCCCAAATTCGTCGCAATGGTGGCGTTATTAAGGCAGATGAAATTACTTATAACCCCGATACTGACGTTGCTGATTTATTGGGAAATGCAGAGCTCTCCAAAGGGAATGTAACCTTTAAAGGACCTAAGGGAACTTTTAAAGTGGATGCACGCGAGGGTTCCATGGAGCCCGCTGCATATGAATTGAGAGACAACGGTGGCAATGGCACTGCAAAAAAATTAACGATTGAAAATGCTGATGTCTTTGTCTTTGATAAAGCGACCTACACCACATGTACTCCGCAAAATATGGATTGGTATTTTTCAGCCAGTACTATAGAGATTGATAATGAACAAAAAGAAATGGTGGGAACGCACGGTGTAATGCGCTTCTTTGATGTACCCATTGCATATGTTCCGTATTTCACAGCGCCCACTGGTGGGCAACGCCGTTCAGGTTTACTTGCTCCAGTCGCTGGCTATAACTCAAATAACGGCCTTGATATTACCCAGCCTTACTATGTCAATATCGCCCCTAATCGCGACCTACTTTTATTGCCTCGCTACATGAATCATCGCGGTGCAATGCTTGGCGCTCAATATCGCTACTTGGATACCCTCTATTCTGGAACTGCGATGGGTGAATATATGTCGTACGATAAAAAAACCGGTACTAGCCGCTGGAAATATGATTTTCAACAACGACAAGTATTTAGTGGCGGTACAGGTCCTGGCGGCATTCCAATGCCGGGCTCATGGTCAGGCTATGCAAATATCGCACGTGTTTCGGATAATTTATATCCAACTGATTTTTCGCAGAGTATCGCAGGGGCTGTTACAAGTCAGTTTCGTCAGGAGGTGGGAACCACTAAAGGGTTAACAGGAAGCTTAAGCAATTGGATGGTGTCAGCTAGGGCATTAACATTTCAAACTTTGCAACCTGATCCAACTAATATAGTTCAGGCGCCATATAACGTATTGCCAAACATTACAGCTGCATACAACAATCGATTAACTCCAGCGGTCGCCGATACAAGTGGCAAGTATGTTACTTTGCCAACAGGTCCAGCAACTACTTTTTCTGCTGACTACACAAGATTCTCTTACAACATTGCTGGAAACTTATCGTCTACCGCCCCAGGTGTTTATAGCCAAGCGGATAGAACGGTTATTAAAGGCGCTATGGCTTTACCCCAGGTGACCCCAGGCTACTACATCACACCAAAAGTAAGCTTTCAATCAAATATGTATAACGCCACTCCATTTGTAACGGGTGGGGCACCAGTCGCACAAGGATTCACCATCCCAACCTTTAGCTTGGATTCAGCATTAGCTTTCGAAAGGGATGCCTCAGAATTAAAAGGTTTCTTTGGCCGGGATATGTTGCTGACTATGGAGCCTCGTGCTTTTTATGTTTATACGCCTTATCAGAGTCAAGCGCAGACGCCAATATTTGACACGGCGGATGCGGGCTTTGGCGTTTCCCAAATCTTTAGTGAAAATACCTTTATTGGTAACGACCGCATTGCAGACGCCAATGCAGCCACGCTTGGACTAACAAGTCGCATGATTGAGGCCAATACAGGATCAGAGCGCGCCAGTGTCACCCTTGCTCAAAAGCAGCAGTTCGCTGGACAGCGAGTTGGTTTGAACGGTACTATTTTGAATCCCACTACTTATTCAGATACATTGGGCTCAGGCTCTGTGCGTCTGCTTGGTAATTTCAGTGCGGATGTATTTGGTCAGTACAACACTCAGCTCAATCGTTTTGTTCAAACTACTATTGGCGGTAGTTGGCGTCCGACCCAGGGAAGAAGTTTAAATTTCGGCTACCGCAACGTTTGGTCCCCACCAGTGCAGGCATCAGTTCAAAATAATCAAACATTCGTACCTGCATCCACTACAACGGATCAATACAATATTTCTGGTCAATGGCCTATTACCCGGGAAATTTCTGTTCTAGGCCGTTGGGGCTACGATGCCTTGACTACTAAGACCTTAAATACCTTGGTGGCCCTTGAATGGAACAGGGATTGCTGGACATTCAGAGGGGCTTATTCTCAAGTCTTGAATACTTCTCAAATAACCACTACCCAAGTGCTCTTTCAGGTCGAATTTAAGGGCTTTGGTAGCGCTGGAAGCAATCCAGTTGATATCATGAAGCTAAATGTTCCTGGATATATGCCTACCTCTAAGCCTATACCACCTTCAACATACGAGAACTATCAATAATGCTTTGTATGAATCGTTTTAAACAAATTAGCATCTATGCCATTTTCCTTGGCTTTGGATTATTGGCGAACACCCCATTTGCACAAGATTCAGCAAAGACAAGTGCAACTGCGGAAGGCAAGATTCGCAATATTGATGGTGTCGCAGCAGTGGTCAATACGGGTTATGTAACACGTAAGGAAATCGATGATCGAATTGCTGCACTTAAAAAGCAAGGCGTAAAGCTGCCTGAAGATGGAACAGTTCGACAAGCAATTCTAGATCGCCTTATTTTGGAAAAAATTCAATTGCAAAATGCTGATCAAGAAGGGGTGAGAGTTACCAATAAAGAGCTGGACAAAATTATTGGCGACATTGCTGCTAAGAACAAGTTAAGTTATGCAGAATTCAAAGCTAAGGTCATTGCTTCTGGGAGTACATTTGAGCGCTATAAAGAGATGTTGCGCGACGATGTCATTGTCTCTCGTTATCGGGAGCGCGAGGTTGAAGGTAAGTTGAAGATATCCGATGCTGAAATCGATAACTTTATTGCTGAACGAACAAAAGCTATGACTTCTGGTGGCGCACCACGATCAACCCCAGCAGCAAAAGGAGAGCCAGAGGAGATCGATGTAGCTCAAATCTTTATTCCGGCAGATCCTGCTGCTGGAGCTGGTGCCCAAGCAGAGGCCAAGAAGAAGGCCGATGCTTTATTGCGTGATGCCCGCGGTGATGTTGATTTCTTGCAATTAGGGGCAATGGCTGCAAAAGAAAATCCAAAGATTAAGTTCCAAGATTTGGGCTATCGCACCCCCGATCGTTTGCCGCAATTATTTTATGAAGCTGTTCGTAATACTGGTGGTGGGCAAGTTGCTAGTGCTGTTGTGAAGAGTCCTGCTGGCTACCACGTCCTCAAGGTTTTAGATCGCCGTGCCGCAGGCGCGAGTCCGTCACCCCAACAAGCTAGTGCCCCAGATGCTGGGACAACCACCCCCCAGAACATTCCCATTACACAAACTTTATCTCGCCATATTTTGCTCAGAAGTCGTGCTGGCTTGAGCGATCAAGATGCAGAGAGACGCTTGCAAGGATATCGTGATCAGATACGTGTTAAAACTGCAGATTTTGCAGAGCTTGCAAAAAAATACTCTGAAGATGGGTCAGCAGCTAATGGTGGCGACCTAGGTTGGATGAGTCCTGGCGATTTAGTTCCAGAGTTCGAGCAAGCTATGAATCGCTTGCAAATTGGTGAGGTTAGCAATCCGGTTAAAACTGAGTTTGGTTGGCATTTGATTCAGGTGCTAGACCGTCGCGAAGGCCAGCTTACTGTCGAGAAGCAACGTCAATTTGCACGCGCAGCAATTCGAGAAAGAAAGTTTGATCAAGCTTATCAAGAATGGATGCGTGAGCTGCGTGATAACGCAACTGTTAAAATTCTGAACGTGGATGATGCAGCAAGCAGCGCACCTCGTTAATCTCGTTGTAAGTACCGGCGAACCAGCCGGTATTGGACCAGAAGTTTCTTTAGCGGCTTCGCTTGAGTTTCTCCGTAAACATTCTGACGCTCAAGTCACATTGTTAGGTAACGATCATTTATTAGGGCTGCCAAAAAATCTCAGCCCTGAGTTATCTAGTCGATTACACATTCAGTCTCTCGCGCTTGGAGTGCCTTCAGTCCCGGGGATTCTGGATTCAAATAATTCACATTACGTTGTTAGTTTGTTAAATCAGGCAATTGATGGTTGCCTTCAGGGGCGCTTTGATGCGATGGTGACTGCACCACTGCAGAAAAGTATTATTAACGATGCTGGGACCCCTTTTACTGGGCATACAGAGTATCTTGTACAGCGTTGTAAGGTCTCCCATGTTGTGATGATGTTATGTGCATCCTTGCCTAGTGGCTTTTTAGGCCTTAAGGCGCCAAGAGACTTACGCGTTGCTCTCGCTACCACCCATCTTCCTCTGAAGAGTGTTCCACAAGCGCTGAGCTACGACTTGATATTGGAAACAATTCAAATTGTTAACCAAGACTTGCAAAAGAAATTCGGAATCGCCAAGCCTCTCATACGGGTGGCAGGTCTAAATCCTCATGCAGGAGAGTCTGGGTATCTAGGCCGCGAAGAAATTGAAATTATTTCGCCAGCAATTGAAGCGGCTAAGAAGTTGGGTATCCATGTTTCCGGTCCTTATCCTGGCGATACGATGTTCGACCCAGCTTCCGTTGCGCAAGTAGACGCTTTTATTGCGATGTATCACGATCAAGGTTTGGCACCGTTCAAATTCGTTACTTTTGGCAATGGAGTAAACGTTACATTAGGATTGCCGATCATCCGCACCTCAGTAGATCATGGAACGGCTTTAGATATTGCCGGCAAGGGAATTGCTGACTCAGGTAGCATGCTTGAGGCTTTGTGCTTAGCTTATGAGTTAGCACTTAATCAACGAAGGCAAGGCTAATACATGCATCAGGCTCGCAAACGATTTGGTCAAAATTTTCTGCAGGATAGCGGAATTATTTACTCCATTGTGGCGCTTATCAATCCCGGTTCAGATATGCATGTCATTGAAATCGGACCCGGTCTTGGTGCATTAACCCTTCCTTTGCTAAGCAATCTAGATCATTTAGACCTTCTTGAAATTGATCGTGATTTAGTAGCTTTTTGGAATGAGAAAAATCTCAAAGGGCTTACTGTAATTGAGGGTGATGCCCTTAAATTCGATTTCTTGGCATGGGCACAGAATCGTGCTGCTAAGCAAGACTTGTGTAAGGTAGTTGGTAATCTGCCATACAACATCTCATCTCCACTACTGTTTCATCTGGTGGCCGCTGCAAGTCATATTGATGAGCAGGTATTTATGTTGCAAGCAGAGGTGGTGGAGCGAATGGTGGCAAAGGCAGGGGGCTCAGACTTTAGTCGCCTATCCGTGATGCTTCAGGCTCGCTATGACATGGAGCTGGTATTAGAGGTTCCACCAGAGGCCTTTGATCCTCAGCCTAAAGTGAATTCTGCTGTTGTACGAATGATTCCAAGAAGAAATTTTGCGTTATCTGATGCGCAATGGAACTCTTTGGAGAAAGTGGTAGCCGCAGCCTTTTCTCAAAGAAGAAAAATGTTACGTACCAACTTAAGTGCTTTTGCAGATAGATTGAAACTGACTGAAGCGGAGCTCAAAGCAAGAGCTCAGGATATTTCTGTTGATCGCTATATCGAGTGGGCAAAAATTCTTGCCTCGTAATTTATTGGTAAGCGCTGGGGTCAATCACGCGCATTTCAGCTTCAATCCAACCCTCTACTTCTCTTTGTAGTTCTTCTGCTGATTTATTCGCTGAGCTAATTGCTGGCCCAATTGAGAAAATGACTGTGCCAGGTTCCTTGATAAAGCTATTCTTTGGCCAACAGCGACCAGCGTTGTGCGCAATGGGAATCACTAAGGCATCAGTCGCGCTAGCAAGGCGTGCCCCACCCTTGCGATAAGGTTTATTTGAGCCGATAGGTGTCCTTGTACCTTCCGGAAAGAGCATGATCCACTTGCCTTCGCTCAAGCGTTTACGGCCTTGAGTGGCCACTGAATGGGCTGCAGTCTGCTTATTAGAGCGATTAATGTGGATCATTTTTAGTAATGCTAGTGCCCAGCCAAAAAAGGGAATCCAGAGTAATTCACGCTTAAAGACAAAGCAAAGCTGCTTTGGCAGTAATGCGATGTAAGCAATCGTTTCATAGGCGGACTGATGCTTACTAAGAATGATGACACGCTCATTAAGTACAGCCCGCATATTTTCCATGCCACGAATTTCATAATGAATTCCGCATAATGGTTTTAATAAAGCGATAACGATTTTGTTCCAAAGCCCAATAAAGGTGTAACGGTTTTCTGGGCTTAGGAATGGAAAAGCCAGCATGCATAAGACTGACCAAATAGGCGTGAATACGACTAAAAATAAAGCAAAGAGGATGGAACGGAACAATTTCAAGATTGGTCTAAACCTTATTTTCTAAAAGTGCATGTGCAAATGCCAGGAGGTCAGCATGAATTTGCGTTCCTTCTGGAAGCTTACCTTTTGCGAGAGTCTTTTCGCCCTTGCCGGTGAGCACTAAATGGGGGGTTGCTCCTAAGGCTACTCCAGCCTCGAGATCACGCAAAGAATCACCTACTATTGGCACACCGGTTAACGGTTTAACACTATCCGTCTTTTTGTAGCGTAGAGCAATTTCTTTCATCATGCCTGGTAAAGGTTTACGACAATCACACTGATGCGCATCCTGATGGGGGCAAAAAAAGATGCTATCGATACGACCGCCTAACGGTTTGAGCAGGGCATCCATCTTGCTATGCATGGCATGTAAATCACTAATTGTGAAATAGCCTCTTGAGAGACCAGACTGATTAGTGGCGACGGTAATTTGATAACCTGCTTGATTCAGCAAGGCAATAGCTTCTAGACTTCCTGGAAGAGGAATCCATTCGTCCACTGACTTTACATAATCATCGCTATCTTCATTGATCACGCCATCGCGATCCAGAATGATTAATTTAGAGGAGCAAGTGCTCATGCTAATTTGCCGAGATCGGCAACGAGATTCATTTTCTGGTGAAGTTGTTGCAAAAGTGCAAGACGGTTATCGCGCAGCTCAGGATTAGGGTCCATCACCATAACATCCGCAAAGAATTGATCAATTGGCCCACTCAAGGCTACAAGAGTCCTTAAGAGTTCAACGAATTGACGTTTTTCATAAGCTGCATTGAGTGCCGGGGTAACCGCTTCCAAAGCATTGTAAAGCGTTGTTTCTGCTGGAATTTGCAATAATTTTGTAGAACATACAGCTGGAATCACAGTAGTCGTTTTCTTCAAGATATTGCTAATACGCTTATTCGCTGCAGCCAGTTGAGCGGCTTCTGCCAGAGCATTAAATTCACGTAAGGCAGTCAGGCGCTCGATCAAATCATTAATTTGTGCCGGGTCTTGACTCAAGACTGCATCAATCTCGGCACTAGTAAATGCTTTACCGGCAACAGATTGGTCACGCAAATAAGCGCGGAGACGATCGATGATGAAAGCGTAGATATCAGCAGCTTTTGCTTTTTCTTGAACATCAGCTTGTGGAAACTGCGCGCGAGCGAGTTCAATTAATTCAGGCAAATTCAGCGAAAGATTTTTTTCTAAGAGTAAGCGACAGATGCCTAAGGCATGACGGCGCAAAGCGTAGGGGTCTTTATCACCAGTAGGGGCAAGGCCAACACCCCAAATACCAACCAAGGTTTCTAGTTTGTCGGCAATAGCCAAGATCGTGCCAGTTTGAGTTTGAGGCAAAGTATCGCCTGCAAAGCGCGGCATATAGTGTTCGCTGCATGCGCTGGCGACATCGGTATTCTCACCATCATGGGTAGCGTAATAACGCCCCATGATGCCCTGTAATTCTGGAAACTCACCAACCATATCGGTTAATAAGTCTGCTTTAGCAATTTCTGCTGCGCGTGAAGCCAGCTTTTCATCGGCGCCTAATTTCTTGGCAATACCTACTGCAAGACCTTGAACACGCTTGGTGCGATCTAGCTGATTACCTAATTGATTGTGATAAACCACCTTGCCAAGATCTGCCACGCGGGAAGCTAATGGACGCTTTTGATCTTGTTGAAAGAAAAAGCGGGCATCCGAGAGGCGTGGGCGCACTACGCGTTCATTACCAGAAATGATGGCATCCGGGTTATGAGTTTCAATATTAGAAACAATCAAAAAGCGATTGCGTAACTTGCCTTGCTTATCCGTAAGTGCAAAATACTTTTGATTGGTTTGCATTGTCAAAATCAAGCATTCTTGAGGCACTTCCAAGAACTCTTGATCAAAATGACACTCATAGATGGCTGGCCACTCAACGAGAGCCGTTACTTCATCTAGAAGGCTATCTGGCATTAACACTAAATCATCACCAGCCGCTTTTAAAAGGGCTGCTTCAATTTGGGCGCGACGCTGATTAAAGCTAGGAATAATCTTTGCTTTAGACTGCAGGTCAGCCTCGTATTGTTCTGCATTGGCAATCGTGACAATACCGGGAGCCAGGAAGCGGTGACCTTCAGTCTGATTGGCTGCATCAATACCCAAGGCGCTAACGTTTAAATTATTACTGCCATAGAGTGCAATGATGCGGTGAGCAGGACGAGCAAATTGCACATCTGCTAATTGACCATTCTTCTGCAACACCTGATAGTGCATCATTTTTGCAATGGGCAGCTTATTCAACGTTTGCTCAAGGGCGGTTTGTGCGGTTTGCTCAAGGGAGGCACCTTTGGCAATGACATTGAGGTACAGAGCTTCATTCTTACCTTCACCCGATTTTTCTAGGGTGGCAAGATCAATATCTCCATACCCAAGCGCACCTAATTTTTTGAGCAATGGCGGGGTAGCTTTGCCTTCAGCATCAAATGCAATGCTGGTAGGTAGTAATTTTTCACGTACAGGAAAGTCCGGCGCTTGATCCAAGACGTTAGTCACTTGAACTGCTAATCGGCGTGGTGTAGCAAAGCTGGTGACTTTAGATGAATCGGATGCTAAGCCAGCGGCTTTGAGGGCTGTGAAGATACCTTCGCTAAACCCATCACCTAAGCGACGTAATGACTTTGGCGGTAGCTCTTCGGTAAATACCTCAATCAATAATGTTGCTGATTGGGGGTTTGAATTAGATGTGCTCATAGGTGGAATGCAAAAATCTCGATGCGCTTAAGCCTGAGCTTTAGCTTGACGTTGACACATTGGGAAGCCCAGCTTTTCTCTAGACTCAAAGTAAGCTTGAGCAACCGCGCGAGAAAGATTGCGAATACGGCCAATATAGGCTGCACGCTCAGTAACCGAGATGGCACCACGGGCATCCAGTAAGTTAAACGTATGCGCCGCTTTAAGGACCATTTCATAAGCGGGTAGAGCTAATGGAACTTCCATCAAGCGCTTGGCTTCACTTTCAAAGTTTGTGAAGTTGGCAAACAATAAATCGGCATTGGAGTGTTCGAAGTTATAGCAAGATTGCTCAACTTCATTCTGGTGATATACATCACCATAAGAGATTCCATCAGCCCAAACTAGGTCATATACGTTTGAGCAGTTCTGAATGTACATTGCCAAACGTTCAATGCCGTAAGTGATTTCACCAAGAACCGGTTTGCAATCTAAGCCACCCACTTGCTGGAAGTAAGTAAATTGAGTTACTTCCATGCCATTGAGCCAAACTTCCCAACCAAGACCCCAAGCGCCAAGCGTTGGGTTTTCCCAGTCGTCCTCTACAAAGCGAACATCGTTCTTTTTGAGATCTAATCCTAGAGCAGCTAAGGAGCCTAAATACAGATCCAGAATATTTTCTGGAGCAGGTTTTAGCACCACCTGATATTGGTAGTAGTGTTGTAAACGATTTGGATTCTCACCATAGCGACCGTCTTTTGGTCGGCGGGATGGCTGCACGTAAGCTGCCTTCCATGGCTCGGGACCAATTGCACGAAGGAAGGTAGCGGTATGGGATGTACCGGCACCAACCTCAAGGTCGATAGGTTGCAATAGGGCACAACCTTGTTGGTCCCAATAATCTTGAAGTTTGAGAATGATTTGCTGAAAAGTAAGCATGATTAACCTGGCTAAGCCGTTGATTTTACATGGCTAGAGCACTCTAGAGTTAAAAAATGCTTAAAAACGTCTGTAGCGAATCAAGCCCCAAAGTAAGAGAAGGCAAGAAATACCCAAAATCGGTAAATTACCCCAAATTACATACGGTGTTTTGCCAGAATAGCCCTGTACTTGGGTGCTTAGAGTTGCTTGGGTAAATTCTGGGAGTGCTTTGAGAACTTTGCCATCGGAACCAAGAACCGCAGTAATTCCCGTATTAGTTGCACGCAAAGCAGGCAAGCCAGTTTCTAATGAGCGTAGCTGCGAAAGTCTGAGTTGCTGAGTCGATGCTTGTGATTCACCAAACCAAGCAAGATTAGTCATATTGATTAGTAAGTTAACCGGTTTATCGCTATGTTGAATGCGAGAGGCTAATTCACCACCAAAGACATCTTCGTAGCAAATCGTGATAGCAGCATGAATATCTTCTTGATCTTTACGTGAGATCGTAAACGGCGCTTGATCTAATCTGCCCCTAGCAAAATCACTCATAGGTACATGAAATGCTTTGACAAACCACTGAAAGCCAATCGGAATAAATTCTCCGAAGGGAACGAGATGGGCTTTATCGTATTGATAGGGTGCCGTATTGGGCGAAAGCCCTGTTGCGCGATTTGAGTACTGCATCCCAGCTTCTCCGGGCACTTCACCAATGACCCCAAGCAGGAGACTACTACCGCTTTTATTGGAAAAGTTTTGCAAGTAATCCAATAAGCCAATCGGCAAATTAGGGAGTGGCCATGGAAAGGCTGTCTCAGGAATGATGATGAGATTTGCTGCTTCTTTAGTAATTTCTTGGGCGTAAAAATCAATTTGTTGACCAATAGCTTGAGGATTAAATTTCAGACTTTGTTCAAAGTTGCCTTGAATGAGTCGAACGCTAATAGGCTCACCAGTAGGTTTGGTGAAAGTAAACAGCCCGCTAATTTGGGTTACGCCAATAACAGCTGCAATGAGAATTGCGCTTGATATGACATGCTTGCGAAGTTGGTAAATTTCCCAGGAAGCCCATACCGCTAAAAAGGTACAGGCTAGGCCACCAAAGAAAGGCGCCACTGGAGCGAAGGGGCCATTAAATTGGGTTTCAGCAAAACCCATCCAAGGAAATCCAGTAAAGATATAGCCACGCAGAAATTCTGCGAGTACCCAGCTTGATGCCAAGAATAGGCCAGATAAGCAATTCTTTTTAAACAGCGGAATGGCTAGTGTTGCAAAAGCAAAATAAAGCGCTACATAGGCGGATAAGAGAAACACTCCCATGCAAGCCAGTCCAGCATGCATGCCGCCGACATCATGCAGGCTAATGTAAAGCCACCAAAGGCCGATAACAAAATAGCCGATTCCGAATGAGAGACCTAAGGCAAATTGTTTTTTGAGAGACGCTGAGGATTGGGGGTCAAGGCGCCACCAGAGAAGGCTTAAAACAGGAATCTGAATCCAGCCGCCATAAGGCAACTCAGCAATAGCAGCGAGAACCGCGCCCAATACAAACAAAATAAATACAGAAAAGATTTTAATGCTCATACGTGGGTGATAGGGGTGCTGATCAAGCAATATAAATCTCAGTCTGATTTTTTATTAGTTTGTCGCGCAAGCAGTATATGAATTTGTCTTGGGTCGGCGCGCTGCACTTCAAATTCAATACCATCTATCTCAATGAGCTCACCCATTTTAGGTACGCGGCCTAAATGCTGGATAACCAAGCCTGCAACTGTTTCGATGTCCTCAAGTTCAAAATGGGTCCCAAGCATTTCATTAAATTGCTCAAGTTCAGTAATGCCCTTGACGCGAATATCACCATTATCTAAAGCAATCAGGTTGTCAGCTTCTTCATCAACATCATGTTCATCTTCAATATCGCCAACAATTTGTTCAAGCACATCTTCGATCGTAATAATTCCAGCTACGCCACTGTATTCATCTACAACTATGGCTAAGTGATTACGATTGTCTTTAAAGTCTCGTAGTAAGACGCTGAGACGTTTGGATTCCGGAATAAAGACGGCTGGACGCAACCAATCTCTTACTTGAAAGTCTTTCTCAGCGGAATGACGTAATAAGTCTTTAGCTAATAAAATTCCAATGACATTATCTCGACTGCCTTCAAATACCGGAAAACGTGAATGAGCTGCTTCGATCACGCTCTTAATAATTTCAGGAAGTGTCTGGCTAATATCGATCCAGTCAATTTGGGCGCGAGGTACCAGGATATCGCGAGCACATAACTGACCGACTTGAAAAACGCCTTCAATCATTGAGAGAGCATCAGCGTCTATGAGTCCTTCAGATTGAGCCTCACGCAGAGTTTCAATGAGTTCTTGACGACGTTCACTAGGTTCAGCGGGCTCTGGGCTTAAAAAGTCGGCCAGGCGGTATAAAAGGGATTTGTTGGGGTCAGACATATAGCAAGAATAGCTTAGAAATATGGCAAATTAAGAATAGGGATTGGCAAATCCCAATTTTTGGAGGATTTGGATTTCCAGTGACTCCATCTTTTTGGCTTCCCGTGTGATTTCATGATCATACCCTTGGGCGTGAAGGCAGCCATGCACAATTAAGTGCGCCAAATGGGCTTTCAATGTTTTATCTTGTTCCTTGGCTTCCTTTTGAAGTACTGGTAGGCAAAAAATAATATCGGCTATCAAAACTTTTTTTGAGAGCTCATAAGGAAAAGTGAGGACATTGGTGGCGTAATCTTTTTGACGAAAAGCCAGATTTAACTTTTTGCCTTCTGCGGCATTCACAAAGCGAAAAGTAATTAGGCCATTAAGGGGCGTAACACTTTTAACCCATTTCTTAATGAGAGTGGAGGGGGCTGCCTTACTAACGGCGGATTCAATCGCAGGACTCGCATACTGCAGATCAATTGACAGTTTGGGAGGAATCGTTTGGCCTTTAGTGGGCATGTGCTTCTACCATTTCGCCCCTGAGGGTGAAATTTAGTACTTCCGTGATGCGAATATCAACCATCTGGCCAATGAGACCCTCAATATCTTGATCGGGTGCCACAAAATGAATCACGCGATTATTTTCAGCTCGGCCTTGTAAATTAATACCATCCTTTGCGAGACCTTCGATTAATACTCTTTCCGTATTACCCAACATTTTTTGACTAATTGCATTTGCTTGTTCTTCAACCAATGCTAATAAAGTCTGAAGACGCTTGAGCTTGACTTCATATGGCGTGTCATCGGCGAGATTGGCTGCTGGTGTTCCTGGACGTGGGCTAAAGATAAAGCAAAAGCTGTTATCAAAATTCAGCTGTTTCACCATCTTGAGTAACTTCTCAAAGTCAGCCTCAGTTTCACCTGGGAAGCCCACAATAAAATCACTCGATAAGGTTAGATCAGGGCGTACAGTACGCATCTTGCGAATAATGCTCTTGAACTCTAGAGCGGTATAGCCACGCTTCATCGCGGATAGCATGTTGTCTGACCCGTGTTGTACGGGAAGATGCAGATGACTCACAAGCTTAGGTACTTTGGCGTAGACATCGATGAGGCGTTGTGTAAATTCTTTAGGGTGGCTAGTAGTAAATCGAATACGCTCAACCCCAGGAATTTCGGCAATGTATTCAATGAGCAAGGCAAAGTCAGCAATCTCTTCGGTGCCACCCATTTTGCCCAGATAGGCATTGACGTTCTGACCAAGCAAAACAATTTCTTTGACGCCTTTACCGGCAAGGCCTGCCACTTCAGTAAGCACATCATCAAATGGTCTTGAGACTTCTTCGCCACGTGTATAAGGCACAACACAGTAGCTGCAATATTTAGAACAGCCTTCCATAATCGAAACATAAGCCGAACCACGAGTTTGGCGTGAGGCAGGCAGATGATCAAACTTTTCAATCTCAGGAAAAGAAATATCTACTTGCGAAATTCCCGTTTTGCGTCGCTCAGCAATCAAGTCGGATAAGCGATGGAGTGTTTGGGGTCCGAATACAACGTCAACATAAGGTGCGCGACTGACAATCTGTTGGCCTTCTTGGCTGGCTACGCAACCACCGACTCCAATGAGTAAGTCGGGATTTTTTTTCTTTAGTTCGCGAAGTCGACCCAAATCTGAGAAAACTTTGTCTTCTGCTTTTTCACGTATGGAGCAGGTATTCAGGAGGACTACGTCGGCATCTTCAGGCCGATCTGTCATGACCATGCCTTCATCAGCATGGAGGAGGTCTGCCATTTTTCCCGAGTCGTACTCGTTCATTTGACAGCCAAAGGTTTTGATATAGAGTTTTTTCATATGCCGTTCTCAGGTTTATAGCTGGGGGCGAAGCTCAGATTTTACTGCCTAAGGCATGCTCGGGCTTATCTTGTACTTATATGAGTCTGTAAGCCAAAATAGCCACGATTGTGGGTGGAATGGCTGCAATCAACAAATACAGCGCAGAAACTGAATGCCCAGGAAAGTGACTGCGTAAGATTGCAATACCTGCCGGGTTAGGGGCATTGGCTATTACCGTGAGACCACCACCCGCAACCGCACCACCCACTAAAGCCAGCTTGAACTCTGGCGAAGTTCCGGTAACCAAGGACCCTAAATAGGTGAGGGCGGCATTATCTGTAAACGCGGTTAACACAAGGCTGCCATAAAAGACTGCAGTAGGACTCATCATTTCGAGAATCGGTTGTAACCACCAACCCTGTAGTGCGCCCAATACAACTAAGCCACCCAAGAAGAATCCCACCAAGAGTGCCTCTTTCAGAATCAGAGGGCTTTGATGTTTAGGGTAGGCAGTGGTAAAGCCAATAAAGAACAGCAGAATCCACATAAAAATAACTGGATCATGCGCAAAGAAAACCACTCCAAATAAGAACAGTAGATGCATCAAGATCACTGCTAACGGGATCTTCGCCTCTTTTCTATTTTCGTTCGGTTCGATGAGTTGTCGATGAAAGATAAGGGTCGCTGCGAAAGCATTAATAAAAATGGCAATACAAGACTCTAGGCCAAAGTTACTAAACATAAATGCCGAACTCCATCCCCAAGTAGAGGCGACCATGAGAACCGGTGGAGCAGCAAAGTTAGTGAGCGTGCCCCCAATGGAAATGTTTACAAATAGCACGCCAAGAGTTCCAAATAGAAGCGCTTTAGAGCATTGATGGCGATAGACTAGATCACGCAATAAAAAAGCGGCCAGAGTCATTGCTGCGGGCTCGGTAATTAAGGAGCCTAAGAGTGGTGTTGCCCCGAGTATTAAAAAATACAAGGCAGGAGCGCTACGAACGCGAAATACATATTTCAAGAACTTAGCAAGCGCATGCAAAATTTGAGTAGAAATATGAAGAATGGGTTTTGTACCCGCCACAATCATGATGGCAAAGACAAAGAGTGGTTCCGTGAAATTGCGTTTATTGAGAAAAGCTTTGGCAGTACTTAAGTCATCGTAAAAAGAAATGAAAATAACCAAGACGGCCGCCCAAAAACCAAAAACAATCTCCACTTCGCCAAGGAGGTGCCATAGGCCAGCATGCCGTGGGGATTTTTTAGCGATAGATTCAAAATAGCCAGTGCAAAAGGTGTGCAAAACGGCAACTGCAAAAATAACGCTTGCGCCAAGTTCTGTGGGGGTAAAGTTCATAACAGAATGGTAGCAGGTGCTTGACAAAACTTAGGCATTGTTAATTTAGGAGATATTGATGAAATTAAAGGTTGGATATCAGGAGCTCATTCAGGAGGCAATGTCTGAAATTGAGACTCTGCCCATGGAAAAGGCGCAGGAATTATTAGCTGACCCCCGTGTAGTATTTGTGGACATTCGTGATATTCGCGAATTAGAGCGAGAGGGCATGATTCCAAATGCTCTGCATGCTCCCAGGGGTATGCTGGAGTTTTGGGTTGATCCAGATAGCCCCTACTACAAGCCCATCTTTGGCGAGGGGAAAAGATTAGTGTTGTATTGCGCCTCTGCATGGCGTTCGGCATTGGCCACGCAAACTCTACAAAGAATGGGCGTGCCCAATATCTGTCATTTAGAGGGTGGCTTTAGCGCATGGAAGAAAGCGCAATTACCTACTGTAGATAAAGCAAGCAAATCCCATTCCAGTTAAAGTAATTCCCTAATTGAACTCATTGAAATAATTTTTTTAGGACCATCATGAGAAAAGTAGTCTCGCAGTTTGGCCAAGGCCCACTTCAGCAGAAATTAACCGCTGGAGATCTCCATTTTTTAGCCGATGCAGAAATTTCTAAAGGAGGCTCTGGAACTGGGCCGAGTCCTCATGAGTATCTGGGCGCTGCTTTGGCTGCCTGCACATCGATGACTTTAAAGATGTACGCAGAGCGCAAAGAAATAAAATTGGAGAATGCGATTGTGACTGTAGATATTGAGAGGGCTGATGATATTGAAACGTTCTCCCGAGAGATTGAGCTCCAAGGAAATTTAAGCGTAGAAGAAAAAGATCGCTTACTGGAAATTGCAGGTAAGTGCCCAATACATAAAGCCTTAGCTGGTCAGATTCAAATAAAAACCCAGCTGGTAAATTAATACGAGCTGGGTTTGTGTTGCTAACTACGGCCTTTTTAGACCGAGTGATGTAGCTTAATTTGGTGCTTGCGCTGGCTGATTATTTTTGCCGGCGTTGTAGCCAGCATTGTAATTTGCGCCTTCATTTTTCTTGTATGCATCATAGACATATCCAGATGCTGCACCAACTGCTGCACCGCCAACTGCACCCCAGATAGGGTTGCCGTGGAAGATTGCAGTGCCAACAGCGCCGGCTGCTGCGCCAATGCCTGCGCCTGAAAGTGTACGTTGCTCAGTGTTACTCATGTTTGAGCAACCAGCGATTGCTAAAGTTGCTGCAGTAATTGCGATAATTTTTTTCATCTCAACTGTTCCTTTAAATGTGTATTGGTTTGGTTAAGTTGCTTGGATTATTTTCTGGCGCAAGGGAAGCGTGACGCCAAGAAGCCCAAGAAAACCCCTGATGCTGGCTTGTCAGCAACCTGCGGATTGCTTTGTGCAAACTTTACAAAATCACCAATAACTTCATCACGTGCTGGCGCAGGTTGCTTAACGCAAATAAATGGCTTTGCACGTTGTGGGTGGCGTGTAGCTAAATAGGTTTCATACACAGCAGTAGTAAAGCCAATACAAAAGCTTCGTGATTCTGGGCTTGCTGGGAGTTTGCAAACGTTCGCAAGCTCTTGAGTGCTTAATACTTTGATGGTTTCTTGGGCTTGGGCAAAGCCGGAAAATGAAGCTAAAGCGGCTAATGCAATGAGGAATTTTTTCATGGGTTCTCCCTTAGATGTATGTAGGAATGATAATAAACCATATAAATTCCTATATATGCACTAAAAAAGGGCAATATGCCCATTTTTCAGATTTTTAATTCCTCATAACGATCCAAAAAAATAAGGGGGAAATGTCATGAAAAATTTGAAGTCAGGTAGGGATGCTTTATTCATCTTCCCATGCGGCATTAGGTTTCTGACCCTGCACGCGGACTTTGAGTTCTTAGAGCTAGGATCTGTAACAAGAAAAACCAAGTAAATGCTTTGGTCAAAATCTTAGTGGGCTTTACCGTTTCAACAATTACATCTTTATTGGTTACAGTATTGCTGTTTATTTATAGCCTGATTCATACCTATAATGAGTCATGGCTATATTTGAACTAGACGGAAACGCCCCACAATTGGCTGCGGGTGCTTGGGTTGCCGAGAGCGCAGAAGTGATCGGCAAAGTAGAGCTCCATCTAGATGCGAGTATTTGGCCCAAGGTAGTTATCCGCGGCGATAACGACCTCATTCAAATTGGAGAAGGTAGTAATGTGCAAGACGCATCTGTACTGCATACCGACCCAGGTTTCCCACTCATCATTGGTAAGCATGTCACTGTAGGTCATCAAGTCATGTTGCATGGTTGCCAAATTGGGGATGGTAGTTTGATTGGCATTGGCGCGGTTGTTTTAAATGGCGCCAAGATTGGTAAAAACTGTTTGGTTGGTGCGGGCGCGCTCGTTACCGAAGGAAAAGAATTTCCAGATGGTTCCATGATTTTGGGAACGCCTGCCAAAGCAGTTAAAGAATTGACCTCAGAGCAAATTGCTGGCATCCACGATATCGCTGGACGTTATGTCAAAAATGCTCAGCGTTATGTCAAGACGTTGAAGAAGATTTCCTAACCCGCCACTCTCATCCGTTAAATATTTTGCTCTACGTATTTAATGTAGTTCTTCCAGTCTTTTTACTCATTCTGATTGGGTATGTTGGTGGGCGTGCAGGTAAGTTAGGTATTAATGCCTCCATAGAGTTAAACCGATTTGTTGTCTGGTTGGCATTGCCGGCTCAGCTCTTTAACTTTGCTGCTAATAGCGGTTGGCAAACCCTCTGGCAGCCAGGTTTTATCACTGCATTTTTTCTGAGTTGTTTGATTGTTTTCGTCCTAGTGCTTTCGATTAGCTGGATACGCAATCGAGATTTAGCTGCAGCCAGCTTCGATGGTCTTAGCGCTTCTTACTCAAACACTGGGTATATGGGCATACCCTTGTGCGCACTTGCCTTGGGTCAAGATGGTCTGGCGCCTGCGATTATTGCTACATTCATTGTGTTTGTCATGTTTGCTTTGGCGACAGTGCTGATTGAAATTGGCATTTTGTCGCATAAGAAATCGCATGAGATTGTGTTGAGTGTCATCAAATCGCTTTGTAGCAATCCATTATTAATTGCCCCGGTTGCTGGTTTGATATGGGCTTCTAGTGGCTTGACTTTGTATGATCCGATTGCGCAGGTGATTGCATTCTTGGCTGCTGCATCGACACCTTGTGCATTGGTCTCCATTGGTTTATTTCTAATACAAAAAAGTACTGCCGCTCCAGCGCAAGCTTGGGGTATTAGCTTGGCAAAGCTGATTTTTCAGCCCTTAATTGCCTGGATCACTGCAGCGCTAATTTTGGATTTACCAGCATTATGGGTGAGCACAATTGTGATTTTGAGTGCACTACCTACTGGTACCGGGCCTTTTATGTTGGCGCAATATTACAAAGCTGACGGCAGCGTGATTTCTAGAGTGGTTTTAATAACAACTGTGAGCTCATTACTCACGCTCTCATTATTTTTGTGGTGGAGCAACGGGGTTTAATCCCTCCGCATCGATTTGTTTTTTCCAAGATGCCTTTAAGGTTCAGCGCAATACGAACACTAAACGCGGCAGAGCTTCTCCAAAAGCTATAAAGCTTGGGAGTCATATCAACACCACATTTAATCTGATGGCTATCGGTATGTTGAGATGGACATTGCAGTCTTAATTCATGCAAAGTGCTTTAGACTTATTCCTATGGAAGATATTAATTTCTGGATTGGCATCATCGCAACTATGGCCTTTGCTGTGACAGGGGTTTTGGCGATTGCAGATCGTGGCGTTGATCTTTTTGGTGTTTTGGTGCTTGGGCTTATCACTGCGATTGGCGGAGGTACTATTCGCGACATCATTTTGGAAGCCCCTATTTTCTGGTCCGAGAATCAACTTTATGTGTGGCTTGCACTAGGCGCCAGTGTTGTTACTTTCTTCGCAGAGTCTTTCTTCACGCAACCGCAAATTTATCGCTGGATGCTATATATGGACGGTTTTGGTGCGGCACTCTTTGCTATTCAGGGGGCTGATAAGGCCTGGAGTATGGGTTATGGCCTACCAGTAGCGCCCGTTATTTTGGGTGTTGTTACGGCAATCGGTGGTGGTTTATTGCGCGATGTTTTGGCTGGCAGAAAAACACTCATCATGTCACATGAGCTTTATGCAATTCCAGTAACCCTGGGATGTTGTGCCTATGTTCTGATATTGAACTTCTTACCTCAGTATGTAGTTGAGGGTTCCGTGATTTGTATGCTCGGAATTTTTGGACTACGCGCAGCAGCTATTTGCTGGGATCTGCGCGTACCCAAAATGTTTATTACTAAAACGCGCTAACAGCGTCATTCCCCTAATTTCCCATTTTTGTTACACGGTTTTTTATATCCGCAAGATATAAGCCATGCCTTGCATTAGACGTGAGGCTAGTACTTGTTGTGAAATTGCCTCTAGTTTTCTCATTTCTCGGGAAAACCCCGATCCTAATTGATGGGGAATTACCCTAACTAGTGGATTTCTTTGAATTTTTTCAAAGCATAATCGATTTGTTGTTTTTTATTTAATAAAAATAGTTAGGAGCTACTGATGTCAACATCAACTAAAGCAGCCCCAATGACCGCTGAAGAACGCAAAGTTATTTTTGCTTCATCTTTAGGTACGGTTTTTGAGTGGTACGACTTTTACTTGTACGGTTCACTTGCGGCAATTATTGCTAAGCAATTCTTCTCAGGCCTAGATGCTGGCTCTGCCTTCATTTTCGCTTTGTTAGCGTTTGCTGCTGGTTTTATCGTTCGCCCATTCGGCGCATTGGTATTCGGTCGCTTAGGCGATTTGATTGGTCGTAAGTACACCTTCTTGGTAACCATCTTATTGATGGGTGGTGCGACCTTCATCGTAGGTATTCTGCCTAATTACGCAACTATCGGTGTTGCCGCTCCAGTGATCTTGATCGCATTGCGTATGCTTCAAGGTTTGGCTTTGGGTGGTGAGTACGGTGGTGCTGCTACTTATGTTGCAGAACATGCCCCTAATGGTAAGCGTGGTGCCTACACAGCTTGGATTCAGACAACAGCTACTCTTGGCCTGTTCCTCTCCTTGCTCGTGATTTTATTCACACGTGAATTCACTGGTCCAGACTTTGATGTTTGGGGCTGGCGTGTTCCTTTCATTGTTTCTATCGCATTGTTGGCGGTTTCTGTATGGATTCGTTTGTCCATGAATGAATCACCAGCTTTCAAGAAGATGAAAGAAGAAGGCAAATTGTCTAAAGCTCCTTTGACAGAGTCATTCGGTCAGTGGAAGAACTTGAAGATTGTTATCTTGGCATTGTTTGGTCTGGTTGCAGGTCAGGCAGTGGTTTGGTATACAGGCCAGTTCTATGCTTTGTTCTATCTCACCCAAGTGTTGAAGGTGGATCCTAAGTCTGCAAACTTGTTGATTGCTGCTTCATTGGTAATCGGTACACCATTCTTCGTTATTTTCGGCTCATGGTCTGACAAGATTGGCCGCAAAGTGATCATCATGGGTGGCTTGTTAATTGCTATCATTTTGTACATCCCTAACACACCAGTTTCATTGTTCAATGGCTTAACCCACTTTGCTAACCCAGCATTGGAAAAAGCAATGGCAACTGCACCAGCGACTATTACTGCTGATGTGAATGAATGTACATTCCAGTTCAACCCAACTGGCACAGCGAAGTTCACAAGCTCTTGCGATATTGCAAAGCAGGTGATGGCTTCTAACTCTGCTAGCTACAGCACCATTGCCGGTCCTGCAGGTGGTACAGCGGTTGTGAAGATTGGTGATACAGAAATCACTGGCTACACTGCGAAGGGTCTTGAGCCTGCTGAAGCAAAAGCGAAAGATGCTGAGTTCAAGAAGCAAATTCGTGACGCGTTAAATGCTGCTGGCTATCCTGTAAAGGCTGACCCTGCTGCAATTAACTATGCTGCAGTTCTTGGTATCTTGGTAATCCTGGTGCTCTTGGTAACCATGGTTTATGGCCCAATCGCCGCGATGTTAGTTGAGATGTTCCCAACTCGCATTCGTTATACCTCGATGTCCTTGCCATACCATATTGGTAACGGTTGGTTCGGTGGCTTATTGCCAACAATCTCCTTTGCCTTGGTAGCGCAAAACGGCAATATTTACTATGGTCTCTGGTACCCAATCATCATCGCTGCGATGACATTGGTAATCGGTACACTGTTTATTAAAGAAACAAAAGACGTAGATATCTACGCAAAAGACTAAGTCATTTAGTTTGCATCAAATAAGAAACCCGATCAGAAATGGTCGGGTTTTTTTATTCCCACAAATCTTTTTGATTGCGATTGTTTAAGAGCTTTTGATTTTGCTGAGCAATAGAGGTTTCTCTTGAGCCTGGGATTACGGTAATTTGAGCGCCAGCAGAAATTACCCCAGTCTTTAATACACGTAAATACCAACCGCTAAAGCCAGATTGAAGCATTGCCTTGCTTGCGCCTTTGTAGCCAACGGCTGCATTGAATTTGAAACAAGGCTCGCGTAGTTTTGCAACTATGAATTCTAAATCGCCAATCTGTAGTCTATCGCCAACAAATACTTCCGTCTCTAGTAGGCCCTCGATCGTGAAGTTCTCGCCGATAGCGCCATATTGCAAATCGACGGGGCTTTTGGTTTCGCGGGTGAGTAGATCATTCCAGAAAGCGTAGTGCTCAGCTGGATAAACATAAATTGCCTTTTCAATACCGCCATGCACCGATAGGTCAGCCTGCTCATCACCCTTGACGCCCAGTGGGGTAATTTCAATTGGGGTGAAATTTTCTAGGTCGCTTACTGCTTTCTTGCGAATTGCTGAAGCAACTGACTTGTAGTTAGGATGATGATTGCCAAATAAAGGGGCTACTTTGCCAGCGGATATTGAAATTAGTCTCATAGGGTGAGGAAGTGATAATTAGTAGCGGCAGCGTGCATCACTCTTGTATTTAGTGAAATACACAATGAGATCTGCTTCAGACTTATATTGGGTGTAATAAATTACTGCACGTGCATCACCCTTGTATTTTGTATAGAACCAAACGCCCGGCTCGCTATCGCTGGAGTATTGAGTGTCATACACAATGCAGTTTGCCTCTGATGGGTACTTGGTGACAAAGACTTTAGCATTGGCTTCAGACGGGTAATTGGTGACGAAGATTTGGGCTGCTGAAGCGCAAAGAGGTATGCACAAGCTCAATAGTAGGGAAATTAAAAGGCAAGAGAGAAATCGATTCTTCATTTAAGAATATTACGCCTTCTGCTTTTTATCCGTAGCTTGGGATAATATGAATATATGAAGTATTTCTCTCAAAAGAAAATTGCCCCCACGCTTAGTCGGTTAGCCCTGCTAATTTTTGCTGTCATGACGAATCAAAGCGTACATGCCAAGTGGGATGCAGAACGTGACATGACTACTAATGGCAAAGAGGAATTGGTTTACTACTACAAGACCAATGATCAAGATCAAAAGCTTGTATTGGATAAGTATGTAAAACGCCTTATTTTTATACGCCCCGATAAGTTTTATAAGCGCTCTATTAAGCAAATTAAGATTGATGGTGTAGCCGTGGATGTCACAAGCGACCCTTTTTCGCGCTACCCCGAGCAAACAGCCATTGTTTTTGAAAACAAGGATGAAGTGCTGAAAAAGCTCTTTTTAGCTAAGAAAATAGAATTTAATGTGCTTTATGGTCGCGACGAGGCGCTTAGCACCTTCCAGATTAAATAAAGGCTCAACGGGGGCTTTGGGGATGGCAACCCCGTTTCCTTTAGACAGATAGGCTCTGATCATTTACAATAGTGAGTTCGGCGAATTAGCTCAGCTGGTTAGAGCGACGGAATCATAAAAATGTTTGTGAGTGCTAACTCAGTTCTAAAACATTGATTTAAGCATACTCAAATTCTGCCGTTCACTACACACCAAAAATATTGGCATCAAAAAATACTTGCAGGCATTAATCTGCGTTCGCAGAACATCGTGTGAGATTTTGACTACGAAGAAAAAATAATCGTCGTAGAAAATGCAAGACGACAGCACACTAAGCGTGTATGTCTAATCTCAATCAACTCTTTGCAAACCCCATCCCCGCAACCCCAAAGGCTATAAGGCTTATAGATGGGAAGGTTACTGTCTATAAGCGTCCCCAGTCGGCACAATGGCAATGCCGCTTTAAGCTGGCAAATAACAAGTGGCATTCGGCAAGTACTGGTACAGACGAGCTAACTGAAGCAAGACGCAATGCCATAGTTCTTTATGAAACTGTGCGTATCAAAATCGATGCAGGGTTAGCACTCACAGAAAAAACATTTGGACAGTTAGCATTAGAAGAGATGGCAAATATGCGTCGTACTTCGAATGGAAAAAGAGGTGAACGCAACTACAAAGATTATTTTTTTATCTGGCAAAAATATCTCATTCCATTTTTCGGCAAATACAAGGTAGGTGAAATCACGCAAGAGTTAGTTGCAGACTTTGAAGCGTGGAGAACTTCGGTAATGGGCAAAGAGTCAAAAGCAATCACCAAAAAACATCACGCACTGGCATACAACAGAGTGGTGACGTTGGCTAAAGAGCTTGGATAGATTTCTCAAAACAAGATTGTTCCATTGCTAAACATTGCTGGTGCAAAGAGTGAGCCTCGTCCCGCTTTCTCGCAAGAAGAGTTAGAGCAGTTGTATGCCTTCTTTCCGATTTGGCAAAAAGACGTGCACCACAGACATTCGGGTGAAGTTAGGGTGCTGTGTGCCGCTTACATTCAGTTTTTGGTGAATACAGGTATTAGGCACAGCACCGAATCTATGCCGCTTAGGTGGAAGCACCTGCAATGGCACTTTATCGGCGATAAGCGGTATTTACGTATATGGGTGAGTGGGAAGACAGGGCAGAGGAATTTAATCGCTAAAAACGCTGTTTTAGACGTTTTGGAGGGGTTAATGCACTGGCAGAAGCTCCCATATGCCAGTTTGGGGGAAATCATCGACATAAAGCTCGATAAAAAGATATTTACGCTCCCCACAGGTGAAATGCCCCATTTACTGGAAAACATCTTTCGACACTTAATGAAAAAGAGTGGATTGCTTAAAAATGGTGCTGGGCAAAACAGAACGCTATACAGCTTGAGGCATACCTACGCTACGCAAGCATTGGCTAGTGGGGTGGACATTCACACGCTGGCTAAGCAGATGGGTACAAGCGTCTTAATGATTGAGCGGCATTACAGCAAGATAACCCCAATGATGAATGCTGAGAAGCTGGCATAAACAAGGGGCAAAGGTGTCGTGTTTGACACGACAGACAGGATGTTGTGCAGCCCATAGCATCCAAATTGAAAATAAGTAGAAACCAGGATTTATTATAATATTTATATAGTTACAGTACTTGTAATCATAATAATGACTAGGGGATAAATTTGAAGCGCAAACTAACTTTCGCACTTATTTCGGCAGTTTTATTTTCAGGACAAGCCTTCGCACAAAGTTATTCGAACCTTATTATCTTTGGTGACAGTAATTCAGATAGCGGTAGATATAAATACATACCGTCATACACAGGGGGAGCACTTGCAACATATGGAGCGTTCACTACAAATCCAGGGGCTGAGTGGACGGTGGGTTTGGGGCAAAAATTTGGTGTGACTGTTATTCCAACCTCAGCACCTGGCGGTGGCAATAACTATGCGGCTGGAGGTGCTCGCGTTTCATATACTGCCGCGAACAGTAATGCTTGGTCTGCAACCTCTCAGGTTAGTGCTTATCTAGCAACTAATTCAAGTATTGCCGATCCAAATGCCCTATATATCATGTCAATTGGTGTTAATGACCTTAAGACAACTACAACTGGGGGCGCTGGCAATATAGTTGATCCTCAAAATATATCGGCAATTACCACCCTTGGTCGGCAAACGGCTAATTTAGTTGGTAGTCTTTACTCGGCCGGCGCTAGAAATTTCTTAATACCTAATATGAATGCTTTTAAATCCGCCGCAGCAGCATCGGCCGCGGGGTATTCGTATAACGCTGTTCAGGTAGCTTCTCGTGACTTATATAGCCAAACTGTTTGGAATAATGTTGCGGCCCAGGGCATTAATTTTGTGCCTGCTGATTGGAGTACGGTATACAACTACATTGCACTAAACCCTGCACGGTTTGGTATTACAAACACAAACGTTAATACTCCTGCTTGTGGCACGACTACTGCGTCAATCAACTGTGGCCCATCCAACTATGTCACCCCCACAGCAGATCAAACATATTTGTATGCCGACGGTCCATTATCGTCAAATGGAGGTGGACATTTAACTACGGCAGGTCAAAAAATTGAAACCGATTACTACTACGGTCTTTTAGTTGCGCCAGGTCAAGTCTCGATGCTTGCTAATCAAGCCTCGATTGGTCAGATCGCAATGAACAATTCTTATTTAGATCAGGCAGGCTATAGTTTTCGCGCTAACGCCCCTCAAACATTGGGTGCTTGGGTATTAGGCGGTGCGCAACAGGTCAATATGACTGGTAGTCAAACCAGCACTAGCAGTGCGCCCTACAACGGTGCCGCTGGTATGGATTATCAGTACAACCAAAATATCTTACTAGGCGGTTTTGTTGGCTACGGTCAAGCGCAGGTGAATTACAACACTAGTGGCAACTTTACACAGTCCGGTACAACCTTGGGGGCGTACTCAAGCTATAAGGATGGTGGTATATGGGCTAATGGGTTGGTTGCTTACAATTGGTTAAATAGCAATGTCAATCGCATTACTCCAATTGGCATTACTTCATTCTCAAACGCCTCAACGGTTAATGGCTCCAATACTTCTGTAGCAGTACAAACAGGCTATAACTTTGACTACAGCGTAATCAATCACGGCCCTGTTATCGGCTATGCGTATGTCAATACCAGCATTAATGGTTTTACTGAATCAGGCAACTTCAATAGCTTGCAATTTGGCAGTCAGAATATCAATGCACAAGTAGGCTCGGTTGGGTATCAGGTTCAGGCAAAAGTGGGTGATTGGCTTCCATTTGCTAAAGCAATCTATAACAGCCAGCTTGGTAACTTAGATCGTTTGGTAACAACTACATTAACTACGGTGGCGGCGCCAAGCTATACGATGCCGGCAATGGGTTATGGCAGAAATTGGACAAACCTAACGGCTGGTATTGGCTATCAAATTGATCCTAAGACTGTAATCAGGGCTAGCTTTACTGAGCAAGTGGCGCAGCAGAGTGTGAATAGTTATAACGCCATTGTCAGTTTGAGTTCACATTTCTAAGTATATTAAGGTGTCGTGTTGCACACGACACCACAGCCCCTTTAAATCCACTTCAAAAATCGTCTATACGCAAATCATTTGGCGCGCCAAATAGCTGTGCATCAGAGAGCCCCTGTTTTAAGCTTGTAGCTTGGATTTGAGGCATTTTCTTAATTCTGTCGTCTTTATCCCACGATTTGAATAAATACATTTAGCACCACCAAAGATTATTGCTATTTTCTTTGGCGGAGCTAAATGCTAAGTCATTGATTCTTGGAAAGATTATTGATCACACATTTTGGTCGTTCTTTTGAGCAAAAGAATACAAACTGCATACACAGTTTTATTTATCTAAAGGACAAAAATGGCTCAAGCAAAAGCACTCACCACAAACGAATTAGAACAAGTCTTACGCTACATCAGTAGCACAACTTATGCGGAACGCAATCGCGCAATGTTGCTCATGGGATATTGGGCAGGACTTCGCGTTAAAGAAATTGCCCAATTAAAAATGGGAGATGTATTAAATGACGATGGCTCGATTAAAAGTGAAATTCGTTTAAGTGCACAGCAAACTAAGGGGAATGACGGCAGAACGGTGTTCTTGCCAGCAAAGCTAAAAGAAGAATTGGCTGTGTATCTCAAAACTCGACATATCACCATGCCTGATATTCCCTTATTCCATACATCTAAGCGTTTGGGCTGGACGCCTAATACCTTATGCCAGCACTTCTTTTGGCTTTATAAGAAAGCGGGTATTGAATCGCTACCAATATCTTAGACACTTCCCAACCTCGCTTGGTACTGCTCTTCAAATCTTACCGGAGAAAGTCCATTGTTGTAACTATGGCGTCTAACCGGGTTGTAAAACATTTCGATGTAATCAAAAATATCTTCTCTTGCTTTTGCTCTGCTGGCATAGGTTTTACGTTTAATCCGCTCCCGCTTGAGTAGTTGGAAAAAGCTCTCCACTACGGCATTGTCATGGCAGTTTCCGCGCCGACTCATGCTTTGTTTGAGGTTATGTTCTTTTAAGAACGCTTGCCACTCGTAACTAGAAAATTGACTGCCTTGATCCGAGTGGATCATCACTGTCTGCTTGGGTTTTCGTTTCCATAAAGCCATCAGCAAGGCGCTGACCACCAACTCCTTATCCATTTGACCTTGCATCGACCAGCCTACAATCTGGCGGGAGAATAAATCCAAGACCACCGCCAAGTACAGCCAACCCTCATGCGTGCGGATATAAGTAATGTCCGTTACCCAGGTCTCATTAGGTTCTAAAACATCAAACTGCTGACCCAAGTGATTGGGGGCTGCCACATGAGGCTTACCAGTATGGTGCCGTGGTTTACGCTTGTAGCCTGTTTGGGAACGCAGGCCCTGTGCCTTCATCAATCGATACACCCGTTGCCCTCCACAAGCAATCCCCAGATCTTGCAGGTCATCATGGATCTTGCGATAACCATAGATGGTGCCGCTTGCCAGCCACGCTTGCTTAATTTGACCTACGATCATCTGGTTCTCATACGCTCGAGACGAGAGCGGCTCTTTAAGCCAAGCGTAATAGCCACTGTGGTGGACTCGCAAAACCTTGCACATCGTGCGGATGGCATGCTCATTCTGGTGCTTTTTGATGAAGGCGTACTTTAACCGGACTCCTTGGCAAAGTACGCAGCGGCCTTTTTTAGGATGTCGCGCTCTTCGGTAACCCGCCGCAGCTCCGCCTCCAGTCTTTTAAGCTTAGCTAATTGATCATCTTGAACTAAGCGCTGCTCGGCTGGAATACCATATTTATTAATCCAGGCATACAGACTATGGGGTGAGGTGCCCAGCCTAGCAGCCACATCTCGAACCCCAAATCCTCGCTCAACGATTTGCTTGACTGCCTCTAACTTGAACTCTTCAGTAAACCGTCTTCTTGTACTCATTACACACCTCCTAATAGACTAAATATTAGGCTAGAAAGTGTCTATAGAAGTGGTAGCGATTCAGGTAGGCAGTCAAGAAAAAAAGTTTTATGGAGGATTAATGGCGAAGCTATACAGCCTACGAGCATTGCATTGGGCTATAGACAATATGCTCGATATCAAACCCAAATCAAAAATTATCTAACTGGTGGCGTTGAGTACAGTAAGGTAAAAATCCCTAATTCCCCTTTATACAGAGGCATTCCTATTTTTGAATTTGAAAAAAAAGCGCTCCATATTCTTGGGTTGACCTATTTTTAAGAGATCATATTCATATGATTGGTTTGGGAATGGAGTACACAGAATCAATCTTGTGGTGGCTTTTGGTTGAAAAATTTGCCTTACAGATGAAGTATCCAAGTTATGTTGGCGGCGCTACATACCATCATGTAGTAGTGGGCAAAAAGATTGGTGACAGGGATCGAGTCAAATTAAATATGCTTGAGGATTTAGGTGTTCGAGTTGCCGTTGTTAATGCAAGTTCTTATGAAGATAGCTACTATCAAATTGCTGACAGCATTAAGCCTGGCATTTCTAAAATGAGGAAAACTGAGGACTGGAAGGGCATGTATAAGCCCTAAACCACAATTTCATTTGATAAAGAGAGGATTCTCATATCTTTGCCAGTCGCACACCGTTAAGCAGGATTTAGCACCGTAAAGAAACCTACGGACGGCTTAAATAGACAGAGTTTTCACAGACTTGCACATTTGCACAGCACCACTGTAATCATTTACAATAGCGAGTTCGGCGAATTAGCTCAGCTGGTTAGAGCGACGGAATCATAATCCGCAGGTCCGGGGTTCAAATCCCTGATTCGCCACCATATTTAGTTTTAACGATACCTAGCATCACCCAGAAAACCCTTGAAGATTAAAGCCTTCAGGGGTTTTTTGCTTTCTGTAGCCAACCCTAGGAAATGTGAGTAATATCAGTCCCATGTGAGTAGAAATGTGAGTAATTCGCAATCTACTCATAAAAGTTACTCACAAAAAGGCTTCAAAATGGCTTCAAAACTGCTTACAGATTCATTTATTAAGGCAATCAAGCCATTGCCCACCCCCAAGGGATATAGCGATGGTGATGGGCTTTCCCTGCTTGTTTTGCCAAATGGGGTGATGAGTTGGCGGTATCGGTATCGCTATGCAGGCAAGGCTAAGATGCTTTCCCTCAAAAGCTACCCTGAAGTAACACTCAAGCAAGCTAGGGAGAATAGGGATGAACTTAAGAAAATCCTCCAGTCAGGCAAAGACCCCTCCCTTTTTCGCCAGCAAGCAAGCAAAGAGAAGATTAAGGCTCAAGCCAATACCTTTGAAGCAATAGCTGGGGAATGGCACGAAAGATGGAAGGCAGATAAAACTCCTGAACACGCTGAGAGGGTGTGGAGAAGGTTAGAACTGAACATATTTCCCCATGTCCAAAATATCCCCATATCTGAAATTACTCCCAAGGCTTTAAAAGGAATCATTCAGAAATTGGAGGACAGGGATGCTACCTCTATGACAAGAAGGGTTTTAAATACCTGCTCACAAGTTTTTGGCTTTGCAGTCCATGAGGAGTTAATGGACATCAATCCAGCTACAAACATTGATGCTAAGTTAGCCTTTAAGCCCCATGTAGAAAAGAATTTCAAAAGAGTTAGTGCAAAGGAGTTGCCTGCATTGCTTAGGGCTATTGATGGCTATGGTGATGAAGTTGCTGGGACTGAACTCACTCGCCTTGGCTTGCAGTTGCTTGCCTATACCTTTGTTAGGACTTCAGAGTTAATCGGTGCAAGATGGGATGAAATAGACCTTAAGAAGGGTATATGGCAGATTCCAGCCGAAAGAATGAAGATGAGAAATCCTCATATCGTTAAGTTATCCAAGCAAGCCCTAGCAATCTTTGAAAGACTGCAGGATATAACTGGTGGAAGGGACTTGGTATTCCCAAATGCGAAAAGTCCTAAAAAGACGATGAGCAATAACACTTTGATTTATGCACTCTACCGCCTTGGGTATCACTCCAAAATGACTGGGCATGGCTTCAGGGGCATTGCTTCAACTATCTTGCATGAACAAGGCTTTCCCCATGCTCATATTGAATTACAACTCGCCCACTCTGAAAAGGACAAGGTATCAAGTGCCTACAACTATGCAGAGTATTTAGAGCCTAGAGCCAAGATGCTTCAAGCATGGGCGGACTACCTAGATGGCATTAAGGCTGGTGCTGAAGTTATCAACATAAAGCAGGCTTAACCATGAAACCATTGCAAAGCTGGTCACCTGACTACCTCCATAAACTCTATAAACACGAGGTCGATAAACTCACCCATGGTGAATTAAATCTTAAGCAAAAAGAAGTCCAAGAAAGAAAGATTGAAGCCCTCTATCGCCTTGGGACTTATCCAGATATGAAAGCGGTATGGGAAAAGTTGCTTTCTAAAGATGCTGACATGATTGTTTATCCAGTCGATAAGGAACTCGCCCTAGTAGGTGGGATTCTGGAGCAAATATGGATTAACCCCTTTGGTGAACCACAAGTCAGACCCTCTGATAAGGATGAGCAATTAGGGGAAATAGCAGAAAAGATTAAGGAACTTCAAAGGCTGATTAACAAATCAAAAGAAGCATCATACGAAGATGGGCAGATTCTAAAAACTATCCTTCATAAGAGGAATATTGAATATAGAAATCAGCATGGCGAACAAATTGGCTCACAGTCACCAAATTACTTCAAATTTATAGACATCAATGCCAATGCTGAATTAAGCCAAATAGCATTAGATGAGCATATGCCTTGGAGGGATAGGTATCCACTACAACGCTTAGGCTGGTGGACTAGGGAAGCTATGACACTTCAGCTAACCGACATTCTGGGCTACTACTCAGAAAGAATGGGCGATTACTCCAAGACTTACAAAGACCATTATGCAAAGGACACCTCCCAATTAAGCCGAGGTTTATCTTGGTTAATGAATCAGATTTATGGCAAAGACTTAGACGACTATGTAGCCAGAATCATTAACGCTATCTTGGATGTAGATTCATGGGACAAAGACAAGGTAAGAAAGAATAGAACCTACGAGAAAGCTAAATAAGGGGAAGTTTTTAGCTTAACTTTCAAACTTTTTTACCTCCCACCTAGATACCCTAAAAACTCATCATCACCCCATGGTTGCTAACCCTAGTAACCGCTAGCAAATGAGGTGCAAAATGAGTAATAGGAATGTAATTCAAGAAGTTGAAACCCTCCCCATAATTGGGATGAGTAGGTTCAGCCAGTTCAAAAAGTTTCTCCCTCTTTCAAGAGAGAAATTCCGCCAACTATCCAAAGCTGGGAAAGCCCCCAAAGGCATTCGTATGGGTTCTCGGCTAACCATGTATCGAAATGAGGAACTGCACCGCTTCCTTTCCAACCCTCTTATATATGTATCGGAGGAGAAATGAAACCAATCAATATTCCACAAAGCATCAAAAAAGACTTCCTATACCGAACATTGCTGCTTATTGCAGAACTAAACCAGAGTATCGAAAAAAGTTTTCCGATACTGGTGGGTGATGAATCTGTGTATATCAATGGTCTGGCAGAGATTGGTGATGTAGGGCTTCGCCACAAGGTAATGCTAGAAGCATTTGCGAGGGCATTAACAGAATGAAAAAAATCGCCTATTCCAAAACTTCAAGAATAAGCGACCTTGGCAAGCCTAATTCTAAATCTAAATTAAAACTAGTTAACAACACTTTTATTGGAGGTGCAGTATGACTTCAATACAAGATAGAGGTACTGCTGCTATAGCCATGTATTCCGCAGCTAGTAAGTTGATGGATAAAGATAGACCAAAAGTATTTTATGGGGATGAGGTCGGCTGGGTAAAAAACCTTGAATGGTTTGAGCCGGATGTCAAAACTACAGCCAGAAATCTATTTCCATTAGATGCTTTGCCTGACATTATTCGTGAGCATGTTCAAGAGGTTGTAGAAATTACTCAATGCCCAATTGCTTTGGCGGTGAATAGTGCATTAGGTGCGTTAAGTGGTGCAGCACAAGCCCATTTTGATGTAGCTAGGGATGCCAATACAAACATTCCAATTTCGTTATGGTTTATGACTGTCGCTGAATCAGGTGAGCGGAAATCTTCGGCTGATAGGTTTTGTTTTGAGCCTTTTAAAGTCTGGGAATCAAATCAGCATCTTGAGTATTCAAATCAGATGCAGGAATACAAGCTAGAGCTAGAAGCCTATGAAGTGGCTAAAAGTGCTATTAAGTCTGGTAGTAAGAAGCAGTCACCTGAAGAAATAATGCATCAATTGCGCAGGTTAAAAATGCCTGAACCGCCAATTGAGAAAATTATTCTATGGGAAACATTTACTACTGAAGCCTTGATTAAGCATTTATCAGGATTTCCGATTGCCTATGGATGTGTAAATGAAGCTGGAACATTGTTGGGTGGTTATGCAACGAAACCAGAAAATGTCCAAAGAACTTTTGCAACTTGGAATAAGTTATGGGATGGGCAGTCCGTTAAGGATGTGACACGAGGTGAAGGAACTAGGTTTGTAGCCAGCCCCAGATTCACCTTCCAATTGATGTTGCAGGAATCAATTTACAAGTCGCTACTAGGCATTGGTAATGGTATGGCTCAAGGAATTGGCTTAACCAGTCGATTTTTAGTGTGTCAGCCAGAATCAACTATGGGCATGCGGTTTTACTCTGAACCTCCAAATCGCATAAATCGCATTAATAGGTTTACAAAAATACTTACTCAATTCTTGGATAAGCCAATGAACCTAGAGGATGGGGTTCTTAAGCCTGCAGTTCTCAACCTATCGCCAGAAGCAAAGGTGGAGTGGATTGAGTTTCATAACCTAGTTGAGGAAGGTTTGGGCTTTGAGGGTGACTACCAAACCATCAAGAGCATTGCGGCTAAATCTGCTGAAAACCTCCTTCGTATTGCCGCAAATTTTCAAGTGGCTATAGAACCCAATGCCAATGAAATATCGGCAGAAACCATGGTATCTGCTAAAGAGGTTGCAAATTACTACTTAAATGAAGCCCTAAAAATGGCTTTGCCACAGGTGCAGATTGATGCAGAGAAGATTTTGAATTGGCTAGTAAGAACAATAGGCATACATCCATATGAAAAAAAGCTGGTAGGTAAAAACTCAAGCATTCGCAAAGCAGACAGGGTAAATCCAGCAATTGAATACTTGATTGAACAAGGTCTAGTACAGACCGCAATCATTAACCAAATTGAATGGATGGCAATTAATCCAAATTTACTGGGGGGCAGATAGTGCGATTGGTGCGATTTGTGCGATTCAAGATGTCTAAATCGCATGATTCGCATGAATCGCAGTAATGCAGGTATATGACAAAACTTTCGGAACGACTGGAATTGAATCGGTCTATGCAATCACCCAGTAAGGCTAAGCCAACAAGTAGGGATGTTGCGGAGTTTGAGGATTTATACAACCTCCTTGCCCCTAAAAACGATTGGAGTGAAGCTGACTATGTCGCTTGGTGCTTAGACCTTGCTGAGGATAAAAAACTCACCATAGGCTGTTTAAGGGCTTTACAGAATGCTTGCGAGGCAGGGCGAGCAATGACAAATGAAGATTGGAGTAATGAATGGTAGATAAAGAAACAAAACAAATTAGACTTCCCTACAAAGAAGGTCAAAGCCTAGAGCAGGCTTCGACTGAATACATCCTAGACCCTAAGACATTGGGGGCTTTAATCATTGATGGAAACAACTCCAATGTATCTACTCAAGTTGATATGGAATATGCAAGAGAAGTAATTGGGCAAGGCATAGATGAGGTTAAGAAAGGGGACTTATCCAAATTGGAGGAAATGCTTTATTCCCAAGCAGTAGCCCTCAATATGATGTTTAGCAATTTATCAAGAAGGGCATCACTTCAAACGAATGTGGACATCAAAGCCACCTTAACGAACCTTTGCTTCAAAGCCCAGAACCAAAGTAGAAACACGATTCAGACACTTATCAATCTGAAGCAACCTTCCCAGACCTCTTTTATCAAGCAGGCAAACATTGCCCATGGGCATCAACAAATCAATAATGGAGTTGCTCAATCTTCTCCAGAAAATTTATCAAATCAGACAAACGAACTTTTGGAGGTTCAAGATGGCAAATGGCTGGACAGAGGAAAGAAAGCAAAAGCAAAGGGAGTTAATTCAGAACTGGAAGCCTTGGGAGAAGTCCACAGGGGCTAAAACACTGAAGGGTAAGGCGAAGTCCAGTAAAAATGCCTATAAGCATGGGTTTGCCGAAACCAAAGCATTGCTTAGGGAGTTAAATCAAATGCTCAGGGAAGAAAAGAAGCTAATAGATTGACTATGGTCACCCAAGAATTGCTAAGATGGAAGTATTAAGGGGTGATGATGAAAACTATAAGAAAACTAACTTTGCTGGGTTTTGTCCTGTTTATGCCTTTATTTGTATTTGCTCAGGCTACAGACCCAAGTGCCGAATGTTTTAGTGCTTTGGAAAGTAATCCTGAGCTTCAAGTCCTAAAGGGCAAAGTAGCCCTAGGTAATGTTAGTGGGCAAAGTCTTGAAATACTTGCTAATGATAAAAAGCCTTCACCAGCAGAAAAATCTGCCCTAGCTAAATGGGATTCTTCTAGACAGCCCTGTATTCAGCAAAGCCTTGAATGGAGTCATTCCCACTATGCCCCTAATGTGGCTGTAATTCTTGAAAGGTTGATAAGTCAATTCAAGAGCAATCTAGCAGACTTATATGCTGGCAAGATTACTTATGGTCAGTTTGCAAAAGCTAGACAAGCCAATGCGGATAATGCGAAAGCCGAAGCGGTTAATCTTGACCAACAAAATCAGAATGCCAATGCTCAAAATAAGCAAAGACAGCAACAGTTAAACCAACAAGCACAGCAGGCAGAGGCACAAAATCAAGCCCAAAGAAATGCTTTAGCCACCCAAATGATTTTGAACAATAAGCCATATCAAGCACCATTCGTGCCAATGCAAACCGCACCATTGGTTGCACCTCATATAAATAGCCCTACGAATACAAACTGCCGAATGATTGGCAACACGATGAATTGCACTACTTACTAAATGAAAAAAGTTAAATACCTATTGGCAATTTGTATTCCTTTGGCTTTATCTTCCTGCGGAACGACGGAGGTCATAAAAAATACCGCTACCAATTCTTATCAAGTTTCCGCTCAATATGGTGCTTTCAATGGTAGCTGGGGAAGGGCAAGTAAAGAGGCTGGGGAAAAAGCAATTGCATATTGTCAGGCTTTAGGTAAGCAGTTTGTATTTCTGAATGAGCAAAGGTCTGGGGTGGTTGGTTGGTCTCCTCAGGAATCAGTTATTAATTTTGATTGTGGGGATAGCACCCCTCCCATTACCAATATCAATGGTGGATAAGTGGCTTAACAATAACTAACTAAATAAGAAATATATGAGAATCCTATTACCAACATTGCTAATTACCTTATTGGCTGGTTGCGTTGCATCTTCAACTGGAATTATTCCAATGGGTCGTGATACTTACATGATTGCTAAAGAGCAAGGTTCAGGCTTTCCAGGGCTTGGCACAATGAAAGGGGAAATCATTACTGAGGGTGTTCAATTCTGTGCAAAGCAAGGTAAGGAGTTTCAGATAACCTCAACCAAAGAAACTCAGCCACCTTATATTCTTGGCAACTATCCAAGGTCAGAAATTGAATTTATGTGCCTTAATGCTGGGGATAAAGAACTTCAGCGTCCAAAACTACAACCTGTTCCTAATACTGTTATTCAGATGAAATGATTTTGAAGATTCTTTTGTAATGTCAAATATTGAATACTTTGCTAAGTTAAGCCCCAAAAAACTTACCTCTTTGGATGAGGATTTCAAGGCATGGCGAAAACAGATGCAAGAGGATGACAAGCGAAATGCCCTAAGAAGGGCAGGTAAGCTAAAACCTGAGCCAGCAGAAACAGTCTATGAAAGATTCCCTGAAGAAACCTAAACCTACCCTTGAAAGTCTTTTGAAGGAAAGTCAGGTCATCACAGGAAAAGACCTGATTAAGCAGAAAGAGGATAAGGTCAAAGAATTGGCTTTATTCCAAGAGGCACTAGAGTTTGAGGAAAGACACCGAAAGTCGAAAACCTCCTAATCTATGGATAATGGAGTGAATAAATACAACACCTCAAAAAACCAGTTTTTAAGGGGGTACATTGAGGATTGTGAGTAACTTTGTGAGTAATAAATTAATAGGTGAGTTAAGACAGTTATATAAATCAATAGGTTACAAGCCTAGTATGAATGTCTGATTCGCCACCAAATCTAAAGGCCATTGCCCACCGGCAGTGGCCTTTTTCTTAGGGTGCTGGGTATGGCGAAATTGTGGAACTTTGTTATTTTCCAGCTTGGTTGGTTTGCCTGTGTGCTGGGCGCGGCCAATAAACAAGTGCTTTGGGCGGTAGTGGCCACCCTGGCCTATATCGCCTTCCACGTTTGGCGCTCACCTTCCCCCAAAACAGAAATTAGCCTTTTATTGAAGGCCTTCATCTTTGGCTTGATGGCCGACACCCTCATCATGCATTTGGGCTACCTGGATTTTCGGGATGATTGGCCGGCGCCGTATTTATCGCCGCTCTGGATGTGGGTCTTATGGGTATTGGTAGCCACTACCGTTAATGGCTCCTTGACCTGGTTACGCGGCAGACCTGTTTTAGGGGCTGTTTTAGGGGGCATTGCTGGCCCCATGTCTTATGAGGCGGGTATTCGGATGGGGGCTGGATCTTGGGTTCCTGGCAGCGAAGTAACTGGATTTATCCTAGTGGGAGTGGTCTGGGCGGTTGCTATACCCCTGTTTTTCTACTGGGACCGAGTCAATCAAGTGCAGCCTAGTCAAGAATCCGTAAATTCAGTTTAAAAGTCACTTGCAAAGAGTACTGTTTTTATATACAGTAACTCCTAAGTTGTTACACAGTAGATAAAACTTCGGGAAAAAGCCCAGTACATAGTGAAAAGGGAATCAAAAAATGGCCTTGGATAACAAAAAGCAATCAGCCTCTTCAGAATTTGAAGGAATGAGCGGAGACAAACAAAAAGCACTCACAGCAGCGCTGGCACAAATTGAGAAACAGTTTGGCAAAGGTTCAATCATGAGATTGGGCGATGCTGAAATTAGTCAAGATATTCAGGTGGTATCTAGTGGTTCACTCGGTTTAGATATCGCCCTTGGAGTTGGTGGTCTTGCACGCGGTCGCGTGATTGAAATCTACGGACCAGAGTCTTCCGGTAAAACAACATTGACCTTGCATGCGATTGCAGAAATGCAAAAGCTTGGTGGCACTTGCGCGTTCATTGATGCGGAACATGCTCTGGATGTGCAGTACGCGTCACGTCTCGGTGTAGATGTAAATAATCTTTTAATCTCTCAGCCTGATACTGGTGAGCAAGCATTAGAAATCGCAGATGCTTTAGTGCGCTCTGGCTCGATTGATCTGATCGTTATTGACTCGGTTGCTGCTTTGGTTCCAAGAGCCGAGATCGAAGGCGATATGGGTGACTCTTTGCCGGGCTTGCAAGCTCGTTTGATGAGTCAAGCTTTGCGTAAGTTGACTGGCGCTATCAAGCGTACCAACACTACTGTGATCTTCATTAACCAAATTCGTATGAAGATTGGTGTGATGTTTGGTTCCCCAGAAACCACTACTGGTGGTAATGCTCTGAAGTTTTACGCTTCTATGCGTTTAGATATCCGCCGTATCGGTAGTATCAAAAAAGGTGATGAGGTTGTTGGTAATGAAACCCGTGTGAAGGTTGTGAAGAACAAAGTTTCTCCTCCATTCCGCGAAGCAATTTTTGACATCATGTATGGTGCCGGTATTTCTAGAGAAGGCGAGATCATTGACATGGGTGTTGAAGCTGAGCTCGTTGATAAGTCAGGATCTTGGTATAGCTATAACGGTGATCGTATTGGTCAAGGTAAGGATAATGTGCGCGAATTCTTAAAAGAGAATCCAGCGATTGCTAAAGATATCGAAACAAGAATTCGTGAGAAATTAGGCGTTAAATCTGGTTCAGCAGTTGTAACTGATGTGCTGAGCGAGGAAGAAGAAGTCGAATAACCGCGTTGAATAACTCAATGTCAGAATTAAGCAGTAACAAGAAGGTCAAGCAAAGCCCGAGTCTCAAAGCTCGGGCTTTGCGCCTTTTGTCACAGCGGGAATACAGTCGCAAAGGCCTGGCTGCCAAACTGACGGAATCAGAGGCGAGATGGGGCAAGCTAGGGGGTGAGCAGGCAGAGCAGACTCCCGAATCCAGAAATTCTCAAATTGAGGCGGTTTTAGATGATTTTGAAGCTCGTGGATGGTTATCCGACGAGCGCTTTGCAGAGGCCCTGGTTCGTCGCAGGAGTGAGCGCTACGGGATGCGAAAGATTGCCGATGAGCTAGAAAGGGCTGGCGTGGATGCAAAACAGTCAGCCAAGCTTCTTGGGAGCCTCAAAGAGACGGAATTTCAGCGTGCATTTGATCTCTGGACTAGAAAATATGGGGTGCAACCACAGGACCAAAAGGAGAAAGCTAGGCAGTATCGTTTTTTGGCTTCTAAGGGTTTTGGCTCCGAAGTAGTTGCAAAAGTGATCAGCGGCCAGAGCCCTGATTAGGGCAATTACGGATCAGCATAGGCAATTTGCGGCGTTGCAGCATGCTAGACTAATGGAGTCGGTCAAGCCGTTCGCATTTATTCAAATTTGGCTAATTTAGCTATTTCTAGAGTAAGTATGGGATCAAGGCAACATCGGTTTTACTAATCCTCATCACTTGCTAAAAAAGATACCGTTTCGGAGTAATTATGAAAATTCACGAGTACCAAGGCAAAGAACTTCTTCGCCAATTTAATGTGCCAGTCCCTAATGGCATCCCTGCGTTTAGTGTTGATGAGGCAGTGAAGGCTGCTGAAAAACTCGGTGGTCCGGTGTGGGTAGTGAAGGCGCAAATTCATGCGGGTGGTCGCGGTAAAGGCGGCGGCGTGAAATTGGCTAGAAGCATGGACGAGGTGAAGAAATATGCTTCAGAAATTTTGGGAATGCAGCTCAAGACCCATCAAACTGGTCCAAATGGTCAAAAAGTTAATCGCCTCTTGATCGAAGATGGCGCGGACATTAAAAAAGAGTATTACTTCAGCATCGTTACAGACCGTGGCACACAAAAGAATGTGATCATGGCTTCTAGCGAAGGCGGTATGGACATTGAGGAAGTTGCAGAATCCCATCCAGAAAAAATTATCAAAGTATTTGTTGATCCAATGATTGGTTTGACAGATACGGATTGCGACATTGTTGCTAAAGGTATTGGCGTTCCAGAGGCGTCTATTCCAATGGCGCGTGACGTATTTAAAAACTTGTACAAGACATACTGGGATACCGATGCTTCATTGGTTGAAATCAACCCATTGATTCTTGAAGGTAACGGCAAGATCAAGGCCTTGGATGCAAAGTTCAACTTTGATCCAAATGCATTGTTCCGTCATCCAGAGATCGTTGCGTACCGTGATATCGACGAAGAAGATGCTGCTGAAATCGAAGCCTCTAAATTTGATCTTGCTTACATCTCATTGGACGGCAATATTGGCTGTTTAGTGAATGGTGCAGGTCTAGCAATGGCTACGATGGATACCATTAAGTTGTTCGGCGGCGAGCCAGCAAACTTCTTAGACGTTGGTGGTGGTGCTACCGCAGAAAAAGTAACCGAAGCATTCAAGATCATGCTCAAGAACAAGAGCGTCGAAGCAATTTTGGTAAACATCTTCGGCGGCATTATGCGTTGCGACGTGATTGCTGATGGTGTTGTTACTGCATGTAAAGCAGTAAACCTGACAGTACCTTTGGTTGTGCGTATGAAGGGTACAAACGAAGAGTTGGGCAAGAAGATTCTTGCAGACTCTGGTTTGCCAATCATTAGCGCCGATTCAATGGCTGAAGCTGCTACTAAGGTAGTTGCTGCTGTTGCCAAAAACAAATAATCCAGGAATTTCGATATGTCTATTTTGATCAATAAAAACACCAAAGTCATTACACAAGGAATTACTGGTAAGACCGGTCAGTTTCATACTGAAAAATGTCAGGAATACGCAAACGGCAAAAACTGTTTTGTTGCTGGTGTAAATCCTAAAAAAGCTGGCGAGTCCATTTTTAATATTCCAATTTACGGAACAGTTAAAGAAGCAGCTCAGCAAACTGGTGCAACTACTTCTGTAATTTATGTTCCGCCTCCTGGTGCAGCTGCTGCGATTTGGGAAGCCGTTGAAGCTGACCTCGACTTTGTGATTTGTATTACTGAAGGCATTCCAGTGCGTGACATGCTTGAAGTACGCAACAAGATGCATGCTAAAGAGGCTGCTGGTGGCAAGAAAACTTTGTTACTAGGCCCTAACTGTCCTGGCATCATTACTCCAGATGAAATCAAGATCGGCATCATGCCTGGTCATATTCATAAGAAAGGCCGCATTGGCGTTGTTAGCCGTTCCGGTACATTGACTTATGAAGCTGTTGGTCAGTTGACATCCATTGGCTTAGGTCAGTCCACAGCAGTTGGTATCGGTGGCGACCCAATCAACGGTTTGAAGCACATCGACATCATGAGAATGTTCAATGAAGATCCAGAGACTGACGCTGTCATTATGATTGGCGAAATCGGCGGTCCAGATGAAGCTGAAGCTGCTCGCTGGTGCAAAGACAATATGAAGAAGCCTGTAGTTGGATTCATTGCGGGTGTAACAGCGCCTCCAGGCAAGCGTATGGGTCACGCAGGTGCGTTGATTTCTGGTGGTGCTGATACTGCAGATGCCAAACTTGCCGTTATGGAAGAGTGTGGCTTCAAGGTAACAAAGAACCCATCAGAAATGGCTGCTTTGTTGAAGGCCATGTTGTAATTAGCCGCAAGAAAAAGGATGCTGTTTATTCAGCATCCTTTTTTGGTAGCAAATAGTTGTGAAAACATAAAAAACGTAGGAGACAAGATGGATTTATCAATATTTTCTGGACCGGCATTCTGGGCCGCTCTTTTATCAATTATTGTTGCGAATATTTTGTTGTCTGGTGATAACGCAGTTGTGATTGCGCTCGCTTCACGTAATTTGCCACCGGTACAGCAGAAGAAAGCCATTTTTTGGGGCAGTGCTGCCGCGATTATTTTGCGCGTATTCCTCACTATTACCGCAGTTCAATTATTGACATTGCCGTATCTCAAGATTGTTGGCGCTATTTTGTTGCTTTATATTGGCGTTCAGCTTTTGGCTGATAGCGGTGAAGAAGAAGATATGCAAGCGCATCCAAATATTTGGGGCGCGATTCGCACTATCTTGGTAGCTGACTTAGTTATGAGTCTAGATAACGTGTTGGCAGTAGCCGCCGCTGCTCAAAAAGGTCCAGAAGAAACTCGCTTGGTGTTACTCATTGTTGGCTTGGGTTTATCTATTCCGTTGATTATTTTTGGGAGCGCTTTGCTTTTAAAGGTGATGGATCGCTTCCCGATCATCATTACTTTGGGGGCTGGCTTATTGGGCTTGCTTGCAGGCGGAATGTTAGTTGAAGACCCTGCAATCAAAGACTCTATGCAGGCTGCCTTTGAAGATGCGCATATGATTTTTGAGGGTATTGGGGTTGCTATCGTACTTTTAGTTGGCACTTATCTTAAAAAGAAGCAGAAGAATAAAGAAGCTGCGTAATTTCTCCGCGTTAAATCAGAAAAGCCGGCTCAATATGCCGGCTTTTTTGTTACTCATTCCCTTGTGAGTGGCCGCGTAAAATTAGATGATTGAGTATTTCACATGGGGGAATTAGAAGATGCAGAAGCACAGTAAAGATATTCGAGATACTCAAAATACAAATAGCAATCAAGAGGCGGGCTTTACCTTGATTGAAGTGATGGTCGTTGTAGCCATCATTGGTATCTTGGTTGCAGTGGCAGTGCCACAATACCAAGATTACATTGCTAGAAGTCGGGTTGTGGAAGGCATGAATTTGTCCTCTAGTGCCAAGCTTGCAGTGACGGAAGCTTTTGCAAGTCGCGGGACTGTTCCTATGGATGAAGCAACGCATGGATCATTTACATTTACGCCAACACGCAGTGTGAAGTTAATTGAAATCACTACATCAGGTGCTATTGCGATTGACTATCAAGTGAGTGTAGCGCCTGACGGTAAAAATACACTTCATTTAGTACCAACAAATGAGCCTGATGCCAATTCTCCTAGACCTATTGATTTATCTAAACCAGAAGGTGCAACCTGGGCGGGCGGTTGGTCATGTCGATCTACTGAAACAAATTTAATTCCTCAGTTATTGCCTTCGGAATGCAGAATAGGTAAGTAAAATTTCTAATAAAAAGCCGCTCACGAAGCGGCTTTTTATTAGATTAATCAGTCCCAAGGTCTTTAGGAAGATTTCCATTCTCCAGACTTCCCGCCACTCTTCTCAAGTAGCTTCACATCACCCATGACCATGCCTCGGTCTACTGCTTTGCACATATCGTAGATTGTCAGTAGGGCTACTTGGACTGCAGTGAGGGCTTCCATCTCAACGCCTGTTGGTCCTGTAGTCTCTGCTCTGACTTGGCAGGTGACGCTACTTTCTTGGGGATTGCTTTTATATTCCAGGCTAACGTGAGTCAGCGCCAATGGATGGCATAAAGGAATAAGGTCTGATGTTCTTTTTGATGCCTGAATGCCTGCAATTCGGGCAATACCTAGGACATCACCCTTTTTATGGGTGCCTACTTCTACCATTTTGAAGGTTTCTGGCAGCATGGTGATTTTGCCGGTGGCGATGGCTATGCGGTGGGTGTTAGGCTTATCACCTACGTTTACCATGTGGGCTTGCCCGCTTGCGTCAAAATGAGTTAGTTTGTTCATGGGATAAGTTTTACCATATAGAGATGCAAGACATAAAGTCCGTTACAAAAACCTCTTTATTGCGCCGTGCTTTAGCCGTTCAGCTGATGGTCGGGCTGGCTTGCTCTGGATTTCCTGCATATGCAGCTACTCCTGCTGGGGACGTGTCTGTTGAGGGTAATTCAGCCGCCATTCAGAATATCGGTAGGGCAATGCAGTCGCCTGATGCGCGTCCCGCTAATGCACCTACACGTAACTCTATGCAAAGTCAGCCAACGATTATTTTGCCTGACATGGGCGATCCTGGCGGAGATGCCTTAAGCAGAATGGATGAACGCAAGTATGGCGAAATGATCATGCGCCAGATTCGTCCGGATCCCGATTATTCAAATGATTTACCACTCTATGATTTTTTAAATCAAATGGAGCGCCGTCTTTTGCAAGCTGCTAGAAAGTTGCAACTTGGGGGCGCAAATGAGCAGGGAAGTGGCGCTTATAACTTTGAAGTCTTCGCTGTAAAAGATAGCAGTATTAATGCGTTTGCATTGCCTGGCGGATTTATTGGCTTTCATACGGGACTGATCGTGAGTGCTGAATCTGATTCTGAGGTTGCATCAGTGATGGGGCATGAGACTGGTCACGTATTGCAACGCCATTTGGCACGTCAAATGGATAAGCAAACCACCAATATGATGATTGCATTGGCAGGCATGGTTCTGGGGGCTTTAGCAGCTTCCCGCAATCCTTCTGCTGCTGCCGGTCTAATGCAGGGCGGTCAAGCGGTTGCAGTGAATAACCAGCTGTCATACTCCCGTGATGCGGAGCGTGAAGCGGATCGTATTGGATTTCAGATTCTGGATGCAAGTGGATACGATGTCAATGGTGCGCCAGGATTCTTCCAGCGCCTGCAAAAAGCTACCGGGATTATGGATAAAGGGGTGCCTGGCTATGTTCGAACCCACCCCTTAACAACAGATCGTATTGCAGATATGCAAGATAGAGCTAGGACCGTAGGGGCACGTAACGTCCCAACTTCTGTCGAGTTTTATTTCATCAAAGCACGAGCTCGCATGGAACAATCAGGTACATCTAGCGGAATGTATGACTTGAAAAATACTTTTGAGAGCTACAGTAAGCAACAACCAATTGGCAAGCAATTAGAAGGCTTCTATGGGCTGGCATTAATAGCGCAACGCCAAGGAAAAATTGACCAGGCAGAGGCTGATTTGCAACAAGCTCGCAATTTGGCTCAGAAGGCAAGCGCACCGGGATCGCCCATCCAAAGACAAAGCCTATCTCTAGACATCACTGCCTCAGAGCTAGCCTTAGCAAAAGGAAAGGGCGAAGAAGCATTACAAATTGCCCAAGCTACATTACGCGCGTATCCCCAGTCTTATGCCGCTGGCGCTGCCATGATTAATGCTGAGCTAAAACTAGGTCGCACCAATGATGCCATTACATGGTTAAAGGCTCGTACAAGATCTCAGCCCGATGAAATTGTTTGGTGGACCTTGCTTTCTCAATCCTATGATCAGGCCAAGAATATCCCTATGCGACATTACGCTCTCGGTGAAAAATATGCCTTAGAGGGCGCTTGGCCCTCAGCAATTGAGCAGTTGAGAATTGCTCGCGCTGCCGGTGGCGCCGATTTTTATCAAGGCTCTAGTATTGATGCGCGTTTGCGTGAAATGCAAAGGCAGTATTACGATGAGCTCAAAGAGCAAGGGAAAAAAGCTCCGGGTTAAGGCTGTGGTTTTGCTATGTAGTGGAAGCGGGAAGCAAGCTCCTCAGAGTGAATGGGGTCCAAGGGCAATTGTTTTCCTTGCCAAACCCATGACCCCCCAAAACTACAAGCTTCTTCATGTAACTTGGCTAGCCCAGAAAACTGATCTAAATCGTGATCATGCAACAAAGCGATTGTTTGACTATTGCGCTCAGTAAATTGACCGTTCTTACGATCGCTGCTGTTATAAATTATTTGATTTAGGTTTCCGGCAATATAGATATTGCCCTTCTCATCACTCAGTGCGCCAGCTGGATCCATATTTTGATGGCATTGGTTAATAAAATTGAGACCTTTGTTGCTAGGAAGAATTCTTACAATCCAAGGAGTAGCAGCTAGTGTTATATGAACGCGTTGCGGCCCATTCTGAAAAAAGTATCTGCCAACTGCATCACAGGCATAGTTACGAGCGATAAATTCTTTCAGAGCGGTGTGTTCAATTACCTGACCTGGGAGATTGTTGAGTTGTGTGAACTCATCTCGCATACGCCATTGACCGCGACGATCCAAGGCAAGCCAGCCATAGCAATCAGGCACATTTGGCCACTTCATCAGTGACCGAAGTACTTGATCATCCATGATGCTTAATGCAGGCCGTGAGGCGTAGAAGGAGCGTCGAAAGTGTCTTCGGTAGAGTGGCTGGCATGTAAGTGTGCAATACGCCAACCCTGACTATCTTGCAGTAGCACGAGCGTGATATTGAGAAAAAATTCTGCTTCAACTTGATCTGCTCGCAGGTGTACTGCTTCGGTTGTGTCATATACAGCAGCACCTAAGACCGAGTGACTAATACAAGCAATAGGCTCTAAAAATAAAGGTTGCTTGGCAAGTAGCCTTTCTAAGCCCTCTCGAATTTCTGCATGACCAGTCAGGCGATGACCTTCTGGAAGAACGCAGGTGATCGAGTCATCATCCAACCAAATATCTAGGGCACCCTGAACATCGCGATGACGTAGTGCATCTCGCCACGCCTCTACAACTTCATCTGCATTGTGAAAGAGTCTGGCAAGTTTGGTCATAGCTTACTGTTCCTAGGTTATGGCTGCAAGGTATTCAGTGTAGCGAATACTTGTTCCGGCAAGATGTCGTTTAAGCACTTTAAGTGACCCAGTGGACATTCTTTTTTATGGCATGGGCTGCAAGGCAGGTTGAGCCAAATTACCTTGGCTTTATCTGACAATGGCGGAGTATGTGCTGGGTCGCTTGATCCAAAGATGGCAACTTGAGGAGTTTTGAGGGCTGCTGCAATATGCATTAAGCCCGAGTCATTGCTAATGACCGCTTTGCCCATACCAATCAGGGCAATCGCTTCATCCAGCGAGGTATCTCCACACCAGTTATGTATGGGGGCATCTTGCTTGGTCTGGGAGCGGATTTCTTGGGCAAGCGCATGATCACCTTTGCTTCCCAAAAGAATGATCTGACTATGTGGATTACTGGCAATGAGTTTTTGCGCCAATTGTGCAAAGTGACTACTTGGCCAGCGTTTGGTTGGGCCATATTCGGCGCCGGGACACATCACATAAATGTTGGCTGTATCAATATTGGCGCTGAGTAATTTGGCCTGTACTGAATGATTTGCAGCAGCAGATACATTTAACTTTGGAGTGAGATCGATTGCCGTGGCTACTGCCTGCTCTTGATTGAGGGCTTGGCTTAATGCAAGATAGTGCTCGACCATTGGCGGGCGATTTACTTTGCTTGGATTACCTAGCGCTACATTAATGAGACCAAAGCGTAATTCTCCGCGATAGCCAGCTCGAAAAGGAATGTTAGCAAGCCAAGGAATGAGCGCTGACTTAAGACTATTAGGTAATACAAAACAGGCTTGATATTTTTTTGTCGCCAACTTTTTTGCTAGTTGTTTACGAAGGTCCCACTGTAATTTTTTGTGTTCAAACTTCGCTTCAATGACTTCATGTACTTCAGAGCAAGCGCGATAAATTGGGGCTACCCAAGTGCTCGCTAGAACATCAATGTTTGCTTCTGGATATTGTTCTTTGAGCGATGCCAGCAATGGCTGAGTCATTACAGCATCCCCAATCCAGTTTGGGGCAATGATCAGAATACCGTGCATGTAATGCATCCCGACTCAGCACCTCAAGAAGAGGTGCTGATAAGGCTTAGTGACCGTGTGGCTCAGTGCCGGGAATGAGTTTGTACTCAGTGCCGCAGTATGGGCACTTGGCTTCACCGGTTTCAGTAATGTCTAAGAAAACTCGTGGATGCGAGTTCCATGCTGGTGTTTTATTAGTGGGGCAGTGCAGCGGCAAATCTTTGCCATCCACCATTACAACCTGAGCTTGAGTCATGTGCTGTTTCCTAATTACTGAAATAACTTAACGCATTACTTAACGTAAGTGAGCCAAGATTTGTACTGATCGTTTCTGCCATAAACCGCATCAAAATACGTCTTCTGAATCTTCTCAGTGATCGGGCCACGCTTACCGTCGCCAATTGTGCGGTCATCCAATTCACGGATTGGGGTAACTTCAGCGGCAGTGCCGGTAAAGAATGCTTCATCAGCAGAATAGACTTCATCACGTGTGATGCGTTTTTCGCGAATTTCATATCCCAAATCTTTTGCGATCTGAATAACGGAATCACGGGTAATGCCATCTAAGCATGAAGCCAAATCTGGCGTGTAAACGATGCCGTTACGAACCATAAAGAGATTTTCACCTGAGCCTTCAGAAACATAGCCTTCGGTATCAAGCAATAAAGCTTCATCGTAGCCATTGGCGGTTACTTCTTGATTGGCCAAAATGGAGTTGATGTAGTAGCCAGATGCCTTGGCGCGAACCAATGAAGAATTAACAAAGTGGCGTGTAAATGAGGAGGTTTTAACCCGAATACCCTTGTTTAGGCCATCTTCACCCAAATAGGCACCCCATTCCCAGGCGGCTATCGAGGTGTGGATGCTGTTACCTTTTGGGGAGATTCCAAGCTTTTGCGAGCCAATAAAGATAATTGGGCGGATATAGCAGGCTTCGAGCTTATTGCTGTTGACCACCTCAATAATGCCCTTGGTGATCTCTTCAGGGCTAAAAGGCATGTTCATTTGGAAGATCTTGGTGCCGTTAAAAAGGCGCTTTACGTGCTCCGGGAGGCGGAAAATAGCGGTTCCCTGGGGGGTTTTATAGGCTCGGATACCCTCAAAAACGCCCATTCCATAGTGCAAACTATGGGTTAACACGTGAACGTTAGCCTCACGCCAAGGGATTAGCTTCCCATCAGTCCAAATAAAGCCATCGCGGTCGGACATCGACATTTTCTTTACCTTTTGTGTCTATTAATTATCTGTAAAAGCGGTTTAAGCGGGGCACTGGGCCCAGAATGCATTTAAGTCCTTATTGTAGAGCAGGCAGGGCAGTCTGTTGGCTCCGATCCTTAGAGGTAGCTGGGCCAGAGCCTTTAGAATGGAGCATTCCCCATAAACCATCTTATTTACCCAAACTCATGCCGGATTCCTTATTTAAAGTTAAGCGTTTAAGCGAATTAGCCCAATCAGGTCAATTAAAGGGTAAGCGGGTATTTATCCGTGCCGACCTCAATGTTCCTCAAGACGAAGCTGGAAACATTACCGAAGACACTCGCATTCGGGCATCGATGCCGGCAGTACAAATGTGTTTGGATGCTGGAGCAGCTGTGATGGTGACCTCCCATTTGGGGCGTCCAACCGAAGGGGAATTTAAACCAGAAGATAGTTTGGCTCCTGTTGCTGATCGCATTGCCAACTTACTGAATCGCAAAGTTCCACTCATTAGTGATTGGGTGAATGGAGGATTTGAAGTAAATCCTGGTGAGATTGTGTTGCTCGAAAACTGCCGCCTTAATGTTGGCGAGAAAAAGAATAGTGACGAGTTAGCTAAAAAGATTGCTGCCTTGTGCGATGTCTATGTAAACGATGCATTCGGCACCGCTCACCGCGCTGAAGCTACTACATATGGTGTAGCCAAGTTTGCGCCAGTCGCTTGCGCCGGTCCTTTGATGGCTGCTGAATTAGATGCGTTGAGTCGTGCATTAGCCAGTCCAAAACGTCCGTTGGTGGCGATTGTTGCTGGCTCTAAAGTTTCTTCTAAGCTCACCATTCTGAAAGCCTTGTCAGAAAAGGTGGATGAGCTGATTGTTGGTGGTGGCATTGCGAATACTTTCATGCTAGCTAAAGGTTTACCTATTGGTAAATCACTTGCTGAGCCTGACTTGGTTAATGAGGCTAGAGAGATTATGGAGATCATGGAAAAGCGTGGTGCCCATGTTCCGATTCCAGAAGATGTTGTGGTTGCGAATGAATTATCTCCGTTGGCCCGCGCAAACCGTGTTCCATCTGATCAGGTGGCAGAAGATGACATGATTTTGGATATTGGTCCAAAGACCGCTGCACGCTTATCGATCATGCTCGCTCATGCCGGCACTATTGTTTGGAATGGCCCACTGGGCGTATTTGAAATTGATCAATTTGGCGGTGGCACCAAGATGTTAGCTGCAGCTATTGCACACTCACCTGCATTTTCTATTGCTGGTGGTGGCGATACTTTGGCAGCAATTGCGAAATACGGTATTGAGAATCAAGTTGATTACATCTCAACTGGTGGTGGTGCGTTCTTAGAATTTTTAGAAGGCAAAACCTTGCCAGCCTTTGCAGTACTTGCTGAAAGAGCGAAAGAATAAATATGTTGAGAGCAACAAAGATCATTGCAACCTTAGGGCCTGCTTCCGAAAAGCCTGAAATCTTGCGTGACATGATCCGTGCTGGTGTAGATGTTGTGCGGATGAACTTCTCTCACGGCACTGTTGCCGACCATAAGGCGCGTCATGACTTAGTGCGCACAATTTCCGCTGAAGCTGGCAAAGAAGTCGGCATCATGGCTGACTTACAGGGCCCTAAAATTCGTGTCGGTAAATTTGTCGATAGCAAAATTCTTCTAAAAGAAGGCGATAAATTTACTCTGGACGTAGCTTGTGAGCTCGGGGATCAAACTAAAGTAGGTCTTGATTACAAAGAGCTCCCAGGCGATGTAAAACCTGGCGACCGTCTTTTATTGAATGATGGTTTAGTTGTTCTTACCGTTGAGAGCGTTAAGGGCGGAGAGATTTTTACCATCGTTGAGCAGGGTGGGCCACTCTCCAATAACAAAGGTATCAATCGTGCTGGCGGCGGTTTGACTGCGCCCGCACTGACTGAAAAAGATATTGCCGATTTAGATGCTGCGATTGCTATGGGCGTTGATTTCTTAGCAATCAGCTTTCCCAAAGATGGTGCTGATATGGCCTATGCCCGTAAGCTGGCAGACGCTGCAAGCGCTAAGCATGGGGTTGGTAAAGTTAGGACGATTGCTAAAGTAGAGCGTGCAGAGGCGATAGAACCCGAAGCGCTGAAAAGCATTATTGCTGAGAGTGACGGCATTATGGTTGCTCGTGGCGACCTTGCTATTGAGGTTGGCAATGCTGCAGTACCTGCTTTGCAAAAGCGCATGATTAAGTGGGCGCGTGAAGCGGATAAATTTACAATTACTGCTACGCAAATGATGGAGTCCATGATTAATGCTCCAGTGCCAACGCGTGCTGAAGTGAGTGACGTTGCTAATGCCGTATTGGATGGCACTGATGCGGTGATGTTATCTGCTGAGTCTGCTGCCGGCATGTATCCAGTGCAGACCATCAAAGCGATGGCAGAGATTTGTGTGGAGGCGGAGAAATCTGATCTTGTAAAGCTTGATACTGACTTCTTAGATCAGACCTTTACGCGTATCGATCAAACGATTGCTTTGGGTGCTTTGTTTACTGCCCATCATTTAAATGCAGACGCAATTGCAGCCTTGACCGATTCCGGATCAACCGCGATTTGGATGAGTCGCCACAATATTCATGTGCCAATCTTTGCGCTTACTTCTAAGATCGCAACCCAGCGCGCTTTAAGCACGTATCGTAATGTCACGCCGATAGGATTGGATTACACCAAAGATCGTGATACTGCTTTGCAAGAGGTAGAGACTTGCTTAAAAAAATCGGGCGCGGTTAAAAAGGGCGATACCGTTGTGCTTACTTCAGGAGAGCCCATGGGTGAGCCTGGTGGTACCAATACCCTCAAGATTATTCATGTGAAGTAATTCACATTGAAAAAGATTCAAAACAGATTTATTTTTAACCTCATTACTATTTATTAAGAGAACATCATGGCTTTAGTATCTTTAAGACAACTCTTGGATCATGCTGCTGAAAACGGTTACGGCCTGCCAGCATTTAACGTGAATAACTTAGAGCAAGTAACGGCGATTATGGAAGCGGCGAATGAAGCCGACTCTCCAGTCATCATGCAGGCTTCAGCAGGTGCCCGCAAATATGCTGGTGAAGCATTCTTACGTCATTTGATCTCTGCTGCGGTTGAGGCTTACCCCCATATTCCAGTTGTGATGCACCAAGACCATGGTCAAAGCCCAGCAGTATGTATGGCTGCGATCAAGAGTGGCTTTACTAGCGTAATGATGGATGGTTCATTAGAAGCAGACGGAAAGACCGTTGCTAGCTATGAGTACAACGTTGACGTATCTAAAGAAGTAGTAAAGTTTTCTCACTCTATTGGGGTTACGGTTGAAGCTGAGCTCGGTGTTTTGGGCTCACTTGAGACTATGCAGGGTGATAAAGAAGATGGTCATGGTGCCGATGGGAAGATGACGCGCGAGCAGTTGCTGACTGATGTGGAACAAGCTGCTGATTTTGTGAAGGCAACCCAATGCGATGCTTTGGCTATTGCGATTGGTACTAGCCATGGGGCATATAAGTTCACAAAAAAGCCAACAGGCGATATTTTGGCAATCGATCGCATCAAAGAAATTCATGCTCGTATTCCGAATACGCATTTAGTAATGCATGGCTCTTCTAGCGTTCCCCAAGAGTTACTAGCTGAGATTCGTGAATTTGGTGGCGATATGAAAGAGACTTATGGCGTTCCTGTTGAAGAGATTCAAGAAGGCATTAAGAACGGTGTTCGTAAGATCAATATCGATACGGATATCCGTTTGGCGATGACTGGTGCGATTCGCCGTTACCTAATTGAAAATCCAACTAAGTTTGATCCACGCGATTATTTGAAGCCCGCTCGTGAAGCTGCCAAGAAGGTATGCATTGCGCGTTTTCAAGCTTTTGGTTCTGCTGGTCAAGCATCCAAAATCAAATCAATTTCTTTAGAGAAGATGGCTGAGCTATACAAGAGCGGCAAATTAACTCAAATTGTGAAGTGATTTAAATATGCCAGCTCTTTACGCTACCTCCATTAAATCATTGCCTTTGCTGTCAAAGGGCAAAGTACGTGACGTTTATGCTTTAGATGACGACAAGTTGCTAATGATTACAACTGATCGTCTCTCTGCATTTGATGTAGTCATGGGTGAGCCTATTCCTGAGAAGGGCGTAGTTCTCAATCAAATGGCAAATTTTTGGTTTGATAAATTAGCTTCTGTTATTCCAAATCATTTGACCGGTATTGACCCAGCCACTGTTGTCGCTCCTGGTGAAGTTGATCAGGTGAAAGGTCGCGCTGTTGTGGCTAAACGCCTTAAACCAATTTTGGTTGAAGCGGTAGTTCGCGGTTATCTAGCAGGAAGCGGCTGGAAAGATTACAAAGAAACTGGCAAAGTTTGCGGCATTGCATTGCCAGAGGGTTTAGAGAATGCCCAGAAGTTACCTGAGCCTATTTTTACTCCCGCTGCAAAAGCTGAGGTGGGTGAGCACGATGAAAATATCTCATTTGAAAAAGTGATCGAGGTTATTGGCGAAAAATTGGCTAACCAAATTCGCGAAGTGAGTATTCGTTTGTATAAAGAAGCTTCTGAATACGCCGCCACTCGTGGAATCATCATTGCAGACACCAAGTTTGAGTTCGGTTTAGATGCAAATGGCCAATTAGTATTGATGGACGAAATCTTGACTGCAGATTCTTCACGTTTCTGGCCAGCGGAGACCTACTATGTGGGCTCAAACCCACCCTCTTATGACAAGCAGTTTGTGCGAGATTGGCTTGAAACCGCCATGGTGGATGGCAAGCTATGGCCTAAAACAGCACCTGCACCGCAATTACCAGCAGATGTCATTGAAAAGACTGCCCAAAAGTATCGTGAAGCCCTTACCCGGCTTACTGAGACTGCTTAACGGATAGGTGTAACTCGAGGATAATAGAGTCCTTGATAGATATAAGGCATGTGGAGAGGTAAATGAGTAAGAAGCCAATCGTCGGAATAGTCATGGGATCCAATTCAGATTGGGACACCATGCAGCACGCTGCTCAAATGCTTGAGCAATTTGGTATTGCTCACGAAGCTAAAGTCCTCTCCGCGCATCGCATGCCTGACGATATGTTCCAGTATGCAGAAAAAGCGCAAGCCAATGGCTTGCAGGCGATTATTGCTGGAGCAGGTGGCGCAGCCCATTTACCAGGCATGCTCGCATCCAAGACTATTGTTCCGGTTTATGGCGTTCCTGTTGCAAGTAAATATTTGCGCGGTGAAGATTCTCTCTATTCCATAGTGCAGATGCCAAAGGGTATACCTGTTGCTACTTTCGCAATTGGAGAGGCTGGTGCTGCTAATGCTGCCCTGCATGTGATTGCTGGTTTAGCTTTGCATGACGCTGATTTGGCAAAACGCTTAGAAGAGTTCCGTATAAAGCAATCTGATGCTGCGCGTTCAATGAATTTGCCGGGATATTAATTACATGGCAGATCGTATGGAGCCCATTTTGCCGGGTTCGTATTTAGGAATTTTAGGTGGCGGTCAATTGGGGCGAATGTTCACTCAGGCTGCTCAAGCGATGGGCTATAAGGTTTGCGTACTTGATCCAGGTTCTGATAGTCCTGCGGGTTCCATTGCGGAAAAGTTTATTCAAGCTGATTACACGGATAGTGCCGCTTTAAAAGAGATGGCCGCATTGTGTTCATCAGTGAGTACTGAATTTGAAAACGTTCCTGCTCAAGCTTTGGATGAGTTGGAATCTTTGGGTGTCTTTGTGGCGCCGCGTAGTAGTTGTGTTTCATTGGCTCAAAACCGCGTTGCTGAGAAAAATTTCTTAGCTACCTGGAAGTCGGAAACCAATATTGGCCCAGCCCCTAACTTTGTCATTGAGTATGAGGCTGATATTGCCCATACTCCAAAAGATCTCTTTCCTGGGATCTTAAAGACAGCACGCATGGGCTATGACGGAAAAGGTCAGGCGACTGTTTACAGCTCAGAAGAATTAACTACTGCATGGAATGAATTCGGGTGCGTACCATGTGTGCTTGAAAAACGTATGGAGTTAGATTTTGAAGTATCAGCTTTGGTGGTGCGTGGCTATGATGATGCTGTAGTGGCTTATCCAGTTGCTCAAAATATTCATCGCGATGGTATTTTGCACACCTCGACTGTGCCAGCTCCGTCACTCAAGCCTGCTCAAGAAAAAAAAATCATTGATGCGGCTAAGGCTCTCATTCGCAAGATTGATTACGTTGGCGTTCTTTGTGTCGAGTTCTTTGTTCTCAAGAATGGCGACATTGTTGCGAATGAAATCGCCCCACGCCCACATAATTCTGGTCACTACACCATGGATGCTTGTGTGAGCAGCCAATTTGAACAGCAGGTTAGGGCAATGGCTAGATTGCCCTTAGGCGATACCCGTCAGTTAGCTCCTGTATCTATGTTGAACTTATTAGGCGATCTTTGGTTTGAAGGTAAAGAAGATCAGTCAAAAGAGCCTGCTTGGGATAAAGTACTGGCCCATCCTGATGCCAAGTTGCATCTCTATGGCAAGTCTGCACCGCGCATCGGCAGAAAAATGGGTCACATTAACTGCTTGGGCGAGAATCTTAATGAGGCTCGGAAAAATTGCGCAGCTGTTGCCCTTGAATTGGGGATCGAGCCCTAGAGATGTCTGCAGACAGTACCCCGCTGCAAATATCAGCAGTAATTAATGAAGCAGTGCAAAACTTGCGTGATGGTGGTTTAGTTGCATTCCCCACAGAGACTGTTTATGGCTTGGGCGCGGACGCTAAAAATCCTGAAGCAATTAAGAAAATCTTTTCTGCTAAGGGTCGTCCATCTAACCACCCCCTCATTGTTCACTTAGCTGCGCCAGATAAATTCGATCAAACCCAGATTGATTGGGTCTCCCTATTGACACCATGGGTGAGAGATTTATCCGAAGAGGCAATCAAGTTAATCAATTCATTTTGGCCTGGCCCATTAACGCTAGTCTTCAAGAAAGATAAAAGCGTTTTAAATGAGCTGACAGGTGGGCAAGACACTGTGGCCATTCGTGCGCCCTCTCACCCAATTGCTCAAGAGTTATTGCGTAAATTTAAAGGTGGTGTTGTCGCGCCCTCAGCAAATCGCTTTGGTAAAGTTTCCCCCACAAGCGCTGCAGATGTCCGTCATGAATTTGAAGGCATGTTGGATTTAATGGTGTTGGATGGCGGCGATTGCGAAGTTGGCATTGAGTCAACCATCATTGATTTATCTTCGGGCGATAAGGCCATACTTCTTAGACCGGGCGCCATTACTCCAAGTGAGATCTTTGCCAAGACAGGTGTGAAGGTTTATCAGCCTGGAGAAGTAAAAGGGAATGAAGCGGCCAATAAAGCAACGACAGATCTACCAAGGGTATCTGGAAGTCTTAAAGCCCATTACGCACCAACCACGCCTTTGCGCCTATATGCTCCAGGTCGTGTCTTGGATGCCTTGAGCGAATATCCAGATATTAAATCGCGTGTTGCTGTAGCGGTGTGGGATTCAGAATCCTCCTTAAGCGAAGATGGGCATCCTTCGGCCCACTTTGAAGAGGTTGAGGTTCCAAGTGATAGTGGTGCTTTTGCGAGTCGGCTATATCGCTTCTTGCGTGATTTAGATCAGCAGGGCTGGGATTTGATTTTGTTCCCTGAACCGCCAGCAGGCGAGGAGTGGGACGGCGTTAGAGATCGTCTTCAGCGCGCATGCTTTGGTTCTGGGCCATCTTCAAGCAGCCACGATAGTAACTGATCGTGCGCCTCTAGACCTCTCCAAGCATTGGGGTGGTTGATGAATGAAGTCACCGCATACATCTTTCCGGATTTACTCATTACATAGCCTGAGATCGCTCGCACATCAGCAAGAGAGCCGGTTTTAATTCTGGCTTCTGGTTTTTTCTTGAGATGTAAAAATTTACGTAGTTGAACCATTAAGCGATTGCGCATCGTGCCATCTGTGCCAGCAATTGGTAGGCTGTTATAAAAAATATCACCCACTGGGAGATTGCGTGCAGTCAATAAGAGTTGATTCATCTGACTTGCAGAGATCGCTTCATTGCGAGATAGTCCTGAGCCATTCTCAATCACTAGCCCCTGAAAGTCCAAGCCATTTTGTTTGAGCCAGCTCTGAATGACTAACTCACCATTCGCAGTCGTTGCTGGCTTACCCATTTTTTCTAGAGCCATAGTCAAAAGAACTTGGCGGGCCATGACGTTATTGGAGTACTTGTTGATATCAACAACATCATCGGTAAGCTTGCTGCCTTCAAATTGCAATAGGAGTCGAGCGGCTAAAGGAACTGAACCATCTTTGCCGATAGGGGCTTGTGCCCAGCTGCCACTAGCCAATTCCCAGGCGGCAGCAAAGCCTTGCGTTAGAAAGGTATTAGCATCAAGCGCAACGACATTAAAGTTCACACCCTTACAAGCGCTAGGGAATGTACCAGAGAACTGGGCAGTCAAAGGCTGATCGGTATTGGTGACACCTTCGGGATCTAAATTAAAGCGGATATTGCTTTTCCAGTTATCGCATGAGCGATCGACCAACTGCATTTGGTTGGATACCTTTAGCTGGGAGAGGGAGGGGGTGTAACTAATGTCAATAAAATCCGCGGTGCGTGACTTACCTAGTTGAAACGACAAAGTTCTAAATGCATAGAGCAGAGGATCTGGCGGAACGTTGTATGCACGCAGAGCTTCGCCATCAATAGTATTGTGCTCCATGACACTAGCCGCATAAGCACTTCGATCAAAGAATAGGTTGCCATCAATCTTCTGGATACCCAGACCTTGAAGGCCCTTCATCATCTTAGCTAACTCTTCCGGAACGAGTTTTGGATCACCCGTACCTTGCAAATAGAGATTGCCCTTCAATACCCCCTGACGAATCACTCCATCTGTATAGACATTAGTGCGCCAACGATATTGCGGACCTAAGATGTCTAAACCAGAAAGCGTAGTGAGTAGCTTCATGGTGGAGGCGGGGTTCATTGGGTCGCCACCACGCCAGTCCAAAACTTTCTTGGCTACGTTTTTTCCGGGGCGACCAGGTTCAATCTCTACAACTGAAATACTTACCGTATCAAGAGGGATTTGATTGTGTTCGAGGCTACTCGCTACGGATGGAGGAATTGCTGGGGATGTAGTCTCGCCGGCAAAGGCCAAAGAGCTAGCCGTCCAAAGGAGGATTGTGATAAAGGCGGATGGGCGAAAAGGAGATAAACGCATCTCCCATAGGATAAACCCAGCGCATCAAAGACTAAAGCTTTGTATATCGAGATTGATACCTACCAATCATTTGATTTTGCTCTTCAAGTAACTGGATAAAGGCTTGAATTTGAGGGTCTAGAGACTCTGCTTGCTCTAAAGCTTCGCAGGCCTCAATAAACTTTGCGGCACTCAGAAGCTGCGCCCCTCCTTTGACTTTATGAATCATGCTACTGAAAGTGTCTTTATCTACAGCTTCATTTCTTAGGGTGAGAAGGGTCTCATCATGCACCTTTTTAATTTCCTCCAAGATCACCAGAATGTACTCTGGGCTATTTCTGAGGAGGTTTCCGAAGGCGTCAAATGAATATTCCTCCTGATAGTTTGATTGTGTTGTGTTTTTTGTGGAGTCTTCGACCTGAAAATAGCGAGAAAGCTCATTCTCTAAAGTCATGAGACTTAAAGGTTTAATTAGGACGCCATTCATACCAGCCTCCAAGAATTGATAGCGTGAATCTAGGGCATAGATATCCGCAGTAATGCCGATGATGATGAGGTCTTGATTGCCTGTATTGCGTATGTGCTTGGCAAGCTCTGAACCCTGCATACCCGGGATAGATTGATCGGTTAGCAGAAGATCAAGGTGACGTTGACTGATGAGATCTAGAGCTGTGGTGGCGTTATCGCAAACCGATACCTCAATACCTAAGGCTTGAAGTTGAAGAGAGATAATTTGGCGGCTTGCTGGGTGATCTTCCACTACCAAGGCTTGTAATAGTCGCTCATTATTTTGAGCATGCTTGGAGACCAGCTTTCTGGATATATTGCTATGTTCAGGTCTTGAGGCTCTGGTTGTGGCAATGCTGGTACGTGGGAATGCAACGCAAAAATGAATATTGCTACCAAAGCCAGGTGCGCTCTCAAGGTAGAGCTGGCTGTTCATGGAGGTAACTAAGTGATTGGTAATGGTTAGGCCAAGCCCAGTACCATTAACTTGTTCAGTATTACCCGGAATTTGCTCAAAAGCTTGCAGTGCTAGGGTAATCTCTTCTTTACCCATGCCAACACCGGTATCAATGACTCTGAATTCAATCAGTTGTCCAGCATGATCATCTGCCAGCACGCTGATAGAGAAATAGATTTCACCATGATCGGTGAACTTAATAGCGTTACTAATCAGGTTCTGCAGTATTTGGCGTAGACGTAATGAATCCAACAACAAGACCTCTGCAATGCGTGGATCTTTTGAAGTATGCAGCGTGAGACTCTGCCTATGGGCAACGGTCGAGAATGCCGAATCGATATCATCAATTAAAGCATTGAGATTACAAGGCTCAATATTAAGGGTCAGCTTGCCTGCCTCTATCTTGGAGAGATCTAAAACCTGATTTAGGATTCCCAGAAGAGATTCTGCTGATGAGTGTGCACTCTTGAGCAAAGTTTTTTCATTTGCAGGTAGGGGGCTGCTGAGTAATAACTCCTGCACTCCTAAAATTGCATTCATTGGCGTGCGAATCTCATGACTCATTGTGGCTAGGAAGGCAGACTTTGCAGCGTTTGCATTTTCTGCTTGCTCTTTCGATGAAATAAGATGTTTCGCTTCTTGTTTTTGAATTATTTGTCTCCGATGCATGCGCCAAAGCAAGGTAGAGCCTATCAGTAGGATTACTAAAGTGAAGAGCCAAGGTAAATGGTTGGGTGGGGATAAGCGGCCTCTTTCAAAAGTAGACACGTTGATGTTAAAAAGATCTCTTGATGCGATTGGATCTAGATTATTAAGAAACTGCTCAAGTACTCCATGCAATGCTTCATCTTGATTCGAGATAAGCCAGCGATATTCAAAGGGCTCTCTGCTATAAAGCCCATCAACTTGTAACTTATCTGCGTTTAATTTCTGAATGAGTTGTTGCGCAAGACGAAGCGGTAAGACAAGCGCTTCAATATCGTTTTTGAGTAGGGCGAATATCAATTTTTCTGCATGACCTGATACGCTGGCTTGGGGGTGATTGGGTATTGGCGGATTTTCAAAGCCACGGTCGAAGTAGGCGATATTAATTGGCTCAATCGGCGCTTCGTTTTTTGATCGTTTAGTCAGAATAGCGTCATGCCCCCAAAAGATTGCTTCTGATAAGGAGCCAAACTTCAGATACTCGTCATCTAGAGTGGGCGGATCAATAATGAAATCCACCTCTCCATTAGCTAGTTGCTCAAGCCCCTCCTGATCACTCTTTCGCCACGTCGGTAAAAATTCTTGTTGGGTAAATTCGCTGAGCTTTTTTAGAAAGTTATGAAAAACTCCAGGCTCACCCTTTTCATTCACATCTAAGTAAGGCGCGTATTTTTCATGAATACTAAAACGTACTATGGGATGGGCATCGATCCATCGTTGCTCTGCTGAATTCAGTAAGTTCGCATAAGTATTGCTTAATACCCCATTTAAGAGGATAAAAAGGGCAATACGGGTGATGGACCGACGCATGCTGAATCAGCTTTCGATAATGTTGTTCATGCGGCAAAACAAGATGAGGTCGGCGATATTATTAATCCCTAGTTTGTCAAAGACTCTAGTCTTATAGGTTGCAACCGTCTTATTGCTGATGTGTAACATGTCAGAAATCTGTTGATTGGTATTGCCTTTGCCGAGGTATTTCATAACTTGTAATTCTCGATCAGAAATCAAGGCGAGCTTATCGTTGTCAGCTAATGAGCTATTACCATTTTTGCCATGAGTGAAAAAGTTATAACCTTGAGAGATGGCAACACAGGCGGCTAAAATCACATCTGCCCCGGCAGTTTTATTTACAAAGCCATGCCCGCCTAATGAGCGCACTCTACCTCCGTAAACTGCTTCGTCCATGCTAGAGAGAACAAGCATTCGAACTTCGGGGTACATTAATCCGATTCGGCGTATGACATCAAAGCCATCTGTCTTGGGCATATCTAGATCTAGAATTACCATATTCGGATTAACCTCTTTCATGGATCTGAGGCACTCTTCGCCATTCTGGGCTTGTCCTGCGATTTCAAATAACAACTGATCTTGCAACATACTTTTAAGAGCCATCAGCATTGCTGGATGGTCATCTACCAACATCACGCGTTTTCTCATTACTTGTCTCCGTTTTGGTTTGGGTGTTGATGAGGGTGCAGCGAAAAAATGGCTTTAGCGATACGGCTATCGTTAATCTGTAGCATCTGATGGCGGCTGACAGGTGGCATCATGAGGCCTCCATAAGAATGATCGGCAATAAGATTGGAGGCGTTTTCTAAATCCTTTACCAATCCGATATTGCTGGCATAAATCTGTGTAGGGGAATACGGCGATTGTCTGAGTTGCGAAAGCATATCGCCTGCCAGTTCGCGCTCGCGAATCTGACTCATATCAATATGTACGCCTTCTAATTGCATCTCAGTGATCCACTGAAGCTCTTCAATGCTGCCGGTGAATTTGAGGAAGTGCAGTAAGACGCCAAGCCGACGTAAACGTAATAATCCTTCTTTAAAAGCATCTGCTATTGCAGGCTCAGGAATTGTTTGAATGCCAATACTTACCAAGCCCACCGGTAGGCGTGAGTTCAAAATGAGCTCACTCATCGCATCTACATATCCACTTGTGGCTATGGCATGCGTCGGTATGGGCAAGATACCGGGAGTAAATCGTCCGCTTCTATACCAATATGCAATGGTGTCTAAGCCTTCCATAAAAAGGCGCAGTAATTGCATGTCCGATGTAGTAAGAAGTGGTCTAAATAAAGATCCTGTCAGTTTTGTTCCCTTGCAGTTAAAAATGGGTTCATGACTAATCGCTTGTCGCTTGGACCAGGATTGGTGTTCTTCAAGGGCTTGGTTACTTAAACCAAGCCAGGGGTCGCCACAGGCGTCTCGTACTTCTTGGAAGGGTTTGTTCTTCCATGCCTTTACAAGCGTGTACAGCCGGGATTTCGGGCTCATCAGCATTCTCCAATCGGTGACTGTCCAGTCTAGGCAGGACGGATTGGAGCGGTAAGGGCTTTAAGCTGATTTATCTGTAGGAATAGTCCTACCAGCCTGTCCAAAGTATAGATAGAGGCTAAATCCTTAAAGAATTTATGGGGATCTGCTGTTGGAGTTCTTTAAGGATTGAATTCTTAAAAACAAAGATTCTCTTTAAAAACAATGAGGTACCAAATTACCCAAAAAAAGATACCTCTTGATATGGTTCGTTAACGAATGAACTTATGAGTAAAAAGTTCGATAGCGATCATACTTTTTTGGGATGAGGCGCAAAAAAAAGACCGCCGAAGCAGTCTCTAGTCTAGCTGACACTCTATCTACATATAGAGTTCTTCGCTGCTTCTCTTTCTGATTGGATTTTTAAAGCCAATAAAGATGCGGTTGTTTTCTGAGCATTCAATATAAGCCATGTGAAAATTAACTATCAGTCGCTGAGTATCAGTGAGGGCATAGCTAGAATTTATTGAGATTGCTTGATTTTCTGGATTCATAATGTAGGGCTCTACTGAATATTTACCGAATCGGCAAATTTTGAGCAGGTAATCTTGCGCAATCAGCTTGTCATGGGTTTCCTTGTCGGAACGGTGTCGAGCGCATGATTTCGTAAGGTCTGCATTGCAATGGAGACAGTATTGCAAGGCTCGTTCATTTTTCTGCGCATCAAGCTTGAGGTTGACCTTATTTGTATGTTGATGTTCCCCGCATTCTGGGCATTCATCGTGCATTTTGCTTTGATGCTCTGGGCAGACTGTCCAAAATTTGAGGCGCCACTCTGGGCGAAAGTGCGGAATCTTGTCTTGTTCTAGGCAGTGAGGACAAAAGCGAGAATAAGGGGTTTTATTAATTTCCTTTAAAACTGCTGGTTTGGCTCGTGAGCTTCTCACTAAGGGCTCAAACCATTTTGCTATTGCATCTAGGTGGCTTGGCGGTATATCGCCGCTGTAGGCAAATCGTTTGAATAATTTGCAATAAGAGGCAATATCAATATCTTTTGGCGGGCCTAATCTGTGAGAGGTAAATACATCATCGAATTTCATTTGATGTAAATAACATAATCTTAGTAGCCAAGAAGCAGGTGATTCTGTCTCAATAACGCGCGGGGCGGTTAAAAGTCTGTAGTGTTTTCTCATGTGTAGAAGTTCCGAAAAGAGTAAGTTGATTGTGAGTGGTCAAGCTAGGTAGCTTTGACGTAGTGAGGTCTTTTTCGACAATTAAGTTAATTAGGTATTGAATTTTTAGCTGGTCATTCCATGGGGTATCTTTCTTAAGTTGTTTGATTCCATTGATATAAATACTTGATGTGAAATTACTCCTATTTTCTTGGTGATTCAGGGTTTTATAAATACGCTCAATCCCGTTTTTCACCACTTGCCCCGCAATAGCAGTGCTTGGAACCTTTCCGGGCCGAACTGAAAGGCTACGCCCATCGTCTTCTAACTGTCCAAATGACCAAATGAGGCGTAAAGCCGTATCTAATTGAAGATTATTTAGAAATGATAGGGAGTGATTTTTTGGTTCAAAAATCCCAAATAGTTTTTCCCAAATTAATCGAGATACGTATATTTCTGCTTTGCTAGCCAATTTACTTGGTTGATGCATGGGCAAAAAAGATGCCCCGCATTGGCAGTTGATTAGGCTACTTCTACGCCATGTGATTTTCCGTCCACATTGGGCACAGCTATCAATGAGTTGATTGTGGTGAATGTGACAGGCGGTCACTAGCGTAATATCCCACGCTAATTGCACAATGCGCTTGCTTGCCAAGCAATGTGGACATATCTGCGGGTGACGCTGACGTGCTAAGTATGGCTTTTGAAGCTTATGACCCATTACAAAAGTGGTAACAATGCTCTTTTGTTTAGATTGAGCGACAAATCTGGGCACAAGCTTAAAGTGGTTGGCTCCAAATAGCCTGCAAATCTCAGGAATGCGATTATCGGGAATGTAAGTAAAGCCAGTTAATCCCAAAATATTGGAGATATCGCAAAATTGCACAAGATTTAAATCGCACATGCGCAGGACGTAGCCAGGGCCCGATTCCTCGTCGTGAATCTGGTCATGATTGGGAAAGGTAATAGGCCTTAGCCAGTCCAATTGCATCTTAAGCGGCCATGAGGGATGGAAAGATTAGGTCTCTTGCATCTAGCAGGTGCTGCGCCGTTAATGCTGGCGCCTTTTCCTGCTCAGCCACATCAAACGCAGTAGTTAGCAGATTGGCTAAGTTACGCAGGTTGCCCCCAGTCCACTCATGCAGTTCTGAAAATAGATTTGGAAGGATGCTGATGTCATAGATTTTGGTTGTTTGTGCAACATAATCATTTAAAAGACGCACCCAGCTGGTATCCATTGCGAATATCGGCAACTCAAACTTTGATGGAAATCGAGTACGAAATTGTTCATCTGCAATTTCAAACAATTGTTCAAGAGCTGGCGTTCCAACCAAAATAATGTTGATTGAGGTATCGCTCAGCAGATGCTTAATCATCACCAAGAAGTCTTGTGCAAATTGTTTTTTATTGCGATTACTAAAGACATCGCTGACTTCGTCAATAAAGAGCGTGCCAACATGCCCTTTAAGTGCGCATACCACAAGCTTTTGTAGCTTATCTGCCGTAATGTTTTTATCTTCTCGCTTGTCGGTAATGGGATGGTTAAGTTCGCCCAAAATACCAATGTAAAAAGATTTGATAGTTGTATCGCTAGAAACCTTGGTAAGCAATACGGGGGCATTAAATTGCCCGGCATACTTTTTATTTAGATAGCTCTTAAGGTGTTCTATGGCGGTGGATTTGCCGGTACCACCGCTACCCATAATGGCGATACCTTTATTTGAGCGATTAATGCGCTCGCCAGATTGGATAATCTTAATGCACCCATTAACCACTTTTGCATAGGCATCATGGGTAATAATTACATTTCTCATCTGCTCGGCTACTGAGATTGGTTTGATGATGTTCATATGTGCCTCCTTTTTTATTCTTCGATAAGTTTGTTATTGGATGTGCCAACAGTCTCGGGCATAAAGTCTCGCCCAATTGTGTTTTGGGTAATTTCCTTTACCTCGACATCGATAAGCCCTCTATCACCGTTCGGACTACCCCCATGAATATTGCTAGCCCTTGCTTCTTTGCCGCTAATTTTTTCGGGTCTTACCCCATTTGCAACGAGTTGCGTTACAGCATCAGATTGCTCAATGCGTGCATTCCAGTCCTTTTGCTTAATGCCATTAGTAAGAAGGTCTTGATTTATTTTTTTACGCTCTAACTTATGTTTGTAAAGGGGCTTGCCTTTGGCCTGGGAATAGTTTTTTTCTGGAACGCTAATCCATTGATTAGATTTTGGGTGTAGCACAAAAACCTCGCCAATATCATTGACGTCTTGGCAAATTCTCAGTTTTTGCTTAGGGCCTATAGAGTGGACTAGTTCGCTTAACTCGCGACTTCTGTAAGTTAGCCCATTGAGCTCAATCCCTCCATGCTTGCAAGCTCTGTCAAAAGAGCGGGAGGTGAGGATTCTTAATTCATCCGATAAGGGGGTGAAATGAATCTTAGGTAGACTGCCATGCTCTCTCAGAGCCTTCTCCATCTCTATATAAGGGCTGGTATTAGTTCTCTTATTCAGTTTGTGGGGATAAATATCCACTACAAACTGATGAAGGTATTGAACTAAATCATCAAAATACACCCGAGCCTTTTCTAGTTTCTTGGACTGCTTTGACTTAACTTCAGTGGGCTTAGTGGGGCGACCATGATGTGGCAGCGCTCTAGTAAATTGCAGCATTAAATTTTCAACAGAACCTTTTTCCCATGGCGAACGAACTGCAGAAAACTCGATACTAAATCCAAGGTTTTTAGCCATCGAGTGCAAAATCTCGGAGTGATGAGATAAGGCGTTATCTAGAACCAGTTTTTCCCAAATGATGGGTGTAGTGAGCCATTCGTGCGAAAGTCCATATTCATCTTTAAGATGCCTCTTGTCTTCTAATGCCCCGCTAATGGCCCTTACAATTCGCCCAATCGATTCGCCTTCATAGCCAATCCACATACTAAGGATGTAGCCCGTATAGCGGTCTTTGAGAACCGTAATCGTAGGCCTTGCCATTTGCTTTCCTGTAAGGCGGTCTACTACATTTAAGTCCAGCACGGTATGGTCAAGCTCAACCGTTTCAAAAGCTCTGGTTGGCCATCTGCCACCTGATGAGTGGCGATGTTTGTACTTTGCCTCTGCCGTTCCAAGGCGAATGCGGTCTCTTTCGTAAGCTGGCACTCTGTAAATCATTCTTTTGACAGCGCTCATGCTCATGCTCTCGTCAATGCCGCGTCTTTCAAACTCTAGATTAATTCTCGCGGTACAGGTTTCAATATCATCCGGTTTTTGGATGCCTGTTTTAGGGATGAAATAGTAGTCATCAAGAATTTCTTTGGCAATTTCAAGAATTGCTAGTGGTTTCTTGGAGGCTCTTTTTTGCAATAGGAAGCTCTGGGTGACGTTTTTATAGTTGGCGGGATTTCCGCCGGCTTCTCGCATCCAGCGCATTGCGGTTGATGTGCTGGGCGGTTTGTCATCTACAATTTCTTGAGCAATCTGTCGTATTGCTGCCTCAATTTGTTTGCGCATCCCTTTGGAGATGCCTCTTTGCTCTAATCCTTTGCAGTAGGCATAGACTTGGGCTTCGTAGTGGAGCTGGTATGGAGATTTTTGTATGTGTACATTCTCAACTTGGCCTGGCTTGGTCATTAGCCCGCTGGTGAGTACTTTCATTTCGCCATGGTCAATCTTTTGGCAAATTTCATGCTCTAAAAATTCAACGGGTCGGTTTTCTGCCCGATTAATGAGTGATACGGTACGTTCTTGTGGTCCAGGGGCGCTCATACGTTCGAATGAAAACTCTACGCCGCCATAGCTTGCTGAAAATCCGTTTTGAATTGAATACCCAATCATTTGCATTCTCCTTTCAATGGAAATACAAGACTGTCTAGGGAGTACTCAAAAAAATGATTGAGCTTGAGTTGACGCAGGCCAACGCAGTGAAGAATATGGTCAGTTAATAGGCCAGTAATAGCTTGCAAATCATCCATTCGTATTCCCTGAGGGTAATTGCTCACTGCTTGAATGATTTTTTGACTTTGCTCTACAGGTATTAATAATCTTGCGCAACGATGAATATATGCGGCTCTGAGATGCCTATCTTTCTTTTCTATTTCCCAGTCCGATATCCACTCATAATGGATTCCTTGAGATTTGTAGTATTCAAAGGCAGCGCAAATCTTTGCCCACATTTTTTTCTCGTATGCAAATACAGTTGGCTTTACTTCTACATAAGATGGTGGCCCTGACTTATAGATAACCCGAAAATCAGGTGTATATTCCCCGCATTCACCTAAGCTGATGGTCTCGGGCTGACACTCAATGCGAACTACTTCTGGGTTGAGTGCAAGAATTAAGGCGCAATCACGCTCTAGGATGGATTCGCAGATGATGAGGTCATCTTGTAGCGCTGGAATATTGAGGTAGTTAATCCGGCGATGTGGCGCTTTTCTTTTGCCTCCGGGTTGTCTTGCAGGTTTGTAAGTTGTGCTTACTTGGTTTTTAGTGGAAATTAAATTTCCGTTTGATGTTGCATTAATTGTGTTCATGTATTTCTCCTTCATGACATTTACTTTGCGAATTCTTTGTTTTTTAGGTAAAGAATCCCCCTCGCTCGATAGAGCGTTTTTCATTAAAAAAATTGAGGGAATTTATTTGCTTGTCAAAAAAGAAGCGGGTATACTTTCGCTACGATACGCAGTAACCCGATTTAATCGGACAAGCCGGTTTAACCCTCAAGGTTAACTCGGCTTTTTACATTTTGGGTGCCTCGTTTTCTTCTGAGTTGAATTCGAGGGGCAGGCTTGGACGGCTTTGTCCATGCAAGAGCTTTGTTGGTGCTAAATACTGCAATTTTTTCGAAGATGCGTTAATTGTGTAAACGCGAGATAAGAGGCTTATGAGAGCCTTATTGATTAGCTTGCCATATTGTTGAGAAGCTTTTGGATATTGAAACCAGGTTGCACAAGTGTTGAACCGGGTTGTAATGATGCTCGATGCATTCATATTAATTGCTGACTTTCCGAAGAGCCATCCCCTTGAAGGACGACGATTTGCTATGAGAGAGTAGCCATCATAATCCAAGATCGTCGATTTGTCAATACCCCGCATGATAATTTTGTAAATGTCAACACTTTTTCTAAATTTTGAACAAATAATTTTAGAGCTTGTTGGCCAGTGGAATGGCCTGCTTAAGGTACGGTATTTTTCTGGTGTGTTCATAAGGCTCTTTAGGCGCATGGGGGGTATTGACTGGCCCCGTGTAAATAGTTGAATGGGTCGTTGGGTACTTGAGGCAGCCCAACTTTAGGCGCGCTATAGCCTATTGAGATGGGCAAACCTGATTAACTGGGTTTCTTATCATTTAGCGAGTATCAAAATTTCGCTCATTTTGGGACGGGGTTCACATAAACTCAAGGAACAATGAATCAGATTCAATCGCCCCTGCCCATGGAATTGGAAGTAAAAAAGTCTAGAGGCGGACAAAGAAAGACATCCCTTGCAATAGCGCGGGCTAAGTTATGGTGCCTGGAGGTAAAAGAGCGCACAGCCCTTCCCTATAAGGCGCTGGACGAGATGTTCTTGGGCAAGGATCCTGGGGAAGTTTTTTTTGAGCCCCCTAAAGCATTTGAAAAAATATGGCGACGTGGAATATATCCTCGGGAAGCTGGCCATAGAAGAGGTATTGAAGAGCTGGTTGAAGTTGTAGAGATGCATCCTGATTTTCAGGGCACCTCGATTGTTTTCAATTCCAGGCTTTGGGACTTATTTGAGCTGAACTCAATTAGTGAAGCAGAGGTACTTAAGCGAATTGACGAGGTGTTTCTTGATCATCAAGTGAAACGACACCCCCTCCCGCAGATTGAAAGCTGGCGTTACGGAAGAAATCCCGAGATAGATGTTCAGCATCCAGTAAGCCCATTGGAGATGCTAGGTTTACAGGCGGCAAATTTAAACAAAATTACTTGGATGTATCTGACAATACTTTTCTATTTTTTTGTTAAAATAACAATAGCAGCCAGATCTGAGCGGGTCCTTAAGCTTCATACAGATGCATTAAGAGATTATTTCGAGGAAAGGCTGGGGGATTTTGGTCAGGAGTGTTTTTTAGTGGCGCTCAAGAGCATTCAAAATGTTCAGGTAATTCGCGTTTTTGAAGCGCCCTAGCCAGCAAGCTCTAGCCCCTTATTTAAGCAATTGCAGCCATTAAAGCTGGGAAATTTTATAGATTTGGCCGTCTCAAATCGGCCAATAGAGGGCTGTCGATAACTTTACGAACTACTCTTCAATAATAAATCTAGCGATTCGGCATACTGCAAAGAATCAATTGCTTTTTTATCCATAAATACGCTTTGTACAGTAAAGCCGGGTATGACTAATCCAAATAGAGCTACGGATAACTGTTCAGAATTTTTATTTTTTTCCAACTTGCCTTTTTTCATCAAGAGAATAATTTTTTGCTCTAAGCCGCTACGAATCCGTTCAAAGTAGATCAGCGTAGTTTTGCGTACTTCAGGTTCAACCATTGACAGTGACCACACATGAAATGCAATCCCTTTGCCGGGACCCTTGGTGATTTCTTCAGCAAAAGCGGCTAATTCTTGAATAATCTCTAACAGACTAAAGTCACGTTCATCGGATTCCTTGAGAATGGCCTCGATCCGATCGCAGAACCGACCCAAGTTTTGCGACGTAATGATTTGAACTATCTCTTCTTTGGCTTTGAAGTGGTGATACAAGTTTCCACGCGAACAGTCTGCGGCCACTTGAATATCCTTCATGGAGGTGCCAGCAAAGCCTTGTTTGGCAAAGCAGGCCCTGGCCGCCACCAAAATCTTTTCTCTACCGCTTAAAAGATCCCCTTCTTTGGCATTTAAAAGACGCTTCTTAAGCGTACTGCCTTGACCTGTTCTAGCAACAGGAGAATTGGATTTATGCAGGGGTTTGGATACTTTTTGCTTGCTTGCCATAGTCACTTTCTTTCAAAACCGACCGCTTGATTCAAATTTATCGCTTGTTTTTGAATTCTATATCAATTACAACATTCGTTATTCCTTGGGCTAATGCCCAAATCCAAATAGATTAGGGGCGGTTCAATGATGAGGCATGTACTTCAGTTGCAAAATTTGATGGGAAGCATCATAGTGATTTTGGCAACATTTTTTTTAAGTGCTTGCAGCAATGACAAGCCATCTACCTCATTAGCCGAAAAAATAGGAGCCTTGCCTACCCCTCTTGTAGCAAGTGGTAGATGGATGACTGATCAACAGGGGAGGGTAGTAATCTTTCGAGGCGTAAATTTAGTTAACAAAAACTCACCTTATACATATTTAAGCTCGGGCATTACTGAGGAAGATGCCAGAATCATTCGCGCCGCAGGTATGAATATCGTACGACTTGGAATTATTTGGGGCGCTATTGAGCCGAGTCCCGGACAATATAATGACGTATATCTCAAAGACATCTCTAATACGATTACGATGCTAAAGACCTACGGAATCAATACCTTGCTAGACATGCATCAAGATCAGTATTCAACGTCTTGCAATGGTGTTGGAGCTCCAGACTGGGCAACTATTGTCAATTTTGCAAAATTTCCTAAAGGCTGTAATCCAAATAAATTGCCATTCCCAAAGGGAGAGTTGACGGATCTTAGCGTATCTGATGCCTGGGATGGATTTTGGCAAAACAAAAATTCTGCATCAACCGGTTTGGTTGGCTTGCAGGATCGCTATGCCGAAACATGGGCTTACGTAGTTAAATCTATTGGCGGCACACCGGGAATAGTTGGATATGAAATCATGAATGAGCCTTATCCAGGGACTGTATGTAAAGCAAAAATGTTAGGTGATGAATGTATCCTCTTCGATCAAGGGGTTTATGCAAAATTTATTGAAAAAGTTAGTAGCAAAATCCGAAATGTTGACTCAAAAACATTGATATTTTTTGAGCCCAGTGTATTTTTTGATTTTGGTACAGCCACTCACGTCACACCACCTAACGTACCAAATTTAGGCTTCTCTTTTCATCCCTATCTTACGATGGGCCATGTATTGGCAAATACATTTGTTTACCACAACAAGTTTCCAAATTTACCATTGCTAGCTACTGAATGGGGTGCCTTTACTGGCGACAAACCATTGACTGAAAATATGGTACCCGCTGAAATTACTGCAGGCTCTATGCGTTTGGATAAGGCCATGATGCCAGCAATCTATTGGACTTATGCCAATCCTGCTCCATCAAGTTTTTTGCCGGGTGCCTTTAGACAGGGTTTGGTATGGGATTTAAACAAACCGCGAACTACGCCAAATTTGATGGTTGATCGATTAAATGCGCTTACATGGCCTTATCCTCAGGCGGTTTCAGGAACGCCTCTTGAGTGGTCATTTCATCCTGAGCGTCAACTATTTCAGTTGAGCTACTCTACAAATAGTCCATCCGGTCAGCGGCTTGATATTAATGCACGCACTGAAATTATCCTTCCCTCTGAAAGATTTAAAAATGGCTATGAGGTATTCGTTGAGGGCGCAAAAGTTGTGTCGACGCGAAATGCCAATCTATTAGTTTTATTAAATCAGAGTGATGCTAAAAATGTGAAAATTTTAGTTAAGGGACTATGAAAACAAGCATTATCTGACAAGCAACTGACTTTAAGACTAAATTTTTAGGAACTAGAAAGGTTTTGATGAGGAATTCGTTATGAAAAAAATAGCCTTAATAATAGTTGCTTTGAGTTTTTGTAGTAGCACTTCTGCTCAAAACGGCATGGTGGGAATAATTGATCCATCATATAATCCGTATATGCCACCGCCAGTGGTGCCTGGATATCAAGCATGTGTGAGCATGTTTGATGACTATATGGATTGTCAGCCTAACTGGGTAAACTATGGCCAATCACAGTGTGTTGCGATAAACCGTGAATATTTTGAGACATTGAATTGTCCAAGCGTGTATAGGTGGCAAGCAAAGGTTAACGCTAATGCATTTGCGGGCAATTCGCCCTCTCTGATATTTGAATCACGGATGAAAAATCGATTACGTTAAAGTAAATATTTCGGTTGTCCTGATAACGTCATCATATTTGTAAAGCGATTAAGGGAGGCGGGGAGATATCTGACAAAATCGTTTCTAATCTGCCTTTAAAAAGTAAACTTATATGAGACTGGAAAATAACTTGCAATCCGACTTCATGCGATTATATAAAGCAAAGAGTTCAAGCTTGTAAAACCTATGGTTTGTAAACTTATTAAGAATAAAAATTAAGAGCTAATTAAATGAAGAATAGAGAAATTCTCGGAATAATTACCTTTCTTATTACATCTTGCATTAGCTCAGTTTAGTTCATATCACTAGCTGACGTTATTAGGATTGAAGCTTAAAACTAGTGCGAATCATCAGGACCCCCCATTGTTCTACTAATCTAGGATGCCAATTGATGGATCGTATGTACTCTGGTTGCTATATAGAAATCGAAAGACAGTTCAAGGCACAAGGTTGCCAAAATGTAGTTATCAATCTTTGCCAGTCAATTGTTCAGAGAGCCTTAAGCTGTGTTGGTAACCAGTTTAGAAAAACTGAGGGCTATTAGGACTTGAACTATCTTCGCTACCACTGGTTTGATCTAGCAATTGCCTTAGTAATTGCTTTGGCTGGTGCACTTTATATTACCCAGCCATCTGGCATGACTTTGCTTTTATGGCTTAGTCTTGGATCTTTGTTTTTGCACCAGATAGAAGAGTGGCGTTATCCAGGATACTTTCCAGGAATGCTTAATACTGCGCTGTTCAGTAGCGATATTCCTGATCGTTATCCGCTAAACACCAACAGCGGCATGATCGTCAATGTCTTTTTTGGCTGGGGTAGTTATGTGTTGGCAGCCCTATTTTGGCAGCAAGCTATTTGGTTGGCATTTGCAACCATGATGGTATCGATTGGAAATATTGTTGCTCACACCATTATTTTTAATATCAAAGGCAAGACTTTATACAACCCAGGGTTGATTACTTCTTGGTTATGCTTTGCACCCATCGTGTATTTCTTCTTTGATATGGTTATTACAGAAAATCTTGCAAGTCGATTGGATTGGGCTCTAGGGATTTGCTTTGGGTTAATTCTTAATTATTTCGGTGTATATAAGATGATTATTTGGTTGGCCGATAAAGATACGCCATATGTTTTCTCAAGGCGATTTTTAATTCCAACCGAAAGGCAATTGCCGCATGAGTGAAAAAGTATCGGGATTTGTTTTTCCTGGTTTATTTTTTATGGCATGGGGATTGGCTATCTCTGGTTCGATTCCTCCTGGTATGAGTGAGGCTAACCAGTTTGCACAATACGCGATTAATTGGCTCTTATATTTTTGCGGGTTTGCTTTTTTATCTGCCTCAGTGATGCACTCTATTTTTGCTAAAAAGATGGCTAAGACTATTGGGTGGGTAACAAACGGATTTCAGTACGAAATTGCAGCTGTCTCATTAGGGCTTGGCGTCTCTTGTTTTTATTCACTTTATTGGGGCAGGACTGCCCAGATCTCCATTTCCATTCCAGTGGTTACGTTTCTATTTTTTGCTGGTATAAATCATCTCAAGGAAATCATAATTAATAGAAATTTTGCTCCAAATAACACGCTAATTCTTATTTGGGATTTTGGTGTGTCAGCATCTCTCACTGTATTGCTACTTTTACCTATTTAATACCTAAGCCCTTATGACTTTACCGCTCAAACGAATTTTTGCTGCTACATTTGCCGCTCTAACAGTTGGAGGCTGCACCACTCCTGTTACGCCAGACTTTACAGAGATGTCAGCAAATTATGCTGGTATCTTGGAGCAATATCAGCTCAATAGTATTTTGATCAATATTGTTCGAGCTTCAAATGAGAGGCCGTTAAGCTTTTTGGATATTCCAAGCATCAACGGTTCTGGGAGCGTTACAACATCTCCTTCTATCAGCGGATCAATGAATGGCTTTATTGGTGGGTTGGCTGGTGGTCCTGCTGGAATTGCATCAATTAGCCCAAGCCTGAATTTATCTTTTGGTAACAGTTTTAACTTTTCACAATCCTCTTTAGATAACGCAACATTCTTGCGTGGGTTTTTATCGCAAATCCCCATTGAAACAGCCAAGTTCTTTATCTCTGATAACTTGCCCAGAGAGGTAATGTTTAGTTTAATTATTAGCTCGATTCAAATTAAGAAGGCAGATGGTACTTCAGTGAAGTACATGAATAACCCTTTACTTCCTGAATATCCTGCATTTCAGGCGGAACTGTATCGCTTGCTTAGTTATGGGTTAACAGTAGACCAGGTCCAAGAAGAGCCAAATAAACTTAGCCAGCCTCCGTTAGGCGGTATGCCGAACTATCCGCAACCTAATCCATATGCTACCTATCCGAGTATGGGTGGGTATGGTGGTGTGGGTGGGTATGGTGGAGGAGGGATGTATGGGCAAACACAGCCTCACACACAATATAAGGTTTGTGTTGACGAAAACAAGTTTGCTAACTTTGTTAAAGAAGAATTTAGCCCTGAAATATTTTGCAAATCAAGTTCAGCTGTCAGCAAGAAAAAAAGCTCGAAGGCTGAATTAATTTTGACCGTTAGATCAACCAATAGTGTTTTTGAGTTTCTTGGTCAGGTAGTGGCCGCTCAAAATCAACCTAAGCCATATATGGTTACTTTGCCACCCTCTGAATCAACTTATGCGCGAAAAGTTGGCCAAGAGAACCAATATGCATTGCTTGTAGTCCGTAAGAATGATTCAAGCAGTAAAAGTTTTGCTAGCGTGAAAAATCTTGATGGTAATACTTACAACATACCTTCCGAAGGTAATGGATATTCTCCTATGGTTATTAAGATCATCTCGTCATTGCTGAGCCTGAATAAGATACCTGGCAGTATTCCGACCTCCCCAGGAATTTTATTAAGATAAATCATTAAAAAGAGCGCAAATGAAAAAATTTAGCTACCTAGTTTTTACATTATCAATATTCCCATTTTCTGCATTTGCATTAGATGGCTGTCCAGGTAATATGCTTCCATTGGAAGGTCGCTGCCAGGAAGTCGCGGGAATAAATAATCCAGCAATCAATCAACTGAATTTCCCTCAAAATGCCTCTACTAGGGCCCCCGAATCAATTCGATCAAATCCCAATAATCCTTTAATCATAGACAACAATGGCATGCCTTATTCTATTGTTGCAAACACTATTCAGGGTCCATGGGTGGTTCGCTCTAATGTGCAAATCACCGCCCAATCTGTTTCAGAGTGGCCTTATGTGGAGCAGCCTGTCGATATAGTAATTAATGGTGCTCTTCCTCCAGGCCAGCCGACCACTGCACCTGGTATTACATGTAATGTATCTCGGCAGTCTTTATCTTCCGTACGGATACAATGCATTGCTGATAAGCAGTGGTATTACAGTTCATGCATGATGTCTGGCCTTGCAAATAGCCAGGGCGGTAGTGTGAATCCTGTAGAGTATTGTCAGTCTTGGGCGACGCAAAAGATCAGCTATTAATTGAATGCAGCACTTATTTGCGGATAAAGAGCGTCCATCATGGCCCGCTATGGGTCGGATTGAGCCTATCGCCCAAAGTCCATCTGACTGTCTGCTTATGAGAGAGGGGTAGACTGCGGCGATGGCATTAACGCAGCCTCCCCAATTTCAAACCTCAGTTTGTTCTGCCATCTCTAAAGCATCATCAACTTCAATGCCTAGGTAACGAACTGTACTTTCCAGCTTGGTATGACCCAGCAGCAACTGAATTGCTCGTAGGTTTTTAGTCCGGCGATAGATTAAAGAAACCTTAGTGCGGCGCATGGTGTGCGTTCCATAGTTTGCTGATTCCAAGCCAATAGAGCTAACCCAACTATGCACAATCCTAGCATACTGCCTAGTCGATAAATGTGGGGATTCTTTAATCCGACTGGGGAATAGATAATCCTCCAAGTGCAAACCATCAGAATGAATCCATTGCTCAACTGCAGTCCTTGTTAATTCAGTAATTTCAAACTGAACTGGTCGATGGGTCTTTTGTTGCAATATGTTGGCTCTAGATGAAACATGGTCACCAGTCGCGATATCTCGAACTTTTAACTTAACTAGGTCACAAGCTCTTAATTTGCTGTCGATAGCCAAATTAAATAAAGCTAAATCCCGCTTGTTGCCATTTAGTTGAAGTCGGACCCGAATGGCCCAAATATCTTTTAACTTAAGTGGTGCTTTCTGCCCTGTCAGTTTGCCTTTGTTCCAGGGTTCTTTATGCGTAGTTGCAATAAGCTGTTCCATGACATTCTCCTTATGTGAAAGGGAATACCACTTTGCGCTGAATTAATGGCATCAGCAAGGACTCTAGAAATCTCAAAAGCAGTCATTCAAGCTAGTTAGCTACTGGAGGCAAATATCGACCCACAGCTGCCGTTGGTTCTGGATAATTTGGTTATTTTTTAACTACAGATTTTGGGGTCGAATTAGCCTTAAGGCAGCTTATTGAGCCCAGTGAATTTGATTCATAAACCCACTTGCCATCAACCTGTTTTCTTGAGGCCGTATCGGGCATCAATACATAACAAATCACATCATCGGACTGGTCATAAAGTTTATAAATACCTGCTCCGGGTTGGCCTGCCTCAAAGGTGCCCACGTACTGCATTTGAGACTTTGGCTGGGTTTGGCTATTTTGAGCATAAGCAGAAGACATAAGTAGGCAGCAAATTGCAAAGGGTAGTTTGGTAATGTTCTTCATAGTTAGAAGCTCACACCTAAACCAGCACCTGCAGAATAACTTCCGGTTGATGAGCTGCCTGATACTTTAAAAACAACGTTCTCAGAGAGTCTGGCTTGTGCACCAATTGCTATTGCACTGGCGCTAATGTAGTTACCAACTCCAACCCCAAGTGCAAATTGCTTGTTAGCTTCTAAGGCTGGAATATTTGCAATCGCACTAACACCAGCAACTCCTCGTTGCGCTATTAAATTATTTTGATTCACTTGAGTCTGTAAATTATTTACTTGATTCTGAATGCCATTAACTTGATTCTGAAGTGCGGGTAATGCGCCTCCCGCATTAGCAATCAATTGATTGACTTGTCCTAAGTTGACTGCATCCGTAACTGCTGAAGCAGCCGCAACATTTTGAATACGGTTGTTATTAAAACTTACGGTTGAAGTTCCCACTCCACCAGCTTGATTACCAACGGTGACTGTTGAATTTGCTGCTGAGCCAATGGTTGTATTGCCAGTTGTAGTTAAAGATCCAGCTTGAATAGTGCCGGTCGTTTGGATAGCGCCTGATCCAGCATTAAGACTACCAACAGTCGCAGCCCCAGTTGCATTAAGTGTAGATGTCGTAATAGCACCAGTATTAGTAATTCCATTGGTGGTGGTAGATCCAGTTACTGCCAAATTGCCTGCTACGGCAGCATTTCCCACAGAAATGCCAGTTGTAGTTAAAGATCCAGCTTGAATAGTGCCGGTCGTTTGGATAGCGCCTGATCCAGCATTAAGACTACCAACAGTCGCAGCCCCAGTTGCATTAAGTGTAGATGTCGTAATAGCACCAGTATTAGTAATTCTATTGGTGGTGGTAGATCCAGTTACTCCCAAATTGCCTGCTACGGCAGCATTTCCCACAGAAATATTTGTAGAGCCACTTTGCAACTGCCCTAGATTCACGGCATCCGTTGCTAATGTACCGGCAGCAACATTGGTGATCTGCCTCTCAGAGCCAACGCTACCCACGGACACAGAGTTAGATCTATTCGCTAAAGAGTTAACACCCAAAGCTACTGAGTTAAACGCAGTAGCACTAGAACTTGCACCGAGAGCGGTTGAGGAAGATGCTGTTGCAGAAGATTGTGTACCAATTGCTACGGAAGTGTTTCCGGATGCGCTTGATGAAGCCCCTACAGCAGTGGAATTTACCGCAGATGTTGAGGACTGACCTATTGCAGTTGATTGACTTCCTGAAGCTGTAGCGCCGACTCCATACTGCGTCTGCGCTTGGGTAGCTCTTGCAAAAACAAAGCACCACATAAATACGAATGCAGTGATTAAAAAATACCCCTTTAGGGATTTATTGGATCGGATTTTCATACTTCGCCTAAGGTTGAGTTTTATCTTGAGGCGGTAGCGGGCTGGCTGCAGGATCAGGATTTTTCTGCAAACATTGTATAGAGCATTAGGCTTTTAAGCCAACCGGTACCCTATGAATACCCCTAGCACCAATAAAGTGATTTTGAGTTGTTTGGATACCCTTTGGGCGATAGCGGGCGCGACTTCGCGGAGAAATGCGCCGTCAATACAAAAATAAGGGCTTAAATCCTTTTAATACTTATTAACTTGGTAGAGTCGCTACTAGGGGGAATCCAGAAGTCTCCTGCTGGCCGAGGCTGTGTAAAAACCCCCAATAATCCCCCTGTTTTTGTAAACACCTAAGCACCCTCAAACGTTAATTCAGTATCACTAATTAACGGATGTTCATGAAGATGAAACGATTCATTACTGGCCAAGATCGAACCCAAAGTACTTTATTACCTGAGCTGC
>NZ_JACVQA010000001.1:0-61581 GCF_018881595.1 Polynucleobacter sp. UK-Gri1-W3 | reverse complement strand
CTTGTTTGTCGACCAGCTTGATTTAGCCAGCTTAGGTTTTGAAGGAGTAGTTCCTGCTGATACTGGTAGGCCGTCCTATCATCCTGCAGTGCTGTTGAAATTGTATGTCTATGGATACCTTAACCGTATTGCATCGACTCGTCGCCTTGAAACCGAAGCGCTACGTAATGTTGAACTCATGTGGCTCATTACCCGCTTAGCTCCTGACTTTAAGACCATCGCGAACTTCCGCAGGGAGAACGGCAAAGCCATCCGTAAAGTCTGCGCCCAGTTTATTGAGTTGTGCCGCCAGATGAATTTATTTGCCGACGCGATGGTGGCAGTCGATGGCAGTAAATTTAAAGCCGTGAACAGCTCCGATCAGAACTTCACCCAGGCCAAGATCAAACGTCGTATCCAAGAAGCTGAAGCGAGTATTGCGCAGTATTTAAAAGACTTAGAGGCAGCTGATCTGCGTTCACCTGCAGGGTCCACGCCACATCAAGTTCGGTTGGCTGAGCGTATCGAGTTGTTTAAAGCGCAGATGGCACAGCTACAAGCTATTGAAGAAAAAGTACAAGCAGCACCAGATAAACAGATCTCCATGAGTGATCCCGATGCCCGGTCGATGCAACACCGTGGAGGCGGTATCGTGGGCTATAACGTACAGGCAGCCGTGGACACGAAGAACCATCTCATCGTAGCCCATGAGTTAACTAATGTCGGGCATGATCGCAGTAGCCTAGCTAAGATAGCAAACCAAGTCAAAGAAGCGCTGCAAGTAACGCAGCTGACCGTAGTGGCAGACAAGGGTTATTACAGTGGTGAACAAATCAAAGACTGTATGGACTTGGGTGTCACTCCCATCATGCCTAAATGTAAAACGTCTAGCAATCGATCTAGTGGCCTGTTTGATAAGAATGCGTTTATCTACCACCCTGATAAAAATGAATACGAGTGCCCTGCAGGGCAAGTATTAATAGAGCGCTTTAAAACGGTAGAACATGGCAAGAACCTGATTGCCTACTGGAGCTCGAGCTGCAAAACCTGCGCCTTAAAGCCTCAGTGCACTACCGGAACAAACAGAAGAGTCAAGCGCTGGGAACATGAAGCAATGCTAGATCAAATGCAGGACAACCTAGAAGCCATGCCTGATGCGATGAAAATTAGGCGTTGCACGATTGAGCATACTTTTGGCACACTCAAGAGCTGGATGGGGGCAACGCACTTCTTAACCAAAACCAAAGAGCACGTCAGTACAGAAATGAGTCTACATATCCTGGCTTACAACCTTAAACGAGTGATGAACATCATGGGTAGCAGCAATCTAATGAAGGCGATGGCGACATAAGGCGAAAGCCTTACTCAATCCGTAATAAACAGGCCTGAGTAACGCCTCTACGAGGCGTTAATAAAAAACCAATATTTACCGAAACAGGATGCTTGAGCCCCTCAGGGCGCTTTATTGAGAAACCTAAACCCGTGTGCACGCTCTAAATCGAAATTAATGGAAGTATTTTGGGTTTTTACACAGCCTCGGCCGATCTCCGCCCCACAGGAATCCTAAATACTCTATTTTGAATGACTGCAATTGAATGAAAAGCGGTCGGCACCTAATTAACCGTTGCCGTGACTTTGGTTGCTGACGGCATTATTTACAGAAAAATTAGATAACTTCCCTCAATAAATATTCGCCTATATTTAATGTCAAAATTTGTGGAAAAATCATATCTCTATGATTTTTATGGATTTCTCAGTTCAATCACGGGTATCCAGAGTTCAATCCTTAAGAAACTCCAACATCTGCCCTTGAAATCCTGGGATTCAGACCTATATAATCAGCACTCCCTACACGCGAGTGCTAAAAAGGTAATTTATAACTAAATAACCTTTGGTTTCCGTGTGAAGAGATTATAAATCATTGATTTATATAGTTTATTTAAATAGTTAACACTTACTAACATAGGAGAAGAGATGAATTTGCGTCCTTTACATGATCGCGTAATCGTCAAGCGTTTAGATCAAGAATCAAAAACTGCTTCCGGAATCATCATTCCTGACGCTGCTGCAGAAAAGCCTGATCAAGGTGAAGTTTTGGCAGTAGGCCCAGGCAAGCGCGATGACAGCGGCAAATTAAATGCACCTGACGTCAAAGTAGGCGACCGTGTGTTGTTTGGTAAATATGCAGGTCAAACAGTAAAAGTTGACAGCGAAGAACTCATCGTGATGCGTGAAGACGACATCATGGCTGTTGTACAGAAGTAATTTCGGTATTTAAGAGAGGAATTTAATTATGGCAGCAAAAGACGTTGTATTTGGAGATAGCGCACGTACCAAGATGGTCGAAGGCGTAAATATTCTTGCTAATGCAGTGAAAACAACTTTGGGACCAAAAGGTCGCAATGTGGTGATCGAGCGTTCATTCGGTGGACCAACTATCACTAAAGATGGTGTATCCGTTGCAAAAGAAATTGAACTTAAAGACAAGCTCCAGAATATGGGCGCGCAGATGGTTAAGGAAGTTGCTTCCAAAACTGCTGACATCGCTGGTGACGGTACAACTACCGCTACTGTTTTGGCTCAGTCTATCGTTCGTGAAGGCATGAAATATGTAGTTTCAGGCCACAATCCAATGGATTTGAAGCGCGGTATTGATAAGGCTGTTGCAGCCGCTATTCAAGAGCTCGCAAAAATCAGCAAGCCTTGCACCACTACTAAAGAAATTGCTCAAGTTGGTTCCATCTCTGCAAACAGCGACCACAGTATTGGTCAGCGCATTGCAGAAGCAATGGAAAAAGTAGGTAAAGAAGGTGTTATCACTGTTGAAGATGGCAAGTCATTAGAAGACGAGCTTGAAGTAGTGGAAGGTATGCAGTTTGATCGCGGTTATCTTTCTCCATACTTTATCAATCAACCAGAAAAACAAGTTGCTGTATTGGAAAGCCCGTACGTACTCTTGTTTGACAAAAAGATTGCTAACATCCGTGATTTACTCCCAGTACTCGAGCAAGTAGCGAAGTCTGGCCGTCCATTGTTGATCATTGCAGAAGATGTTGAAGGTGAAGCCTTGGCAACTTTAGTTGTGAATAACATTCGCGGCATTATTAAGACTTGTGCTGTTAAGGCTCCAGGTTTTGGTGATCGTCGTAAAGCCATGTTAGAAGACATCGCGATTTTGACTGGCGGTACAGTAATCGCTGAAGAAATTGGTCTCACACTCGAGAAAACTACTCTTGAGCACTTAGGCCAAGCGAAGCGTATCGAAGTAGGCAAAGAAAACACCATCATTATTGATGGTGCTGGCGATGCTAAAGCGATTGAAGCTCGCGTGAAGAACATTCGTGTTCAGATCGAAGAAGCAACTAGCGACTACGATAAAGAAAAATTGCAAGAGCGCGTAGCTAAGTTGGCTGGCGGTGTTGCAGTGATTCGTGTTGGTGCTGCTACTGAAGTAGAGATGAAAGAGAAGAAGGCTCGTGTTGACGACGCATTGCATGCTACTCGTGCAGCTGTGGAAGAAGGCATTGTTCCTGGCGGTGGTGTAGCGTTGATTCGTGCAATGCAAGGCATCAAGGGCTTGAAAGGCGACAACGCCGATCAAGACGCTGGTATCAGCATCGTATTGCGCGCTATGCAAGAGCCATTGCGTACGATCGTTAGTAACGCTGGTGAAGATGCTGGTGTGGTTGTTAATGCTGTACAAGCAAGCACAGGTAATAACGGCTACAACGCGGCAACTGGTGAATACGGTGACCTCGTTGCACAAGGTGTTATTGACCCAACTAAAGTAACAAAAACAGCATTGGTAAATGCGGCTTCTGTTGCTGGCTTGTTGTTGACAACCGATTGCGCAATCTCCGAAGCACCAAAAGATGAATCTGCTGGTGGTATGCCTGATATGGGCGGTATGGGTGGAATGGGTGGAATGGGCGGCATGATGTAATAGTCGTTAATTTCCTCAGCCATCAAGCTGTAGAAACAAGAGCGCCTGGTTCAAAAGACCGGGCGCTTTTTATTTATAGGAGTAAGCTGTACCCAACTTTAACTTTGGAGTGGTTGTTAATATGGCTAGTCGCAATCGAACAACCTCCCTCATTTCAATCTTCTTGCTCTTGATGGGCTTTTTATTTACCACCAAGTCTGTGGTTGCACAATCGGTTGATACTCAGCCGGTATTTCAAAAAAGTGTCTCGAATCTACGTAACCAGCGTTATTGCGAAGTTCTGCTGGGTAAGCGTACGTGGCTAAAGCTAGAGGTTAAGGTATTTAATACTCAAGGGCTCAATCACTGCCCTGAAGCGCAGTGGAATACTTTAACGAAAGAGTCCATTGAAAAGACTTTCGATGTCTCTTTTGTTGTACTCAATGGACCGCGCTATTGGACCATGGATGAAATTCAGGCGGCAGGCAGTACTGTTAGTGATGTAAAAGAATCCTTTGGCGGAATTGAAATGAATTTACGGGCAACAATCCAGTTGAGTTTGCTCAAGCAATTGATGGGCAGTAAACAATACACCCCAAATGAAATTGTCCGCACCACCAATTTTATTTATAGGGCTGGCAGTGCTATTTATGAGTTAACCTCTCCTGGAGGCGACGTTTATGTGATGCAGTCTTATTCGCAAATAGTCAATCCTGCGCTCAGCATGAAAGATCTCCCAGTATTGGGTGAGCAACTGAAATTACCTGCAGGCTGGACTTATCGAAGCCGTGTACTTGATCAAGACCTTTCTTTGGTAGCTAATGGTATTGCCTATGTACTGCAGGACAATTTATCCAATAGCTACCAGAGAAGATAGATAAGCTCTACGGCTTATTGCATTAAAGTTTGAGCTCTCAATAGATCTGCATTAAAAGTCTCGTATGGAAATAATTCATTAGGGAACTCTAGTGCGAAGATGACATAGAGAGCGAAGCCCATTAGCCCAAGGGAGATAAAAGTTAAAAACCAATCTTCTTCATTCTTGACTGCCATGGCGTAACCGCTTAAAAGCGCGCCAATCGATAAGAGGGCAAATAAGAAGCGCTCAAGTATTACAGGGGGATGGTGCCTAGCATTTAACATCCCATCCCTTAAGACTTCCATGAGGTTATCCGCTTGGGGCCGCAAGATCTTGTCTGCTAATTCCCTGTTGCCAATGGGTGCGCGAGGAATGCTCAACATCATTAATTCATTAAACTCGTTTAACTTATCGCCAAGGCGAGTGATATTTGCATTCAGAGCGTCGAATGTATTGACCTCTTGAAACATCGCAAGACGATCTGCAAGAATTTCTTTGAGAGACTTGTGTACTTCATTCTGATCTCTTGGATTAAGGTACTTGCTCGATTGATAGACTTGGGTAATGGCATCCGCTTGTGCGCGAATAAGGCTAATGCGCTTATCGAAATGCTCATTTGCGCCTGAGAATGTAAAACCGAGAACCAGCGCCGATAATCCAAAGATAGCAGATGCAAAAAATATTAGGGGTGCATACTTAACAATGTTGAGGTGATTCCCAGTGAAATTTGGCATAGCAAGCTCTTATAAGGTGATGAGGCTTTATTGAGGATTTTGTTTAGTGTAATAAAAAACCGCCCGAAGGCGGTCATTTATTCAAAAGCCTTGAGAACCGGTTTATTCAACCGCCTTAACCATCTCTTCAACCACCTTCTTCGCATCACCGAAGACCATCATGGTTTTATCCATGTAGAAGAGTTCGTTATCTAGGCCTGCATAACCAGCTGCCATCGAACGCTTGTTCACAATAATAGTCTTAGCTTTAAAAGCTTCCAAGATCGGCATACCAAAAATTGGGCTACCAGGCGTACGTGCAGCAGGGTTCACCACGTCATTCGCACCAAGGACTAACACTACGTCAGCCTGACCAAAGTCGCTATTGATATCTTCCATCTCAAATACTTGATCGTATGGAACTTCAGCTTCAGCCAAGAGTACGTTCATATGACCAGGCATACGGCCCGCCACTGGGTGAATCGCGTATTTCACAGTCACGCCATGATGTGTCAGCTTTTCAGTTAATTCTTTCAATGCGTGTTGAGCACGAGCCACTGCCAAGCCATAACCTGGAACGATGATTACAGTGTCAGCATTTTCCATCAGGAAAGCAGCATCTTCAGGTGAGCCTGTTTTGTAGTTCTTAGGGCTACCATCATCAGCACCGCCAGCTGCCGCTTCAGCACCAAAGCCGCCGAGCAATACAGCCAGAATGGATCGGTTCATCGCCTTACACATGATGTAAGACAGAATGGCGCCAGATGAACCAACGCAAGCACCCGCAATAATCAATACTGGGTTGTTCAATGTGAAACCAATACCAGCTGCAGCCCAACCAGAGTAACTATTAAGCATGGATACAACCACCGGCATATCAGCACCGCCGATAGGGATGATCAATGTCACGCCCAATACCAAAGCAATGGCACACATCGCCAAGAAAGCTGCGTGGCTATCACCCATGTAATATGCAATACCAGCGCCCACCATTGATACAGCCAAGATTAGGTTTAATAAGTGCTGACCAGCAAAGCTCACAGGCTTGCCGCTAACCTTGCCAGATAGTTTACCGAATGCAATTACAGACGCAGTAAAGGTAATAGCGCCAATAAACGCCCCAATGAAGAGTTCTATCTTCTGTGCGCCAGTATGATCATGCGCTGGATTAAATACAGCAGCAATTGCAATTAATACAGCTGACAAGCCTACGAAGGAGTGCATTAAAGCAACTAGCTCGGGCATCTTGGTCATTTGCACGCGCTTAGCAGCGATGGTTCCAATAATGGCGCCACCCACAATTGCAACACCAATTAAAGAGAGAACTGGTTTGAAATCAGGGATGAAGAAAGTGGTGATGACTGCTAACAACATACCAATCATGCCGAAAGTATTGCCTTGGCGTGAAGTGGTTGGTGAGGATAGGCCACGCAAAGCGAGGATGAACAACACCGATGAAATGAGATAAGAAATAGCGGTTATGTTTGACATAGTTTTGGTCTCTATATTGGTCTTGTTCTAGGTTTATTTGGATCCAGCCGCATCAGCTTTAGGAGCTTTTTTCTTGAACATTTCAAGCATGCGACGGGTGACCATAAAGCCACCAAAAATATTGATCGATGCGAGGAATACCGCTACTGCACCAATGATGCTGGTGAGAGTGATTTCATCGCCACCGATGACTTCAGTTTGCAACAATGCGCCAACAATGATGATGCCGGAGATGGCATTGGTCACCGCCATTAAAGGCGTATGCAATGCCGGGGTAACGTTCCAAACTACGTGATAGCCAACAAAAATGGCCAACACAAACACGGTAATGTTTTGAACGGTGAGGATACTTTGAAAGGCAGCGAGATCCATAGTGTTTCCTTAGTATTTGTACTATTAGTTTTTGCGGATGGCTTGACCATCACGACACATTAAGCAAGCAGTAACGATGTCATCATCACTTGGGATAACTAACTTTGCTTCTTTATCCACAATAAGTTTCATGAAATCGAGCAAGTTGCGTGAGTAAAGTGCAGAAGCGTCTGCTGCAACCATGCTGGCTAAATTGGTGTAGCCAACAATCTTCACGCCATTCACATCAATTACTTTATCTGCTTGCGTTAACGGGCAGTTGCCTGAACCGTTATCACCCTTACCTGCAGCCAAGTCGATCACGATTGAGCCAGGCTTCATATTGGCAACAGTGTCGCTATGTAAAAGTACGGGCGGTTTACGTCCCGGAATCAATGCGGTAGTAATGACGATATCGGCTTGTTGGGCGCGCTCTGCAACCAAGGCGGCTTGGCGCTTCATCCATGCTTCAGGCATTGGACGGGCATAACCACCAACACCTTTTGCGATCTCACGCTCTTCATCAGTTTCGTAGGGAACATCAACAAACTTGGCGCCCAATGATTCGATTTGTTCCTTAGCTGCTGGACGTACATCAGATGCTTCAATCACTGCACCAAGACGTTTTGCAGTAGCAATTGCTTGCAAGCCAGCAACACCAGCGCCTAAAATAAGAATGCGAGCTGCTTTAACAGTTCCTGCAGCAGTCATCAGCATTGGCATAAAGCGTTGATATTCATTTGCTGCAACCAATACCGCTTTGTAACCAGCAATGTTTGCTTGAGAAGACAAAACGTCCATGCTTTGTGCGCGTGTTGTGCGTGGCGCAGCCTCTAAAGAGAATGCAGTAACACCTTGCGCAGCCATGGCTGAAATCATGTCGTTATCAAATGGATCGAGCATACCAAGCAGCACGGCGCCAGATTTAATCTGTTTTAGTTCAGGAGCCTCCGGTGCGCGTACTTTGAGAACAATCTCAGCACCAAATGCATCTGCGGCGCTACCAATAGTTGCGCCTACAGCTTCGTACATAGAGTCAGGTTGACTGGCTTTTACCCCGGCATCTTTTTGAATAACGACGGTATGACCTTGACCAATTAATTTTTTAACGGTTTCTGGTGTGGCGGCTACTCGAGTTTCCCCGGGCCTTGTTTCCAGTGGCACTCCTATGCGCATGGCATGTCTCCAAAAGCAAAATTTATAAAAAATCTATTTTAGTTAAATAGGGCAAATCGCACCTATTTACTCACCCCTAAGTCCTCATGCTCGGTTTTTGCCCAAAATTCTGTGAAATTAGGCTAAGACTTTTACAATATGGTTTGTCAGCTTATATTGAATTTTCGCATTTTTTGATGATCCCGCTCAATTCTTCCGCAATCCCGCCCTCCCAGCCCAAGAAAGTCGTTATTGGCATGTCTGGAGGGGTAGATTCGTCTGTTGCTGCCTGGATGCTCAAGGAGCAGGGCTTTGAAGTTATTGGCCTTTTTATGAAAAATTGGGAGGATGACGATAACGACGAGTACTGTTCGGCTCGTCAAGACTGGTTAGATGTGGTTTCAGTCGCCGATATGATCGGAATAGACGTTGAGGCGGTCAATTTTGCTGCCGAATATCGTGAGCGCGTATTCGCTGATTTCTTGCGCGAGTACGCTGCAGGGCGAACGCCCAATCCTGATGTTCTATGCAATGCTGAAATTAAGTTCAAGGCTTTCTTAGATCACGCTATGAATTTGGGCGCAGATGCTATTGCAACGGGGCACTATGCACGCGTTCGCCATGAGGCTGGCAAAGTAGAACTATTAAAAGCGGTTGATGCGAGTAAAGATCAAAGTTACTTCTTGCATCGCCTAACGCAGCAACAATTGGCAAATGTGATGTTCCCACTTGGAGAAATTCCAAAGACAGAGGTTAGGAAAATTGCAGAGCAGATTGGATTGCACAATGCTAAAAAGAAAGATTCCACTGGAATTTGTTTTATTGGTGAACGACCTTTTAGAGAGTTCTTAAATCGCTATTTGCCTCGTTTACCTGGTCCTATCAAAACGCCAGAAGGGAAGACAGTTGGTGAGCATATGGGCTTAGCCTTCTTCACCTTAGGTCAGCGCAAGGGCATTGGTTTGGGTGGCAGTCAAGACGGCAATGGTGACGCTTGGTACGTGGCGCGCAAGGATGTTCCTAATAACACCTTGTATGTAGCGCAAGGCCACGAACACCCATGGCTATTGGCTAACAAGTTATCTGCGATGGATGCCAGTTGGGTTTCTGGCGCGGCGCCAACACCTGGAAACTATTCAGCTAAGACGCGCTATCGCCAGGTAGACTCTGCTTGCGTATTGAGTGCTAGTGAAGAAGTGCTTAGTTTTGAATTGAGTTTTCCAGATGCGCAGTGGGCTGTTACTCCTGGACAATCTGCTGTTCTCTATGACGGGGATATTTGTTTGGGTGGCGGAATTATTTCCGCATAATTTTTAACAGCCAATAGCAGATACAAAAAAGCCAATCAGAGTTGATTGGCTTTTTGTTAAGCAGTAATTTGATTAAGCAGCAGGTGGTTCAGTTTCAATAAAAGAAGGCCGCTGCAATAATTTTTTATACAGACGATCTAAGTTTGGATACTGAGTTTGCCATTTGACTTCTGGGAATCGAAATAATAAATATCCGATGGCGCAACCCACAGCGATATCCGCCAATGTGATTTGATTGCCATGACACCAGGCATTCTCACCCAGTACTTCAGACATCTGACGAAGAGCAGCATCAATCTTGCCCATTTGGCGGTCATACCAAGTTTGGCTTTGTTGCTCGGCTGGGCGCAAGGTCCGTTCTAAACGAGCCAAAATGCCAGCATCCATAATGCCGTCTGCCAGCGCTTCCCAGGTTTTTACGGCAGCGCGTTCGCGGTTATCGGCCGGAATGAGCTTGCTTACAGGGCTTAGGCCATCGGCATATTCGGCGATGATGCGGGAGTCATAAATGGCCTCTCCATCGTCTGCAATGAGGCAAGGAACCTTCCCTAGGGGGTTGGTAAGGGCTATTTTGGTGTCTGCAGCCCAGACATTCTCTAATTCGAGGTCAACATCGACCTTTTTCTCATTAAAAACAATGCGTACTTTACGTACATAGGGGCTGGTAAGGGATCCGATTAGTTTCATGGCCTCAAGTATAGCCATCCTATTAGGGCTTTGCTGTACGCCGGAACGCATTAAAATCATCTTTTATTGACATATTCAATGTAAAGGCAATATTCGTGAGTCAGCCGCTTTCAACCCTTAATGCCCTTTCCCCCCTAGATGGCCGTTATGCCGGAAAACTGGATTCCTTGCGTCCATGGCTTTCCGAAGCCGCTTTTATGCGTCAGCGTGTTTTTGTGGAAATTCATTGGCTTTTGGCTTTAGCTGCTGCCGGCCTTCCTGACGTGCCAAAAATAAATGCCGCTGACGAAGCTTTTCTACTATCGCTGCCAGAAAATTTTTCTGATGCGGATGCTCAGCGCATTAAAGATATTGAAGCGGTAACAAATCATGACGTAAAAGCAGTTGAGTACTTCTTAAAAGAAAAAGTAGCAGGTCGACCTGATTTATTAAAAGCAAGTGAGTTCATTCACTTTGCCTGTACATCAGAAGACATCAATAACACCTCACATGGTTTGATGTTGCGTGGCGCCCGCGATGAAGTGCTCTTGCCTCAACTTCGTAAAGTGCTCTCTGTTTTGACTGACCTGGCACTCGAGCACGCTAAGGTACCTTTACTTTCTCGTACGCATGGACAGCCAGCCTCACCAAGTACCTTAGGTAAAGAGATTGCCAATATTGCCAAGCGTTTAGAACGTGCCATCGACTCTATTGCTGCAGCTCCCTTGCTCGGTAAGATGAATGGCGCAGTAGGTAACTACAACGCTCACATGTCGGCCTATCCTGATTTTGATTGGGAAAATTTTTCTAAGAACGTAGTTGAGAAGCGACTGGGTCTCACCTTCAATCCTTACACCATTCAAATTGAGCCGCACGATGGTATGGCTCAACTCTTTGATGCAATTGCACGTGCCAATACGATTCTCTTGGATATGGATCGTGACTTCTGGGCTTACATCTCTATTGGATACTTTAAGCAGCGCACGAAAGCAGGTGAGATTGGTTCATCCACGATGCCGCATAAAGTCAACCCGATTGATTTTGAAAACTCCGAAGGTAACTTGGGCGTGGCCAATGCGTTGCTGCGTCACCTTGCTGAAAAATTACCAATCTCTCGTTGGCAGCGTGATCTCACCGATTCCACCGTACTGCGCAATCTTGGACCCGCATTTGGGCATAGCGTATTGGCTTATGACAGTGCTTTGCGTGGCCTTGGGAAATTAGAGGTTAATCTTGCTGCGATCGCTGCTGATTTAGATGCATGTTGGGAAGTATTGGCTGAGCCTGTACAAACTGTGATGCGTCGCTACGGCATCGAGAATCCCTACGAGCAGTTAAAAGAATTGACCCGTGGCAAAGGTATTAATCAGGCAGATCTTCAAGCCTTTATTCGTGGTTTGAAGATTCCTGAGGATGCTAAGGCGCGCTTGCTGGAGATGACCCCATCTTCATACCTTGGTAAGGCGGTCGAATTGACCGAACGTCTCAAAAAGTGAGTTTGACTACCAATTCAGAATACGGGGCACGTCCCCGGATCTGGTTTGCTGCTTATCAATTGCTATGGCATCTCTTATTGCCTTTAGCGTTCATTCGTCTAGCTTGGCGTGCACGTCACGCCTTCCCCTACCTTCATCACATTCCTGAGCGATTGGGCTTTGGCTACAGCAAGCCTATTTCTCAAGGCTCTATTTGGATTCATGCCGTTTCAGTGGGTGAAACTCGCGCAGCTCAACCTTTGATTGATGCTTATTTAGCTAGAGGTGAATCCATTCTTCTCACGCATATGACTTTGAATGGGCGCCGCACTGGGAGGCAGTTATTTGCAAAAGAGATTGCTTCTGGACAAATTCGACAAGTCTATTTGCCTTATGACATTTGCTGGGCTGTTGAGCATTTCTTGAAGACCTTTAAACCAAAACTGGGCCTCTTCATGGAAACCGAGGCTTGGCCAACAGTAGTCTTTCGCTGCAAAGAGATTGGTTTGCCATTGTTCTTGGTTAATGCGCGTTTATCTGAGCGAAGTGCTCGTCGCGTCAATCGATTTGGTGAAGCAGGACGCGCTTTGTTTCAGGCTTTTGCGGGCATCTTGGCCCAAACCGAATTTGATGCGCAGCGTTACCGCAGCTTAGGTGTTGAAAATATTGTCATTACGGGCAATCTGAAGTTTGACGTTCCACTAGATCCTCAATTGCTGGCTAAGGGTAAAGAATGGCAGAAAGAGATGCATGCTGGAAATCGCATGATGGTGTGTGCTGCCAGTACGCGTGACGGGGAAGAGGCGATCATTCTGAGGGCCTGGAAGGATCTGCTTCTAAGTAATGCATTTACGATCCCTCCTTTAATTTGTTTAGTGCCACGTCATCCAGAGCGATTCACAGAGGTGGCAGATCAGATCAATGATGCAAGATTAAGATTTCGCCGTCGTAGTGAATGGTCTGATACTCCAAGTGAGTGTGCTGGTTTAGATGTTGTGCTTGGCGACTCTATGGGTGAGATGCCGCTGTATTACAGTGCTTCAGACTTGGTGCTCATGGGCGGTAGCCTATTACCATTTGGAGGTCAAAACCTGATTGAGGCATGCGCAGCTGGCTGCCCTGTTTTATTGGGCGAGCATACCTATAACTTTCAGCAGGCAGCTTTAGATGCGCTAGATAGCGGCGCAGCAAAACGTATCAAGGGCGAACTGCTCTTAACTGAACCAATTGCTTTGACAAAAGCTTTGAGGGAATTGCTGTTAAATGCTGCCGAGCTGGCAAAGATGAGTCTGGCTGCGAAGTCTTATTCAGCAGAACATCAAGGTGCAACTAAGAGAATCTTAGCTGCCCTTGATCGTCAAAACTTTTCTCTAAACTAAAAATTACTTAGTTAAACCCGTGCCCCAAAATTAGGGTCATCGTTACGGGCATTGTCATCAGGCTTTTTATCACCCTTGACCAAGTCTTCGCGTGTAACACCAAGCCACATGGCCAGGGCTGCTGCAACGAACACTGAAGAGTAAATACCAAACAAAATACCAATGGTCAGCGCTAAAGCGAAATAGAAGAGCGTTGGGCCGCCGAAGACCAGCATTGCCAAAACCATCATCTCGGTACTACCGTGCGTGATTACAGTGCGGCTGATAGTGCTGGTGATTGCGTTATCAATGATTTCACGGGTATTCATCTTGCGGTATTTGCGGAAGTTTTCGCGAATACGGTCAAAGATCACCACAGATTCGTTCACTGAGTAGCCTAGGACTGCCAGAACAGCTGCCAATACAGAGAGTGAGAACTCCCATTGGAAGAATGCGAAGAAACCCAGGATGATCACGATGTCATGCAAGTTCGCGATGATGCCCGCAACTGCAAACTTCCACTCAAAGCGGAATGAGAGGTAAACCACAATGCCGATGATGACAAACAGCAAAGCCATTAATCCATCGATTGCTAGCTCACGTCCAACCTGTGGGCCAACAAATTCTACGCGTTGAAGCTTTACACCTGTCGCTGCTGGGTCGAGAGCCTGCATCACTGCAGTACTTTGATCTGCCGAGGAAATGAGCTTGCCTTCAGCATCCCTTTGCAAAGGCAAACGAATCATCACATCACGTGAGCTACCAAAGTTCTGAATCTGAGTATCAGCATAGCCAAGATTTTCAACTTTTGATCGAATAGAGTCCAATGGTGCTGTCTGAGGATAGCTTACCTCCATGACCGTACCACCAGTAAATTCGATGGAGAGGTGCAGGCCGTTATGCCAAAGGAAAAAGACTGCTGCTAAAAAAGTAATTAAAGAAATCCCATTGAGCACCAATGCATGGCGCATGAAGGGAATATCTTTTTTAATCCGGAAAAATTCCATGGCTTATTTCTCCTGTGGGCGCCAAACTTGGCCAATAGCGAGTTTTTGAATCTTCTTATGTCTGCCGTACCAGAGGTTAACAAGGCCACGTGAGAAGAAAACAGCCGAGAACATTGAAGTCAGAATACCTAAGCAGTGAACTACTGCGAAACCTTTGATCGGACCTGAACCAAATGCTAGTAATGCTAGGCCAGCAATCAAAGTTGTTACGTTAGAGTCCAAAATGGTTGCCCAGGCTTTATCGAAGCCAACAGCAATTGCCGTTTGTGGTGCCGCACCATTGCGCAACTCTTCACGAATGCGTTCGTTAATCAACACGTTGGAGTCAATCGCCATACCCAGAGCTAGGGCCATCGCCGCAATACCAGGCAGGGTGAGCGTTGCTTGCAACATCGATAGTACTGAGATGAGTAATAGCAAGTTCACTGCCAAAGCAACAACTGAGAAGGTGCCAAACAGCAAGTAGTAGACCATCATGAAAATCGCGATTGCAGTAAAGCCAATCAAGAGTGACTTGAAACCTTTTTCAATATTTTCTGCACCCAGACTAGGTCCGATAGTGCGTTCTTCAATGATTTCCATTGGCGCCGCTAATGAGCCTGCACGCAATAAAAGTGCTAAGTCATTAGCGCTCTCGGTAGTCGGCTGACCGGTGATCTGGAACTTAGAGCCAAATTCGCTTTGAATAGTGGCAATGGTGAGAACTTCACCTTTGCCTTTTTCAAACAAGATCATACCCATTGGCTTGCCGATATTTTCACGGGTCACCTCTTGCATGACTCGACCACCAGCAGCATCTAAGGAGATGTTGACGGCAGGGCGTTGGTTTTGATCAAAGCCGGCACTTGCGTCAGTGATGCGATCACCACTGAAGATCACAGACTTTTTAAACACACCTAAACGATTTTCCCCAAAGCGGAATGTATCCATGCCTGGAGGAGGAGTTTCGCCTAAACCGATGGTCGATACCAAGGGGTCGGCTAAACGAGATTCGAGTGTTGCTGTGCGACCAATAATATCTTTGGCACGAGCTGTATCTTGAACGCCAGGTAATTGCACAACAATGCGCTCAGCACCTTGTTGTTGAATCACTGGCTCTTTGACTGCTAATTCATTTACACGCTTATTTAGCGTAATGATGTTTTGCTTAACGGCGTTATCTTGAATGGCTTTTAAGGCTGATGGCTTAAATTCACCTATCAATTTAGGCAGGGAGCCGTTTGATTTTATGAGCCAAATTAGTTCAGGTTGAGCTGTTGTTAGCAATGAGCGTGCTTGTTCAGCATCATCTGCATTGGCAAAGTTAATAGAAATAAAGTCAGCGCCACGCTCAATACCTTGGTGACGAATGCTCTTATCACGTAATTGACTGCGAATATCCGTTGCTAAGGAAGTGACTTTCTTTTGAACCGCACCCTTCATATCGACTTGCAAGAGGAAGTAGACACCTCCACGCAAGTCAAGACCCAAGGGCATTGGCAATGCGTTAATTGCACTTAGCCAGCTCGGCGTATTGGACAGTAGATTTAAGGCAACTGTGTAATTAGGATCGTTTTGATCAATATTTAACTTTTGCTGCAATAGATCGCGTGCGCGCAGTTGAATATCTGTGTTGTTAAAACGAACTTTGATGGAGCCTACCTTACCAGCGTTCTCAAAGAATATGCCAGTGTTATTGATACTTGCTTCTGTCAAAATCTTTTCTACACGAGCCTGTGTTGCCAAATCAACCTTGATGGTTGGTTTGGCAGACGAGACTTGAACCGCTGGAGCCTCACCATAGAAATTGGGTAATGAATATAGTCCGCCGATCAGCAATGCAACAGCGATGACTAGATATTTCCAGAGAGGGTAGCGATTCATATAGAGAGACTTTTAAACAAACTAATTAAGCAGACTTCAGTGTGCCTTTTGGCAATACTGTAGTGATGGCACCTTTTTGCATCTGCACTTCAGTGCCAGAAGAAATTTCAACGGTAACCACTTGATCTTTTAATGCTGTTACTTTGCCCATGATGCCGCCAACTGTAACCACTTCATCGCCAACGCTTAATGATGCAAGCATGGCTTTGGTTTCTTTTTGACGCTTCATCTGTGGGCGAATCATGATGAAATACAACACTGCAAACATCAAGACCAAAGGAAGGAAGCTCATCAGGCCACCAGAATCTGCGCCCGCTGCAGGAGCTTGGGCAAATACATTACTAATCCACATACAAAACCTCCATTAATTACCAATTAAAAACTGCTGAATTTTTCGACCCGCAAACCTTAGGTCGTAACCCGCAATTCTAAACTGTGTGGGGCTTTGGGGGTGATTTGCAGGGGGTTTTGCCCCCCGTGGGGCTATTAGTCTTGTCCGGGCTCAACGCCACGTTGGCGATTACTATGAAATTCCTCGCGATAAGCGCTAAATCGGTCCTTGCCAAGGGCTTCCCGCACCTCCGTCATGAGTTGGAGATAGTAGGATAGGTTGTGGATGGTATTGAGTTGCGAACCCAGGATCTCATTGGCCTTTTGGAGGTGATTTAGATAGGATCTGGTGAAGTTTTGGCAGGTATAGCAGGCGCAGGTAGGGTCTACAGGGCGATCATCGTCCTTGTACCCCGAGTTACGCAGCTTCAGGTCGCCAAACCGTGTAAAGAGCCAGCCATTACGGGCATTGCGAGTAGGCATAACGCAGTCAAACATATCAATACCAAGACTAACGCCCAAAATCAGGTCTTCTGGTGTGCCAACGCCCATTAAATAATGAGGCATATGTTCTGGCAACTTTGGAGCGGTGAAGTTCAGAATGCGCTCAAACTCTGGTTTTGGTTCGCCAACTGAGAGTCCCCCAATGGCAATCCCATCAAAACCTTGCTGACTAACAGCATCCAAAGAAAATTCACGGAGACTCTCAAACATGCCACCTTGAACGATGCCAAAGAGTCTGTTGCCAGTATTCAATTCACGAAAACGTTTGAGGGAGCGATCACCCCACCGCAAGGACATCTCTAATGAGGCGCGAGCTGTTTTTTCAGAAGTGGGCTGACCTTTGATTTCGTATGGAGTGCATTCATCAAATTGCATCGCAATATCACTATTGAGTACCGCCTGAATTTCCATCGAAACTTCTGGCGACATAAATAATTTATCGCCATTAATCGGTGAAGCAAAAGTCACGCCCTCTTCGGAGATCTTACGTAATGCCCCTAAGCTAAATACCTGAAAGCCACCTGAGTCAGTAAGAATGGGTTTGTCCCAACCCATGAACCGATGGAGGCCGCCATGTTTTTTGATGACGTCCAATCCTGGTCGTAACCAGAGATGAAATGTGTTGCCTAAAATAATTTGCGCCTTCGCCTCATTCAAATCACGAGGCGTCATGGCTTTCACGGTGCCATAGGTTCCCACTGGCATAAAAATAGGCGTTTGCACACTTCCGTGTGGAAGATCAAGCTGACCAAGACGGGCGGGGCTTTGCGAGTCGCGTGCCAGGATATTGAAGTGAACAGGTTTGGTCATGGCTTTGTATTCTCGAGTCGACAAAGAAACATCGCATCTCCATAGCTGAAGAAACGATACTTCTGATGAATGGCATGTTGATAAGCGGCGCGAATATTATTCATTCCTGCAAAAGCGCTCACCAACATTAATAAAGTAGATTTTGGCAGATGAAAGTTTGTTAACAAGCAATCAACGGTTTTAAATTGATATCCTGGGGTAATAAAGAGATTGGTCTCGCCGCTGCTTTGCCCGCTGGCTGCCTGGCTCTCTAGGGCGCGCAGACTTGTAGTGCCTACCGCAATGACTCTCCCCCCATTTTTCTTGGTAGCCGCTATTGCTTCTAAGGTTTCATTGGGAATGGAGTACCACTCGTAGTGCATCTTATGTTTTGAGAGATCTTCTTCACGTACCGGCGTAAATGTTCCTGCACCGACATGCAGGGTGACCGTTGCTTGACTGACGCCTAACTCTTTTAGCCTTTGCAAAATGGGTTCATCAAAATGCAAGCCCGCTGTGGGGGCAGCTACCGCACCCGGATTTTTGGCGACTACTGTTTGATATCGCTGGGCATCTTCACCATCGGGTTGATGCTCGATATAGGGAGGAAGAGGTAGCTCACCAAAGCGCTCAAGCAATGAAAAGACATTGTCAGGGAAACGAACCTCGTAAAAACGTCCGTCATATCCAATCATCTCGACAGGGAAGGTTTCGCCAGCCTGATTGTGGATATGAACAAGGGTTCCAGTTTTAGGTACCTTAGAGGCTCTAATTTGTACCCAAGCCTGTTTTTCTCCGCTAATGCGTTCAATGAGTAATTCAACATTCCCGCCAGTCTCTTTTTTGCCGTGTAGTCTCGCAGGAATAACCTTAGTATCGTTAAAGACAAATAAGTCCCCAGCCTGAACAATGCTCAGAATGTCCTTAAACTGTCGATCTACTAATTGGACGTGATTTGGCCCATCAGCCTTGACCTCTAAGAGGCGGCTATCGGTTCTATTCGCCAAGGGATGCTGGGCGATTAGTTCGGCAGGAAGTTCGTAATTGAAGTCAGCAAGTTGCATAGCATTACCATCAGGTATTAGATTTTAACGATGACTACTAAACAAGCGCCAAGCACACTCCAAAAGATGGGTTTAGACAGCCCTATGGCCCTTGCTTTGCACTTGCCATCCCGTTATGAGGATGAGACTGAGCTACTTACCATCGAGGAAGCGATTGCCCAGGGTAGATTTAACTCAGCCCAGACCCAGGGGGTAGTCATCCGCAATCAGGTCTTGTTCCGGCCGAGAAGACAGATGATCGTCACTATTGAGGATGAGACTGAAACCTTAAATCTACGTTTTCTCAATTTCTATCCAAGTCAGCAAAAGCAGATGGCGGTAGGGACCCATGTTCGAGTGCGAGGTGAGGTACGAGAGGGTTTCCAAGGATCAGAAATGGTGCATCCTACTGTGCGAGCTGTAGCTCCAGAAGCTCCTTTACCGGCTAGCTTGACTCCTGTGTACCCGGCAAGCGTTGGTGTATCACAAACCATTATTCGTAAAGCGGTGACAAAAGCTTTGCACGACCCAAGTCTGCAAGATAGCTTGGCGGAGTTCTTGCCTAAAAAATTGATGGGGGAGTTATTGCCAAGCAATGACTGGCCAAATTTACAAGCAGCGATTACCTACTTACATCAACCGCCTGCAGATGCTAATACTGAGTCGTTACTAGAGCGAACTCACCCTGCGTGGCGTCGGGTTCAATTTGAAGAGCTCCTTGCGCAGCAAATCTCTTTAAAGAGAGCGCATGCGATTCGTCGAGAGCGGCATGCGCCAAGCTTTGAAAAAATACAGGACGAGAATAAAGAGAAAAATAAAAAGCAAAGTGTTGAAGAGGGTTTGTTGAAGGTTTTGCCCTTTAAATTAACCAGCGCACAAGAACGTGTTTGGTCAGAAATTAGTCATGACCTCTCGAAATCTTTTCCAATGAACCGCCTTTTGCAGGGGGACGTGGGTAGTGGTAAGACTGTAGTAGCGGCCTTAGCTGCGGCGCGGGTAATGGATCATGGTTATCAAGCCGCCATAATGGCCCCTACTGAGATATTGGCTGAGCAGCATTATCTCAAAATGAAAGAATGGTTTGAGCCGCTAGGCGTCGAGATCGCCTGGCTATCTGGCAGCCTGAAAGCGAAAGAAAAAAGACTGGCGCAAGAGGCAATCGAAAATGGCAAAGCCCAACTGATCATTGGTACGCATGCCCTCATTCAAGAGAAGGTGAGTTTTGCTAAATTGGGCTTAGCGGTAATTGATGAGCAACATCGCTTTGGTGTGAGACAGCGTTTAGAAATTCAGCAGCGTGTTGGCTCAGAATTGTTTTACTGTCATCAGTTGATGATGTCCGCTACTCCTATTCCTCGTACGCTAGCGATGACCTATTACGCTGACTTAGATGTTTCTGTGATTGATGAATTACCTCCCGGAAGAAAGCCCATTGCCACTAAAGTTGTTAAAGCCAGTCGCCGTGATGAAGTTATTGGCGGTTTACAAAGTTGGCTATCAAAAGGGCTGCAAGCATATTGGGTATGTCCTCTCATTGAAGAGTCGGAGGTACTGCAATTGCAAACCGCAGTTGAGAGTTTTGAGCAGCTCACGCAGGCTCTACCTGGCTTTAAGGTTGGCTTAGTGCATGGCAGACTAAAGGCGGAGGAAAAAGCGGCTGTTATGGCTGCCTTTAAAGCAAATGAAATTCAGCTTTTGGTAGCAACTACGGTAATAGAGGTTGGAGTTGATGTCCCCAATGCAGCACTGATGGTGATTGAGCACGCCGAGCGTTTTGGCTATGCTCAGATTCATCAGCTGCGTGGGCGTGTGGGTAGGGGTTCTGCGGATTCAGTTTGTATTCTGATGTATGCCGAGCCGCTTTCAATGGCTGCTAAAGAGCGTTTACAAACCTTGCGTGAAACATCGGATGGATTTGTAATAGCTGAAAGAGACTTGTCACTACGTGGTCCTGGTGAATTACTTGGTGCCAAACAATCTGGTGATGCCATGCTGCGTTTTGTAGATTTACAACGCGACGCTTGGTTGATCGAGTTAGCCCAGCAGGCAGCAGAGCGCTTACTTGTTGAGCATGCGGATTTGGTGGAGCGACATTTAGAGCGTTGGCTCGGATCTCGTGCGGAATTTTTAAAGGCTTGATAATTACCTCATGAATTTAAGAGAGCGGTTCATTTCTTATGCCTACCTTATTAGGTTGGATAAGCCTATCGGCACTCTATTACTGCTGTGGCCTACTCTTTGGGCTCTCTGGCTGGCAAGCAGTGGAGTGCCTGATGTATCTATTTTGCTGATCTTTACTGTCGGTACTTTTTTGATGCGTAGTGCAGGTTGTGCAATCAATGACTATGCCGATCGCGACTTTGATCGTCATGTCAAAAGAACACAAAGTCGTCCAGTGACTAGCGGCAAAATTTCGGGTAAAGAGGCGGTAGCTGTTGCTGGCGTATTGGCCTTTCTTGCCTTCTTGCTTATTCAACCCTTGAATGTATTTACAAAGCAATTATCAGTATTGGCTTTGCTAGTTGCCTTCATCTATCCCTTTACTAAACGCTTCTTTGCTATGCCACAAGCCATCCTGGGGATTGCCTTTGGCTTTGGTATCCCGATGGCATATGCAGCTATTTTGGATTTCATTCCCCTAGAGGCTTGGATCCTATTTATTGGAAATATCTTTTGGGCGATTGCCTATGACACTGCTTATGCCATGGTCGATCGCGATGATGACTTGCGCTTAGGGTTGAGAACATCTGCCATTACGTTTGGTCGGTATGATGTCATCGCCATTGCAATGAGCTATGGAGCGCTATTTATTAGTCAATTGTGGGTGGCGCAATTGGCCAGCTTAAGCAATTATTTTTTGTTGGGCTGGTTTGCAGCATTAGCTTGTGCCCTCTATCACCTAAAGTTGGTGTCTACTCGCAATAGAGAGAGTTGCTTTAAGGCATTTCGCCATAACAACTGGCTAGGCGGATTTTTATTTCTTGGGATTATGTTGGGATTAAGTCTTAATTAGCTCTGACCTAACTCATCACCCATGGCTTTGCCGCGTTGACTTGCTGCATCAATCGCTTTTTCTAATATCTCGTGCCAGCCCTGCTGCTTCATTACCTCCAAAGCTGCTGCAGTAGTGCCACCCTTGGAGGTAACTCTCTCACGCAATACGCCCGCATGTTCATCGGAGTTATGGGCTAGCTGTGTAGCACCCTCGAGAGTTGCGTAAGCTAGCTTTCGCGCCGTCTCAGTATCAAGACCTAGTTTTTCACCCGCAGATTGCATTGCTTCAAGAAATGCAAAGACGTAGGCAGGGCCACTGCCAGAAACAGCGGTCACTGCATCCATCAGCTTTTCTTCTTTTACCCAAACAGCTTGTCCAACGGCATTGCAAATGGTTTCAGCTAGGGAGCGGTCAGATTGATCCACAGCAGCATCTGCAAACAAACCGGTGATGCCTTTGCCAATTAAAGCAGGAGTATTTGGCATAGCGCGTACGCAACGCGTGTGATCGAGCCAGCGGCTCATATCTTTTAAGCGAATGCCTGCTGCAATGCTAAGAATCAGTGGGCCGGGCGCGCTAGCATGCTTTAGTTTTGTTGCCAACCCTTTGGCAACTACATTGAAATCTTGAGGCTTGATTGCCATAACAAGCACATTATTTTTAGAGAAATCAAAGGCGATTTGTTCTAATGCGCCAATTCCTTGAACACCGAAATCTTCATGTAACTTGAGAGCAGTTGCGGCATTCGCCTCTACAACAGAGATTTGATTCGATTCAAATCCGCTTGCAAGGAGGCCGCTAATGAGCGCGCGCCCCATATTTCCACCACCAATAAATGTAATGTGGGCGTTGCTATTATCTTGTGAGGTTTTGTTTGTGCTCATTTGCTAATCTTATCGCGCTTCCCAAAAATGGCTGAACCTATGCGAACTATCGAGCTACCTTCAGCTATGGCAGCCTCTAAATCATCTGACATGCCCATCGATAGGGTGTCAAAGTATTGGTAACCCAGTTCGACGGAATGGGTTGCTTGGATCTTCTGAAAACACTCTCTTACGGCCGCAAAAGCCTGACGCTGTGAAATTGGATCAGGACTCGGTTCTGGAATAGCCATAAGACCCCTGAGAACCAAGTTGGGTAAAGCGGTAATGGCGTTGCAAAGGGCTTCAACTTCCGCCAGTGAAACACCACTTTTACTGTCTTCCCCGCTTACATTGACTTGTACACAAACCATCAGTGGTGGTAGCTCTGGAAATTCACCTCTTTGAGAAGATAGACGTTCTGCAATTTTGAGGCGATCCACGCTATGGACCCAATCAAAGTGCTGCGCCACTTCCCTGGTTTTATTGCTCTGCAAAGGACCAATAAAATGCCAAGTTAACCAAGGGCGTAATTTGGCAAGCTTCTCAATTTTTTCAACAGCCTCTTGCACATAGTTCTCACCAAAGGCGGATTGACCAGCATGCATCGCTTCCTCAACCGCTGAAGCCGGAAACGTTTTACTAACCGCCAGGAGTTCAATTTCTTCAGGCTCTCGCTTTGCTGCTAAAGCAGCAAGTTCAATTCTTGCCCTGACATGCGTCAGATTTACAACAATGGAATTCATAAGGCCTTAGAAGATTTGCTAAGTAGCTGATCTACGATTTCGATCCAATGGACTACTGGTGTGTCATCTTGTTGCAGATGGGTAATGCAGCCAATATTTCCAGAGACAATCACTTCTGCCCCAGATTCTTCGCATGCAGCATTGAGGTGGGTTAACTTATTTTTTCGGAGTTGCTCAGATAGTTCTGGCTGAGTCACTGAATAAGTGCCAGCAGAGCCACAGCAAAGATGGCTATCTGCGCATAAACGCACACTAATCCCAAGACTAGAAAGCAACCCCTCAACCTTGCCGCGAATTTGCTGACCATGTTGTAGTGTGCACGGCGGGTGATACACCACACCAGGCTTTGTATCCGTGCCTATGAGTTGTACTAGCTCATTTTGTAGGGAAGGCAGTATTTCAGAAATATCTTTTGTGAGTTCAGAAATCTTCTTCGCTTTAGCTGAGTAGACTGGATCATTTGCAAAGAGGTGACCATAGTCTTTGACCATTACGCCACAGCCAGATGCTGTCATTACAATAGCTTCTACGCCACTTTCCACTAATGGCCACCACGCATCGATATTTTGCTTAGCGTTGTCCAAGCCACCAGGTTGATCATTAAGGTGATAGCGGAGTGCTCCACAGCAAGTAGCATTGGGCGCACTAATCATTTGAATCTTTAAGGCATTGAGCACACGCGCTGTAGCTGAATTGATATTTGGGAGCATGCCGGGTTGAACGCAACCTTCAAGCAAGACCATTTTGCGCTGATGTGCTGTAGACGGCCTTGCATAGGCATCAGTAGAATTGGCTAAGGCTTTATTAACAGTCAGTGGAATCTTGCGTTGAATACCACTAGGCATTAATGGACGTACTAGACGACCCAAAGCCATCGCTGAATTAAATAAAGCGGGTTTAGTCAAACCTTCTTTTAGGGCCCAGCGCGTTAGGCGCTGACCGATTGGACGCTCAGGCGTATTTTCTTCTGCCCACTTGCGACCAATATCAACTAAGTTTCCGTATTGCACGCCACTCGGGCAGGTGCTTTCGCAATTACGACAGGTTAGGCAGCGGTCTAAATGTAATCGAGTTTTTTCAGTAGGCGCTTGACCCTCGGCCATTTGTTTAATGAGATAGATTCGTCCTCTAGGACCATCTAGTTCATCGCCGAGAAGTTGATAGGTGGGGCATGTAGCAGTACAAAAGCCGCAGTGAACACATTTGCCCAAAATATGAGCAGCCTCGATACCTTCTGGCGTATTGGCAAATTGGGGGGCGAGTTGAGTTTGCATATTAAGACTTATGGAAGACGTTTAGTGGCGAATACACCTGCGGGATCAAAGGCGGATCTGAGGCGCTCCTGCACTGCCTCAAGGGCTTTGGAATGGGCTTGCTCTGATAACAAAGTAAAGCGCTGATAGCCAGGGTCTATATTTGCACCCTGTTTGAAGCGAGTTGCATGCCCTCCATGAGCGCTAGCTAATTCCTTAATCGCCTTGAAGGTAGCTTCATCGCCAGATGCTTTAACCCAGCGTTGTTGGCCATGCCACTCCAAAATAATTTCTTTGGCAGCGCCTTCAATGCTAATAGGCCCACATGCTGCTGGCAGCGCTAAGCGATAAAGTGTTTGATCTGCACCAAGATTGGCAAACATAGAATGTTTTTGCTCACGCAGATCACTCCAGAAATTTTCTGCATCTTCACTATTAATTTCTGTGGCATTTACCAAAGAGCTCATCAGCGGAACAGCAGCTTTCACAGCTGCTGCGGCAGCTGCGAGGCGGAAAGTCAATTCTCCAACACCACCTTTGGCCGAACCAATCCAGCAGCTTGCTGACAATGGGAGTGGCTGACCAGCCCATTCGTTTAATACTTTAAGGGCATTCTCTTGGGAGATCTGACAACGTAAGGTTGTGGTCGCAGCAGGCTTAGGCAGTACCTTGACCGAGGCTTCCAGTAAAAGTGCAAGTGTTCCTAAAGAACCGGGTAATAAACGAGAGACATCATATCCAGCCACGTTCTTCATCACCTTACCGCCAAAGGAAAGATCCTGACCTTTGCCATCGAGGATGCGAGCGCCTAGAACAAAGTCGCGGAAATTGCCTACTGTGATGCGTCCTGGACCAGCGAGTCCTGCGGCAATGGCGCCACCAAAGGTTGCATTCTCACCAAAGTGGGGTGGCTCAAAAGCGAGAACCTGATTCTTTTCTTTAAGGGCAGCTTCAATTTCCTTTAGTGGAGTACCAGCGCAAGCAGTAATGACTAGCTCTTCTGGTTGGTATTCCAATATGCCCGAGTATGAGCGTGTGTCTAGCTTGGTATAGCCATTTGGATTTCCATACCAGGACTTGGTACCGCCACCTTCAATCGAAAGCGCTGTTTTATTCTTCGCTGCATTGAGAATTTGCTCACGAAATGCATCGATTTGCGGATGAGGCTTACTCATTAAAAGCGCTCCAATTCTGGGTGAGGCAATTGGCCGCCACTAATGCGCATACGACCATATTCTGCGCAGCGACTCAAGGTTGGGATGGCTTTATCTGGATTGAGTAACTTTTCTGGATCAAAGGCGCTCTTCACACCCCAGAAAGATTCGCGCTCACCTTCGCCAAACTGCACACACATCGAATTAATTTTTTCAATACCAACACCGTGCTCACCAGTGATCGTGCCACCAAGCTCTACACACGCTTCTAAAATTTCAGTGCCGAATTCTTCCGCGCGGTGCCATTCATCTTGATCAGCACCATTGAATAAAATTAATGGATGCATATTGCCATCGCCTGCATGAAAGACGTTTAAGCAACCAAGGCCATACTTTTCTTCCATTCCCTGAATACGCTTCAGTAGTGTGGCAATGTGGCGGCGGGGTATGGTTCCATCCATGCAGTAGTAATCAGCAGCTAAACGTCCTGCTGCCGGGAAAGCATTTTTACGTCCGCTCCAAAACTTTAAGCGTTCGCTTTCATCTTTTGAAATCTGAATACCGCTTGCACCAGAATCTTGAAGCACCTTAGTCATGCGCTCAATTTCTTCTGCGACTTCTTCCGGCGTGCCGTCAGATTCACAAAGCAAAATGGCTGCCGCCTCTAAGTCGTAGCCAGCATGCACAAATTCTTCTACAGCACGCGTGGTAGCTTTATCCATCATCTCTAAACCAGCAGGAATAATACCGGCAGCAATAATGGCAGCAACTGCGTTACCACCTTTTTCAATATCATCAAAACTAGCCATGATCACACGAGCCAATTTTGGCTTAGCCACTAATTTGACAGTGACTTCAGTAACCACTGCGAGCATGCCTTCGCTACCCATCATGATTGCTAGTAAGTCGAGTCCAGGAGCATCTGGCGCTAAGCCGCCAAATTCAACAATCTCACCGTTCATCAGTATTCCACGTACACGCAGAACGTTGTGCAAAGTCAGGCCGTATTTTAAGCAGTGCACACCGCCAGAGTTTTCGTTGACGTTGCCGCCAATGGAGCAGGCAATCTGTGAGGAGGGATCGGGCGCGTAATACAAACCAAGATGCGCAACCGCTTCAGAGATCGCGAGATTGCGCACGCCAGGTTGAACTACTGCAGTGCGAGTAAATGGATCAATGCTGATAATTTTCTTGAGCTTAGCTAATGACAGAACTAGTCCCTGAGAGAGAGGCATTGCGCCACCAGAAAGACCTGTTCCTGACCCACGAGGCACCACAGGAATCTGCATGGCGTAGCAAATCCTCAAAATTTGAGCAACTTGCTCTTCTGTTTCGGGTAGAGCCACAGCCAAAGGCATCCGTCGATAGGCTGCCAGACCATCACATTCATAAGGAATGGTGTCTTCTGGCTCCCATAGAAGGGCGTGTTCCGGGACGATTGGGCGCAATGCTGCAACCAATTTGGATTGAAGGGCGCTAATAGCGGCTAATTCAGGGGGTGGGGTCACCATATTCATAGGACTCATTTTAGCCATTTACCTATAATTAGGTTTATGGGAAATCGACTATCAAAAATCGCCACTAGAACCGGTGATGCAGGGATGACGGGCTTAGGTGACGGGAGTCGCGTAGAGAAGGATCACCTGCGGATCTGCGCTATGGGTGATATTGATGAGCTGAACTCAGAAATCGGTGTTTTGATGACCGAAGACATCCCTGCCACCATTGCTGCCGAATTGCATGAGCTTTTTCTGCAGGTGCAGCATGATTTATTTGATTTGGGTGGCGAGCTTTGTATCCCCAATTACAAGCTACTGAATCCCGACCATGTAGCGCAATTGGACCTTTGGCTTGAAAAATACAATGCGCAACTACCCCCATTAACGGAATTTATCCTTCCTGGCGGAACTCGGGCTGCAGCACAGGCACACGTGTGTCGTACCGTTTGTCGTAGAGCAGAGCGTTCAATTGTGCGCTTAGGCTGGGAAGAGCCTTTGTATGACTCTCCTCGCCAATACGTTAATCGTTTGTCTGATTTACTTTTTGTGCTTTCGCGCATCCTGAATCGCGCTGCTGGTGGTTCTGATGTACTTTGGAAACACGAAAAAAAAGAGACTAAATAAATTAGTCTCTTTTAGCTGCAGTGTTTAATGCCTGCTACTTAGATTTTACTCCTGCATTACTTTTTCTGGGCTCTACGTTTCTTAACAGCATTAGCAAGACGCTCTAGAACCTTCACAGAATCATCCCAGTTAATACAGGCATCCGTAATACTCCTGCCGTATTCCAGTTTGCTTGGATCATCTTTTCCTGGGGTGAATTTCTGAGCACCATCATTCAAGTGACTTTCAATCATGACGCCAAAAATCTGATGAGATCCAGATTCCATTTGCTGCGCCACATCATCGGCAACGACAATCTGACGCTCATGTTTTTTGCTTGAATTAGCATGTGACAAGTCAACCATCAAACTGGCTGGAAGCTTGGCTGCTTCTAGCTCAGCGCATGCGGCCTGAACAAACTTTTCTTCGTAATTTGGCTCTTTGCCCCCACGCAAAATCACATGACAGTCTTTATTGCCTTTGGTTTCTACAACAGATACTTGACCATTCTTATGAACGGATAAGAAGTGATGTGGACGCCCCGCTGCTTGAATGGCGTCAGTTGCAATTTTGATATTGCCATCAGTACCATTTTTAAATCCGATAGGAGCAGAGAGACCGGACGCGAGTTCGCGATGAACTTGGCTCTCAGTAGTGCGAGCGCCAATAGCTCCCCAAGAAATTAGGTCAGCAATGTATTGCGGGGAAATAACATCCAAAAATTCACTACCGGCCGGCATACCGAGACGATTAATTTCCATTAACACTTGACGAGCAAGACGAAGACCTTCTTCGATACGATAACTTTCATCAAGGTAAGGGTCGTTGATCAACCCTTTCCAGCCAACGGTGGTGCGTGGTTTTTCAAAATACACACGCATCACAATTTCTAGTTCGCCAGAAAAACGTTCACGCTCTACTAAAAGTCGCTGGCAATATTCCAGTGCTGCCTTGGGATCATGAATGGAGCAGGGTCCAATGATGACGAGTAAGCGGTCATCTTTGCCATGAATAATGTCACGGATTTTATTGCGAGTTTTGCTGATCAATGCCTCGGTTGGTGTTCCAGAAATTGGAAAGAAACGAATTAAATGCTCTGGCGGAGGCAGAACAGAAATGTTGTCAATGCGTTGATCGTCGGTATCTGAAGTCTTATCGACGGCAGAGTACCAATTAGCGGGATTCGTATTTTGTTGGCTCATCTGGCTATTTTAAGCCGTAATTAGCCGATATCAGGCAGTCCCGCCAACAGTCAGGCTATCAATCCTGAGGGTAGGTTGACCTACCCCAACTGGAACACTTTGCCCTTCCTTGCCGCAAACCCCCACGCCACCGTCTAATTTGAGGTCATTTCCGATCATGGACACCTGTTTTAGGGACTCCGGACCGCTACCAATAATGGTGGCGCCTTTGACGGGATATTGGATTTTGCCGTTTTCAACCCAGTAGGCCTCTGAAGCGGAAAAAACGAATTTACCGCTTGTGATGTCCACTTGCCCGCCACCAAAATTGACTGCATATAAGCCGCGCTTAATGCTGGCAACAATTTCTTGAGGATCATCTTTGCCGGCTAGCATATAGGTATTGGTCATGCGTGGCATAGGTAAAGAGGCGAAACTTTCACGGCGGCCATTGCCAGTGAGAGGCATCTTCATCAAGCGTGCATTCAGGCTGTCTTGAATGTAACCTTTTAAGATACCGTCTTCAATTAAGGTGGTGCATTGCGTGGGCGTACCTTCATCATCAATATTTAACGAGCCTCTACGTCCAGCTAGTGTTCCGTCATCAACAACCGTGACACCCTTGGCTGCTACTCGTTCTCCAATGCGACCAGCAAAAGCAGAAGACCCTTTGCGATTAAAGTCACCCTCGAGACCATGACCTACTGCCTCGTGCAATAGAACGCCTGGCCAACCAGGTCCCATTACCACTGTCATTGGGCCAGCGGGTGCTGGGCGAGATTCTAGATTGACTAAAGCACCATCAACTGCCTCATCAACATAACGATTAATTAGATCGGTATTGAAGTAAAGGTAGTCATGACGTGCGCCGCCACCAGAAGAGCCTGACTCACGACGACCGTTCTGCTCTGCAATGACGTGCACTGAAACGCGTACTAGAGGGCGAACATCGGCCGCTAATAGGCCGTCTGCGCGAACCACCAAAACGACATCAAACTCGCCGGCCAAACTCGCCATAACTTGAATGATGCGTGGATCACGTGCTTTTGCGCGACGCTCAATACTTTCTAGCAGTGCAATTTTTTCTTTCGGCTGCAATGAGTCCAAGGGATTGAGGTCTGAGTAAAGCTTATTCGATACATTGTTAAATAGCTTGCTTGCAACGGCTTGCTTGCCCCCCTCAGGGCCAATAACCCGAGTGGCTTTCGCTGCTTTATCCAATGCTTCTAGATTAATTTCATCGGAGTAGGCAAAAGCAGTCTTATCGCCATAGATGGCGCGCACACCAACACCTTGGTCGATATTAAAACTGCCTGATTTCACAATACCCTCTTCTAGACTCCAGCTTTCACTACGAGTATGTTGGAAGTAAAGGTCTGCATCATCAAGACGATGGGTAAATAGATTACCAAAGGTGTGATGTAGGTCTTGCTCTGATAGCCCTGTTGGCTCAAGCAAAATAGATTTGGCTAATTTAATGAGGTCTGCTTGCTTTTTGGCTTTGGTCCAATTGGCAGGAAATAGTGCTTCTGGTGCATTCATGTGATTGGGCGAATCTTTCTTTAAAGCTTGCGATGCGCAAGTGCGGGTAACTTAGAGCGTACCTCGTTTAGTTTATCTTTGCACAAGACCCCGGAAATAAAGCCTTCCCCTTCGGGTAGATTGGTCAGGATATCGCCCCAGGGATCAATGAGCATAGTGTTGCCCCAAGTGCGACGCTGATTTTGATGTTTGCCACCTTGGGCTGATGCCAATACATAGCATTGGTTTTCAATGGCTCGCGCACGCAATAGGATTTCCCAGTGATCTTTACCGGTCGTATAGGTAAATGCAGCCGGGATGATATGGCAGTCTACTTGGCCAAGGGCGCGATAGAGTTCTGGAAAGCGTAAGTCGTAACAAATGCTTAATCCAAATGTCCAATCACTTCCGTCGACTGAAATCTTCAAAAGACCTGGTTCATTGCCGGCTTCAATAGTTTCCGATTCTTGATAACGCTCTGTTGCCGTTTGAAATCCAAATAAATGGATTTTGTCGTAACGTGTAATTTGAGTGCCTGAAGGATCAAATACAAGAGTTGTATTCAGTACCTTGTTAGGATCTTTCGCCTCCAATGGGATCGTGCCTGCCACCAAATAAAGATTGTTTTCTTTGGCAATCTGTGACAGATACTCTTGAATGGGGCCGCTGCCCATGCTCTCTCGAGCACGCACTTTATCTGTATCTTTGAGGCCCATTAAACAAAAATACTCCGGCAGAACAGCCAACTGCGCACCATCTGCAGCAGCAGCAGCTATGAGTCTGCCCGCAGTAGATAAGTTCTCCTGCAAATCAGGGGTAGAAATCATCTGAATGGAGGCAATCTTCATTTCTGCACCGCTTTCTGATGTGCTCATGCTGTATTCGTTAGAGTTCGTTAGGGGTTTTAATAGGGCTGCTTGAATTATTTGGATTATTTTGCGGGCTAGTGCTGTTGATGCTTGGCTTGGTTTGCTCTTTTAGCAAATCCTTGCTGCGAATCGTATCAAGTGTTTTGCTATCGATTGGCTGACCCTTTTGATCAAGGGGGATCACCTCTGGATTATCCCAAGATCCTTGAATCAAATAATCAGACTGAAAATTGCGATTAATTTGACTGGTAATTAAGTACTGCCCAACCAATGCACCAAGCCCCAGGATGGGGTTAATGGCAAATGCAGCTAAAGAGCCCGCTGTAGCATCAATCGTCGGGAAAATAGTGACCCGCAAATCTTGTGTCTGTTGAGGAATATTAATTTGGCCAGACATAGCAACCCTTGCTTGATCTAGGCCCATCGTGAATTGCTTAGCCTGAGCTACCCCGGCATTCATTTCAAAAGTGGCATCAATGGTATTAAACGGCGTACCTTTGGCAACAATATCCCCCAGACTTCCTTTTAGGTCAAACGTGGCGAATCTAAATAAACTTTGTAAGCTCAGAACATCGAGCAGTTTTGCGCCGCCTGTATTCACTTCTATGAGACGACCTTTTTCTAGATTGAGATTGGCCTTGCCTGCAAGGGTGTCATATTTAGGGCTAAACGGAGACCCATCCCACTCAGCATTGATAATTAATTTCCCTTGCCCACCTTCTACTGACTTCTGGTTAGTCCAATGCCCAATAATCTGACCAGCATCTTTAATATCCAAATCAACATTTAAATTTGTATGCGCTGAAGAATTGGATGTGCTGCCAGCCCATCGACCCGTGATGTTTGAGCTGCCTTGTGGGCTGCTAAATTGAATGGAATCGATATTGAGCGCATTGCCACTAGCGCTGGTTTTAATCTTTAGCTGTCCAAGCCGTGCTTTATTCCACTCAAAGTCATCAATGCTTAAATCAAGATTGGGTATAGAGTCAGGCCCAAGCGCATTTTTAATAGCAGGGGTTTTTTGTGTCTGCTTTGTCGGTAGGGGTGGCGGGGCAATGATCGCCTCAGGAACCTTGAGACGCATAAGTCGCCCACTGATCAGGTCTGACTGAGATTGATTGCCAGGTTGGTATTGGAGATTGCCAGCAATCTGGGGTGAGCCTCTCAAGCGCAGTTGCCAGGCTGAATTTTTATTGGTTGCTACCAGATTTAAGTCCTGCCAAATGCGATCAAACAAGGTTAATTGTTTGACCTGCGCTGAAACTTGAATGCTGTTGGTATTGTTTGAGGAAGGGCTATTTGTGGATTTGTTTTTGTTTGACTGACTCAAAAATTCTTGCCAGATATCTAAATTTAGTTCGTTGCTTACCAGATTCAGTTGAAAACCTTGTTGAGGAGGGATAGCGGGCGTTCCAATTCCAACTGCATGACGAAGAATTTCGTTACTTGCTGTTTCACCTTGAACAAAATAGCTATCACCAATCTTTCCATCCCAAGAGAGACGGCTTGAACTGGTTTTGGTTTTTGCAAAAGTTTTGATATTAAGCTGGCCTGACAATGCAGTACCAATCTGTTTTTTAACGGGTGCGGGGGCAGAGCTACCCCAGTCGCGCATATCAATCTTGAGACTGGTGTCGCTATTGCCTTTGTTAAAGCTAATGGTGCCGTCATATTTAGCGACACCGCTCATTGCCTGCATTATCGGAAATACTTGTTCATCGGTATCTTTTGCAAAGTAGTTCTTCACAAAACTGGCTGCAATATCCCCTGAGATACCGTAGCTCGGATTGCCTTGGTTGGATCCAACGCTTGAAATTTTGATAGCACCGCCAAGGAAATTAGCGGTAATGTTTTCAAATTCCGGATTGACTTCAGTAATTCGCATCTTTCCCTGGAGATTCTCAAAGGGAGGTAGGTCAGCCCATTGAATTCTATTGCCAGGAAAACTTAATTGAATGTCGGTGTTCGTATCTCCATTACCTGACAGCGGAATCTTCAAGTCCAAACTGAGGTTTATAGGTCCAGTTATCTTCAGGTTCTTCTCAAGATCAGCCTGTTTTTTGCCAACGGGAGATAAAAATAGATACTCCAATAGTTGTGGGGCATCTCCTTGTGCTTCTCCATTGACTGTTAGTAGTAACTGCTTTGCACTAACACTTGGAATTTCTGCATGGAATTTACTAAGGGCAACTTGCTTGTAGCTCGCCTGATTAATATCCGCTGTAAAGTTGGCATTCTGCATCTTCAGGACGCCATTGACCTTGCTTAGTGCGGACCAAACACCTTGCGCAGGCGACGAGGTAGGTACTGGACTAAAGGTAGCGTCTGTGATGGGTAGGTTGAGGGTGAACTCTGCTGCACTCGATTTAGGAAACGGTACCTCAGCAGGGTCACCCTTGATATGGAGACTTCCCTTTTGAACCACTCCTGCATCGAAGGCTTTACTTAAGTAGGATTTGACGTCGCTACTCATGCCAACTGGTAAATAACGGTAGGCTGTTTTGAGGTTGGCTTGTGCAAAGTCCATATCTAAAGTCATATAGTCTGGCTTTTTAGTCTCGCCAACGATGTAATTTAGATTAAGTGTTGTTGAAATTTCGGGATTACTAAGCGCCAACTGCTTTGCATTAATAACCCAATTCCCTTTTTGTTTTGACCAGGAGATTTGACCGCTGGCTTGATCTAAATTGATTTTGGGGTCAACCAATAAGTCATTTACTTCAAGCTCCAGATTGTTAGATTTGATCGAGAAGCTTCCCTTGTTCTGATCTGCAGTCAAAAAGCCTGAAAGTTTTGATACGGACGGCATCGATTTATTGATACCAACAAAGCTTAAGTCGATCAGTTTGCCGCTCACGGTAAAGTCTAATTTATTAGATTTAAACCAGCCACCAGGAATCTTAAGTGCCGACAACGGCGATTTACTTTCTGACCAATTAATATCTAGATCTTGTAACTCTCCATCTGCTTTCGAGGCCTTAATCCATTGATGAACTTTTTTGGACAATGGTAGGTTGAGAGCAAATAAAGCAATATCTTCAACCAATATCTTGGGCGATGAAAATCCAAACTCTTTAATTTCTCCGCCTCCAGCAGGAGGTCTCCAACGGAATGTCATTGGACTTAAATTCTCTAGTGGAGAGGATTTGGGACTATCGCTATCGCGCCAGGTAAAATTTTTCGTGGTGACGGCGATCATTCCGCCGTCTGTTTCTTGAACAAGGCTGGTTTCTAATCTTCCAAGCGCAATCGCATCCTCATCTTTAGATAGCTGAATAACTAGGTTATCAGCAGCTAAATAAATTTCTCCACCATCTGGCTTGCCGTTATCAATTTTTAGTTTTCCATTGGAATTGAGGACTCCCTCAAGTGCATTGAGCGGTAGAGAGAAGTCATTGGCTATTTGGCTAAGCTGTAGCTCATTTAAGTTCCAAGAAATATTTCCAATCCAGTCGCGCCAATTGCCAGCTTGGCCACCGATATGATGTACTAAATCAATGTTAATTGTCAGAGGGCCTTTGGTCCATGGTGTAGCGGCGCTCAGTGAGCCCTTGTGACTGCGAATGCCGTTACTCAGAGAAAGACTTTGAATATCTATTGTTGTGACAGCTTTCTTCTGGAGCTGATCATCCCAAAATAGCTTGACGTTGCTAATGCGAATTTCATTTTGAGCAAAGAGCCAATTCTCCGCAGAATAGTCATTGGAATTTCCATCTACTGAAATGCCGGCAACAGCAATGATGCCTTTCTTATTACGTTGCGCATGTATCTCGGCGTTTGTAATATTAATTTCATGAAAAAAAGGTGCGAGGTGATAAAAGGATGCCCAGCTGAGCTGCCCATCAATTTTTTGAACAAAGAGGAGTGGCTGTGATTTATCGGGGCCATTGAAACGCAAGCCCTCGATTTCAAAATTGGGTCTAATACCTGTCCATGAAACCTGAAGAGAGTCCATCGAAACTTCAGCACCAATACGAGCACTAATCAGTTTTTCAACTGATGCTTTGGATTTCTCAAGTTGCGGCCAAAGGATAAAGCGCACTCCTACATGCCCGACGACAAGAAGTGCTACTAAAAGGCCAGTCAAAATCAGAGCACGCTTACGCCAAGCCCCACTCGAACCTTGAGGACGTTTAGCGAGCACGCTCTTGAGGCGAGGCAGGATGAACTTTTGCAGCATGGCCTCTATTATCCTTCAGGCTTAGCTTGATCGCCAAGCTTCTGGCTTGGGTCTCGGGGTCGGATTAAGATGGGGGAATGGATGCTTTTTCCCAACAAATCGATTTTTTAAAGCAGCACTCGACTTATGCGCGACGCTGGTTAAGTGCTCACCCCGAATGGCTTGAATGGCTACGTATTCAAGGGCAGAAAACAGTCGATATTCAGGGCATTAAGGATTTGCTGCAAGACTGCTGCCCCGACACTCAGGCTGTTGAGCAGGATGAGGCGGTGTGGATGTCTAATTTACGCTTAGCTAGGCAGCGTTTAATGCTTTGGGTAGCGTTTCGCGATCTCAATGGATTTGCCGATTTGCAAGAGGTTACACATGCGCTAAGCCATTTTGCTCAATTAGCGGTTTCTGCTTCGATTGTTTTTATCCGTGAGGATCTCAAAAATCGCTTTGGCTTGCCCTGGAGCAGTTCAACACAATCCGAGATGCCCCTGATGGTTGTTGGAATGGGCAAATTGGGCGGTCTTGAGTTAAACCTCTCGTCAGATATTGATTTAATTTTTCTATATGAGCATGAGGGCGAGACTTCTGGCGGTCCTAAGAGTTTATCCAATCATGAGTGGTTTACTCGGATGGGCAAGCGTTTAATTAAGTTGCTTGCTGAACACGATGCCAATGGATTTGTGTTTAGGGTGGATATGCGTCTTCGCCCTAATGGCGATTCAGGGCCCTTGGTCTGTAGTCTAGGTATGTTGGAAGAATATCTATTGGTACAGGGTAGGGAGTGGGAGCGCTATGCCTGGATTAAAGGCAGGTTAATTGCTCCTCTTCCAGAATCTCCGGATTTCATGCGCTGTCAAAAAGAGCTTGATCAACTCATTCGTCCTTTTGTATTTCGCCGTCATTTGGACTATGGTGTGATTGCTTCTATCCGTGATTTACACGCTCAGATTCAGACGGAAGCAGACAAGCGATCCTCAGGCCATCAGGGGCGCTCAAGAGATATTAAGTTGGGGCGCGGTGGAATTCGCGAGATTGAGTTTCTGGCGCAAATGTTTCAATTGATGCGGGGTGGTACGGACCCCCGCTTTCGAGTGCGCCCAAGTTTAGAGGTCTTAGAGTTAATTAAGCAATGCGGTATCTTGCCCACTCACGAGGTGGAATCTCTGCAGGCAGCTTATGTGTACTTACGACGCTTAGAGCACCGTATTCAGATATGGGATGACCAGCAAACACACTACTTACCAGAAGATGAAGAGGCGCGCTCACGTCTAGCGATTTCAATGCAGGATCAAAACGCCCAAACGGTTACTTTTATGGCTGAATTAGAGCGCCATCAAAATAATGTTGCTCAGCTATTTGAAAAAGCTTTTTTGCTCGACGATAGTACGCGTCTTGAGATTGTACCCTTAGCTCAGGACTGGGCGCCAGACCAAACTCTATTTCCTGATTCATGTATTCGCTGGCAGGCATGGAGTAATGGCCCCAAACAAAAACTATTGCCGCAAAAAAGCCGATTAATTTTTGGTAATTTAATGCGTAAAGCAGCGCAGAGTTTGCAGGGTGACAGCTCTTCTCCAGTATATGCCGATAAAACACTGTTACGTTTTTTTGATCTGCTAGAAGCAATTGCTAGACGCAGCGCTTATCTTTCTATTTTGGCTGAGTATCCCAAAGCCCTATCTAATATTTTGGAATTGCTGAAAGCCTCTCAGTGGGGCGCTCAATATCTAACCCGTCACCCCCACTTATTGGATCACTTATTAAACGCTCAATTGGAAAGAGCATTAATCGAAGATCCAGAAAAATATTGGACAGAGGTGCGGCTTAATCTCAATATGCGGCTTGATGACGTAATGGCCGAGGGGGATGGTTCGGAGCAGGCCATGGATATTTTGCGAGTCACTCATCACAATGAAACTTTTATTACGCTATTGACTGATCTGGGTATTGGCGTGCAGCAAGCATTACCCGTAGAGCGTGTAAGCGATCATTTATCTACCTTGGCAGATTTAATTTTACAGATTACCTTTGAGCGCGTATGGCCGAGCGTGGCCAAAAAGTTTGACTTATCTCTTGACGCTAGCCCACCATTTGCAGTCATCTCTTATGGCAAGTTAGGAGGCAAGGAATTGGGATATGCCTCTGACTTAGATATTGTATTTTTATATCAGGCAGACGAGTCGGATTATGCGGCGCAAGAAATTTATGCGCTTCTAGCAAAACGGATGATTAATTGGCTCACAGCATTTACCTCCACAGGGAGCTTGTTCGAAATTGATACTCGTCTTCGTCCAAATGGCTCTGCTGGATTCTTGGTAACTAATGTCGAGGCTTTTAAAAAATATCAACTGCGTGAAGGCGATAACGCTGCTTGGGTTTGGGAGCACCAAGCTCTGACTCGCGCACGCTTTTCTGCTGGTAGCCCTAGCGTGGGGATGTTTTTCGATTCCGTTCGCTCTGGGGTATTAAGCCAGCAGAGAGATATTGATCAGTTGCGGCTTGAGATTCTAGAAATGCGTCGTAAGGTGCATGCGGGCCACCCCAATGCTAATGTCGGGTTTGACTTAAAGCACGACGATGGTGGCATGGTCGATATTGAATTTATTGTGCAGTTTTTAGTGTTGGGATTTGCTCATCAGCATTCGCAGCTCATCGGTAATCTGGGCAATATTGCCTTGTTGCGTATTGCTGGTGATGTTGGCTTAATTACTCATGAGGCTGCGCAATCCGTAGGAGATGCTTACCGCTTCTTAAGGGCCCGTCAACATCGTTTGCGTTTGGATGGCGCTGAAAAGACCCGTATAAATTTAGAAGATGAGGTCGAGCTCATTTCAGCAAGAGACGCAGTGCAAGCGCTTTGGCTAGAGATATTTAAGGCACCTTCTAATATTAGTTAGAAGGAGATGAGCACTAGTTTTGCTCTAACAGCTCACGGGCATGACGGCGTGTGGTGTCAGTAATGGTAGCGCCACCAAGCATGCGTGCCACCTCTTCAACGCGTTCAGCCCTGCCTAAGATCTGGACCTGGGATACTGTTTTCTCTTCAGTCTGTGACTTGCTCACCTTAAGGTGGTGATTGCCTTGGGCAGCAACCTGCGGTAAATGAGTCACGCACAGGATTTGATGAGATTGACCTAATTGATGTAAAAGTTTACCTACTGTTTCAGCCACTGCACCACCAATACCTGCATCAACTTCATCAAATATCAGGGTCGGCGTAAATGAGGCTTTGCTAGTAATCACGCTGATTGCTAAGCTAATGCGTGCTAATTCACCACCAGAAGCTACCTTTGCAAGTGAGCGTGGGGTGCTACCAGCGTGACCTGCAACAAGGAATTCAATTTGCTCAAGACCATGCGATCCACCATCATTAAGGGGGGTTAGAGCAATCTCTAGGCGACCGCCAGCCATGGATAAATCCTGCATGGCATCGCTTACTAATTTACCGAGATCAGTTGCTGCTTTTTGACGTTTTTGTGAAAGTTGTTTTGCAAGCTTTAAATAGATTGCCTCTTCCTGCGTTACTTGCACTCGTAATGCTTCAATATTTTGCGATGCCGTTAAAGCTTCTAGTCGTTCGGTAGTAGTTTGCAGTAATGCAGGTAATTCATCCACTTCAGAACGGTATTTTCTGGCCGTACTGTGCAATGCTTGCATACGCTCTTCAATTTGGGCTAGGCGAGCAGGATCCAAATCAATTTTTTGTAAATAACGATTAAGCCCATGAATAGCTTCATCAAGCTGAATATTGGCTGATTCCAAGGCTTGATTAATGTCCACTAGAGCTGGATCATGCTCAGCTAACGCAGCTACGTTAGTGCATACCTTCGCTAGCGAAGATTCAAGCGAGTTATCGGCATCACTTAATACTTCAATCGCTTCTTGGCAACCACCAATCAGCTTTGCACCATTTGCTAGGCGGGCGTGCTCACTTTGTATGCTGGCCCATTCACCTTCTTGTGGAGAAAGCTCAGTAAGCTCTTCTAGTTGCCATTCAAGACGCTCTCGCTCACGTTCAATATCTTGACCAGCATTTTCTGCCTGCTCTAAGCGACGACGGGAATCGGCAAGAGTCTTGAATGCCTGCGCTACATCACTCGCGAGTGGCAGTAATCCAGCATGACGATCTAAAAGTTCACGTTGAGCGCCACCTTTTAATAAAAGTTGGTGCGCGTGCTGCCCATGAATATCTACCAGTTGATCACCCGCTTCACGCAATTGCGCTAGGGTTGCAACACTGCCATTAATAAAGGCGCGACTTCGTCCGCTGCTTTCTACAGTTCTTTTGAGTAATAGGCTTTGGCCATCATCCTCTAATGGGAACCCTTGGGTATCAAGCCACTGACCAAAGGATGGCACTAACTCAGGCTCAATACGAAAGAGCGCAGAAATTTCTGCACGGTTACTGCCTTCACGTATCTGGCTGCTATCAGCACGCTCACCTAATACTAGGCCAAGAGCATCAAGCAGTATGGATTTGCCTGCACCGGTTTCACCAGTAAGCACAGTAAAGCCGCTAGAGAAATCTAGTTCTAGCTGGTCAACAATGACAAAGTCACGAAGTGAGATAGTTTGAAGCATGTATTAGCGTAGCAAAAAACTCGACATCAGAATGTCGATGGGTACTCATTCCAATGCAGCTTCTCGCGCAAGGTTTTGTAGTCACTGTGATTGCTCGGATGAAGCAGATCAATTGTTTTATTAGATTGGCGTACTTCAACCTTATCGCCGCTTTGTAAATTCGTTTGAGACTGCATATCAAAATTGACGATCACTTCGCGACCATCTACTACTTCAATAATGGTGACGCTATCTTGTGGCAAAACAATTGGTCGGTTAGAGAGTGAGTGCGGCGCAATTGGCGCCAATAAAATACCTGCCACATGCGGATGCAAAATTGGGCCACCAGCAGAGAGTGCGTAAGCAGTCGAGCCAGTAGGGGTAGACACGATTAAGCCATCAGAGCGTTGGTTGTACATAAACGAACCATTAACGTGCACCGCCAATTCAACCATGCCTGAGATGCCAGAACGATTTACAACTACATCGTTAAGGGCGAGTGCGCGATTAATTTCTTTGCCATTACGAAGAACAACGGCATCTAACAAGGTGCGTGTATCCGCTTCGTAATCACCAGCAATCATTTTTGGCAAGGTAGTGTGAACGGATTGAATCGGAATATCCGTCATATAGCCCAGTCGGCCCATATTGATCCCCACGAGCGGAACATTACTACCCGCTAACTGCCGGGCGATACCGAGCATCGTGCCGTCACCCCCGAGAACAACCACAAGATCAATTTCCCCGGCAAAGTCGCGCGCCGTTTTGGTTGGGTAGCCAGAAAGAGCTAGATGGGTGGCTGTATCAAACTCAATAAAGGCCTCACAACCCAGATCTGCAAGTAATTTAGCCAGGTCCTTCAGGTGCTCTTCAATGCCGTCAGCCTGATATTTGCCGACAAGTGCAACTCGGCTAAATGCCTTCTTGGTGGAATTTGGGGATGGGCTTAACATATAACGATTAAACCATAGGCATAAAATCCCTTCCAACATGGATGAACGTTCCCGCGCCCTACTAAAAACCCTCATCGAGCGCTATATCGAGGAGGGTCAGCCTATTGGCTCACGCACACTGTCTAGATTCTCGGGTTTAGACCTTTCTGCAGCCACGATCCGCAATGTCATGGCTGATTTGGAGGATATGGGCTTAGTTACCAGTCCTCATACCTCTGCTGGCCGTATACCGACCCCACGGGGTTATCGCCTATTTGTGGACACCATGGTGACCGTGCGCCCTCTCGAGGCGATGGCTGCTAGAGAGGTTGAAAAAGGGCTTTTGCCTGACTCCCCGCAAAGGGTGCTCAACTCTGCTGCGCAGATTTTGTCCAACCTAACCCATTTTGCTGGTGTTGTCATGACGCCTAAACGGGCCCAGGTTTTTAAACATATTGAGTTTTTACGTTTGGGTGAGGGCAAGATTTTGCTCATCATGGTTACCCCAGAGGGCGATGTACAAAATCGCATATTGCCTACAACTCAGGATTACACGCCAAGCCAACTGATTGAAGCAGGTAATTTTATTAATGCTCAGTTTGCTGGAAAAAGTTTTGATCAAGTGCGCATGCACTTGAAATCCGATTTAGATAATTTGCGTGCAGATATTTCTGGGTTGATGGCTTTGGCTCTGCAAACCGGTGTGGCTGACTACGATATGGGTCGTGGCGATATGGTGCTCTCTGGCGAACGTCGTTTGCTCAATGTTGGGGATTTAAGTTCTAACTTGGATAAGTTGCGCAAGATGTTCGATATGTTGGAACAGAAATCCGTACTCATGCAATTACTGGATGTATCGAGTCATGCGGATGGTATACAAATCTTTATTGGCGGTGAGAGTGACTTGTTGCCTTATGAAGATCTCGCTGTCATCAGCGCCCCGTATAGCGTAGATGGTCAGATAGTAGGTACTCTTGGGGTCATTGGACCAACGCGCATGGCTTACGATAGAGTCATTCCTATTGTGGATATCACCTCAAAATTACTATCGGGCGCATTAAGTTCCTAAGCAAATCTTTTTATATTCATAACTTATTACTAGAGACAAAACATCTTGAATCAGAACCCGCATTTACGCGCTTCCAAAACGGCAGTTTTACTTTTGAACTTGGGAACACCATCTGCCCCGACAACCAAAGCAGTACGTGCCTATTTAAAAGAATTTCTTTCCGATCCACGTGTAGTAGAAATTCCGCGCATTATTTGGTGGTGTATTTTGAACGGCATTATTTTGCCTATTCGTAGTAGTGCTTCTGCAAAAAAATATGCTTCTATTTGGTTACCAAAATTAGGTTCCCCATTAATGCACTACTCACGCCTGCAAGCGAAAGAGTTGGGTGAGATATTTGCGAATGAAGGCCATACTGTTTTAGTAGATTTGGCAATGCGTTATGGTGAACCGTCAACCCAGTCAGCCCTTGAGAACCTTAAGGCGCAGGGTATGGAGCGCCTATTACTATTACCTTTGTATCCCCAGTACTCCGCGACAACAACGGCGTCTAGCTTTGATGAAGTCTTTCGTGTTTTAGGAACCTGGCGTGACCAGCCTGAGTTGCGTTTAGTGAAGCACTATCACGACAGTCCTGCCTACATTAATGCATTACGTGATCAGGTGTTATCTAGCTGGGACAAAGATGGACGCCCTGATTTTGCTAAAGGCGATCGCTTTGTAATGTCTTTTCATGGCTTACCAAAACGCAATTTAATGAAGGGTGATCCCTATCATTGTGAGTGCTTGAAATCTGGTCGTTTGCTTGGTGAATCCTTGGGCTTAGAGCCTGGTCAATACATTGTTACTTTCCAATCTCGCTTTGGTAAGGCTGAGTGGTTAAAGCCTTACACCGCACCAACGATTGAAAAATTAGCTAAAGAAGGTTGCCAGCGCATTGATATTTTTTGTCCAGGATTTCCAGCGGATTGTCTGGAAACGCTTGAGGAGATTGCGATGGAAGCCCGCGAAATTTTCTTGGAACATGGTGGCATAGACTATCGTTATATTCCGTGCTTAAACAGCAACCCCAAGTGGATAGAGGCCCTGAGCCAAATTGCGCATCATCATCTACAAGGCTGGTCTTTAGGGGTGGAGTCTGAGGCAGAATTAGCCAAGCGCAATGAAAGGGCTGAGTTAGCTGAAAGAATAAAGTCTTGAAATTGAAATGATTGACCCCATATCGCACAGTAATAGTGATCTTTATAGAAAAGTAAAATAGCCCTCATGACACAAGAAAACCAAAATTCATCTCCAGAGCAAGAAAATCCTGCGGTAAATCCAGTTGCAGAAGCTGCGGCAGAAACGCCTCCTGTAAAAACGCCTGAGCAAGAGGTTGCCGAACTCAATCAAAAGGTTGGCGAGTTACAAGACAATTTCTTGCGTGCGAAAGCGGAGGGTGAAAACATTCGTCGTCGTGCCGTGGAAGATATTGCTAAAGCACATAAGTTCGCGATTGAAAGCTTTGCTGAGCATTTGGTGCCCGTTACAGACAGTCTGTATGCGGCGTTGAGTACAGATGCTGGTGATGCCAAAGCTTTCAAGGAAGGTCTGGAGATCACCCTTAAGCAGTTGCTATCCGCCTTTGAAAAAGGCCGTATGACAGAAATCAACCCAGCGGTTGGTGATAAGTTTGACCCCCATCACCATCAGGCTATTGCTTCAGTGCCTTCCGACCAGGAGCCAAATACCGTGGTTTCTGTATTGCAGCGAGGCTACACCGTAGCCGATCGGGTTCTGAGACCTGCTTTAGTGACGGTAAGCGCCCCGAAATAAGCGCTAAAACCGCAACAAAAGCATAAAAAAGGCAGATTTCTGCCTTTTTTGCTCTTTATCCCCTTGAAATCCTCTTTTTAGACCCCATTTATTGGGTATCGAAATATTTATCAGTACAACAAAACAACTTAATTTTTTGGAGCAATTATGGGAAAGATTATCGGAATCGACTTAGGAACCACGAATTCATGCGTTTCAGTCGTTGAAAACAATGCACCTAAAGTTGTCGAAAACGCCGAAGGCGGTCGCACAACTCCATCCATCATCGCTTACGTTGAGGATGGCGAAGTATTGGTTGGTGCGCCTGCAAAGCGTCAGTCAGTCACTAATCCTAAAAACACCATCTACGCAGTAAAGCGTTTGATGGGTCGTAAATTTACAGATCCTGAAGTGCAAAAAGATATTAGCTTGATGCCTTATTCAATTATTGCCGCTGATAACGGTGATGCTTGGGTTCAAGCGCGCGATAAGAAGATGGCGCCACAACAAGTGTCCGCTGAAATCTTGCGCAAGATGAAAAAAACTGCCGAAGACTATCTCGGTGAAGAAGTGACAGAGGCAGTGATTACCGTTCCTGCTTACTTCAATGACAGCCAGCGTCAAGCTACCAAAGATGCAGGTCGTATTGCTGGATTGGATGTGAAGCGCATCATTAACGAGCCAACTGCTGCTGCATTGGCATTCGGCTTGGACAAGCAAGACAAAGTAGATCGCAAGATTGCTGTGTATGACTTGGGCGGCGGTACATTTGACGTATCCATTATTGAGATTGCTAACGTTGACGGTGAGAAGCAGTTTGAAGTGCTCTCCACTAACGGCGACACATTCTTGGGCGGTGAAGATTTTGACCAACGCATCATTGATTGGATCATCGCTGAGTTCAAGAAAGAGCAAGGCGTTGACTTGAGCAAAGACGTTTTGGCATTGCAGCGTTTGAAAGATGCCGCAGAAAAAGCCAAGATCGAATTGTCATCTGCTCAACAAACAGAAATCAACTTGCCATATGTGACGGCTGACGCTAGCGGTCCTAAGCATTTGAACTTGAAGTTAACCCGTGCCAAATTAGAGTCTTTGGTAGAAGAGTTGATCAAGCGTACAGCTGGTCCTTGCTTAACTGCTATTAAAGACGCTGGCGTGAATGTAGCTGACATCGATGACGTGATTTTGGTCGGTGGTCAAACTCGTATGCCTGCGGTTCAAGACAAAGTAAAAGAAATCTTTGGTAAAGAGCCACGTAAAGACGTAAACCCAGATGAAGCAGTTGCCGTTGGCGCCGCAATTCAGGGTTCTGTATTGTCTGGCGATCGTAAAGATGTATTGCTCTTGGACGTTACCCCATTGTCATTGGGTATTGAGACTCTTGGTGGCGTAATGACCAAGATGATCCCTAAGAACACCACGATTCCTACTAAGCATTCACAGGTTTACTCTACTGCGGAAGATAACCAGCCTGCTGTAACCATTAAGTGCTTCCAAGGTGAGCGTGAGATGGCTGCTGCAAACAAGTTGCTAGGCGAATTTAACCTCGAAGGTATTGCTCCAGCACAACGCGGTATGCCACAAATTGAAGTGACTTTTGACATCGATGCCAACGGTATTTTGCATGTAACAGCAAAAGACAAAACCACTGGTAAAGAGAACAAAATCACCATCAAGGCAAATTCCGGCCTAACCGAAGAAGAAATCCAACGTATGGTTAAGGATGCTGAAGCCAATGCTGCTGAAGACAAGAAAGCGCTTGAGTTGGTAACGGCACGTAATACTGCTGATGCCTTAGCTCACTCAACTAAGAAAGCCTTAGAAGAGCATGGCGCTAGCTTAGAGGCTTCCGAAAAAGAAGCAATTGAAGCGGCCTTAAAGGACCTGGATGAGGCTATCAAAGGTAGCGACAAAGAGGCGATTGAAGCAAAAACTGAAGCTTTGGGTAAAGCAAGTCAGAAGCTGGGCGAAAAAGCCATGGCTGCTGAACAAGCTAAAGCTGGTGGCGCTGCTGCTGGTGCGGCTCCTGGTGGCGCAGCCCCTGGTGCTGCTCCTGATGCGGATGTAGTTGATGCTGACTTTAAAGAGGTTGATGACAAGAAGTAATTCTGTAATCAGATATTCATTAACGTAGTTTTGATGCACTTAAATAACAAGTCGGCCTCGTGCCGACTTGTGTCATTCAGGTTGTTGAGAGGAATAGGCCGTGCCTAAAAGTAAACGCGATTTTTATGAAGTGCTTGGTGTGGCAAAGAGTGCCAGTGATGATGAGTTAAAAAAAGCTTATCGCAAGATGGCGATGAAACATCACCCAGATCGCAATCCTGATAGCAAAACAGCTGAAGCTCAATTTAAAGAGGTTAAAGAAGCTTATGAAACCTTAACAGACCCCAATAAACGTGCTGCTTATGACCAATATGGTCACGCTGGCGTTGACCCGTCGATGGGTGGCGGCTTTGGTGGCGGTGGTTTCGGTGGTGGCGGATTTTCTGATGCGTTTGGGGATATCTTCGGCGATATTTTTGGTCAAGGCGGCGGTCGCCAGTCTGGTCCTCAGGTTTATAAAGGCGCTGACCTGCGCTACAACATGGACATTACGCTTGAGCAAGCTGCGGAAGGGTATACAACTCAAATTCGTGTGCCAAGCTGGAGTAATTGCAAGCCTTGTCATGGCACTGGCGCAGAACCAGGGTCAAAGGCTGAAACATGTACCACTTGTAATGGTCATGGCCAAGTGCGTGTGCAGCAAGGCTTCTTCTCAATGCAACAAACTTGCCCCAAGTGTCGCGGTACTGGCGAGTACATTCCTAAACCTTGCAAAACTTGTCATGGCAGCGGAAAACACAAAGAACAAAAAACGCTTGAGATCAAAATACCAGCAGGTATTGATGATGGTATGCGTGTTCGCTCAGTGGGTAACGGCGAACCAGGTGTTAACGGCGGACCATCTGGCGATCTCTATGTAGAGGTGCGCGTAAAACCCCATAAAGTATTTGAGCGCGATGGCAGTGATTTGCATGTACAAATGCCAATCTCCTTTGCGACCGCAACCATCGGCGGTGAAATTGAAGTGCCAACCCTTTCAGGACGCGTTGAGTTTCCAATTCCAGAAGGTACGCAGACCGGTAAGACATTCCGCTTGCGGAATAAAGGTATCAAAGGCTTGCGATCCACCTTGGTGGGTGATCTCTTTGTCCATGTTCTGGTGGAAACGCCAATTAAGCTCACTGATGAGCAAAAGAAATTACTTCAAAAGTTTGATGACAGTCTAAAGTCGGGCGGCGATAAGCACAGTCCCCAACAAAAGGGTTGGTTTGACGGCGTGAAGAGCTTCTTTAGCTAGGGGTTGCTTGACAGGCTAGCCGGCAAAGCCGTGCTCAGGTCCGGGAAATTTCCCGGACTTCACTTCGCGAACATAAGCCTTAATCGCTGCTTCGACGGAGTGATTACCATCCATAAAGTTTTTGACAAACTTTGGCGGCTTGCCTGGGCTAATGCCGAACATATCTTGTAGAACTAAAACTTGCCCGGAACAATCTGGCCCGGCACCAATGCCAATGGTTGGAATATGAAGTTCAGCAGTAATTTTTTCGCCCAGTGAAGATGGGATTGCTTCTAGTACGACCATTTGGGCGCCAGCTGCTTGGCAAGCAAGTGCTTGTTCAAGCATGACGCTAGCTGCATCTTTAGATTTACCTTGGACTTTGTAGCCACCCAAGATATGAACCGATTGCGGTAGTAGGCCCAAATGTGCGCAGACAGGAACGCTGCGTTCTACTAAATGACTAATGATGTCCACTTGCCAGTCACCACCACCTTCAAGCTTCACCATATCTGCGCCAGCACGCATCAATTGGGCGGCTGATTCTAAGGCTTGCACAGGATCTCCGTAGCTTGCGAATGGCAGGTCAGCAATAAGAAATGCCTGGGTATTAGCGCGCGCTACACATTCTGTGTGATACGCCATTTGTTCAATCGTCACTGGCGTAGTGCTGGAGTGCCCTTGAATAACATTGCCGAGGGAGTCACCAACCAAAATGGTCTCAACTCCGCAGCGATTCAGAAGCGCGGACATGGTTGAGTCGTATGCCGTGAGCATGGCAATTTTTTCACCCTCAGCATGCATCGCGAGGAGCTTAGTAATTGTGATTGGCTTGTCGCCTTGTAAGTAACCCATGGCGAGAGTTTAATGAATTAATGCGCCGTTTGGCTATAAACGTCTTTTTCCCCGCAATTGCAGTTCCTGCAGGCGAGTTTTTCAATTCTTTGGTTGGCCACATTGGGTAAGTAGGCTTTGAGTTCGCCCCAATTGGGCAAAAACATATCTGGGGCTATTTCCAAGAGCGGTAAAAGCACAAAGGACCGCTCGATGATTTTTGGGTGAGGCAGCATCAACTCAGTTTCGTTTTGAGTGACCCCTTCAAAAGAAAGGATATCGAGATCGAGAGTGCGAGGAGCGTTTGCATAAGGCCGTTCACGACCAAATTCTTGTTCTATGGCCTGACATACGTGCAAAAGGTTATATGGGCTTAATTCAGTCTCTACTTCAATGACAGCATTAATGTAATCACCGCCTGTGGCTTCAACAGGGGCGCTTTGATAAAAGCAGCTTTTTGCTAGGATTTGCAGTTCAGAGCGCAATGCCAGACAGACAATGGCATCAGTAATAAGCTGACGCGTGTCGCCAATGTTGCCACCAAATCCGATATATGCCCGTGCCATAAATTTCCAAACTAAAGATGAAACTACTTTACAGAAATTTCTCTAAGTTTGCTTAGCTCGCTGCACTTTCTGGGGGCACTGCTGATTTTGGCTTTCGACGGCGCCGTCTTTTGGCGGGACTTGGACTATTGCCGGATTCATTTTTGACGCTAGCCATGAGCTCGTCTTGGCCTGTGGGGTCGGCTGCAATGAAGTCTGTCCACCATTGGCCAATCGCAGCATTCAGTTCGCCGGTAGCACAGCGAAGGAGCATAAAGTCATAACCCGCTCTAAAGCGAGGGGATTCGATCAGACGATAGGGATAGCGACCTACGCGTCTCTCAAAGCGGGGCTGCATAGACCAAATTTCGCGCATATCACTTTCAAAGCGACGCTGAATGGTCATGCCACTACTTTGGGTAGCGATCGTGTCATCCATCGCATCGTGCAGGGCGGGAATATTAGCCATTCCTTTGGCGGAATTGGCTTTCCAATTCTTCAGTAAATCTGGCCAAAGCAGGGTAGCAAATAAGAATCCTGCAGAAACACTTTTACCAGATTGGATGCGATCATCAGTATTGGCTAGTGCCAGTTTTACAAAATCATTTGCCCCTTTAGAATCTTCGCCTTTATCAAGGATGTGATCTAGCAGTGGCAGTAGGCCATGGTGCAGCCCGGCATCCTTGAGTCCCTGGATGGCGGCCCAAGAATAGCCTGACATCAAGAGTTTTAGAATTTCATCAAATAGTCTAGCTGAGGGAACATCATTTAACAGTTTGCCTAACTTAGCAATCGGTGTGCGCGTAGCGCTATCTAATTCAAACCCAGTCTTAGCTGCAAACCGCACTGCCCTGAGCATACGAACAGGATCTTCACGATAGCGCTTTGCTGGATCGCCAATCATGCGCAAAGTTTTCTTTTGCATATCTGCCATTCCGCCGTGATAGTCGAGAACGGTTTCGGAAGACGGGTCGTAGTACATCGCATTGATTGTGAAATCACGCCTTGCCGCATCTTCTCCTTGTGAACCCCAGACGTTATCTCGCAGGATCCGACCACTCTCTGCCACGTGGTCTCCAGCGTTATCTAATAGGGCCCTGAAGGTTGATACCTCAATGATTTCTGGGTGCCCTTTGCCAAAGAAGGTCACATGCACAATCTGAAAGCGGCGACCAATCAAGCGCGCCTTACGAAAGAGTCTTTGCACCTGGTCAGGCGTTGCGTTGGTTGCAACGTCAAAATCTTTTGGGCTAATTCCGAGTGCAAGATCCCTGACGGCGCCACCAACAATAAATGCCTCATAGCCTGCTTGTTGCAGTGTATGCGTTACCTTCACTGCATTTTTAGATAGCAAGTGCGGGTCAATACGATGCGCTTTTTTAGGAATACGTTTTGGGGCGCCAGTATTGTTCGCCTGTGTGTGCTTGACCATTGGGTCACGGCGCAAAATACGTTTAATAAATTTAGTGATCATGCAAACAGTTCAAGAATGGGCCAGTTACGTTGCTTAGCTTCATTGCGAAGACGATCATCTGGATTAGTAGCAACAGGATGACTTACCTTTTCAAGCAAGGGAAGGTCATTCATCGAGTCAGAATAAAAATAGCTGTAAGGCAAAGTATCTAAAGACAGTTTTTGAGATGCCAACCAGTCATGTAGATTTTGAATTTTGCCTTCACGAAAATTAGGCACGCCTTTAACTTCGCCGGTGTAGTTGGCTAAGGGGTGATTGTCTGCTGTAGCAGGTTCTGTAGCAATCAGATGTTCAATCCCAAAACTTTCAACAATCGGGCGCGTGACAAAGCTGTTGGTAGCAGTAATTACACAGCATAGATCTCCAGCATCTTGGTGACGCTTCACAAGATCGATTGCCTGCTGTCGGAGTTGGCCGTTAATGACTTCCTTCATAAACGCGTCATGCCATTCTTTGAGTTGCGCGCGAGAGTGCTCTGACAGAGGCTTTAAAGCAAATCGCAGAAACTCATGAATATCCAGTTTGCCATCTTTGTAGTCTTGATAAAAGCGTTCATTTTGTCGTGCGTAATACTCGCTGTCTACAACACCAATGCGAGCCAAAAATTGGCCCCATTCGTAATCGCTATCGCAGGGCAAAAGAGTGTGGTCTAAATCGAAAAGGGCTAACTGGGTCACAAATGAGGTATTGGATAAATTATTTGGGCTGCAAAAGCTCGCGTACAAGAGGTAAGGTTACAGCACGTTTTGTTTCTAGTGAGTAAGCGTCTAATGCATCAATTAAAGCCATTAAGCTGGGCATATCCCGGTAAAAACGACTTAATAGCCAAGGCAACACATCAGGGGATAAAACGAGTCCCCGTGCTTTGGCTGCTTCCTCTATTGCCTGTATTTTCTCATCATCGTCCAAAAGCTGCGTCTGAAAGATCAAACCCCAGCCCAAACGGGTTCTCAGGTCCTCTCGTAGCTTTAAATTGGCTGGTGCAGCGTCACCGGCCATAAAAATATATACCGCTTTACTTGCCTGCACTCCATTAAGGATGCGAAAAAGTGAGCCAACGAGGCGATCATCTAGACGATCAACATCATCTACAGTGATTACTGAAGGAGTAGCACTTTCAGAGATTGCCCTCATCTTTTCTTCGAGTCGAACCCAAGATGCAGGCTCAAATGGGGTGAGGGCAATGCATTCCAAGCCAGTATGTTCGGCCGCATTCCCAATAGCATCAAGTAAATGTGTTCTGCCAGAACCTTCAGGTCCCCACCAGTAAATCCAGCGTTGATTCAGCGGATTCTCAGAACTTTGAGAATTCCCCTTGCGCCAAGATTTCTCAATATCTTGTAAAGCCGAAAGTAATGCAAGATCTTTTCCGGGAAGAAAGTTTTCTAAACTAGCTTTAGGTGAATGACTAATATCAAGCGCAAATTGTTTTGGAAGCGGAGATGTATTCATTACTGCAAATTTATTTTTGATACCAAGCGCTTTGCGTATAGAGAGACCATAGGTACTTAACGAGGACCATGCTGACGGCACTAATTGGTAGAGCAAGCAATACTCCAAAGAAGCCAAATAGCTTGCCGAAGAAAAGCAATGCAAACAAGACTGCTACTGGGTGGAGGCCAATGCGCTCTCCCACCAAACGGGGTGTTAAGAAGAAGCCTTCTAAAAACTGCCCAATGCCAAACAGGATCAGTACCCCAATAATCTCTGTACCTGGGCCAAATTGGAGTAGGGCCGATAAGGTTGCCAGTGTCAGACCTAGGGTGATGCCTATGTATGGAATCACAATCATGAGTGCGGTAAAGATGCCAAGAGCAGCGGCACCTTTGACGCCAATCAAGCTTAAGCCAGCGCTGTAATAAATCGCCATGATGGAAATGACAATTAACATACCGCGCAAATATTGAGAGAGCAATCCATCTGTGTTCATTGCTAGGTGATGGACAGTTTCTTGTGCACGTAATGGCACCATATTTTTGACTAGACCAAAAAAATGCTTCCAGTCCATCAACAAATAAAACATAACGAAAATAATCAGTACTGCATTTACAAATCCGGCAATCACTGAGCTGCCTGACATGAGAACGGTATCGATGGTTGTGGACATTAAGCTATCTGCATTGTCATTAATGTGCTCAGTAATTTTTTGGGTGGCGGTAGCTTTTAGGGTGCCCCAATCAAAACTAATGTGAAGTTCGCTGAGTTTTGGGCCAAGCCAAGCCTGGGTGTTGGCAATCCAGTCGGGTAGCTGAGTCTTGATGAGGGGTATTTCATACTTTAGGAGGCTTATGAGGAGGCTGAGAATCAAGAAAACAAGAGTTAGACCTACCAACATGGCCAACGCAGCGGCGAGCGCACGAGGCACTCGGTGCTCCTCGAGCCACAGGCAAAAAGGGCGTAGGGCATACGCCAGAATGAATGCGGTAAGAAAAGGGGTAAAAATTTCGGCCATCTTGCTTCAATCCTCTAGAATTCAATGATTCTACTGACGAAGTACCATTTTTTACTAATATTCTGGCTCTGACATGACTTCACCTAATAATTCCTCCTCAAAAGGCCTTTCCTACCGTGACGCTGGCGTCGATATTGATGCTGGGGATGCTTTAGTTGACCGTATTAAGCCGCTTGCTAAAAAGACCATGCGCGAGGGTGTTCTAGCCGGGATTGGTGGCTTTGGAGCCCTTTTTGAGGTGCCTAAGCGCTATAAAGAGCCAGTTTTAGTTTCTGGAACAGATGGTGTTGGTACCAAACTCAGGTTGGCATTCGAGTGGAATCGTCATGAAACCATCGGTCAAGACCTGGTGGCTATGAGTGTGAACGACATTTTGGTTCAGGGTGCCGAGCCCCTTTTCTTTTTGGATTACTTTGCTTGTGGTAAGTTGACTGTGGACACTGCCGCAACTGTTGTTGGCGGTATTGCCAAGGGCTGTGAATTATCTGGCTGCGCATTGATTGGTGGCGAGACAGCTGAAATGCCTGGTATGTACCCACCAGGTGAATATGATTTGGCTGGTTTTGCAGTGGGCGCCGTTGAAAAATCCAAAATCATTACTGGTGCAACGATTGTTCCTGGCGATGCAGTATTGGCCATTGGTTCCAGTGGCGCGCATTCGAATGGTTACTCATTGGTGCGCAAGATTATTGAACGTGCCGGCGCAAAGCCTAGCGATGATTTAGGTGGTCGCTCATTGGGTGATGTGGTGATGGCACCAACAGAAATTTATGTAAAGCCGCTTCTAAAATTGATTTCTGAAATCAATGTAAAAGGAATGGCGCATATTACAGGCGGTGGTTTGGTAGACAACGTCCCTCGCGTGCTCCCAGAAAATACTCAGGCAGTACTACATCGCGACAGTTGGCAAATGCCGGAACTATTCCGTTGGTTGCAAATGAAGGGCGGCGTTGCTGATGCAGAAATGGTACGCGTATTTAACTGCGGCATCGGAATGGTTGTGATCGTATCTCCTGACCAAGTAGATACTGCAATCAAGTCATTAACTGCTCAGGGCCTCAAAGCTTGGACAGTTGGCGAAGTAGTTGAGCGTCCGAAAGATGCACCACAAACAATCGTTATTTAAGTTAATAAACTAGTAACTTAAATTCTTCTTGCAGTAATCTAAAGCTGCCTTCAGCTCTTCGGGGTTGAAGGGGTCAAACGTTTTTCTTCCCTCAATTGCTCGCAGCCATGTGAGTTGTCGCTTACCAAGCTGTCGAGTTGCTGCTAATGCTTTGTAGCGCATTTCTTCAGCATCAATTTCTCCATTAAAAAATTCCCAGGCTTGGCGATAGCCTACCGAGCGAATAGCCGGAAGATCTGGATGTAATTCAGTATTGGCACGCAGTGCTTTGACCTCATTCATAAATCCTGCCGCAAGCATTTCATCAAAGCGTTTCTCTAAATTCTGATGCAATCGCTTGCGATCACTTGGCTCTAGTGAAACCAAATTAATCCATGGTGGAATAGCAGAACCTTCCCTACCATCTTCACTGGGTGAGTCAGCAAGTAATACAGACATGGGTTTACCAGTGATTTCAAAAACCTCTAAAGCACGTTGCACTCGTTGAGAATCATTCGGCTTTAAACGCGCTGCAGCTTCGGGATCCACTTTGGCAAGCTGATCGTGCATTGCTGGCCAACCGATAGTCTTACCTTCTTCGTCCAAGCGAGCTCGAATTTCTGGATTTGCTGGAGGTAGTGAGGAGAGTCCATGCGCCCATGCACGCCAATACAACATGGTTCCACCTACAACAACGGGAATATTTCCCCGCGCACGAATTTCTGCGCATAGATCTTTGGCATCCTTTGCAAAACGCGCCGCTGAATACACTTCAGTGGGGTCGATGATGTCAATAAGATGATGAATGACTGCAGCCTGCTCAGCTTTGGTGGGTTTAGCGCTGCCTATATCTAAACCGCGGTATACGAGGGCAGAATCCATGCTGATAAGCTCAATTGTTTGACCAATCGATTTTGCATACTCCGCCAAAGACATGGCGAGATGGGTTTTGCCTGCGCCAGTGGGCCCAACAATACAAAGAATGGGGGCTTCATTAAGAGCATGCATATTCTGAATGTGGGGTTCAGTTGACATACCCAATTATAAGAGCCTGTTAATATCCGCAACAACCCATAAGTTAGAGAGCGAGTTGATGGATACCCTTTTGCAAATCAGTGATTTATTGTTGCATATTGATAAACATCTAGATGTCGTGATTCAGCAATACGGCCCCTGGGCTTATGGCCTGTTATTTGCTATCGTTTTTGCTGAGACAGGTTTAGTAGTAGCCCCATTCTTGCCTGGTGACTCCCTTTTGTTTATCGCTGGTGCTTATTGTGCTACTGAGCATTTCAATATCTGGACTTTATGCATTGGTTTGTTAGTTGCTGCAGTCGCTGGTAATACCGTGAATTATTTCATTGGTCGCTGGATTGGCAAACGAGTATTTAGTAGTAAATCGCGCTGGATTGATCAAGGCGCTCTATTGAAGACACATACCTTTTATGAAAAGCATGGCGGTAAGACCATCATTCTTGCGCGCTTCCTACCAATCATTCGGACCTTCGCACCTTTTATCGCAGGTGTATCTGAGATGACCTTCTCGCGTTTTCAGTTTTTTAATATCACGGGCGCTGCGCTGTGGGTATTTGGGCTGGTGATTGCTGGATATTTTTTTGGCAATATCCCCATCATTCGCCAAAACCTCAATGTGATTGTGCTAGTGGGGGTTGGTGCAGCTGCTATTCCGGTTGTATTGGCAGCCCTTTATAAAATTTTTCAGCGCAAGCAAGACTAAAACAAGCAAAACAACTAAAGCCAAAATTTCTTGGCTTTAGTGCAGCTTTGTTTGGCTTTCAAGTGTGGCGATGTGCTCACGAATATCACTGGCATCTTCAGCTTCCGGCATTTCACTGAGGTAGCGGTGCATATCAGCTATGGCGGGACGTAAATATTCTAGTTGCGCAAAGATGAGCCCTCTATCTCGAACTTCTTCAACAGAGTCTGGCAGTAGGATTACTAAACGCTCTTGAATACCCAACAGGCGCTCCCAGCGCTCATGTTCTGAGTAAATCATTTTTAGGTTCCTCAAGAAGCGCGACAGAATTTCTCTAGAGCTAGATGCACGTAGGAAGATATTTAGTGGCAGGCTGAGATCGCCTCGATACCCTTTGGCATCCAAGTAGGGATCAAGCATCTCTTGTAATTGATTCTTAGAGAGTGATTCTCCGGTGAGAGGATCCATGATCACTTCACCTTGTTGTAGAGAGATGCGCATCATGAAGTGATTGGGAAATGAAACCCCCCGAATTTTCAAACCAATTTGATTTCCTAATTCCATCATCAGAATCGCTAATGAAATTGGAATGCCTCTGCGATTTTCGAGTACGTAATGTAAGTACGAATTCTCAGGCGCATAAAAGTCATTTGGGTTTGGACCAAAGCCCAGTTCGTTATAAAAGAAATGCTTGAGAATTTGTAAGCGCTGAACTGGCGAGGTATCTGGAGTCACGCGCGACTTTAATTTATTACCCAGCTGATCAAGATGATCTAACGTGTGTTGAACATCTAGATCGGGATAAGCATGGTGTGCGACGGCGATTGCAGCCTCCGTTAGGGGGAGGTGTTCGTCTTCAGCAACTAGGGAGGTGAAATAGTCGAGTTGTTGTGTTGGCATAAGGTCTATTTTGCATGACGCAAGAATTTTTGCCAGCGAATTCCAACTAAAGCGAGGGATGCAAAGTAAACGATGGCTGCAACAGCTAGCCATGCAGCAACTAAGCCAATGCGAAGCCACGGTTCGGCTTGAAGGTCAATCCAATGATGTGCGCCAGCGGCATAAAAAAGCACTGCCGCAAAGGGAATGAGCGCCAGAAATAATTGGCCTAGGTACTTGGCCCAGGCAGAGCTGGGTAGGGCGCCGCGTTTATGTAGACCAACCCATAAGAGGGCTGCATTCAGACAGGCGCCCGTGCCAACCGATAGAGCAAGACCAGCATGCCCAAGCCAGGGCACGAAGACGAGGTTGGCTAATTGGGTAGCTACTAAAACAAGCAATCCAATTTTGACTGGGGTACGAATATCTTGGCGAGAATAAAAGCCAGGGGCCAAAATTTTTACCAGAATCAAGCCAATCAGCCCAACTCCATATGCGGCTAAAGCTCGTTGTGTCATTACGACGTCAAGTGCATTGAATTTACCGTAGTGGTACAGGACGGCAGCTAGTGGCTCCCCAAAGATAAAGAGCGCAAGCGCACACGGCGCTGCCAGTAAAAATGTCAGCTGCAGCCCCCAGAGGAGTAATTCTCCAGCATGCACTAAATCATTCTTGGCATTGGCTTTGCTTAAGCTTGGTAGAAGCACGGTGCCTAGTGCCACTCCCAGCAGTGCAGTTGGAAACTCCATCAAACGATCTGCATAAGATAGCCAGGAAACGCTTCCTGCTTGAAGGCGTGAGGCAATATTGGTATTGATAATGAGAGAAATTTGCGCGACTGACACCGCAAATACTGCTGGCCCCATCAGGCGCAATACCCGTCTTGCATCTGGATTAGTAATAGCCGTCTTAATAGCTCCCGGCAACAAACCAATTCGCGGTAATAGTCCGATGCGAGATAAGGCTGGAACTTGAATGGCTAGTTGCAAAACGCCACCAATCAGAACGCCAATGCTCAGGGCATAAATAGGTTGCTCAAGATGGGGTGCTAAAAATATTGCGCTCCCGATCAAAGCTAAATTGAGTAAAACTGGGGTAAAGGCGGGAATGGCAAAGCGCTGGAATGTGTTCAGAATGCCAGCTGACAGCGAAACCAGGGAAATCAGGCCGATATACGGGAACATGATGCGGGTCATCACTACGCTGGCCTCATAGGCGGGGCCACCCTTAAAGCCCGTAGCAATGATCAAAATGAGGGCTGGAGCGCCAATCACGCCGACCAATACTGTGAGCAGCAAAGCCCAAAATAAGAGGGTAGAGACCGCATTAACGAGGATTTGGGCCTGTTTTTGATCCCCTTTGCTGGAGATTTCACCCAAAATGGGTACAAAAGCCTGAGAAAAAGCTCCTTCGGCAAACAGCCGCCGCAGCAAATTGGGTAGTCTAAAAGCCACGTTAAAGGCATCCGTCCACTCTGAGGCCCCGAAACTGCGGGCAATGAGGGTCTCCCGGAGCAGGCCCGTAATACGAGACAGCATGGTCAGGGTGCTGACCTTGGCGGCGGCAGAAAGCAGATTCATGAGCCGATTTTCACCTATTTATCAGTCGGCTGGGCTTTTTTGCCCCTTTAATGTAAAATCTTAGGTTTTGGCGAGCTTGCTTCTGAATCTAGCAAGTCCGCAAGATTTTTAACTAATCGCATTTTGCATTTTATAGAGGCAAGGTTTAAAGATGGCCAATACAGCACAAGCGCGCAAGCGTGCACGCCAAGCAGTAAAACAAAACGAACACAATTCCAGTTTGCGTTCAAAGCTCCGCACTTCCATTAAGGCAGTTCGTAAAGCTATTGAAACTGGTGACAAAGCTGCTGCAGCGAAAGTTTTCTCAGCAACTCAAGCAACAATCGATAAGATTGCTGACAAGAAGATTGCTCACAAAAATACTGCAGCTCGTCAGAAGTCACGTTTGTCTGCAGCTATCAAGGCGATGGCAGCGTAATACAGTTTTAGTTTTAGGCTGGTCGAGGTAGTTTCGACCTAGGCCCGCTCCTCAACAGAGCGGGTTTTTGTTTTTAAGGCTGGGCTGAGGCTGTTGGGTTGAACTCACATGCCTCTTCGATCGGTAGGTCATTGTCTTTGGCAAAGTTCATGACAAAGTCTAACGCTCGAGGATCTAGGTCTCTCAGTCGAGTATCGATAACAACGCATTTCACTTTTGCAATAAGCACTGGTCTGACATAGGGCGAATAAGTGAAGCGAGGGTCCCCGGAATCGCCGGGAGGGCGAAAAGTAGCCATCACCCCGCACAGACGCTCTGCCCAATCGCTGGGCCGAAATGGTTTGCCAGAAGTGGTAATGCCTTGAATGAAAAGCTTTTTGTGGTTCAAGTTCGCGTAATGATGGTTGTGAGAAATAGCGTTGCTAAGTCCTCTAGCTTAACAGCCTGAGTTGGCCGTAAGATGACTTTAGGATCTATTTTCGTGCAGCCGAATGTTTGAAGAAAAAAATGCAAGCCAAAACTTTAGTAGAAAGCTCAACTATGACATCGCTGGCAAAGCCTCAGGCGCCCGGTAAGGTAAAGCACTACCTGCAGTTTTCCGACCTGACTCGTGAAGAGTACGACTATTTACTGAAGCGATCAGCCTGGCTCAAGGCTAAGTTCAAGAGTTACGAAACCTGGCATCCACTGCATGACCGCACCTTGGCGATGATTTTTGAGAAGCATTCCACCCGTACCCGCCTGTCCTTCGAGGCGGGCATCCATCAGCTTGGTGGTCATGCGGTATACCTAAACACTAGAGATACTCAGTTGGGCCGTGGCGAGCCTGTAGAGGACGCTGCTCAGGTGATTTCAAGAATGACTGACATCATCATGATTCGTACCTTTGGCCAAGAGATTATTGAGAGATTTGCCTCTAACTCGCGCGTGCCAGTAATTAATGGCCTGACAAATGAATTTCACCCTTGCCAAGTGTTGGCCGACATCTTCACGTTTGTTGAAGCCCGTGGCCCTATTCAGGGAAAGATGGTAGCTTGGGTAGGCGATGCTAACAACATGGCTTACACATGGTTGCAGGCAGCTGAATGTCTAGACTTCCAGTTGCGCTTCTCTGCACCTGAGGGGTATCAGCTAGATCCAGCACGTTTAACCCCAAAGGCAGCCAAACACTTGACGATCTGTGCCGATCCTATGGATGCATGCAAAGGTGCTGACTTGGTTACTACTGATGTTTGGACCAGCATGGGTTATGAAGCGGAAAATACATCGCGCATGAATGCTTTTCAGGACTGGATGGTTGATGAAGAGTTGATGTCTCTAGCTAAGCCGGATGCCTTATTTATGCACTGCTTACCAGCACATCGTGGTGAAGAGGTTTCAGCTGGTGTAATTGATGGTCCACAAAGTATTGTTTGGGAAGAGGCAGAAAATCGCTTGCATGTGCAAAAAGCTTTGATGGAGTATTTGCTCTGCGGCCGTTTGGATTAAGAAGTTTGTCTAGGTTAGTTGTTGAATAATTTTTTGATTGAATAAGAAAACATGTCTGATATTAAAAAAGCAGTCTTAGCGTATTCCGGTGGTTTAGATACAAGCGTGATCTTGAAGTGGCTTCAAGACACCTATGGCTGTGAGATCGTGACCTTTACGGCAGACTTAGGTCAGGGTGAAGAGCTTGAGCCGGCACGTGCAAAAGCATTGCAATTTGGCATCAAGCCAGAGAATATTTTTATCGATGACTTGCGTGAAGAATTTGTGCGTGACTTTGTATTTCCAATGTTCCGCGCTAACACGATTTACGAAGGTGAGTATTTATTGGGGACCTCTATTGCTCGCCCATTAATTGCGAAGCGTCAAATTGAAATCGCTCGCTTAACTGGTGCAGACGCTGTGTCGCACGGCGCTACTGGTAAAGGTAATGACCAGGTTCGCTTTGAGTTAGGTTACTACGCATTAGAGCCAGGAATCAAAGTAATCGCTCCTTGGCGTGAATGGGACCTCCTCTCGCGTGAGAAGTTGATGGCTTACGCAGAAAAGCATGGCATTCCAGTTGAAATGAAGCATAAGCAAGGTGGTTCACCTTACTCTATGGACGCCAACCTTTTGCATATCAGCTATGAAGGCCGTCATTTAGAAAATCCAAATGCTGAAGCAGAAGAGTCAATGTGGCGTTGGACAGTGTCACCAGAAAAGGCGCCAGATGCCCCAGAGATTGTTGAAATTGAATTTAAGGCTGGTGACCCAGTAGCTATTGATGGCAAAGCTTATAAGCCGCATGAGTTATTGGCCGAGTTAAATCGCATTGGCGGTAAGCATGGTATTGGCCGTCTCGATTTGGTAGAAAACCGCTTTGTTGGCATGAAGAGTCGTGGTTGCTATGAAACTCCTGGCGGCACAATTCTCCTGAAGGCGCACCGCGGTATCGAGAGCATTACGTTAGATCGTGAAGTAGCTCACCTGAAGGATGATTTGATGCCTCGCTATGCAAGCTTGATTTACAACGGCTTGTGGTGGGCTCCAGAGCGTCTTGCTTTGCAAACCCTGATTGATCATACGCAACTGGGTGTAAACGGTGTTGTTCGTCTTAAGCTCTATAAGGGTTCTGTATCGATAATTTCACGTGATTCAGCAAATACCTTGTTTGACCAAAACATTGCAACCTTTGATGATGACGGTGGCGCATATAACCAAGCAGATGCCGGTGGCTTTATTAAGCTTAATGCTTTGCGTATGCGTATTGCTGAAATCGCTAAGCGTAAGCGCGCAAAGAAATAACTAAAAGTCACAATGAGTAAAAGTAAGTAAACGATTAGAACTCAACAGAATAGAAAGAATTAGCATGCAATTTGATCAAGTTTCCGTAGGCAAAAAAGCCAATGTATTTTTTGATGGCAAGTGCGTTTCACACACTGTGACTTTGCCTAATGGTATCCGTAAGTCAGTTGGTGTTGTATTGCCAAGCACCCTACGTTTTGATTTGAGCACCAAAGAGATTATGGAAGTGGTTGATGGCAACGCTTTCGTCAGCATCAATGGTGCCCCTGAGCAAGAGTTCAAGGCTGGTCAAAGCTGGGAAGTGGAGAAGGGTGGTTACTTCGTTATTCGTGCGGAGCAACCTGTGCACTACGTTTGCCATTTTGAGTGACAAGCAGCCCTATCAAATAAAACCACCTGCGTGAACTGACCCCCAAAAGTTGGACAGTTTAGTCAGGTTACCAGAAGGGATTGAGTTCGGTATTGCACCGGACTTAATCCCTTTAGTTTTTGTTTGATTCGATCATGGTTGTAGTAGT